>CAJUPT010000003.1:0-124638 GCA_910588405.1 uncultured Lachnospiraceae bacterium | reverse complement strand
AGCGGTGAATGTTGACCATGAATCAAAGATTCATGGTATAATGAGCGTTAGCGAGGAGAGCATGCCTGCATGTTCGACGAGCGGTGAATGTTGACCATGAATCAAAGATTCATGGTATAATGAGCGTTAGCGAGAAGAGCATACCTGTATGTATAATGAGCGGTGAATGACGGATGTCGACGATAAACTACAAATTGGAAAAGAGATACATGAACGTAACGAGTATGAAAGGACTCTTTAAGGATGAAGTATAATTTTAAAGACATTGAAAGCAAATGGCAGAAAAAATGGGAGGACGCCGGGATTTTTAAGGCTTCGGACGCTGCGGATCAACCTAAGTTTTACGGTCTGGTGGAGTTTCCCTATCCCAGTGGAGCGGGTATGCATGTAGGGCATATTAAGGCTTATACTGGTTTGGAGGTCGTTTCCAGAAAGCGGCGTATGCAGGGGTATAATGTGCTGTTCCCCATCGGCTTTGACGCTTTCGGCCTTCCTGCGGAGAACTATGCGATTAAAACCTCCACCCATCCCCGTGTGATCACCGATCAGAATATCCGGCATTTTTCTGAACAGCTGAGACGTGTAGGCTATTCCTTCGACTGGGATCGGACCATTGATACCACTGAGGAAGACTTTTATAAATGGACACAGTGGATTTTCCTGAAAATGTACGAGCACGGCTTGGTATTCCGGGATAAGGCATGGGTGAACTACTGCCCTTCCTGTAAGGTAGTCCTGTCCAATGAGGACAGCCAGGGCGGAAAATGTGATGTCTGCCACAGCGACGTGGTTCAAAAGTCCAAGGATGTCTGGTATCTGCGCATTACCAAATATGCGGACAAGCTGTTAGAGGGCCTGGAAACCGTGGACTATCCGCCGAATATCAAACAGCAGCAGATGAACTGGATCGGTAAATCTACCGGCGCATTTGTCAACTTTAAGCTGGACGGAATTGAGGAAGAGCTTGAGATTTATACCACCAGACCCGATACCCTTTTCGGCGTGACCTTTATGGTAATCGCTCCGGAGCATCCGCTGATCGACAAATACGCGGACAGAATCGAAAATATGGACGCAGTACTGAGCTACCGGGTCCAGTGTGCGAAAAAGACAGAATTTGAGCGTACCCAGCTGGTAAAGGATAAGACAGGTGTGGAGCTGAAAGGTTTCCAGGCGATTAATCCGGTAAACGGGAAGAAGATTCCTGTATATATTGCAGATTATGTCATGATGGGTTATGGCACTGGTGCGATTATGGCAGTGCCGGCTCATGACCAGCGTGATTATGATTTTGCGAAAAAATTTGGCATTGAGATTATCGAGGTGATTAAAGGCGGCGATATTGAAAAAGAAGCCTATGCCGGCGATGGTGAGATGGTAAATTCCGGCTTCTTAAATGGTCTGACTAACAAAAAGGATTCCATCGCCAGGATGACCTCGCAGCTGGAAAAAGACGGTATCGGCAAAGCTGGCGTACAGTATAAGATGAAGGATTGGGCCTTCAACCGGCAGAGATACTGGGGTGAGCCGATTCCCATCGTTCATTGTCCGAAATGCGGCATGGTTCCGGTTCCTTATGAGGAGCTGCCTTTAAGATTGCCTCAGGTAGAGAATTTTGAGGCAGGAGAGGACGGGGAATCTCCGCTTGCGAAAATCGATTCCTTTGTCAACTGTACCTGCCCGAAGTGCGGCGGCGCGGCGAAGAGGGAGACAGACACAATGCCTCAGTGGGCCGGTTCCTCCTGGTATTTCCTTCGCTATATCGATCCTCATAACGATCAGGCGCTGGTCGACCGGAAGAAGATGGAATATTGGATGCCGGTGGACTGGTATAATGGCGGCATGGAGCATGTGACTAGACATATGATCTATTCTCGGTTCTGGCACAGATTCTTATATGATATTGGCGTGGTGAATACGCCTGAGCCTTACGCGAAGCGGACAGCCCAGGGACTGATCTTGGGCCCCGACGGCGATAAGATGAGTAAGTCCAAGGGAAATGTGGTGGACCCGCTGGATATCGTGGAGGAATACGGCGCGGATACCCTGCGGACTTATGTGCTGTTCATGGGAGATTACGGCGCGGCGACTCCTTGGAATGACAATTCCGTAAAGGGCTGCAAGCGTTTCTTAGAACGTGTGGCCGGGCTGGCGGACATGGTGACGGAGGGGAGCGTTCCGGAGCTTGAATCCGCTCTGCATAAGACGATCAAAAAGGTTACGTCCGATATAGAGGACATGAAATTCAACACGGCGATTGCAAGCCTGATGGCCTTCCTTAACGACGTATACGATGCCGGGAAGCTGGATCGAGAGGAACTGATGGCCTACTTGAAGCTGCTCTGCCCCTTTGCCCCTCATCTGGCGGAGGAAATATGGGAGAAATCCGGCGGCAAGGGCTTTTTGTCCCTAGCTGAATGGCCTGCATATGACGAAGCAAAGACCGTGGATCAGACCGTGGAGATCGGCGTTCAGATTAACGGAAAGCTGAGAAGCACTGTGGTGATTCCGACCGACTGCGCAAAGGAAGAAGTGTTCGCTGCCGCAAAGGCCAATGAAAAGATCGCTTCTCTGATCGCGGGCAAAGCGCTTGTAAAAGAAATTTATGTGCCAAACAAAATCGTGAACTTTGTGGTAAAGTAAATATAGTCTGAAAATATAATCTAAGAAGCAAAAACGAGACAAAAATGCATTGCTGATATGGCCTTCTGACATTGGTTAGAAGGCCATATATTGTGATAAAATTGGTCAAATGGACAGATGATGTATGGGCTTGATTGGCAGAAATTGCAGCATTTGTCACAAAATTGACGTGAAATGTGGAAAATATTGGAATTAATATGAAAATTTAGTGAAAACAAAGAAAAAAGACATTACCAGTTGAAAAATTAGTCAAAGAGTGTTAAACTAAAAGCGGACCGTTGCGCAAAAAAAAACAGTGCAATGTGATAAAGCGATAATGTAATAAAGGAAAATAACCAGTAGAAATAAAAACGTAAAAAGAACGAAAAATTAATTTACTGGTTATTTTCGTGCAAACACATAGAAAGGCGTCGTTTTATAACGGCGGGCCTGTTTTCTGTACGCAACGTAGAATGACGAAAGACAAAATACTTTTACAAATAAGAGTAATGTAAACAGTTTTCAGCAAATATAATGAAGAGACGCCGAACGCGACCACGCTGTAAGCGCAAAGCCGGAATGAAGTGCATTTCGGAAAGGATCGTCACGGAGGCGGGGAGGAAAACCTAAGGAGGAATGGGAAATGTCATCGATTTTATTCGGGAACGGGATTGCATTATCGGAGAGGGCATTGGATATGCTTTGGCTTCGGCAAAACATTACTTTAAATAACATCGCGAACGACGATACGCCGGACTTCAAGTCCCAGTATCTGACATTCGAAGATACTCTGGCAGAGCAGGTGAAAGCGGCCAGTGCTACAGGAAGTGCGGAGAATGTTCGTCAGGCCATATCGTCGGCGCCGGCGATTGTCCGTACGACGGAGAATGAGACACACCGCCTGGACGGTAACAACGTGGACATGTCCCAGGAGCAAATTGACCTGGTACGGACTGCTTACCAGTACCAGTATTTGACAAATTCCATAAACAATGAGATCAAACGCCTCCAGGAAGCGGCGAAGCCATTCTAATACCAGCAGGTGTTTGGAAAATAGGCGAAAGAGGATACGGTTACACTACATAGCGACATTGTATATATACCATGGATATAGAATGGATGAAATAAAAATTTGGGTTAAGGAAGGGTGCTAGAGATGGATACACAGAACATACAGTCAATTGGACAGTTAAAGGGCTTTGAGCCGATTGAGCCGATCAGGCCCTGGAATTCCTTGCAGGACATTCATAAAACGGACAAGGAGGAGAATGAGGCGGTTGCCTCCTTCACAAATATTTTCAAGGATGCGGTGTCTCAGGTTTATGAGATGCAGGCGGATGTGGAGGAAAAGCAGTACCTCCTTTCGACGGGTCAGCTTGACGATGCGCATACGCTGCCGATTGCGGAGGCAAAAGCGGCTCTCAGTGTAAGTGTGTTGATCGGCCTGCGAAACAAAGCGGTGGAAGCCTATAACGAGTTCATGAAAATGAATGTTTAAGCTTAATATAAACATGAAGGAAAGTTGGGCAAAGCTGTGCAAAAGTTGAAGGAATACTGGGCAAAAATATCTGACAAGACAAAAAAGCTTCTGATCGTAATTATAGCGGGAACGATCATCATTGCTGCCGGAGCTATTTTGGTCTTGAAATTGCTGTCCCAAACAGGTTATGCAACGCTGTTTACGGGGCTGAATCAGGAAGAAGCTCAGGAAGTGGCTAGTTTATTATATGATACGGGGGTTACATATCAGTATGTGGATGCTACGGGTACGATTCGCGTGCCCGAGAAGCAGGTGGATCAGCTGCGAGCGACCCTTTTGATGCAGGGTTACCCGAAGAGCGGTTTTGCATATGATATGTATATAGACAATGCCGGATTGATGACGACCGAGTCGGATAAGCGGCAGTATACGCTCTATGAGCTTCAGGACCGTCTGGGGGCGCAGATCCGTCTGTTCGATCAGGTGCAGGATGCTAAGGTGACCATATCGCCGGCGAATTCCTCGAATTACGCCCTTGCGGAGCAGAACGAGCGCTCGGCCAGCGTTACGGTGACGATGAAGGCCGGCGAGACCCTGCAGACAGAACAGGCGGCGGCGATCAAAAACCTGATTGCTCACTGTGTCAACGGTATGACCTTTACTGATGTATCGGTGTTCGATGCGGGTACCGGCCTTGAGGTGAGCGGCGGGGAGAATACCGGCGCCTCTGCGGACGGAACCAGTATGGCGGAGCTGACTGCCATGGTGGAGGAGAATATCGCGGCAAATATCCGCCGGATTCTGGAGAAGCTTTACGGACAGGGAAACGTAGCTGTTTCTGTCAAGGGAAACCTGAACATGGAACAGATTATTTCCGAGAGTACCCAATATACCGTTCCGGAAAAAATTGACGATGATGACAAGACCGGTCTGCTAGAGAGCGAGTCAGGAGCGGGAGAGTACTCCGGCGCCGAGGCCGACGGCGCAGGCGATGTGGTGGGTGCGGACGCAAATGCGGACGAACCCCGATATACATACAATACCGGAGGCGACGGCATTACCGGTTCTTCCAGTAACAGTTATGCCAGACAGTGGCTTTACAATGTATTGAAGGAACAGCGTCAGGTCAGCCCGGGTGTCCTGCAGGATGTCACTGTGGCTGTGGTGATTAACACCGACGACCTGGATATTGCAAATCAGGAACTGGTGAATCTGATTTCGAACGCTGCCGGAATCGACCGGACCGAGGCGAATCAGAAGGTTTCCGTTGTGCGCGCCTTGTCTTCGGAGCAGAAAGCGGCTGCGGCGAATCCTGTCGATCCGGCGAATCCGGTGGTGCAGAGGACCATTCCGCTGCCTCTTCTGATCGCGGTGATCGCTCAGGCAGTCTTGATTCTGCTGCTGTTGCTTCTGATGCTTCTGCGGCGCAGAAAGAAGAAAAAAGCGGAAGAACTGGAAGAAAACATGGAGCTGGGAGACGGCTACATCCCTCTGGCCGAGGATTCGGTGGGAGAGAGCGATGCCTTTGCTTCCGATTTGGATGAAGAGATGGAGAACAATGAGGCCGTACTGAATCTGCGGATGCAGCACAGCCTGAAGCTGAAGCAGAACATTGGTGATTTCGTGGATCAGAATCCGCAGATTGCGGCGAAGCTGATTCAGGGGTGGCTGAGAGGAGAAGGAGGCGACGAGAATGGCGGCAGCCGAAAGCGCAAGTAAAGCGCCTGTTTTGGAAGAGGAAAAGGTTGAACCGCTTGAAACAGCGCAGAAGGCCGCTCTTGTGGTGGTTTCTCTGGGCGCGGATCGAGCCTCTCAGATTTATAAGTA
The DNA here is from genome assembly GCA_910588405.1 of uncultured Lachnospiraceae bacterium. Taxonomy (GTDB): domain Bacteria; phylum Bacillota; class Clostridia; order Lachnospirales; family Lachnospiraceae; genus Paralachnospira_A. The sequence goes on along the minus strand of CAJUPT010000003.1, from coordinate 118,709 downwards.
TTTAAGCGAACAGGATATCGAGGATCTCACCTATGAAGTGGCGAAGATGGGAAAGAATAACAATGCCCAGGTGGAAGGCGCCCTTGATGAATTCTATAAGCTTTGTCTGACTCATAAGATGATGACAGACGGCGGTCTGGACTACGCCCGAGACGTATTGGAAAAAGCCTTTGGCGAATCTACCGCTAGAAATCTGTTGGAAAAAGTATCGAAAACCTTACAGTCGAAGCCTTTTAACTTCTTTACAAAGGGGGACCCCAAGACGCTGCTGGCACTGTTGCAGCAGGAGAGACCTCAGGTGATTGCTCTGATTATGTCCTATATGGACCCAGAGCAATCAGCTCGTGTATTAGAACAGCTTCCGGAAGGAAAGCGAATCTCCGTAGTGGAGGCCATGGCGAAGATGGACCGGGTATCTCCGGAGGCCATTGCCATTGTAGAAGAGGAGATGAAGCGCAAGTTCGCTACCATCATCACCAGTGAGGACAATATGAACTTGGGCGGCGTGGAATACGTGGCCGATATGATGAACCATGTGGACCGCAGCAACGAGCGGCGTATCTTCGAGGAGCTGGACAAATCCGATCCGGACTTGGCTCAGGATATCAGGGATCGGATGTTTGTATTCGAGAATATTTTGGATATGGACGATCGTTCCGTACAGCGTTTTGTTCGGGATTGCGATACCAAGGATATTGTATATGCCCTTAAGACTGCTTCCGACGAGATGAAACAGATCTTCTTCTCCAATATGTCTAAACGTCAAACTGAGACTGTGAGAAGCGATATGGAGATTACCACGAATGTCAGACTGAAAGACGTTGAAGAAGCACAACAGAGAATTGTGAACGTGATTCGCCGTCTTGAGGATGAAGGCGAGGTAATCATCAATAAGGGAGGCGACGAAGGTGATATCATCGTCTAAAGGCGTAGTGAAGCGGGGGAAGGAAGTTCCGGCGGTCTGGAAATATGTTCCCCCGGAGCAGACCTCCCTGCGGCCGGAAAAAAACAAGAAGGATCATAGGTCCGCTGGAAAGAGGGACGGCGGCAGCGCGCAAATCGAGCTGGCCGCCGCTGCCGATTCAGTTTTGGGTGCGAATGCGGAAGACGGCATTTTAAGCGAGGCACAGGCGGAAGCGGATGAGATTCGTCAGGAGGCCCGGCGGCTGGCTGAGCAGATGGCGAACGAAGCGAAAGAGGAAATCGAGGAACAGAAAAAGGAAGCCGCCGAGCAGGGGTACCAGGAGGGCTATGCCCAGGGGCTTGAAGAAGGCCGACAAAAGGCCATTGAAGAGTACGGTGCGCAGCTGAAGGAACAGTTTCTTGGGTTCCGGAGGGATATGGAGCGGGCGATTGCCTCGGCGGAGGAAGCCAAGGAAAAGAGTCTGAATAAATATCTGGATGAATTGAAGGATTGTGCCATAGCGGTAGGTGAAAAGGTGATTCACATCAGCTTGAAGTCCAGCGGAGATGTGATCAAACGGATGATTCTAGCGGAGACAGAAAAGCTGAAAAAAACGGCCTGGGTCAAGATCTATATGGAAAGAACAGATTATGAGACGATGATGAAGGGGGATGCCGACATGATCGGCGAGCTGTCCCGTCTTTCTGACAATGTAAAATTCGTCGTCATGAATAAGGATAAAAGCGGCCGGTGTGTGATTGAGATGCCGGATCAGGTGGTGGATATTAGCGTGGACACCCAGCTAGAGAATATCAGAGAGGTCTTGGAAAATATTAGATGACAGGAGGACATCTGGCCATGTATGAGTCGATCCCTAAGCTGATCTCTAAAACGGAGACGGTGGGACATATCGGAAAAATTGAAAATGTGGTCGGCATGTCTATGGAAGCGTCGGGTGGCCGATCCAGTATCGGCGATATTGTGATGATCTACAACGAGGAGCAGAACCAGCAGACGCCGGCCGAGGTGGTAGGCTTCAAGGAGGGAAAAATCCAGCTGATGACCTATGAGTCTACCAGCGGCATCACCTCCGGCAGTTTTGTGCGGAACACGAAGCACAGGCTGAAGATTCCGGTGGGCGAATTCCTGCGGGGACGTATCATCAACGCCATGGGAGAGCCCATCGACGGAAAAGGAGATTTTTCTCCTACCCAGTTTTATACGGTGAACAGCTCCTATACCAACCCTTTGAGCAGACCGCCCATCAGAGAGCGGCTGGAATTTGGCGTGAAAGCCATCGATGGCCTGAACACCATTGGAAAGGGCCAGAGAATCGGTATATTCGCCGGCTCCGGCGTAGGAAAGAGTACGCTGATGGGCATGATTGCGAAGAATGTAAAGACAGATATCAATGTGCTTGCTCTGGTGGGAGAGCGTGGGCGTGAGGTGCTGGAATTTGTGGAAAAGGATCTGGGAGAGGAAGGCATGAAGCGTTCTGTTTTGGTAGTCGCAACCTCCGACCAGCCTGCCATGCTGCGGATGAAATGTCCGCTGGTGGCTACCACGATCGCCGAGTATTTCCGTGACCAGGGGAACGATGTGCTCCTGATGATGGATTCACTTACCCGTTATGCCATGGCACAGCGTGAAATCGGTCTGGCGATTGGCGAGCCGCCAATCGCCAGAGGGTATACGCCTTCTATTTACGCGGAGTTTCCCAAGCTGTTAGAGCGGAGCGGAAACTTCAACAAGGGTTCCATTACAGGCGTCTATACCGTTCTTGTAGAGGGTGACGATACCAATGAACCGATCGCTGATACCGTCCGGGGTATATTGGACGGACATATCGTTTTGAGCCGGCAGCTGGCCAATGAGAATCATTTCCCGGCCATTGATATCGGCGCCAGCATTTCCCGTCTGATGGTGGAGATCGTGGGCGAAGACCATAAGCAGTCATCCTCCCAGATGCGGAACCTCCTGGGCCTGTACCAGAAAAATGCGGATCTGATCGCCATTGGCGCATACAAAAAAGGAAACAACCCCGCTCTTGACAACGCGGTTTCTAAGATAGATCAAATCAATGGATTCCTGGAACAGGGAATCGACGAGAGCTTTACTTATGAGGAGACGCTGGAACTGATGCGGTCGATCGTAGGGTAAAAGGGAGGAATGATTGTTTTGAAACGGTTTCAATATGGACTTGAAACGGTATTGGATTACAAAACACAGGTGCTGGATAATCTGAGAACAGAGCATGCGGCGGCTCTGCATCAGGTAAGAAAAAAGGAAGATGAGATTCACCGGCTTAAGCGCGAGCTGTCCGGATATGAGGGGCAGTTTGACAAGAAAAAGCATGTGGGCGGCGTGATAGAGGAATATAGGCTGTTCAGCCTGTGCATCGCTCAGATGGAGAAGACCATTGATTACGAGAAGGAGCATCTGTTTGTGCTTCGAAAAAAGGAAGAGGAAAAACGGGCGAAGGTGGTGGAGGCAAAGATCGACACCTCCAAGTTTGAAAAGCTGAAGGAGCGCAAGTGGACGGCCTGGCAGAAGGCGGAGATGAAGGAAGAGGAAAGCTTCATAGAAGAATTTGTCTCAAACGGCCTGTCCAGAAGAGCGGAAAGTACATAAAGCGAAACGGAAAATGATATTGATGAAAAGTCTGGCAAAAAGCCTCCGGCGTGTTTTGGAGAACTGGAAATTTGTCAGGAAATTAACAGTATTTCACAGGATAAAAACATTGATTAAATAGGGAATTTCCTATATAATAAAGAATGGACATTAAGCGGTAGGGGATGGCTTGTCGTAAGCCTGAGGATGCTGCCTGATCATAGATGTAGTATTTAGGAGAGGAGGAAGTGAATATGGCAGAGATTTCCATGGTACAGATGACAGGCCCGGCAGTGTCGCCAGGTGCTTCTGCGAAGGAAGTGCAGGGCAGTCTGGCGTCAGATTTTTCTGAGCTGCTACGGGATAAGGGACAGTCTGTTTCGGACGGCGGCAAGAAAACGGAAGTGAAAAGACAGGAGACGGAACAAAGCCAGACACACAAGCCCGACAAAAAGGTGAGCGTGCAGGAGGATGAAAAGCAGGAAGCAAATGAATCGGCTTCTTCTCCGGAAAATACGGAGGAGGGGCTTTCTGTGCTTGCGGGAATGATGATGCAGCAAGTACAGGAGGTGGATGCCATGACAGCGGAGGGAGCCACTGAAACGGTGCAAACTGAAACGATTCTGGCTACGGAGAATGTGGAGATGATTCAGATGCCGGAGGTGCAGCCTGTGGAGACAGCGATTCAGACTGCGGAACCGGTGATGCCGGAGGTGGCACAAGCGGCACAGGCTGTACAGCCTCAGGATCTGATTCAGCCGCGGCAGACGGTTTCACAGGAGCCAGTTCAGCAAGAAGCCCAGGTTGAGAATGCTGTGGAACAGCCCGGGCAGGCAGTTCAGGCGGCAGCCCCTAAGCCAGAGCAGTCCCGGCAGGAGAACCGGGCGGAAGCCGGGAATCAGCAGGAAGCAGGAGCAGATGTCTTGAAGGAGGCGGAGACGACAGTCAGACCGGAGGAGCAGCCGTCGGCCCATGGTGCGGCGTCAGGCCAGTTCCAGTCGCAGCTGATCGGTGAAGGGGAGCAGATTCCGTCAGAGAAGGCGGCGGTTGTTAAGACGTCGGAAGCCGCGATGTATCGCGATATCGCGGAAACCCTTGCTACACGGATGCCGTCGGCCGACGGGGAACTAACCTTGGAACTGGAGCCGGCTTCCCTTGGCAAGATTATTATAAAAGTGGCCTTCGAGGATGGAAAGACAGTGATGTCTCTGATGGCTGACAGCCACAGAACGCTGTCGATTTTAAGTCAGCGGGCCGGAGAGATGGCCCAGATTCTGGAGGAAAAGACCGGTCAGCAGACCGTGATCTACACGCCGGAAAACCAGCCCTCACAGCAGGAACTGCCGGAAAAGGGCGGAGAAGAAAACCGCCAGAGACAGCGGGACGCGCAGGAAGAAAAAAGTCATGATAAAGGAAGCGAGTCCTTTATGCAGCAGCTGCGGCTGGGACTGGTGGGATAGAGGAGGATAGAGTTTATGCCAGATACATCAGGTATTTCAAGCGGTACACAAAATCCATATGCAACACCGAATTATGGTGGGGCGAGTAGAAACAGTGGTACAAGTGAGAGCGACAGTGCAAATAAAACAAAAAAAGCCGGTGAGGAATCTGCCAGTACGAATCCTTATGAGACGCAAGCCTATTCCCATGCCAGCACGGATCTGAATACACTAACCATCACGGATTATTTTAAGCTGCTGGCAGCCCAGCTGGCCAATCAGGATATGAACAATCCGATGAGCAACAGCGAGATGATGGCTCAGATGGTGCAGATGGCCATGGTACAGTCCATGACTTCTATGAATGATGTGATGGAGAATGTGATCCACACACTGGAAAACTCCCAGATTATCTCCACCCAGACCTATGCGGCCGGTCTGGTGGGCCAGGAAGTAACGGTATCGGTGACTGAGAAGGTGACAGATCCGGAGACGGGGGAGGAGACTTTGAAAGTGGTGGGCTCCAAGACCGGCGTCGTGGAATCTGTGAACTTTACCAGCGCAACGCCTACCTTCCGGCTGGAGGGAGACGATACGGATTATCCGATTACCTATCTTCTGGGTATGGGAAAAGTAGAGGTGAAGATTCCTGATCCGGATGAAGGTGAGGGCGACGGCGATCAGAAGCCCGAAGGCGTTGAAGGAGAAGGAGATAAAGATAAGCCGGAAGGTACTGAAGGAGAGGGCGATAAAACCGAAGGAACCGGGGGAACGGAAAGTAAACCCAATGGAACCGACAGTGCGCAGGGGACTGAAAATACAGGCTCGGGTACTGAGAATGCAGGCGGCACAGGCACAGAAAACACTGGCAGTGCGGGCGATGCCGCCGCAGATGCGGAGAATGCGGCCGGCACCGGTGCGGTTGACGCTTCCGGCGCCGTAAATACACAGCCATCAGCTTCCGAAACGGAAGATGAGAATACATCAGAACATACAGAAGAACTGGGGATAGCCGTATAACGGCAGAAAGGATGGTATAATACAATGGCAATGTTAAGAGCAATGGATTCAGCGGTTGCGGGACTTCGTGCACATCAGAGCAAACTGGACGTAATCGGTCATAATATCGCAAACGTGAATACTTATGGATATAAGTCACAGAACTATAGCTTTCAGGAAGCGATGTATCAGACCTCTACTGCTTCGACGGGAGGCAGCACTAATTCCGGTGGTGTTAATGCAGCTCAGTATGGTTATGGTTCCCTGACTGGTTCCATTTCTATGGATATGACAGCCAGCACGCCCACTTATTTGGGGGGATTTAATGCGACGATCACTGGTCAAGGCTTTTTCATTACCAGTGCAAATAATACTCATAAGGTGAATACTGCTGGCATGAAAGGCATAGGGGATTTGGAATACACGCGTGTGGGTCAGTTTTCCATTGATTCAAATGGGTATGTGGTAGATAGCAGCGGTAATTTTATTTATGGATATGCGGGTGCGGATGGGTCTGCTGCTCCCACTGGGGATGCTACGGCTTTGCAGGTGCCTGGTAATCAGCTGCTGACTAGTGTTAAGTTAAATAATCTTGGAGTTATAACCGGAGTAACTGAGGATGGGAAAGTTCTTACTATAGGCCAGCTTGCTATTGCAACATTCCAGAACCCGGAAGGTCTCACTAAGACAGGCGGATACTACTATCAGACAGTTACTGGGGATAATACCGGTACTGCGTCTGCGTCTGCTCCTGGCCAAGGTTCCACGCCGACTCTGATGGCCGGCTACCTCGAAGCCTCCAACGTAGACCTTGCCAAAGAGTTCTCCGAGATGATCACCGCACAGCGTGGTTTCCAGGCCAACACGAAGATGATCACGGTCAGCGATGAGGTTCTGAACGAGCTGGTAAACATGAAGCGGTAGTTTGACTGTCTTAATTAGATCAAGTGTACCGAGCAGTAAATCTTTTAACAGATAAATGATTTTTGCGTATCAATAACGCGCCTACATAGATTACACCCGACAGGGATTTCCTGTCCCGGTGTAATCTATACGCGCGCCCCGTTTATGTTTTATTCCCGCGGGGTATTCCGTTTCGGAAAAGAGGATGCAATGCAATGATAAAAGTAACCCGGCTGAACGGAGAGATTCTCTATCTCAACTACTTTCAAATCGAGTATATTGAAACCATACCGGAGACAAAGATTAAACTGGTGAGTGGGAACTATTACCTGGTGAAGGATACGGCCGAGTCAATCGGTGAACAGATCAAAGCGTTTCTGGCCGACTGTATAACCGGGACCGGTTTGTCAGATCGATGAAAGCTTTGTGAATAACAAGAGGAAAGGCTTAGTGTTATGGATTTAACAACAATTATTGGATGGATATTAGGTATCGTTTTGATTATCAACGGTATCACTGTGGGAAAATTGGGGAATTTCGCTGATGGCCCCAGTGTTCTGATCGTAGTCGGCGGAACTCTGGCGGCTATTATAGCGAGCTTTCCGCTTTCCACTCTGCTGGATATTCCCAAACACTTTACGATCCTGTTCCGGGGCAAAAAGTATGATATTCCCAAGGTGGTAGATCAGATCGTGGATATGGCGATGGTGGCCAGACAGAACGGTCTGCTGGCGCTGGAGGAGAAAGCAGAGGAGATCAAGGACCCTTTTTTCAAGCGAAGCATCGTGCTGATTGTGGATGCCAACGACCCGGATAAGGTACGGACCATATTGGAGACAGAGATCGACAGTATGCTGGACCGTCATGACCAGGCGGCAAGTCTGTATGAGAAGGGCTCGGCCTATGCGCCGGCCTTTGGTATGGTAGGTACGCTGGTAGGTCTGATCAATATGTTAAAAGGTATGGATTTAAGCGGATCGGGCGGCGGCGCTTCCACCCTGGGCCAGGATATGTCGGTGGCATTGATCACCACCTTCTACGGCAGTGCCCTGTCCAACCTGTTTTTCCATCCCATTGCGAAAAAGCTTCGGATCAGGCAGAGTGAGGAGCTGCTTTACTGTTCCACGATTGTGGAAGGGGTTATGGCGATTCAGGCGGGAGAGAACCCTCAGTATCTGCGTGAGCATCTGTTAGCAGGCGTGAAGCAGTCCAAGCAGAAGAAGCTGCTGGCTAAAGCGCCGGCAGGCGGCGGCGGAGGTGACGCGAAATGAGCAGAAGGAAAGGCGGCGGCGGAGATGAAGGCGGCAACTGGATGGACACCTATGGCGACATGGTGACCCTCCTTATGACCTTCTTCGTTTTACTCTATTCCATGTCGAATCTGGATGCGAAAAAATGGGAGGTATTCGTTCGCAGTATCAATCCTGATAAAGGCGTGGATCAGGCTGAGCAGGTAGCGGTAAACGGAGTCATGGAGGATGTAGAGGACGTTCTGGACGGCGGATCGGACATTCCCGAGCAGGAGGTGTTTGATACGGAACAACTGTATCTGATTCTGGCGGAGGAATTGGAACGCCGCGGTGTGGATGGGGTAGAGCTTTCTCGCGGAGAGGACTATACCTTTATCGTATTTCAGGACAGAACCTTTTTCGGCGGCGACAGCTCTGAGCTGACAGATCCGGGACGGGAAGTGCTGGACGTATTCTGTGACGTGCTGGATCAGGCCAGTGATCAGATTTCTCAGATTAACATTATGGGGCATACCACGCAGGCAGATCCGAACCGGCCCAACTATGTGCGGGAGGACAGGATGCTGTCGTCCATGAGAGCTGCCGAGGTCTGCATTTTCATTCAGCAGCGGGAAGTGATAGAGCCGGACAAGCTGGTGACTATCGGATACGGACAGTTCCGGCCTCTGGATACCGCAGACACAGACGAGGCAAGAGCCAGAAACAGGCGTGTGGAGCTGCTTTTGGTGGACGAGGGGGCGGATACCCGTTCTCTGAACGAATATTATGAAGAATATTTAAGCGGAACAAACGCCGACCGGACGATCGTAACGGACGGCAATAAAAATCAGGAACAGAATCCGGCGCAGAATCCCGATCTTCCCGAAGGGGAGGTATTTGAAACGCTGGGAGGTGCGGACAGCCCGCCGCCGGAAATGGAATTGCCCGAGGATATTCCTTCGGAATAGGTGGCTGTAAAGACACCGTATTTTATGGAAAAGGTGAAACAGTTATGGCAGACGTGTTATCCCAAAGCGAAATAGACGCGCTTTTAAAGTCTATGCAGGACGGAGGCGGCAGCAGCGACGCCCCCGCGGAAGAAAAAAAGCCGTCAGAGCAAAAGGCGGAGACGGAGACTGCAAAATATAATAAATACGATTTTTACAGTCCTAGGAAATTTACGAAGGAAAAGATGAGGATACTGACGAGTGTCTTCGAGAATTATGCCCGTATTTTGACCTCTCAGGTAGCTGGTCTTTTCCGCGTGCTGACAGACATTACGGTGCTGGAGGTGCAGGAGCGGCGTTATTATGAATACGTAAATTCCCTTCATGAGAATGATATTATGACGCTGATCGATACGACGGTGTTGGATAAAGGAAAAAATAATCTGCCGATCATGTTGTATATCACGCCGGGTTTGGTGATTACCCTGATCAACCGGATGCTGGGCGGCGGCGAGGATGTGGTCAAGGTGGAATCGGATTACCGGTACTCGGATGTGGAGATGGCGCTGTACCGGAGAGTGGTGGATCATTTTACTCAGACGCTGAAGGATGGTTTCAGCAATTACATCAACGCCGCCTTCTCTGTTCGATACATTGAGGAGAATCCCAGTATGGTACAGGAGGTCGGACTGGACGAGACAGTCGCCATCATTCACTTAAATGTAGATGTGTCCGGACTTGCGGTGGAGAAGATCAGAATCTGTATGCCGGGTACACTGCTTGAATTCATGTTCCACATGATTGACAGCAGAAAGCATATTGCCCGTGGCATCACCGTAGAGGACAACAGAGATATTATTCTGGATCATATTCGCTATACGCAGCTTCCTGTGACAGGGCAATTGGGAACTGTCCGTCTTGATCTGAGCGATATTTATCATCTGCAGGAAGGCGATATCATAGATTTGAATAAACCGAGAAACGGGAGCGTTACTCTGTTTGTGGGTCGTCAGCCTTGGTTTATCGGCGAGATGGGGACTTATAAGAAGAACATAGCAGTTCGCATCAACCGGCGGATTTCCGCAGAAGAAGAAAAAGCTGCGGAAAACATGGAAGAAGAACTGGCGGCAGAAGAGGAGTGGACGGAGACGGAGGTTCCGGAAGCGATTCTGACAGAAGACGAGAGCATAGAGAATGTATACCCGTGAGTCAGAGAATCTGCCGATCTGCATTCGTTACATTTGGAAAAAGGAAGCGGATCATTAGGCAGGTAAATGTGCTCTTGAGTATAATGCCACAATGTACCGGCATTGTAATATAAAAAAGGAGAATGAAAAAAATGGCTAAAATTATGTTAGTAGATGACGCGGCGTTTATGCGAATGATGATTAAAAACACGCTGACCCAGCAGGGTTATACCGACATCGTGGAGGCACAGGACGGCGCGGAGGCTGTGACGAAATTTGCGGAGGAGAATCCTGATTTGGTATTCATGGATATTACCATGCCGAACATGGACGGTCTGCAGGCGCTGAAAAAAATTAAGGAAAATCATCCCGACGCAAAGATTGTGATGTGTACGGCTATGGGACAGGAGACCATGGTACTGGATGCGATCAAATCAGGTGCTAAGGATTTCATTGTAAAGCCCTTTACCCCAGAGAGAATTGCGGAGACCGCACAAAAGTTCCTGGGATAAGACCGTAAGCGTTTCCGATCATAGGAGATAGTCCTTTGATATGGAGGAAACTGTTCAGAACCGACAGGAGGTAGGTTATGTCATTTTTAAGTTCGTTTGATATCTGTGCTTCCGGACTGAGCGCCCAGCGCGTCCGCATGGATATTGCGGCTGAGAATATCGCGAACATAGAAACCACTAGAACCGAGGGTGGCGACAGCTATACAAGAAAGCTGGTTACATTTGAAAGTTATGGGGAACAATCCTTTCAGGAGGCTTTGCAGAACGCGGCCCATGGGAAAGGCTATACGACAAACACGAAGACAGGCGTCCGGGTTTCCGCCATCGTGGAGGATGACCGTGAATTTAAACGGGTTTATAATCCGGAGCATCCGGATGCGGATGAGAATGGGTATGTGAATATCCCCAATGTGGATCTGCTGAAGGAGACCGTTGACAGTATGTCTGCGACCCGTTCTTATGAAGCCAATGTTACGGCCCTGAACGCAATTAAAGCAATGGCGCAGAAAGCGCTGGAGATCGGCAAATAGCTGATGGGAAAACATTGACGTATGTAGAAGGAGATTAGGAAATGGGCGCTTGCACCTTTAATGAAATGGAAATCGACGCGATAGGCGAAATAATGAATATCAGCCTTGGCGCGTCTGCCACGGCAGTATCCACGCTGCTGGGGAACACCGTGCATATCACCACTCCCGTAGTCAGAATACTGAGAGATCAGGATTTTGATTTCAGGAGGCTGGAGCCTGCCGTTGCGGTGGAGATTGCCTATGTGGAAGGGCTGGATGGCAGCAATGTCATGATGTTCAGCCGCAACGATGTGCGTATTATCGTAGGAATGCTGATGGGCATGGAGATTCCGGAGGAAACTTTTGAGCTGGATGAGATCAACCGCAGTGCAATCTGTGAGGTGATGAACCAGATGATGGGTTCTTCCGCTACGGCTCTGTCGGAGTTCCTTGGAATGACGGTAAATATCTCTACGCCGAAGGCCTTTGAGGTGGCCAGCGAAGAGGAATTTAGAGAGAAATATTTTGTGACCACGGACGGAAGCAAAGTGGTAGTAAGCTTTGATCTGGAAGTGGAGGGAAAGCTGAAAAGCGAATTTTTGAATATTATGTCAGAGGACCTGGCGAAACGGCTTCTGAAGCCTTTCCAGGCAGGGTTTGCCAACGAAGCGCCAAAGGCAGCGCCGGAGCCCGAGGCTGCCGCACCGGCTGCGGAAGCAGCATCAGCAGGAGGCGGAACGCTGTCTCAGGCAGAGATCGAAGCATTGATGGGAGGCGGAGCAGCGGAAGCAGCGCCGACACCGGAGCCTGCGGCATCAGCAGGAGGCGGAACGCTGTCTCAGGCAGAGATCGAAGCATTGATGGGAGGCGGAGCGGCAGAAGCAGCGCCGACACCGGAGCCCGCACCTGTGCCTCAGATGGCGGCACCGCAAATGCAGGCAGCGCCTCAGATGCAGCCGATGCCTCAGATGATGCCTGTATACCAGCAGTCGGCGCAGGACCCGATGATGCTTCAGCTGATTACCCAGATGCAGCAGTCTCAAATGCAGATGATGGAAATGATCAACGAGATGAAGAAGGGCGGCACAGCGAAGCGAGAAGCGCCTGCAGAGCCTTCGATCATCCGTCCGCTGGATTCTGCTTCCTTTGATGGTGAAGGAGAAGGGGGAGACGGCGAAGATCATGTGAATCAGGAAATGCTTCTGAAGGTGCCGTTAGAGGTATCTGTGGAGATCGGAAGAGCGAAAAAACTGGTGGGAGATATTCTGGAATTTACCCAGGGCTCTCTGGTGGTTTTGGATAAAATGGCGGGAGAGCAGGCCGATCTGTATGTAAACGGTCAGTGTATTGCCAGAGGAGACGTAGTAGTAGTTGAGGATAACTTTGGTATCCGTATCACTGAGATTATAACCAGAAATCTAAATCCGGAGACTCTGTAATGGGGAGTGGAGATCCTATCATATCCCTGATTGGCGCGCTGATGTGGGTCATTGTCATTCTGGTTCTGGCCTATTGGTGCAGCCGATACCTAGGCAAGCGCTACGGAGGCAGCGTATCCGGAACATACTTGAAGATCATCGACCGGGTTCAGGTAGGGGCGGATCGATATCTGCTTCTGGTGAGGCTTCAGGAGCATACCTATCTTTTAGGTGTCAGTCCGGCAGGGGTGCAGCTGCTGTCGGAGCCTGAGGATTTTGTCTGGGAGCCAGAGGACGTCCCGGCCGGAGGCAGCCAAGCACCTGGCTTTCAGGAGCTGTTAAAAGCCTACGGAACGCTCAGGGAAAAGAAAAAAGGAGAGAAACACTAATGCTGGATGAGCTTTTGACGGGATTAAACGGCGGAAGCGTGCCGACGCTGGATCTGATCTTCCTGATGACAATGATCGCGCTCCTGCCGTCCCTGGCGGTGATGGTAACCTCCTTTGCCAGGACAATTATTATCCTGTCCTTTACCCGAAGCGCGATCGGCGTTCAGTCCACGCCGCCGAACATGGTATTGACCGGAATCGCCCTGTTTCTGACGCTTTTTATCATGAGTCCGGTGATCGAGGAGATCAATACGCAAGCTTATGCCCCTTATATACAGGGAGAGATCGGCCCGCAGGAGGCGGTCACGAGAATGGTAGGCCCGCTGAAGGAGTTTATGATTCGGAATACCCAAAAGGACAGTCTGGATATGTTTGTCAGGATGTCAGATACGGAGGTGCGGGACAATCCGGAGGATTATCCGCTGACCGTGGTCATTCCTGCGTTTATGACCAGTGAGCTGAAGCGGGGATTTATGTCAGGCTTTCTGATTTATCTGCCATTCCTCTTGATAGATATTGTGGTTGCCACCACGCTGATGGCTATGGGTATGGTTATGCTGCCGCCGTCAATGGTGTCGTTGCCTTTTAAATTGTTGTTGTTTGTGACTGTAGATGGATGGGGCCTGCTGTTTTCCAGCATTGTGGCTGGCTTTAAGTAGTGTCCGCATTCATGGAGGTGGCATAATTGAGTAATGTGGAGGTCATGGATACCTTATACCAGATGTTTCAGCTTGTGGTTCGCCTGGCGCTGCCTCTTTTGCTGATCAGTATGATCGTGGGTATTATTATCGCTATTTTTCAGGCGGCTACCCAGATCAGCGAGCAGACGCTGACCTTTGTGCCAAAGCTTTTGGCGCTCCTTGTCACTTTGAGCGTACTGGGCGGCTCTATGCTGAATTCGATCCATGAATTTATGATTATGATTTTTAATATGATCGCTGAGGGGTAGCCTATGTTGATCCTGTTATCTTTGATTATCATGCGCATGACCGGAGCTATCGTCTTTAATCCGATTTTTGGAAGGAACAATGTGCCTGCCAGGATGAAGACAGGATTGATTCTCCTTCTCTCGCTGCTTTTATACAGTGGCTTTGGGGGGGAGCTGATGCATCAGCCAAGGGGACTGCTGGAATATGGCGTGATGATGATGAAGGAGCTTTTTGTAGGCTTTACCCTGAGCTTTTCCATGGAGCTGGCAATTATGATCATCCGGTTTGCCTCCGCAATTATGGATTTTTCCATGGGTCTTAGCATGGCGCAGGTATATGATCCCCAATTCAATGGTCAGGTGACGGTTACTTCCGGTATCTATTATGGTTTTTTAGTACTGCTGTTTTTTGCCACCAATTGTCATTTGCGGGTGATCCAGATTTTTTTCCGGTCGGCTGACGTACTTCCCTTCGGCATGGTGACGCTGAATATGGAGTTGCCTCAGGCGATTCTCGTTGTCTTTCGGGAAAATATCGCGATGGGACTGCAGTACGCTTTTCCGCTGATCGCCATCGAGCTGGTGACGGAGGCGGCGGTGGGGATTTTGATGCGGATGATTCCTCAGATTAACGTATTTTCCGTGAATTTTCAGATAAAAATTATAGTGGGACTGCTTACGCTTTTGATTTTGTTCAGTCCTATGTCCGACCGGATTTATCAGATTTTTGACAATATGTTTGCATTTATGGACACGCTTCTTTTGCTGCTGACTCCATGACGGAACATGCTTTGTATGGACAGATAGATGTAATGGATGGAACAACTGATAGATGAAGTCTGCATGTGGAAGAAGAAGGATCTGAAAGGGTTTTCAGATCGATTTTCATGAGAAAGCCGAAGGGTCGGTGAAAAGAAAGGATGTGAGATAGTGGCTGAGGGCAGCAATGGTCAGGAAAAAACAGAACAACCAACTAGTAAGCACCGAAGAGACGCCAGAAAAGAAGGAAATGTATTTCAGAGTAAGGATGTCGCAACGGTGGTCATGCTGTTTGGCGTTTTCTGGATGCTGCGTCTTTGGATTCCCACTATGTACCGCGAGCTCACAAGCTTTCTGAAAGAGATCTTAGACAGAATAAGCCTGGACGGCAGTCTGATGCTGTCCGTTCAGATCGTTTATAGATTTTTATGGGTATTTGTCAAGTGTGCGATGCCCCTTTTACTGGTGACGATGCTGTTGGGAATTTTGTCCCATGGAGCTCAGACCCGCTTTAATATTACTTTTAAAGTAATCAGGCCAAAGCTAAGCAAGCTGAATCCTATATCGGGTTTGAAAAAGCTGTTTTCGCTGAAGAAGATCGTGGATCTTCTGAAAAACCTGGTTAAGCTGACATTGCTGATCTTCCTTCTCTATAATATGTTGAAGGATGAGATGATCACCATGTCCAGAATGATCGACATGACGCCGATGAATTCGGCTGTTGCTATGTTAAACACTGCCTTCAACCTGGTGATGAAGGTGTGTATCGCATTTACGGTTGTCGCTTTTTTTGATTTCCTTTATCAGCGCTGGGATTATGAAAAGAACTTGAAGATGACCAAACAAGAGGTAAAGGACGAGTACAAACAGACTGAGGGAAATCCCGAGATCAAGGGAAGAATCCGCCGGATTCAGCGTCAGATGGCGATGAGTCGTATGATGCAGAAGGTGCCTCAGGCCGATGTGATCGTCCGGAATCCTACACATTTTGCAGTCGCGCTGAAATATGAACCGAAAAAACACGGAGCGCCCATTGTTTTGGCCAAGGGCCAGGATAATCTGGCGCTGCGTATTATCCATACAGGGGAGGAGCATGGCGTGTCAATTATAGAAAACAGGCCGCTGGCCAGAGCCCTTTATGCCGCCTGTAATTTAGACCAGGAGATACCTGCGGAATATTATGGGGCGGTAGCCGAGATTCTCGTTTATATCTATAAACAGAATCACCGGGAGGAGATGTTCCGATGAAAAAGTTAATGAGCTATTCGGTGGTGATGTTTGTACTCGTCATCATCCTGCTTCTGATCATACCGCTTCCGGCAGGCGTTGTGGATTTGGCAATTATATTGAATATGTCTCTGTCCCTGATGATTCTGGTGATCACCATGACGATCAGAGACGCACTGGAATTTTCCATATTTCCGTCTCTTTTGCTGGTCACTACGCTGTTTCGTCTGGGGATCAACGTTTCTACGACCAGGAACATCCTGACCAATGGCGGTTCCTCTGGTCAGATTATCGCTGCCTTCGGTGATTTTATTCTCCAGGGCAACGTAGTAGTCGGCGTGGTAATCTTCCTGATTATCTTGCTGATGCAGTTTATTGTAATCACCAAGGGCGCCGAGCGTGTGGCTGAGGTTGCGGCTAGATTTACCTTGGATGCTATGCCGGGTAAGCAGATGGCCATTGATGCCGATTTAAGCTCCGGTCTGATCGATGAGCAGGAGGCGAAGGGCCGCCGTGAAAAGATTCAGAGAGAGGCTGACTTTTACGGCGCCATGGATGGTGCCACAAAGATTGTAAAGGGCGACGCCACCATGTCCCTGATTACCACTGGTGTCAATATGATCGGTGGTGTGATCATCGGTATGGTCCAGGGCGGCCAGACCATAGGAGAGGTGTTGAATACCTATTCGATTGCCACCATAGGCGATGGTCTGGTATCTCAGATTCCGGCGCTGCTGATCTCCACGGCCACGGGTATGATCGTAACCCGTGCGGTGTCTGAGGGCAGCCTGAACGACGACGTTTCAAAGCAGTTCTTAGCACAGCCCAGAGCAATCATGATCAGTGGTGTTGTGATCGCCGTGATGTCCGTGATTCCGGGCATGCCGCGCATTCAGCTCTGGATTGTGGCGGCTGGGCTGATCGGTGTAGGTTACTATCTCTCGGTCAAGGTTTCTCAGGAGCCAACACTGAGAAATGCAGCCGCATTTGGAGCGGCTATGGCTGGGCAGGAGCCTATGGCGCCCCAGGAAGAGGCCGCGCCCCCGCCCCAGTCAGAGGAAGAATACTTTAAGGATGTCAATAATATTTATACATTGCTTACCGTGGAGCCCATTGAGATGGAATTTGGCTACAGCCTGATTCCGCTGGTGGATGAGTCGGTGGGCGGGCGGCTGATCAGCCGAATCGTTATCTTCCGACGGCAGTATGCTCAGGATATGGGTTTTGTCATTCCTTCCATTCGTCTGCGGGACAGCTCCGGACTCAGTATCAATCAGTATTCGATCAAGGTCAAGGGGGAGGAAGTAGCCAAGGGCGAGATTTTGGTAGATTATTACCTGGCTTTAGAGCCGGCGAATTTGGAGCATGAGGTAGACGGTATCGAGACGGTGGAGCCGGCCTATGGTATCCCCAGCCGATGGATTAAGCCAGAGGACAGAGAACGGGCCGAGTTGTACGGCTACACGGTCATCGATCCATTGTCCGTTATGGTAACGCACTTGTCCGAGGTGATCAAGCAGCATGCCTATGAGCTGATCAGCCGGCAGGAGGTGGTGCACCTGGTGGAAAATGTGAAGAGCGCGGCGCCTGAGCTGGTGGACGAGGCATTCCCGAACCTGGTGTCCTATGCTCTTTTACAGCGGATTCTCACAAATCTGTTAAAAGAAGGAATCCCAATCAAGGATCTGGAAACAATATTGGAAACAACCATAGAATATATTACGGAAAACGGCGTTCCGACCAAGGAAATCGATGGTCTGGTGGAGCGGATCAGGACCTCCTTAAGAAGGACGATCACCCGAATTTACTGCGAGGATGGCAGTATGCGGGTGATCACGATGGATTCCGAACTGGAACGGACGATGGTGGGAGCGCTGACCAGAGGGGAGAATGGCTTTTATCTTTCTTTAAGCCCGGATATTCTTCAAAGTCTGGTACGCCAGCTGGCAGAGCAGCTGAAAAAATTCAGCAGTCTGGCGCAGACACCGGTGATTTTAACCTCCCAGGTGATGCGGGTGCATTTTTATCGCCTGATCGAACAGTTTTATCCCAATGTGCGGGTACTCTCATTTAATGAGATTGCAAATAATGTGCAGATACAATCGATAGGAAGTCTGGTGTTGGAGACAAAAAAGGGCCCAAAATAGCAGGCGCAAACAGTAGTAAAGGATGAGACGGCATGGAGCTACGCGATAAGTTAAAGGAGTTGACGGACGAGGAGCTTTTTGCACTGTATCAGAAGGAGAAGGAACTTGAGATCAAACAGGAGTTGACTCTCCGCTATCTGTATCTGGCCAAATCTATCGCCATAGAAATGAATAAGCTGTATTCCCACTTTATGCAGGTAGATGATGTGGTAAACGAGGGTGCGATTGCGATTATGAAGGGCATCGACCGGTTTGATCCGGATAAGGGGATCAAGTTTTCCACATTTATCTCCCGGCGGATCAGAGGAATGATTTTCGATCTGGTAAGGGAAAAGGACATGATGCCCCGGACCTACCACAAGCGAAAAAAAACTATGGACGAGGCGATACGCCACCTGACGAAGGAACGCGGGAGGCCGCCCACGGATGAAGAGTTGGCAGAATTCATGCAGATGAACCTGAAGCGGTGCAGGACGCTGTTGCAGCGGGTGAAGATGTACGAGGCAGTTTCTCTCGATAGTCCCGTGGAGGACGGGAAGGAGGACCTGGTTTTACAGATTGCCAGCGAGGATTCCAGTACACAGCCAGAGGAAAGCTATATACAGAATGAAGTAATCGAGATTTTGGAGGAAGCGGTGAACCAGCTGGGAGAGAATTTAAGGACGGTGATATCCCTTTATTATGTGGAGGGACTCACGATGCACCAGATCTCTCAGGTATTGCAGGTAAGCGATTCCAGAGTGTCACAGATGCACAAGACAGCGATTCAGAAGCTGAGAAAATCGGTGAAGGAACAGCTGGATTAGAGATAAGACGGAACTAAAAGACAGCGGAACTAGAACAGCGTAGCCCCCGGACAGCGCACAGATTGATTTACAGACGCGGAACGTGGCTGGAAATTAATCTTGGGTAAAGTGTGCTGGTAGGGGGCGAAGCGGAACTAAATTGGAGGTAGTATATGTATCAGGGTTTTTATAATCTGGTTTCCGGTATGCTGACCCAGAACCGTGATCTGAATACCATCAGTAATAATATGGTGAACATTCAGACTCCCGGTTATAAGTCAGATACGATGTTAGCACGGACCTTTGACGAGGAAATGCTAATCCGTACGGGTACGGTGAGCAAGGGAAATCCCACAGAGCTGGCTACCAGCGCAAAAATTGTATCGGCCCAGCAGACCTATGTGGATTATACCCAAGGGTCTTTGCGGGAGACAGACAGTATCTATGATTTCGCCTTGAGTGGAAACGGATTTTTCTGCATCCGTACCCCTGAAGGCGAGCGATACACGAGGAACGGTTCCTTCTCCGTAGACGAGGACGGATATCTGATTCTGAACGAGCTAGGCCAGGTTCTCTCTGAGGACAATCAGCCGATTCAGGTTACCAGTGAAAATTTCAGCGCTGACGGCGGAACCTTCCGACTGGACGGAGATGTTTTCGGAACCCTGAAGGTAGTGGATTTTGCCGATTACGATCAGCTGCATAAGGAAGACAATGGTCTGTTCTCCACAAACCAGGCGCAGATCGAGGCGATGGATGAAATCGGCGGCGGAGAGACCGGCATCCTCTGGAAGGTGATCGAAAAATCAAATGTCAACATGGTAGAAGAAATGACCGCCATGATGTCCTCCCAAAGAGCGCTCCAAAGTGCCGCTCAGGTACTGAAGATGTATGACCAGATGCTGGGAAAGGCATCGACAGATATAGGACGGCTGTAGGCAGGGGTATTGAAATCAGCGTAGCCCCGGACTGTACACGGATGGATTTACGGACATGGAACATGGCCGGAAATTCATCCGGAACCAGGTGTGCAGGCAGGGGCGCAGCGGAACTGAAATCAGCGTAGCCCCGGACTGTGCATGGATGGATTTACGGACATGGAACATGGCCGGAAATTCATCCGGAACCAGGTGTGCAGGCAGGGGCGCAGCGGAACTAGATTTGGAGGTAAAATTTTATGGAGATGTCATTTTATGTCGGTTCAATCGGGGCTGATAATTGTCTGAACAAATTGGACGTAGTTTCCAATAACCTGGCGAATGTGAATAATACCGGGTATAAGCCGAAAACGGCGGTATTTTCTGAACTGATCAATTATAATTTGAATGACGATATCGAGGCGGTGACAGAGTTGCAGGCGGGCGCAGGTATGCGGGTACAGCGTACTTACACCCCTTTTGAGGCTTCTGCATTTCAGGAGACAAGAAATAAGCTGAATTATGCTCTGGGTGATCGAAATACTTTCTTCATGGTGCAGGATGTGGCCACCGGCGAGATTACCTACACCAGAGACGGTGATTTTCATCGTGGTGAGATCGACGGCGTGTTCTATCTGACCACCCAGAATGGAAAGCTGGTGCTGGATGAAAATGAGCAGCCGATTGAGCTGATTATGCCTCAAATCGGGGAAGATGGGGAAGCGGCTGCGGAAGGGGATGAGCGAGTTCAGGCGCAGCCAGGCATCGTCACCTTTAATTTGCCCAGCCGTCTTTTGAGCATCGGCGACAACGAATATGTTCCCTCTGACGAGGGTGTAGAGCCGATCCCGGTGGAAAATCCTTATCTGGAAACCGGTTATTTGGAAGGCTCCGGTGTGAATGTGGCTGACGAATATGTCAAGATGATCGAGACCCAGAGAGCGTTTTCTTACGCGTTGAAAATGGTCGAAACGTCTGACGAGACAGTGCAGACCGTAAATTCGCTGAGAGGATAGAGTAGAGAGAAGTAAGAGACGAAGCGGAACGATATTTAGGAGGGACAGCAAAGGTGGCGATAGTAAAATATAGCGATATGAATCTTCAGGAACTGGATATCATGAAGGAGATCGGCAGCATAGGCACCAGCCATGCGGCCACCTCTCTTTCCAAAATGCTTCAGAAAGAGGTCCGCATTACGATCCCCCGGGTCAGCGTCCTGAATTATCAGACGGCGCTTGATCAGACCGGAGACCCGGAGGAAATTGTGGCCGCGACGCTGGTGAAAATGGACGGTGATGTGGACGGCCTGATGCTGTTCCTCTTTAACCTGCGTTTTGCCAACAGAATCCTGGAGAAATTTATGGGAAAGACCTTTGATGGTTTAGAGGAGATGGATGAGCTGGGCGCATCGGCCCTGACGGAAGTGGGGAATATTATTATCTGTTCTTACATCAATGCTTTTTCACAGCTGGCGGGAATGGATATCCAGCTTTCCGTGCCCAGCTTTACCATCAATATGTTAGGCGGCATTCTGACCGTTCCTATGACCGAATGCGGAAATGACACGGACCAGCTGATGTATTTTGACGCGGATTTCCTCATTGAAGGGGAGAAGATGAACGACTGGCTGCTGATGCTGGCTGACATTGCATCTTTAAATAGAATTTTAAACAAATTAGGGGTTTCATAACGATGTTTGATAAGGATCTTAAAGTTGGAATTGGCGATATGAAATTTACCAGAAATGAGGGTCGGGTCGTTACATATGCGCTTGGGTCGTGTATCGGCGTTACATTTTATGATCCGATGATTCATCTGGGCGCGTTGCTTCATGTTATGCTGCCCAACAAGGGTGCGGGCGGAGATATGAATCCTTTTAAGTATGCGGACGCAGGTATTCACGAGACATTGAGGAAACTGACGGCTTTTGGCATGATGAAGTCAAGAACCGTAGTGAAGATTGCCGGCGGAGCGAAAATGTTTGAGATCAGCGGAAAAGCGGATTTCGGCAATATTGGGCAGCGCAATATAATGGTGGTCAAGCAGGTGTTAAGGGAAGAGGGCCTGCGGATTGCGGCGGAGGATACAGGCGGAACCTGCGCGAGAACCATGTTTCTGGACGTGGCCACCGGCAGCGTTATGATCAGAGCAGTGGGGAAGCCGGAGCGGTATTTGTAGAGAAAGGGGCTGGAAAAAGCGATGACAAACAATAAGGATAACAAAGGAATCTTGCTGGAATCAGGAACCAATGAGATTGAGGTCATGAAATTCAAGGTGCTGGGCGAGTTTTACGGTATCAACGTGGCCAAGGTGCAGGAAATCATCATGAGTGATAAGGTAAAGCCCATGCCCCATTCTCATCCTGCGGTGGAAGGCATTTTCAAGCCCAGAGAAACGCTGATAACGGTCATCAATCTGCCCTTCTACCTGACCGGGCAGACCGTGGAGAATGCGCCCAGAGACCTGTTTATCGTAACCAATTTTAATAAGATGACGGTGGCATTTCGGGTGCAGAGCATCGAGGGGATCAGCCGGATTTCCTGGAAAGATATTCAGAAGCCGGATAAAACCTTAAATAATGGCGACGAGGGCGTGGCCACCGGTATCGCCCAGTGCGACGACCAGCTGGTGACGATTCTGGATTTTGAGAAGATCGTGGCCGAGATTGCCCCAGAGACGACGATTCAGATTTCCGAGATCGATGAGATGGGCGACAGAGCGCTGTGTGACAGACCGGTAGTGATCGCAGAGGATTCCATTCTGCTGCAGAAGATGATTGATGATTCCTTGGAGCGGGCCGGATTTATGAACGTGACTAATTTCAACAACGGACAGGAGGCATGGAACTATCTGCACAGTCTGCGCAATGATCCCGATTTATATGATAAGGTAAACATTGTGATTACGGATATTGAGATGCCGGAGATGGATGGACACCGGCTGACCAAGCTGATTAAGGAAGATTCCCGTCTGAAAAAGATTCCGGTGGTGATTTTCTCTTCCCTGATTAATGAGCAGATGTACATCAAGGGCAAAGAGCTAGGCGCCAGCGAGCAGCTTTCCAAGCCGGAGATCGGTCATCTGGTAGAGGTGATGGATCAGCTGATCGCCAAATTTAACGAAGATCTGGGCCGGGAGGTGTAAGCCATGGAAGAAAAGTGGAATCAGGACAGGGAATCTCTTCAGCTGCGTGGCATCGTTGATGTGAAAGAGCTGCAGCGGATGCAGAATCTCCTGTCTGACGCCACGGGATTGGCGGCTGTGATTCTGGATGCTGCAGGCGAGCCTGTTACAAAGCCCAGTAACTATCCCGATTTTTGCCGGAAGATCGGCAGCAGCATGGTCGGGAAGGAGCGGTGCGGCCAGTGTGCGAAAAATGGCGGAGGCTTTTATCGCTGTCATGCGGGGCTGATGGAATTTTCGAAATATCTTGAGGTGGACGGAAAGCTGGCCGGAATACTGATCGGCGGTCAGGCGCTTTTGGAGCATCCGGACCCGGACTATTATCGTTCTATTTTTGGTGACTTGGGACTGAATGAGGAGGATTGCTTACAGGCATTGGAGAAGGTGCCGATCCGTTCGAAAAAGGCAGTGGAGGCCTATGCCGAATTGTTTTCCTCAACAATTGAGCAGTGGGTTATCAATGTCTATGAGCAGAAGAAGAATCAGATTAGAATTGAAGTGTTTAACAAAGAGTCCCAGACCGTTCAGGAAGCCATGAAGAAGATTAAGATGAAGGCGAGAGAGCTGGAGCAGACGGCAGTTACGGAAAAGATGCTTTCATTGAATGCTTCCATAGAGGCCGGCCGGGCCGGAAATGCCGGTGTCGGCTTCAGTGTGGTGGCTGAGGAGATTGGCCGCTTGGCAAACGAATCCTCCGCCGTGTATGCCGAAATCAGACAACTGGTAGATTCCGTGGCAGATTCGATCCGTGCGATGGGGGAAATTGACGTTTAGAAATCCGATCGTACATATGCGCAGCGGCTCACATGTATACATAGCTGTGCGGATGTACAAAGATTTTGCGTAGATCGGCCGGAAGTGTGTTGCTGCGTGAAAAGACAGCGGACTGTTGCGGGGCTTACGGCGTTTGTCAGAAGATATTTGCGGATATTATTATAGGAGGGAGCGCTTTGGCGACGATTATAACGGTATCAAATCAGAAAGGCGGGGTCGGGAAGACGACGACGTCGGCTGCTCTGGCTACGGGGCTGTATCTGGCCGGGAAAAGTGTGCTGGGAATAGACCTTGACCCCCAGGGAAATCTGGGCTTCTGCATGGGAATGCAAAGCGGCGCCAGTTATACGGTGCTGGATGCCTTAAAGGGTATAGTGCCGATCAGGGAGGTGATTCAGCCCACGAATTATGGAGATATCCTGCCCTCCGATATTACGCTGAGCAACGGTCTGAATGTGTCCGGAAAACGGGAATGTATCCTGCGTGATACGATCGCGCCGGTTTTAAACCAGTATGACTATATGATTATCGATACGCCGCCGGCACTGAATCTGCTGACGATCAACGCCTATACGGTGTCTGATTTTCTGATTATCCCCATGGGCAGCGATATCCTAAGCCTGGTGGGGCTGTCCCAGCTTAAGGAGACCATAGACAGCGTAAAAAGCGGCCTGAATCCCCGGCTTCAGGTGCTGGGCATTCTGCTTACGAAGTTCAGTTCCCGCACCATTCTCTCCCGGGATGTGCTGGAAATGGCGGAGCAGCTGGCCGGTCAGATCGATTCGGTGGTCTTTGATACGAAAATTCGAAACGGCGTTGCAATCGCGGAGGCGCCCGCTCATGGGGAGAGTATATTTGAGTATGATCCCCGTTCCAAGGCTGTGCAGGATTATCAGGATTTCTTAAGTGAGATCGCCGGGAAAATCCATCTCGGGGAGGTGAAGTAAAATGCCCAGAAAGTCAAATAAAACATCATATGTTATGAACCTGATCACCAACGGAGAGGAAGAACAGGGCCAGGAAGGCCAGAGCGGGCAGGAGCTGCAGAACGAGCAGAGTGCGCAGGCTATATCGAATGGTCAGAGTGTTCAGGCAGCCCAGACATCTGTTTCGGGCGTATCGCCGGATGCGGAGATTAAGAAGGTCGTTGTGGTGGATGAGGACCAGGAAAGCGAGCGGCTGTCCGAGGAGATTAGAGGACAGCTAGAGCAGCAGCTGGAAGAGGAACTGAAGGAGCAGACCGAAGCGGCAGGCGGGATGGTAGGATTGCAAGATCAGGAATCGCAGAGCCCGGAAGTGCAAAGAGAAGATCTGCAAAGCAACATGGCGTCGATACATACGGAACCGTCAGCAGAGCAGAAATCGACAGAGACTGCAGACGCACAGACGGCAGCCGAAGCTGCGGCGTCTGCGGATATAGAAACAATAAAAACAGAGATTGCGGAGCCAATAATGGATACAGAGATGAATACAGCCACAGAAACGATGGATATGGCCGCGAATGTGACTGCGGCAGCAGAAGCTACGGAAACGTCTGGCGATACGACCGCGACGGCAGAGACGATGGAAACGGTCGCAGATATGACTGCGTCTGCCGATATGACTACGGCGGCAGAGACGACGGAAACAGTCGCAGATGCGGCAGCCACAGAGAATACGGATACTGCCGCGACAGCAGAAACTTCGAATACCACCACACAGCCCACGCAGCCCTCCCAGTCCGGTTATCGGATGGTAAACGTGATGGAGACGCTGGTGGCCCGTGTGGATCTGGATAAATATATCAAAGAATACGGCGTGTGCCCTTGCCCCAGATGCCGTGCCGATGTACACGCACTGATTTTGACATCCCTTCCGTCAAAATATGTGGTAATGGATGAAAACGCTATCAGCCTTATGCTGAACTTTTACGAGAGCAGACGAAAAACAGATATCTTTACCGCCACGTTAAAAGCCTGTCTGGAAGTAAAAGAACATCCCAGACATGAAGGGGCGGAGGAGAAGTAGAAAAAAATTGTGAAAATTCGGTGTACCGTATTTGCGGAGTACAACAAAAGTTCACGATCTGTTTAAAAATGCCGATATATATACATAGGATAAATCGGAGTATGTTTGAAAGAATGAAGGAGCAAATTTTCAGACGTGTTTCCTGTGATGAAAGTGCTGTCGTTCTCCTGACCGCATAGGCAAAGCCGCGGCAGAAGACAGACTTTTATGGGATGGGAAACGCTCCATCTAAGGAAAGGAGCGGATATCATATGGCAAGCGTATCAGGAGCAACAAGCAGTCTGGGTAACACCAGTTTAAGAGGATTCGGCGGCCTGGCGTCCGGCATCGACAGAGACGAAATGATCGAAGCCATGACATCGGGAACACAGGCGAAGATTGACAGACAGAAAGGCGAGATGACCAAGCTGCAGTGGAAGCAGGAGGCATATCGCAGCGTTATTGATAAGGTCCTTAATTTGGAAGATGAATATTTTTCATATTTTTCAGGATCAAACTTAAAGGCTGCATCGTTATTTGCAAAAAGTATTGTAACAGCAATTGGAGATGATGATGTTACAAAATTTATAAAAGCCAGCGGCACTTCGGCATGGGTGGATAATCTGGCGATCCAGGCGGTAGACCAGTTGGCGACATCCGCGACGCGGATGTCAAATAAGATGCCGTCAGACAGTGTTATTCAGACAGGAATTAAAAATCTGGATGATAATGTTACCGAATCAAAACTTTCGGGCAAGACATTGATATTTGGCACGGCTGGTTTAACTGCTGATAATGAAATGACGTTCAATACGGTAGCTACGTTTACCTTCCCTACTTCATACACAGAAACTGTGGATGGACAGCGAGTTACTAGAGAGATTGATTATACAGCTGCTCCGGAGGAGCTTGTGGCTGAGCTGAATAAGGCGATGGAGAATTCGAGCTTTGAGCTGGGAAAAGGAGGAAAGCTCGAATTTGGTCTTGATGAGAATGATAAGATCACTGTTAAGGTAGTTGGGGATAAAAGTGGGAAAACATATGCAATTTCTAAAAATTCAACGGCTCTTGCAGGTCTTGGATTTGATAAAGATCAGTTTAGCGAGGAGGATTTAAAGGATGGTATTGATCTCGCTACTGAGTTCCAGACCGGGCTGACAACTGCTTTTAAAGATTCTTATACAACCAGTGAGAGAACAATGAAACAGTATCTGACTGGAAAAAAAATATCGGTCTCATATGGCGGTCAGACAAAAACCATCAATCTGATAGAAGAGGACGATCAGGTTGATACAATGGATGATTTGAAAAATCTTCTTCAGGAACGGTTAAACAAAGCATTCGGTGAGAATAAAGTAGAGGTAGATTACAATTCTACGGATGGTCTGTTTTTTAAATCTTCACCTAGAAAGGATGCAGACGGCAATGTAGTAGCCGGAGAGGCGGCGCAGCCGCTGACGATTAATGCAGAGGGCGCAGATATGCGCAAGATTATCGGAATTGAAAAAAATGCTTCTAATAAGCTGAATTTGGATTCCAGTCTCTGGTATAATCGGGAAAAATTGGGCTTTAGTGGATATGGTGCAGATGAGAAAGAACGATTTGAAGAGGATTTAAAGACAAATGGTTTTAAAATCAACGGTACCGAAATTAAAGGTATAACAGCAGAAACTACAGTTAATGAATTGATTAATAGAATTAACGCAAATAAAGATGCCGGTGTCAAAGCATCTTATTTGAGCGGCAGCAATCAGTTTCTTTTGGTGGCATCAGAGACCGGAAGCGGTAGAAAGATTACTCTGGAGGGCGCTGCGAGTAACATTTTCGGTGGAGCTGATGCGGATAATAAAGACGGGCTGGACGCAACGATTCGTGTAAGCTATGGAAATGGTGTGTCTCAGACGCTTACAAGCGCAACCAATACATTTGATCTGGAAGGCATGAAAGTAACGGTGTCCGGACTTTTTGGATATGCGTCAGAGGCTGATAAAGCGGCAGGTAAGCTGGACAGCTCTCAGGAAGTTACCTTCAGCGCGAAAGCAGATGTGGATAAAACAACTGAGAAAGTGAAGGAGTTCTTTAAGGCATATAATGCCATAGTGGAGGAGGTTAATTCTCATGTTACGACGAGACCTGATAAATCTTATGGTCCGCTGACAGATGCACAGAAAGAAGAAATGGATGAGAAATCCATAGAGAACTGGGAGAAGAAGGCTAAAGAGGGTATTCTTTTCAGCGATTCTGCCATGAAGGATTTCAATGTTTCTTTGCAGAATGTGATGGTCACTCTTATGAATAACGGGATTTCCTATTCCGATTTGGAGTCGATCGGCATTACGATGTCAGATGACGCAAAGGATGGAGGAAAAATTGTTTTTGATGAGAATAAATTCAAATCAGCGATGGAGAATGATGCGGAGCTGGTATCGAATATATTCACAGGCGGCGGTAATGTGAAAAAGGGTCTGGCTTCCATTATAGAGGATACGCTGACACCTTATGCTACCAAATACAGAAGTGATAATGCGGCAACCGCTGATTCTAATGGTTCTTATGGACGTCTGGTGGAAGAAGCCGGCTCCGAAAAGGTACCTCTGTCAGTGTCAAACAACTGGATTTACCAACAGCTGCAGGAAATGGAAAAGACAATCGCTACGTTGAAGAGCCGACTGAAAACAGAGCAGGATAGCTATATCAGACAGTT
Source organism: uncultured Lachnospiraceae bacterium (assembly GCA_910588405.1). Lineage (GTDB taxonomy): Bacteria > Bacillota > Clostridia > Lachnospirales > Lachnospiraceae > Paralachnospira_A. The sequence goes on along the minus strand of CAJUPT010000003.1, from coordinate 90,253 downwards.
TACGACGATGGAGTCTATGATTAATAAGTTTAATACACAATCGGGCTATCTTTCTCAGCTTCAGGGGTAAATAATCCAAACTGGGGACGAAGAACAATATGAATGAATTCCAGAAGTACAAAGAGGCAAGCATCTACTCAATGAGCAGCGCCGAATTGTTACAGGTTTTATATAATGAGACAATCAGTCGCTTGACAAAAGCGGAGATTGCCTTGGATGATCAGGCCTATGAGTTATTTGAGGATAATATCCATCGTGTGTCCAGGATTGTCCGTTATCTGGATGATATTTTAGATATGCAGCAGCCGATCAGCCGTGATTTGCGGAGAATCTATAGTTATCTGATTGTGGATCTCAGCAGAGTGAATGCAGGCAGAGAACGGCAGAAGGAAGAAATTGCACGCATTCGAAATATTCTTTCAGAATTGGGAGGCGCTTTTGATGAAGCAGGTAAAAAAGCTCCAGGTGTTCAGGGCAGTTTACAGTTTCAGGATAAAGGTGTCCGTGGATAGGGGGGCAAAAGAGGATGGCATTGGATTTGACGGAAATGGAGGTTCTACTGCAAAGGCGGTATAATTGTCTTCATGAGATCCATAGATTAACGAAAGAAATGCTTGAAATGGTTTCCCGCAGGGATGAGGTTTCATTGTCCCTGATGCTGGATATGCGTGCGGAAGAAATGGAAAAGTATAGTGTCTGTCAGGAAATGATCTGGAAAAAAGCAGAGAATGATCCCCAGGATGCAGAGCAGGTGATGCGGATCATGAAGATAGATCCGGAGGAAGGTCTTGCAACGGCAAAAACGGAGGAAAAGTTAGTTTATCAGATACGAAAAAAAACGGTAGAATTAATCAGTGAGGTTCAGCAGCTGGATCAGCTGCTGGGCCTCCGGATTCATGCAGGGCAGCCTCGCTGATATCAGGAATAACAGCGGGGCAGCTGTTTTTTGCGTGATTAAAAAGCTATTGAAAGCTATGGAAGTGGATGTTTATGAATAATCGATTGATAATAGAAGGACGTTTTCTCGTAAATATGGCAGGAGCATTTATCCGGCAGGATGATCAGCGTCCAATCAGGGGACAGTTGGATTGGGAAAGGATTTACCGGGTTGCAGATTACCATAAGATTACGAATTTAGTTTATCTGTCTATGCTGGGCAATGGGAAGAAGATTCCGCAGAAATGGCAGGATTCTTTTGCAGAACGTTATTGGCAAGGGCTGCAGTATGGGGAAATTTGCAAGGAAGCGGAACAGGAAGTCCTGGCGTTATTGGATATGCGGAATATTTCCTGTGCAATATTAGAGTCTTGTGATTTCAGGAATCTTTATCAGCTTCCTGAAGCGGCTTCCAATATTCCATTGCGGCTTTTAATGGATGAAGAAAGCTATGTACTGGCGAAAGGGTATTTAGTAGATCTGGGCTATGAAACTGATCGTTTTTATTCTGGATTTGGAGAGCGAATGAAACGTGTATCGGGAATCTATGTAGAGATTTTCCGGAAACCTCCATTTCAAACCCATGCGTATGAGAAGCAAATGCAGTTTCTTTTAAGGCGAGTATTTGTCAAGGAACCTTATCATACAGTGAGAACACTGTCTGTTGTGGATCGGTTTATTTTTTACATGGCGAAATGTGCATACCGTTATGCGCAGGATGAGCTGGTGATACGAGAGCTTATGGATCTATATCTGTATCATAAAACATGGCAGGAACAGATTAATCAGGCTCATGTGAAAAAAGTTCTGTCTGATTTTTGCGTTGAACGGCTGGCTGATAAGCTTTTGCATTTGTCGTATATGTGGTTTGGCTCTCAGGAGGAGCTAAAGCTGGAAGAGGATCAACGTTATGAACCGGAAGAATACGATGTATTGGAAAATCGGATTCTTAGCAGAGGTATTTTAAATAATGAGGATTATGAAATTGATCAGCAAGCCATAGTTTTACGGGAAATGATTGAAAAAAGTGAGAACAAAGAGCGCCGACAGGAACGGTTTGAACGGTGGAAACAGAGAAATGCGGAGCGCCGACAGGAAGCGGGGCGAAAATTCCGTTGGGCTTTTCCGGAATATCGCTATATGTGTACAATTTATCCTATATTGGAGAAAATGCCTTTACTTCTTCCTTTCTGTTGGTTGATGCGTTTAATTCGTTTTTTATTTATCAGACGTAACTAATTTTCTGAATTGATAAGAAATACGGCTCCAGTCAATCGATTAAAAAAATGAAACAGCCTCCGAAAAAATAAAACAGATCAAACAAATCAGTTTTATTTTTCCGGGGGATTTTTTTGCTCCATATTTCCGATTTTAGGATGATATAGATGATGTAAGGCCGTCTGCATCGTTTGAAGATATTCACTTTGGGGTGTCAAGGCATCTTTATTGACAACTTCTGCCTTTGACAGTTCTTCCCGTAAAATTGAAATCTGTTTTGGCGCATCAATTGCAATTCGGACTCCTTCCGAACCACATTCCACAATTGTAATCCGGATATTATCCCCAATCAATATGCTTTCATCTTTTTTACGTCTCAATATCAGCATTTGTCTCACTCCCGCTTTCAGTGTTTTCGGAATCCTGGAGAAGATCGCCTATTCGGTGACGGAACTGATAATATGAACCCTCCAAAATAACCTGCATTCCCTTCAGTGTCTGGGGATTGATAGCCAGAGGACATTTCAGATTCACCATACTGTCTTGTAAATCTTTTTTAACAATGCAGATTGCATAATAGGATAAATCCTCGCTGTCCTTAACTCCCATAGAAAACAGTTCCTCAGGAGTAAGGACAGGAGAATAATCCGGACACAGGAGTACAGGATTAATTACCGCAAAGGATATCTCGGGCCTTTGTGTGGATTGGAGGATCAACAGAGAATTATCCTCATCATTAAGACAGATCAAAAGATATTCTGTCAGGTCAGTAAAGCCAAACAATCCATCTGAAAACAGAATCAAATCTTCTTTTTCATATTGAATATCACCATAGTCTGTGGTAATCAACTTCATAATCCTTATTTCTCCTATAATAGCATATCTATATTTTCACCGATCGGCGACCAGCTGGGCGGTACATACGTAAAATCGCCCATATATTCAAATTGTACGCCGGGCCTTTGCAGAACAATCGTGAAATCAAAAGCCGGGACATAGGACAGTTCTCCGCTGGCAACTCGTAATTCAAAAGACGCTTTTTCCATACTATGAGCTGCTTGTGCCTGCTCGATATAAGCGTTTCCTTCGCTGGCAGAGCCGGATTTTGTGGAAAGCTGGGACGCAGCGATCGGAGTGGACAGCGTCAAATTTCTGGTATCTGACGCAGAAATTTCTGGCTGGACAGGCGTGCTGACAACAGTTTCTGCGGCAGGAGAATCCTGAGAAATCTGCTGTGCCTGCCTTTTCGGCATAAATGCACGTCTTACCTGACTTGTGTCGTGAGGCTTGCTAGCGACACCCTGACCAGAATAACGCATTTGAAAACGCGCCTGCATCGCCATAATTCTACGGCGCTCCGTATCGAGACTGCCGCTGGAAACCAGCCTTGCGCTCTGACGGAAATGGACTGCTTCGTATGGAGTAATGGTAGCCTTGATCAATTGACTCATAATCCCCCTCCTTTCTTAAAATAGAAAAAACTATATATATAAAATAATTATATATTTTATTTTAACTGATCAGCTAATAAAGTTGAATAACGAGGATTCCATAAGTTTAGAACTCAGCTGTAAAGAGGCTGTATAGGAATATTGGTAAGAGAACATTTCCATTATGGATTCGTAAGGATCAGCTCCCAGTTTATCTTTGTATTCTTCGATCAGACCATATTTGACATCCTTCAATCGCGTTTCAGTATCATCAATCAAAGAATATTTGTTGCCCAGATCACTATATATTGTGCTGATATTGTGTGCCGTAACTGTCATCTTATCAGACAGCTGATTCAGATAACTGCGATAAGCAGTCAAATCCTCATCATCCAGATAAGTATCAGTCGCAGCAATTGCCTGCCCCATCAAGCCGACAGAGCTGTTGTTCAGAGCTTCCAGAAGCTCATTATTTGTAAGGGAAGCTGCCTTATCGACATTTACGCCGGTCATTACATTAAATCCGCCGGTAAAAGTATCTAAGAGCGTGGTTTTGTCGTCGATGGTACCATAACCAATATCTACATACCCTCTTTCCGTCATGGACTTTCTGATCAGATCAAGAGCGTCATCAGATGATAGAGGCTGACCGTTTTTGTCCAGGGATGAGGTCGTGTTTACCTCGAATCCATATTGGTCGCCATTCTTTTTCATATCCAGAACAATCGTTGTAGGCTGCGAATCCCCCGGAAATGTGTGCTTGAAGGTTAAGCTTGTTCCGTCCGCATTCATGGAAAATGGTGCACAGGAAAGATCGTTACCACCGTATATATAAAACCCCTCATATTGAGCATTCAGCGCATTGATTGCTGACTGCTGCTTTTGAATTAAAGCGGAGCGTTTGGTATCTACGGTAGTCGGATCTACATTGTTTGTTCCGTTCAGTACATAAAGAAGTTCGGTGTTCTTGGCATCGCTCAGAGTCGTCTGAACCGTACGGGCGCCAAGCTCCTGCTGATGAATCCGGTTCTGGATGTCTGTCATCAACTGCAGCTTGGCTTCCACATCCAGATATTGATGATCCATCTTCTTGCCCTGATAGTAGGCCAGCGGATTATCAGCAGCCGCTTCATAGGCAGCGCCGCTGGAAATTTTATTCATGGCTTTATTTAATTTGCTGTGTACATCGTTGACAGCGGTTGTGTACTTTCTGTACATCGGCGCATTGGTAACACGCATATGAATATCCTCCTGTTGAGATGATTATCTGCCTATAAGGCCAGTGTTGTTAATCAAAGTATTCAGTGCCTCATCCAAAGCGGTCATCAGACGGGACGCCGCGTTATAGGCGTTAAGATATGCCATCATATTTGATGCTTCTTCATCCAGGCTGACTGCAGAAATAGAATCTCGTGAATCCTGGATACCATTGAGGACAGTAACATTTGTTTTCAGATTCAGCTGGTTTGTATAAGAATCAGTTGCCAAAATTGTGGATACATGATTCATGTAATCAGCAAAAGATTTATTGTCCAGGTCCTTATTTGAACTGTTTTCAAAAGCCTGTAACAGCGCAAGTACGGTATCGTTCGTGCTGACAGGGTCATTCGGGTTACTGGGATCGATAATACCGGTTCCAACTTTAATAGTACCAGCGGACCAGGCGTCAGAAATTTTGATGGTTCCGGCTTCCGTACCAGCACCGCCGATACTGAGTAAATCGCCGCCTGCGCCATTGAACTCTACAGCTGAATTATTAATCCCGTTTATTGTTTCGGCAAATACCTTCGCAAGGTTGTTAAGTTCATTCATATAATATTGGTAGCCTCGGACCATATCGTTGCCTTTTTGGGTTCCAAGTTTACCTAACATATCTAAACTGGACTGGATAGAGCCGGTAGCAAAGCGGTTTTCCGTTGCGGTATCGTCCTGAACAGCAGCGATATCAACAGGAGCAGGAGCGGTTCCGCCTGGAGGTGTAGCGCTGGGGGCGGCAGAAAACTGGAGCTTTGTCTTGGTAGGATCGTCAGCCGAGCCGGCCACGATTTCCACATTGCCATAGTTATTCCCGCGTCCGCCTTCTGAACCCTGTACCAGTGTCAAACGTTCTGAAGCACCTGTCTGACCATCAGAGTAAATCATATCCACTTTCAGATCATAAGGCCAGTCATCTCGGGCGCTATCTTTGTAATAGGTTACTTCTATAGGAATATAGCTGGCCAACTCATCCAGCAGCATATCCCGCTCATCCATCAGCTCCAGACTGGGCTGACCAACGATCTGGTTCTGTTTGATCTGTACATTCAGATCACCGATCTGCTTTAAAAGATCCTGTACCCTCTGGACAGCGCCGTTTTCACTGGTGCCGGTTCCGTCAAGTACTTCGTATTCCTGTTTTTCGGCTTTTTCAATCTGGCGTGCCGCATCGTTTAACGCATTCGTCAGCGCCTGCATACGTGCCCGCAGCTCACTGTCAAAAATGGCATCAGGGACTTTTGAGGGGTCCTGCATATTCGTCAGTGTGGCCTGCACATTATCAAAAGCCTGACGAATACCGGAAATGGTATGCTCATCAAGAACCTTGGCCAGGGTATCTAAGGAAGTTTGCATCGATTCGTTGTAGCCGGACTTTCCAATCTGATTCCGGTACTGTACATCCAGATAGGGGTCACGGATTCGGGAAACACCATCCATCCGCACACCGAAGCCTACTGTTATCTCAGAACCATTTGCATAATGAGAAACGGGATGAAGATGGTTCAGACTGGTAACATCAAGCTGCTGACGGGTATAACCCGGTGTATTCATATTCGAAAGATTCTGCCCTACGATATCCAGCCGCTTTTGATTGGCCTGCAGGGAAGAAAGCGCGGTTGTAATACCGGCGAATGTGGCTCTTACCATTAATTTATCCTCCAAATCTAACAGCTGTGAAAGGACTTATTCTTTACAGCCGATTTATTATGCGGTCTGTTCGATATGCCGCATAATATTTTTACGGTTTTATACATATCTGTCATGAAAGGAAACAGGTGCTTTGCCGTCCGACTTTTTTGCTAACTGGGCAGTAACAAATTCCAGCTCCCGCAGACGTGTACGGATCATTCGATCAGAGGTTTCCCGTGTCTGCATCAGACGGTTTGTTTTTTCGTGAAGTTCCGCAAACAAAGGAGAAAGAACTTCTTTCTGTTCCGGTTTTGCGATATCTAAAATCTGTCGAAAGGTAAGTCCTTCCCAGCCTAACGCCGCTGCTTGTTCTATACGTTGTTTTTCCAGTCCTCGAAGTGAGAGGACTAGAGGCTGTTCTCTGCGAAGCAGCGGATCAATCAGATTATGCTGCTTTTCTGCCGTTGCAGTAGCCTTTTCATCTTCTATGCAGGCCAGCTGCTCAGCTATACCGCTTAACTGACGGAGCGTTTTGCAGAATTCCTCCAAAGCTGTCATCTATTACTTCCTTTCTGTTCCTGTTTTACAATTAATGCGTCATCAGGCCATATTTTACAATTAATGCGTCATCAAGCCATAAGCCAGCAGGCTTTCAGCGATCTGCCGGGAGTCTGTCCGGTAAGTTCCGTTCATCACCTGTTGACGCAGCGCCATCACCCGTTCCGAAGGTACCGTCTCAGTAATCTGCTCTTGTGAACCACGAATCGTAATTCTGTCGTAATCGGCGGACGGCTTTCCTTTTATAAAGGAAGTGTCCGAATTGTCCGTCCGTCCCGCTGCCGGCGTGATGGAACGGCAATCAGGATACTCCGTGTTGATAGTATATAATTTTACGTTCATGACACCCTCCTTTTCAAATAGTACCCATATAGTTATATTATCGGCGTTTTTTCTCAAAAGATTACAAAAGTTATGAAAATATGAAATTTGGAAGAGCGGTGATGCTTTTGAAACTGTTGTTAAAAACCATTGAAAAGACTTCATAATTATGAAATAACGTGCAATACTTAACTGACGTCAGCATTTATATGTTTAAGATAGCAGGATGATTAATTTTAGGAGAGGAGTTAGCATGGAAAGGATGAATAAAAAGTTTTGATTAACATGTCCTGTTATTCGGTATCTGTCTCATCTGGGTTACGGTGGATGAGATCCCCGAGCTGCTGGCCGGACTGATTTGAGCGGCTGTTTATTGCTGACGCAGGAGAAAAATAATATAAAAAATATAAAAAACCTATTAATGTTCCCTGAAAAGTGACGATATAATAAATGTAAAGCAAAATACCTTACATCCCTTCGGGGAACTTATTTGCCAGGGCCCGGCGAATAAGGTAAGGGAACGGGGACAAGGAAGTCCCTGAAGAAATTCAAAACAGGAGGGAAACTTTATGATTATCCAACACAACATATCAGCTATTAATTCTTACAGAAACTTAGGTACGAACCAGAGCCAGTTAAGCAAAAACCTTGAGAAGCTGTCTTCCGGTTATAAGATCAACCGTGCAGGTGATAACGCTGCCGGTCTTGCTATTTCCGAGCAGATGAGAGCGCAGATCGCCGGATTAAATCAGTCCGTAACGAACGCAAGAGATGCAATCGGTATGATCCAGACTGCTGAAGGTGCTTTGACCGAGACTCACTCTATGTTGAATCGTATGGCTACGCTGTTTACGCAGGCTGCTAATGGTACTTATTCAGATGGCACAACCAATGGTTCTACGGAAAAAACCGCCAGAGAGAATATTCAGGTTGAGCTTCAAAAGCTGGAAGATGAAATTAACCGTATTGCGAAGAGTACGAGCTTTAACGGAATTAAGCCTCTGAATCAGGCTGGCACTATGACATTCCAGATCGGTCCCAGCTCAGCAGAGACAATTTTGGTTAATACATCCAATATGGATGTTGGGTCGTTAAGTGTAGCGTTGAATGGTAAGTGTCTGAATGTTAAGGACGCTAATGAAGCTATCGATACTGTGAATGCGGCAATTAATAAAGTGTCTAAGTTCCGTGCAGAGCTTGGTGCTGCTCAGAACCGTCTGGAGCATACGATCAACAGCTTACAGGTAAGCTCCGAGAACATCACGGCCGCTGAGTCACGTATCCGCGATACTGATATGGCTGATGAGATCACTGCTTACACGAAGAACAACATCCTGCTTCAGGCTGCTCAGTCCATGCTGACCCAGGCCAATGCAACACCGCAGGGCGTTCTGAGTATGCTGCAGTAATTCAGTTATTATTAATGTCATTTAAAGTTTCTTAATAGTATAGTTCCTATATAGGATAAGCAAAGGCCATTTTGAGGGGTAACAGCCGCGAAATGGCCTTTCCCGGTTTATAGAGGAGAAGATGCGGAATGGGGACAGGAAAACTGAGGCTTTCACAGTGTATGATTGTGAAGAATGAAGAGCGGAATATTGAAAAAGCCCTCTCCTGGGGAAAGGAGATTATGTGGGAGCAGATTGTGGTGGATACGGGCAGCACGGATCGGACTGTGGAGATCGCGGAGCGAATGGGGGCAAAGGTGTTTCATTTTGCCTGGATCGACGATTTTGCCGCCGCTAAAAATTTTGCCATTGAACAGGCTTCCGGTAACTGGATTGCTTTTCTGGACGCGGATGAGTATATGGAACCTGAGGATATGTGCAAGGTTCCCGCTGTGATTAAAAAGGCGGAAAAGCTGGGGCTTGAAGGGTTGTATACGCTCTGGCTTCAGGTGGGCGACGATCAGTCGGTAGCCATGGTGGCCAGACAGTGCCGTATCTTTCGAAATACGAAAAAAATCCGTTATGACAAGCCGATTCACGAGTGTCTGTATTATGAAGGGAAAAATATGGAGTGCCATATGCTGGATGCTACTGGTCTCTCCATTTATCATACGGGTTATATCTCCGAGCTGTCCGAGGCAAAATCCAGAAGGAATATCGGCATTCTTTTAAAGGAATTGAGGAAAAATCCTCAAGATCCGGATTTGCTGGGCTATCTGGGAGATGCTTACAGAGGGGTGGAGGAAGAGAAAGAAAAAGCACTGCAATATTATCGGGAGGCGCTGCCCCATATTTTTGCCCGCGCGAGAACTACGGAGCGTGATGTTCAGACCATTGCATTACTGATGACGATTTTGATGAAACAGGACCTGGAACAGGAGTTGATGGAGGTTTACCGAAAAGCCAGCGCCCAGTTTACCGGTTTTTATGATCTGGATTATCTGGCGGGACGGTTCTATCTGGAAAAGCAGGATTATCAGAAGGCAGAGCATCATTTTGAGAAGGCGCTGGCCGGAGCGGAGCAGTATGGGACAAAAGCCTATAATCCCATGATGTCATCTGATATTCCCGAGGTCTGGAAAGCGTTAGCCTTTTGCTATTACAAAAACGGAAAAATAGAAAGCTGTGTGAGCAGCTGCGTGGGGTTGCTGCGGATTGATAAAGGTCAGGTTACTGCGCTGGAGCTTCTGATCCGCTGTTTTAAAGAGGAAGATCCTCAGGCTGTGGTAGGTTTTTTGTGCAAGCTGTACAATCTGAATGATATCACTGATCGGATCTTGATGCTCAGGGGCGCAATCAGCGCGGGAGCGGAAGGAGAAGGTGTGCTGCAGGCGATCCGCGGGTATTGTACGGAAGAGGAATTGAGGGTGCTGGACAAAAGAAAAGAATGAAAGGAACAGAGAGAAAAAAGAGCGAAGGACAGAAAAAAGAAAATGTTGAAATAATAAAGAATTTCAGGCAGGGGAGATTGTGGATCGGATCAATCGTAATCTCCCCTGAATTATGGAATTCTTTATTTTTAAGAGGTTTAAAATCCCAGCATGGTCATAATTTGATCTGTGAGAAATAAATATTCCAGCCAGAGGAAATAATATTCTATTAAAATCGGTTTCAGCTCAGTTAATTCCCGAGGCGTGCCGCCGGTGGTCTGAAACCGTTTGGGAAACATCGGATAATTGGCCTTCCATGGCTTAAAAGGAACACCTGCAAAATGGAGAATAGCCGGCTGATAATCAGGTTTATGGTCAAAATGATCATAGTATCCGAGACAAAAATTATAAGGCCAGTAATATTGGTCCTGTATCTGTGGATAGCCGTAATATTTCATTTTGCCGATAAATGCTGCGGAGAGCAGTCCCTGATCTCCGAAATAGACAAACTCTTCTGTTTTTGTCTTGAGGCTGCCAAGCTGTTCCGTGAGATGATAATAATATGAAATATCGATCTTTGTTTCGCGCATCTTTTTCAGGTTGATCATATAGGAGCCTGAGTTAAAGAGTCCCTCAAGGATGCCGGGGAGAAACGCGGGAATGTTAATATCATCGGGAGAAAACTGAATATATGAATGATTGTCCGTCTTATGGTGCGTGCCGGTTACTGTCAGGAAATTATCTTCGAAATTGCAGTAGTAATATGGAGAGATATCTCCAAGCACTAAAATATCGCCGGCATCCAGATATAATGCACGGTCAACCGTATCGGGCAGCAGCTGATGAGCGCACAAAGGGAAGTAGGTTTCTCTAAACCAGCTGCCTGCTTGAACAAGGGGATCGAATATTTCTGGGTTGTCTATCCGGACCTCATGGAAAGCAATATTTCCATATCCGCTGCATAAAGCGGAGAGCAGCTGCAGATTGTCCGAAGTGATCTGACTGTGGAGAATATAAAAGTCGATAAAATCACTGGAAAGATTTTTCACCATGGCAGTGAGGGAAACAGCGATCTGAGGAATCAGGGTGTTATCGGATGAAGTTAAGATGTTGTAGTGATTGTGCTGCGTCTGCGTGGTGTTCATGTATTTGTCCTCCGTCTGCCTGGTTTATCAGTAACCTAGTAAGGTTAATATTTGATCCATAAGAAATAAATATTCAAGCCACATGAAATAATATTTGATCTGTCCGGGAGCTAGCTCTGAAAGTTCTCTGGCAGTATCTCCGACCCTAGTAAAGCGTTCCGGGAAAATGGGATAATTACCCTGCCAGGGTTTATAGGGACCGCCGACGAAATGGAGGATAGCGGGTTCGTAACCAGGTTCCTGATCCAAATATCTGTAGTAGCCGACGGCAAAGTTATAGGGCATATAGGCTTTATCCTGTATTTGCGGGTATCCAAAATATGTAAGACTCCCGATAAAAGCGGCAGAAAGAAGCCCCTGGTCGCCTTTATAAATAACGATTTTGTTTAGATCATTAGCAAAATAGAAATTGTTTATCCCTCTTCCAATTTGTGCTCCGCATTTGCGCAATTTTTCAGTAATTTGATAATAATAGGAAATATCTATGTTGGTTTCACGCATTTTCTTGATATTTATCATATAAGAACCAGAGTTAAAAAGACCTGTGATAATTGTTGGAAGGAACTCTTCTTTTTTAATATCTTCTTCAGATAAAGGTACAAAATTCTCTCCGTCTCTTTTATATTCCATCCCAGTCACAAGCAGGAAATTATCCTGAAAATCTGCCATATAATAGGGCGAAATATCTCCGATAACCAATGTATCGCCTGCGTCAAGATATAATATGCGGTCAATTGAGTCCGGCAGCAGCTGATGAGCCAAAAGCGGGTAATAGGTTTCCCTGAACCAGCCGCCGGCCTCAACTAGAGGATCAAATATTTCCGGACGGGGTATGCGTACCTCGTGGAAACGAATATTTCCGCATCCTGTGCATAAGGCATCGAACATTTCGATATGCTCCCGGCTGATCTGGCTGTGCATAAGATAAAAGTCTATCTGGTCATTTTGCAAAGATTTGGCCATGGCCGTGAGGGATACGGCTATTTGTATGAACAGTGTATCGTCAGAAGATGTAAGAATATTATAATGGTGCTGTGGGATAGGTGTTGCATTCATATGGATACCTCTTTTGCTGGTTGTTGTTTTCCGACACTATGGGTTTGAGGGTATTGCCTCATTTTTTCTCTAAAGCAAGGTCAAAGCATCAGGAAAAGATGATTTGATTCTATAATACTATAAAATTTGGGAAATGGGAAGGAGATGGTTGAAATAAATATATAAATTTGTTTGAAAATATATCAGTTTTTCGCTGGGGATTAAAATGGTTTTATTGCTTTTGGGTTTGTGTTTAAAACTTTTGAAATATTGTTCTCAACTACTTAGATATATGGATAGCTTTACTTCATAAGGTTTTATGAGGCTGCAAAAACAACTGAAATTATACGATTTTGAGCATCTTCTGACAAAAATACAATTTTTGTAGAGGTTAACGGATGGTTGGAAAAATCTGGTATGATAGATGCCGTACTGTATAATGGTGAATGTCGAAAAATAGAATATTAGGTATTTTTTGAAAAATCTGGCTGTCGAGAACTAATAATAGTCCCATTATTTTTTGAATTATTAATATAATATATATGCCAAGTATTTGGAACGGAAAGAACATAATGTTATGGCACTGAAAGGTTATTTCTTAAAATAGGATGTAGCACAGTTTGATATCAAAACATAAGCTATAAAATTTTTGGATTTTGTGAGATTAAATGTGTTATATCACGAAATTAAAATGAAGGGAATATGATTTTTTTGCTTTTATAAACATCATATACGGAGAAAAATGGAAGACAAATTAAAGTATTTGGAAATGATTCAGGAAATTATTAAGCGGATGGCTAGTAACTCATTTTTATTAAAGGGATGGTCAGTTACTTTTGCGAGTGCAATCATCGTGCTATTGGATCAGACAATGAAGCAAGAGTATTTTATTTTTCTCTATATACCGGTTATTGCCTTTTGGTTTCTGGATTCTTATTATTTACAATTGGAAAGAAAATATAAAGCATTATATGATATTGCGAGAAAGGAAAACAATGAGATTGACTTTTGTTTGAATATAGAAAATATCATTTATAACAGTAATGATTTGAATCACTGACAAAACTTGTATTGGTTGCAGAGTAAAATGCTTGCATTTGTTATTACAATTATGACAGGATCATATGGGTTTGGCAATCCACCGCGAAACTAGGCGCTTACCTTCAAAAGGGGTAGGAACGTTGGAACAGAAGATTAAACAGGATGAAAAAGGAAATCTTGGAAAAAACATCAGAGAAGCAAGGATGGCTATGGGCATAGGGCAGACAGAACTTGTTCGGTTGCTGGATCTGCAAGGGGTACCGATTACCAGGGAAAGTCTTGTGAAAATAGAACGTGGGACTCAACATGTGCAGGTAAAGCAGTTGAAAGCGATCAAACAAGCGTTGGATATCACATATGATGAATTATTTAAGTAGCACATGCAAAGTGACGTTTTCCGATAGGGCATCGATCATATAAGCAGCAAGAAGTAGATTTTAAGGAAGCGAATTGCCCAAAAGGATGATTTGCTTCTTTTTTGCAAAAATTCCAAAAAAAGTAATTTAAAGCACAAAAAATCCCCGCAAATTCCACGTGACATCCCACCCAATCATTGCTATAATAGGACCATAATTCATTTTCAGAGAAGGGAGAACCAAATATGGGACTTTTCAGCGGGCAGTTGTCCAGTGTAGTGGAGTGGGAAGAATATAGAGATGATGTGATTTTTTGGAAGTTTGCGAATAAAGAGATCAAAAAAGGCAGCCGCCTGATTATCCGACAGGGACAGGATGCTATTTTTATGTACAATGGGATTGTTGAGGGGATTTTTAAGGATGAAGGGAATTATGACATTGAGTCAGATATTATTCCCTTTTTATCTACGCTGGCCGGCTTTAAGTTTGGCTTTAACAGCGGTCTGCGGGCGGAGGTGCTTTTTGTCAACACGAAGGAGTTCAATGTAAAATGGGGGACGAAAAATGCCATTAACCTTCCTGCGCCCAATCTGCCCGGCGGGATGCCTGTGCGCGCCTTCGGTAATTTTCAGTTTAGAGTGGCGGACTACATGAAGATGATTGAGAATGTGGCTGGCGTGAAGCAGCAGTTTATCGTGGACGAGGTGCGTGACCGGGTGATCGGCCGGCTGGATCAGCTTCTGATGAAATGGATCGCGAAGGAAGGCAAGGATATGTTTAACCTGCAGGCCAATGCCTATGATATTTCGAAGGGAATCAGTCAGGATCTGAATGAGGAGCTGATGGAAATTGGTATTGGCGTGACCGGCTTTGCGATTCAGAGCGTTACCTATCCGGAGGAAATCCAGCAGATGGTGCAAAAGGTAGCCGCCCAGAGCATGATTGGCAATAACATGGGTGTCTATCAGAATGTGGCTATGACAGATGCCATGTCAAACGGAAAGGCTGGCTCAGGCATTGCCCAGGATATGGTAGGTATGCAGATGGGGATGATGATGGGTCAGCAGATGATGAATAATATGAACCAGATGAACGGCATGAACCAGACGAATGGCATGGGCCAGATGAACATGAACCAGGCTATGGCGCAGCCTCAGACAGCCGGCGGCTTTTGCCCGAACTGCGGAGCGCAGGTAGCGGCGGATGCGAATTTTTGTGTTAAATGTGGGCAGAAACTGAAGTAGAAAAGTCAGGAAAGCGGAAGGAATGAAGTTAGAAAATACATTTGAGCAGTTAAATCCGATGCAGCGTAAAGCAGTGGAGACCACGGAAGGGCCGCTTTTGGTGCTGGCCGGGGCCGGCTCGGGAAAGACCAGGGCGCTGACACACAGAATTGCGTATCTGATTGAGGAAAAGGGAGTAAATCCATGGAACATTCTGGCGATTACGTTTACCAATAAAGCGGCGGGGGAAATGCGGGACCGAGTGGATCAGTTGGTTAGTTTTGGAGCTGAGAGTATATGGGTTTCCACCTTTCACTCCGCCTGCGTCCGTATTCTTCGCAGGCATGTGGAGGGTCTGGGTTACACCGCGAATTTTACGATTTATGATACGGATGATCAGAAAGCGTTGATGCGGCAGCTGTTAAAGCAGATGGATATGGACCCGAAGGTTTATCGGGAAAAGGCAGTGTTGTCCTTTATCTCGTCGCAGAAAAACGAGATGATTTCTCCTGAAGAATTTTCTGCAAAAGCAGCCGGAAATTTTCGGGAAAGCCAGATGGCGGAAATCTACGGGGCATACCAGGAGGAGCTGAAGAAAAACAATGCGATGGATTTCGACGATCTGCTGGTAAAAACTGTGGAGCTTTTACAGAATGACAAGGATGTAAGAGAATACTATCAGAACCGTTTTCAGTACATTATGGTAGATGAGTATCAGGATACCAATCATGTCCAGTTTAAGCTGATTCAGATTCTGGCGGATAAATACAGGAATCTGTGTGTGGTGGGTGACGACGACCAGTCGATTTATCAATTTCGTGGGGCGGATATCAGAAATATATTGGAGTTCGAGACGGAATATCCAGGCGCTCAGGTGATTCGGCTGGAGCAAAATTACCGTTCTACAAAAATGATTCTGGAGGCAGCGAATCAGATTATCCGAAACAATGAGGGAAGGAAAGAGAAGCAGCTCTGGACGGAAAACGAGACTGGCGAGAAGCTGCGTGCCAATGTCTATGAGACAGGGGAAGATGAGGCGGAGGCTGTTGCCAGCGAGGTGGCGTCGTTAAATACTCCTTATCGTGATATTGCCGTTCTTTACCGGACCAACGCTCAATCACGTGTTTTGGAGGAGCATTTTGTACATAAAAACATTCCATATCAGATTGTCGGCGGCGTAAACTTTTATCAGAGGAAAGAAATTAAGGATATTTTGGCTTATCTGAAAACCATTGACAGCGGCAGGGACGACCTGGCGGTGCAGCGGATTATCAATGTGCCCAGGAGAGGGATCGGCGCCACGTCCATCGGAAAAATCATAAATTTTGCCGCGGCGCATAATCTTCGATTTTATGAGGCATTGAAGGAGGGTTATCTGATCGGCACTTTGGGCAAGACGCAAAAGAAGACCGATGATTTTGTGGAACTCATAGAAAAGCTGCGGCAACAGGCTGAGGACTTGGAGCTTCCTGATCTGATTGAGGCGGTACTCCGAGATACCGGTTACGAAGATGAACTGAAAAATGACGATGCGGTGACAGTTCAGGCGCGTATGGAAAATATTCAGGAATTGGTCAATAAAGCGGCTGATTTTTCCAGCCAGGCAAAGGATAAGGAGGGACTGCTTGGGCAATTTCTGGAGGAGGTGGCGCTGGTGGCTGATATCGACCGTACAAATGCGGATGAGGACAGGGTGCTTCTGATGACGCTGCACAGTGCGAAAGGGCTGGAATTTCCCCGGGTGTATATCACCGGAATGGAGGATGGGCTGTTCCCCAGCGGAAAAGCGGTCAATGCCGAGGACGATTCCTTGGTGGAGGAAGAACGCAGGCTGGCTTATGTGGGCGTGACAAGGGCGAAGGAGAATCTGATTCTCACCTGGTCCAGACGCCGGATGGTGAACGGAGAATCCCGATGGTGCAAGCCGTCCCGTTTTCTGGAGGAGATTCCGGAGGAGCTTTTAGAGCAGAATCAGTCCTCCGCATGGCCGTTCCGACAGGGAAATATGGATATGACACAGCAGCAGACATTCCGGCAGCAGGCATCCCAGCAGCAACCGTCCCAGCCGCAGCCGTCTCAACAGCAGTCGGCAAACGGTGGAAAAAGAAGTCCATATTCCGCTCCCAAAGCCGTATTTGGGGAGGATGCCTACACCAGAAATATCGGGAAACAGTTTACGGTTACGAAGGCAGACAGTCTGGATTATCAGACCGGCGACCGGATACGGCATATGAAATATGGCGAGGGTACGGTGACTGCCGTCGTGGATGGAAAAAAGGATTACGAGGTAACGGTGAATTTTGATCGGGTGGGGCAGAAGAAGATGTTTGCATCCTTTGCGAAATTGGAAAAAATTTAAAAGGTTAATGAAAAAATGTGAAAAATAATTTTTTACAGTAGTAAAATATAGAAAAGGATGTTATAATAACAAAAAGCAGCGCATTGAAAGCGCTATGGTTCGGGATGGCATGGCTTAGTCCATACCGCCGATCTAGAACATGCGAAAGGATGGCAATTATGATGAGTCAGATTAATGAGTGGCTTGCCACAAGCAAATTAAATGAAATTGTAAAAAAGTATGAGGAAGAAGAAAAGACAAAAAAGACAATTCTGTGGGTTCTGGCAATTATCGGAGCCGTAATTGCGGTGGCAGGTATTGCTTACGCGGTATACCGTTTCCTCACGCCGGATGATGACTTTGATGATGATTTTGACGACGACGATTTCGATGACGATCTTTTCGAGGATGACGATGAGGACATTTTCGAGGATGACGAGACGGATGCGGAAGAGGATTGATTGAGAAAACAGTGATGGTGATGGAACCAGCTTTTGAAACATGCGGATTATGACGGAGGGCGCCTGGGAAAGGGCGCCTTTCTTGTATCATGGGAAAGTTCGACGAACTTCCCTGTGATGATTAGGGAGTCAAAAGGGTAGATTGATTATATTTAGATTACAGGAGTTTGTATAATGAAGAAACGGGATATTTATGAAGGTGTGATAGAGGGGATAGATTTTCCGGATAAGGGCTGGCTTTATGTGGAGGAGCGGAAGGTGACGATGAAATATGCGCTGCCTGGGCAGAGAGTACGGTTTCGTATCGGGAAAATGAAAAAGGGGAAGGCGGAAGCCATACTGTTGGAGGTTTTGGAGCTGTCGCCGTTGGAAAATGGACAGGAAGCCTGCTCCCATGCGGGAGTCTGTGGAGGCTGCCTGTATCAAACACTGCCTTATGAGGAACAGCTGCGCATAAAAGAAGAACAGGTGCGCAGTCTGCTGCGGCCTGTGATGGAGAAATATGGGGAGGCAGATGTCTGTGGGGGGACGGATGACAGTGAGAGGGCGGATGCCTGTGAGGGGACGGATGCCAGCGAGGAGGCGGATGACTGTGAGTGGACGGCCGTCTATGAAGGCATTACACCCAGCCCGCAGTTTCGGGAGTACCGGAATAAGATGGAATTTTCATTTGGGGATACGATGAAGGACGGCCCCCTTGCCCTGGGTATGCACAGGCGGGGCAGCTTTTATGATATTGTCACGGTGGCGGATTGTAAGATTGTTCATGAGGATTTTCGAAAAATTTTGCGGGCAACGCTGGACTTTTTTACCCGGAAGGGGCTGCCCTTCTATCGGAAAATGCAGCATACGGGATATCTGCGGCATTTGCTGGTGCGGAAAGCTGTGAAAACCGGACAGATTCTGGTTTGCCTGGTGACAAGCAGTCAATATCCGAGAGATAATGCGCGGTTCGGGGGTCTATCGGGAGTAAAGGAGAATCGTGGAGCGGATAAGAATCATGGAGTAGGTGAGAATCTTGAAAATCGAAACCGTTTTGGTGGAGAATGTGGACAGGAGTCCGGGAATGACTTTGAAATGAGAGAAATTCCGGAAGCAGAAAATAATTTTGGAACAGGCAGTGATTTGGAATCTGGGGATGCCGCTGAAAATGTAAGTGGTATGGGAATAGAAAAAGGCATTCGGTCGGAAACAGAGATGCTTTCAGAATTTGTAAATGAGCTTTTATCTGCAGGCTGCCAGGGGATGATTACCGGTGTGCTCCATATCGTGAATGATAGTCTGGCGGATGTGGTCCAAAGTGACCGGACGGATATTTTGTATGGACAGGATTATTTTTATGAGGAGCTGCTGGGGCTGCGGTTTAAGATTACGCCATTTTCCTTTTTTCAGACAAATTCTCTGGGGGCGGAGGCGCTTTACAGTGCGGTTAGAGAGTATGTAGGGATGGCCTCCGAACGGGAGAGGAAGGAAGGCTTTGAGGGAGCCGCGAAGGCAGAGGAGATCAGGAAAGATAAGGGGACTGAGAAAGCCGGAGATACTGCGCCGGTAGTGTTTGATCTGTACAGCGGCACCGGGACTATCGCCCAATTGCTTGCCTCCGCAGCAGGGCAGGTGATCGGCGTGGAGATTGTGGAGGAGGCGGTTCAGGCTGCCAGGGAGAATGCCGCGCTGAATGGGCTTGCGAATTGTACGTTTATCGCGGCGGATGTGCTGAAAGCGCTGGATGAAATACCGCAGAGACCGGATTTTATCGTGCTGGACCCGCCCAGGGAAGGAGTTCATCCGAAAGCGCTTAAAAAGATCGTGGAGTATGGCGTGGAGCGGATGATTTATATCTCCTGTAAGCCGACGTCATTGGCGAGAGATCTGGACATGCTGATGGCAGCGGGGTACCGGGTGGAGAAGTGGAGGATGGTGGATATGTTTCCGGGGACGGGGAATGTGGAGACGGTAGTACTTCTAACCCGCATAAAATAAGGATTTTTAAGATGAGACAAGGTGCAAAATGAGTGATTTGCCACCGATTTGCCGCCGGTTCAGAGGGAAATATAATGTTAAAATGAATAAGGACTGAACACGGGGTGAATGCTGCCGTGCCAGCCCTTTTTTAATAAATATATGCCGAATCGCGAAAAACACAAAGGAATTTTTATGAATTTGAATACGCGTGAATATTTGCAATTATGACTAAATGCCAGGAACTCCCTAAGCCCTAAAACCTCAGGATTTCCTGGCACGACACAACGCTACGCAATCAAATCCAAATAAACCCCTTTCCGGACAGAATCTCCGCCATAAAAATCCTGGCTGTCGGATGCCCGTGATACCGTTCTTGTAGTACCGCCCGACATATAGACCTTCCCGCATTCCGGGCAGATGTCGGTGTGGTAGGTGACAGTTTGGGATACGATTTCTCTGTTTTCCCTTTCGGCCTGTGCCTTGTTATGGGATACATGCTCGCCTTCGTGGGAGCGGATGGCGTAAGGGGCGGTTTCCGGGTCGAGATGGGTAGCTGTCTTAAAGGAAACGCCGGGGTCGTCAGAGCCGTCTTTATACTTTCGGCTTTTGCAGGTCTGGCATTCATAGGTATCATAATCCGGCTGGCGGGATACTTTCTGGCCGTCGGCCGCCTGGGGGTTCTCAGCGTCCGGGAGCCTGTTTCCTGTCTGTAAAGAAATGGCGTTCTTTGCATCGGCAGGGGTTTGGGCAGGATTATAATAAATATGGTTTGATAAGAATGATATAGGGCTCATAATGCACCTCCCTCTAAATGATATTCACACGCATGATATTTCACTCCGCTACATGCTCCATCCCCTGGCTTAGCATGGTCTGTACATGGTGGTCGGCCAGGCTGTAGTAGATCGTCCGGCCGTCCCGGCGGAACTTTACCAGACGGCTTTGCTTCAGTACCCGAAGCTGGTGGGAAATGGAGCTCTGGCTCATGTTCAGCTCCTGGCAGATATCCATCACGCACAGCTCCTTTTCGGAGATGGCATATAAAATTTTGATTCTGGTACTGTCAGCAAAAACCTTAAAAAGCTCTGCCAGATAGTAAGCCTCCTCATCGGTGGGGAGGGCGGTGCTTAAGTCTTCTTTCATGGCGGCCTCCGGATGTATCAGTAGCTGGCTGCAGGGTATTTTCCTTTATTTTAGCACAGGTTTCCGGTTTTGAAAACAGAAAATTGGCGAAGCGGAGCAAGTTCAGGCAGAGAAAATGAAAAGCAGAGCAGGCTGCAAAGTGAAGTGAGTCCTAAAGGGGGGCGCGTATAATCAATCAGAAAAAATAAAATGATTATCTTTCTGGTGATGCGAACGGCAAACTGTTGGAATAAAATCCGCACAACACAAATAACATAACGCAAATGACATGAAAAAGTCCTTGCAGGATTCTCTTTTTTCTTTATAATAGTATGTAGCAAAAATCAAGGAGGTCATTTCATGCCACAGAGAACTGATATTCATAAAGTACTGATTATAGGCTCCGGCCCCATTGTGATCGGCCAGGCCTGTGAGTTTGATTATTCCGGCACGCAGGCCTGTAAGGCGCTGCATAAGCTGGGCTATGAGATCGTTCTGGTGAATTCCAACCCGGCTACCATCATGACAGATCCGGAGACGGCTGACGTTACCTATATCGAGCCTCTGAATGTGGAGCGGTTAGAGCAGATCATCGCCAAGGAGCGGCCGGATGCGCTTCTGCCGAATCTGGGCGGCCAGTCCGGGCTGAATCTGTGTGCGGAGCTGTATAAGGCCGGTGTTTTAGATAAATATCATGTACAGGTGATCGGCGTACAGGTGGATGCCATCGAGCGGGGCGAGGACCGGATCGAATTTAAAAAGGCCATGAACGCGCTGGGCATCGAGATGGCCCGCAGTGAGGTGGCATACAGTGTGGAGGAGGCTTTGCAGATTGCCGATTCCCTGGGCTATCCGGTGGTTCTGCGTCCTGCCTACACCATGGGCGGCGCCGGCGGCGGACTGGTATATAATAAGGAAGAATTAAAAACCGTATGTGCCAGAGGTTTGCAGGCCAGCCTGGTAGGCCAGGTTCTGGTAGAGGAATCGATTCTTGGCTGGGAGGAGCTGGAACTGGAGGTGGTGCGGGATGCGGACAATAATATGATCACTGTCTGCTTTATCGAGAATATCGACCCGCTGGGCGTCCATACCGGAGATTCCTTCTGTTCCGCGCCGATGCTGACTATTCCTGCGGAATGCCAGAAGCGTTTGCAGGAGCAGGCGTATAAGATCGTAGAGTCTGTGCAGGTGATCGGCGGGACCAATGTACAGTTCGCCCATGATCCTGTGTCAGACCGGGTGGTGGTCATCGAGATCAATCCCAGAACCTCCCGTTCCTCGGCATTAGCGTCCAAGGCCACCGGCTTCCCGATTGCCCTTGTATCCGCCATGCTGGCTACGGGGCTGACATTGAAGGATATCCCCTGCGGTAAGTATGGGACACTGGACAAGTATGTGCCGGACGGCGATTATGTGGTGATCAAGTTTGCCCGCTGGGCTTTTGAGAAGTTCAAGGGCGTGGAGGACAGGCTGGGAACCCAGATGCGCGCCGTAGGCGAAGTGATGAGCATCGGCAAGAATTTTAAAGAAGCGTTCCAGAAAGCGATCCGAAGCCTGGAGACCGGGCGGTACGGCCTGGGCCATGCAAAGGATTTTGGCGAGAAAACGAAGGAACAGCTTCTGAAAATGCTGATCACCCCCTCCAGCGAGCGGTATTTTGTGATGTACGAGGCGCTGCGCAAAGGGGCGACGGTAGAAGAGATTTTCCAGATTACAAAGGTAAAGCATTATTTCATTCAACAGATGAAAGAACTGGTGGACGAGGAAGAAAAGCTTCTGGAAAGCAAAGGCGCCCTGCCTGGGGACGAACTGCTGACGGCGGCGAAAAAGGACGGATTTTCCGATAAATACTTAAGCCAGCTTCTGGAGATCCCGGAGGACGATATCCGGAACCGGAGAATCAGCCTGGGCGTGGAGGAAGCCTGGGAAGGGGTGCACGTAAGCGGCACGAAGGATAATGCTTACTATTATTCTACTTACAATGCGCCGGACAAAAATCCGGTGTCGGAGGGCAAGCCGAAGATTATGATCCTGGGCGGAGGCCCCAACCGGATCGGGCAGGGAATCGAGTTTGATTACTGCTGTGTACATGCGGCGCTGGCGCTGAAAAAGCTGGGCTTTGAGACGATTATCGTAAACTGCAACCCGGAGACGGTGTCTACGGACTATGATACCTCCGATAAACTGTATTTTGAGCCTCTGACATTGGAGGATGTGTTAAGCATTTATAAAAAGGAAAAGCCTCTGGGTGTGATTGCCCAGTTCGGCGGACAGACGCCTTTAAACCTGGCTGCTGACCTGGAGAAGAACGGCGTGAAGATTTTGGGCACCTCCCCGGCGGTCATTGACCTGGCGGAGGACAGGGATTTGTTCCGGGAGATGATGGAGAAGCTTAATATCCCTATGCCGGAGTCGGGCATGGCTACTACGGTGGAGGATGCCCTGCGCATCGCAAACGGCATCGGGTATCCGGTCATGGTTCGTCCTTCTTATGTATTGGGCGGCCGCGGCATGGAAGTGGTCTATGACGACGAGAGCATGGCGGATTATATGGCGGCGGCCGTAGGAGTGACGCCTGACCGCCCAATTTTGATTGACCGGTTCTTAAACCATGCCATGGAGTGTGAGGCGGACGCCATCAGCGACGGAACCCATGCATTTGTGCCTGCGGTGATGGAGCATATCGAGCTGGCAGGAATTCATTCCGGCGATTCGGCCTGCATTATCCCTTCCGTCCATATCTCACCGGAAAATGTGGAGACGATTAAAGAATATACCCGGAAGATTGCGGAAGAGATGCATGTGAAGGGCCTGATGAACATGCAGTATGCCATTGAAAACGGCAAGGTGTATGTGCTGGAGGCAAATCCGCGGGCATCCCGGACCGTGCCGCTGGTATCTAAGGTGTGCAATATCCGTATGGTGCCGCTGGCTACGGAGATTATTACCTCGGAGCTGACAGGGCGGCCGTCTCCGGTGCCTTCTTTGAAGGAGCAGGAGATTCCCTGCTACGGCGTGAAGGAAGCGGTATTCCCCTTCAATATGTTCCAGGAGGTAGACCCGGTATTAGGGCCTGAGATGCGTTCTACCGGTGAGGTGCTGGGCCTGTCCTATGATTACGGCGAGGCATTTTACAAGGCGCAGGAGGCTACCCAGTCCAGACTGCCGTTAGAGGGAACGGTGCTGATCTCCGTAAACAGGAAGGATAAGCCGGAGGTGGTGGAGATTGCCAGAAGCTTTGCCGAGGACGGGTTCCATATCCTGGCCACCGGCATCACTTACGAATTGCTCCATGAAGCCGGAATCCCGGCGGAGAAGGTGAAGAAGCTGTATGAGGGCCGGCCGAACATTATGGATATGATTACAAACGGCAAGATTCAGCTGATCATTAACTCCCCCTCCGGGAAGGAAAGCGTCCATGACGACAGCTATCTGAGGAAGGCTGCGATCAAGGCGAGGATTCCTTACTTTACCACCATTGCGGCGGCGAGAGTGACCGCCAGGGGAATTAAGTATATAAAGGCCCATGGAATGGGGGATGTAAGGTCGCTGCAGTCCATACACAGTGAGATACATGATAAATAATTGAATTCGGAAAAGCAGGAGTTACTGCTATACTAAAATTTATGGCCCGGCTTACAAATGCAACGTGCGGATGTAAACCGGGCCGTGGAAACGTATGGTACAAAATGTGGATAGAGGAGAGTTGTTTTGTTTTCATTTGAATGTGATTATGCGGAAGGGGCTCATGAGCTCATATTAAAACGGCTTTTAGAAACAAATTTGGAGCAGCTGCCGGGCTACGGTGAAGATCATTACTGCCGGTCCGCAAAGGAGAAGATCAAAAAAGCCTGCGATTGTCCTGGGGCTGACGTCTGGTTTGTGGCAGGCGGAACCCAGACCAACGCCCTGGTTGTGGATGCCATGCTGGATCGATTTGAGGGCGTGGTGGCGGCAAAGACAGGGCATGTGAATGCCCATGAATCAGGGGCCATCGAGTATACGGGCCACAAGGTGCTGGCGCTGCCGGAGCATGACGGAAAGATCGACGCGAAAGAGCTGGAGGAATATCTGGAGGAGTTCTGGCAGAATGACACCCGGGAGCATATGGTATTTCCGGGGATGGTATATATATCTTATCCTACGGAATACGGGACACTGTACGGAAAAAGGGAATTAGAGGAGATTGCCGCAGTCTGCCGTAAATTTGAGATCCCTCTGTATATGGACGGCGCCCGCCTGGGATACGGCCTGATGAGCCCGGCGGCTGACCTGACCCTTCAGGAGATCGCGAAGCTTTGCGATGTGTTTTATATCGGCGGCACGAAAGTTGGGGCGCTGTGCGGCGAGGCGGTGGTCTTTACGAAAAATAATACGCCCTCACATTTTTTGGCGCGGATTAAACAGCATGGAGCATTGATGGCGAAGGGAAGGCTTCTGGGCATTCAGTTTGACACGCTGTTTACCGATGGACTTTATTTTGAGATCAGCCGCCATGCCATCCGGATGGCCGGCCTGCTGAAAGAAGGCTTTGCGTCCAGGGGGTATGAGTTTTTCCTGGATTCTCCGACGAATCAGCAGTTTATTGTCCTGGATCACAGGCAGCTTGCATGGCTGAAAGAGAAGGTAGTGTTCAGTATCTGGGAGAAGAAGGATGACGCTCATACCGTGGTTCGGTTCGCCACCAGCTGGGCGACGCGGGAAGAGGAGATCCGGGAGCTGATGGGGCTGTTGGATGCGTACAGGTAGAATATTTTTATCATGAAGTTTTTGAATAAACTGATCATTAGGATTCAAATTGCACAGTAAAAAGAAAGCTGTTTGCGTTGAAAATGAGAAGGCGGCTTTTGGGATTTTTAGGGGTAATGATGAACCTGACGTGAAATTGACTTGAATTTGGCATGAATTTCACATCAATTTCACATGAATTTAAACTGTGCTCATATTGAATTGTTATGGAAAATATGATAGTATATGTTCAAAGAAAAATTAGTGGAAGGGACTCCACGCAAATGGGAGCGGCGAAAGACGTTTCCTAATTTGTACTCTCGGAGGCTTGCAGTGCTGAGAGGTTTTGAGAGTACATCCTTAGATATAGGAGGTGTGTATTATGACTATGGATATTGCTGCGTTAGCTACGGCAATGTCAGCCAGCCAGATTCAGACAGGTATAAGCTTTGCGCTGATGTCCAAAACTTTAGAGATTGCGGAGATCGGCGGCGATGAGTTGGCTAAAATGATGGAGGCGGCTGCGACTGGGGTGGGCCAGACGATAGATGTGATGGCATAAGCAGCCACATGATTATGGAAGAGTCGCAGAGAGAGCTTCAGTCAGCAAAGCCTAAAAGATGAATCAGGAGGTGTATTTTTATGGAATCATATCATTTAAACGGTTACACAACATACAGTGAAGCCAACGCGGAGCCGTTGTACAGCTATACGGCAAAGACCTTTGCCTGGATGTTTGCGGGACTTTTGGCCACGTTTCTGACAGCCATTGCGGGCTATGCCACAGGGGCGGTCATCTATGTGTTCGCAGTTCCCTATGGGCATTTCATTCTGCTGCTTGCGGAGCTGGGCGTGGTGGTCTTTCTGTCCGCACGGGTGCATAAGCTGTCGGTGGGAGCGGCAAGAGCGCTGTTTTTTACCTATGCGATTCTGAATGGCGTGACCTTTTCCGTATATTTCCTGCTCTACGACATGCTGAGCCTGGTGATGGTATTTGGTCTGACCGCCGTATATTTCGGCCTGATGGCGATGATCGGTTATTTTATAAAGGTTGACCTGTCCAGAATGCGCAATGTGCTGCTTGGCGGAGCCATTTTCCTGGCAGTGTTCTGGGTGCTGTCCATGTTCCTGAACCTGTCTGGCTTTGAGACCATTGCCTGTATGATCGGTATTGTGATTTTCCTGGCGTACACGGCATATGATACCCAGAAGATCAAGGCTTATTATGAGTATTACGGCAATGATGCTGCCATGGCGTCAAAAGCTTCCATATTTTCCGCGCTGGCGCTGTATCTGGATTTCATCAATATCTTTCTTTACTTGCTGCGGATTCTTGGGAAGAGAAGAAACTGATCGTTTGCATAACAGAATTATGGTTAAAAGCAGGGCAGCTACCGGCGTTTTTGTCTGTGTAGCTGCCCTTTTGTATCATAATAGGACAGTTCTCTGAAAAAAATGTTCCGCAAGGTGTTTAATGCTTTGCTAAATGTAATAGGTGTGCGGCAGAAAGGTGAAATGTCGCTGGAGCGATCCGCAGCAGGCGCAGAATCCTGCTTCGCAGGATTCTTCTTCACGTATAGATTTTTCTGTTTTACAGATACTGTAAGAAAACGCTTATAAATAGGAGGGAAATCTATGCGAAAGGCTTTTTCAATTGCGGCAGTTTACGGAAGGGAAATACTGGATTCTCGGGGGAATCCTACGGTGGAGGCGGATGTGGTGCTGGAAAATGGCGTGATGGGCCGGGCCAGCGTGCCATCAGGGGCATCCACCGGAAAATTTGAGGCGGTGGAGCTTCGGGATGGGGAGAACCGTTACCACGGAAACGGGGTAAAGATTGCGGTTCACCATATTATGACGGAGTTTTGCGAGCTTTTAAAGGGACAGGATGTCCTTGATCAGGGCAATATCGACTATCTGCTGAACCGGGCTGATGGAACGGAGAACAAAGGAAATCTGGGGGCAAATGCCATTTTGGGTGTTTCCCTGGCCTCAGCGAAGGCGGCAGCAGCAGCCCTGGGCGTTCCTCTTTACTTTTATCTGGGTGGATTCCGGGCCAGACAGCTTCCCGTACCCATGATGAATGTGTTGAACGGCGGCAGGCATGCGGACAATACGGTGGATCTGCAGGAATTTATGATTATGCCAGTGGGGGCAGACTGTATGTCTAATGGCATCCGCATGTGTACGGAGGTGTACCACACGCTGAAAGGGATTTTAAATGAGAAAGGACTTTCTACGGCAGTAGGCGACGAGGGCGGTTTCGCGCCGGATATGAAGGATGCCAGGGAAGTGTTCACCTATCTGATGCAGGCAATTGAAAAGGCAGGCTACCGTCCTGGGCACGATATCTGCTTTGCCATGGACGCTGCTTCCAGCGAGCTGTATTCGGAGGAGGAGGGAGGCTATTATTTCTCAGGAGAAAGTAAGATGAAGGGGGAAAAGGTGGTCCGCAGCGCGGAGGAGATGGTTTCCTATCTGAACGGTCTGTGCAATGAATTTCCGATTGTCTCCATCGAGGATGGGCTTCATGAGGAAGACTGGGAGGGCTGGAGGATGATGACCGAGCGGCTGGGGCAGAAGGTGCAGCTGGTGGGAGACGACCTGTTTGTCACCAACACAAAACGGCTGGCCCAGGGAATTAAAAACCATACGGCCAATGCCATTTTGGTCAAGGTAAATCAGATCGGGACGCTGACGGAAAGCTTTGAGGCGATTCAGATGGCCCAAAAGGCGGGATACCGCTGCGTGATTTCTCACCGGTCCGGCGAGACGGAGGACGCCACGATTGCGGATATCGCCGTGGCGGTCAATGCAGGTCAGATTAAAACCGGCGCGCCCTGCCGTTCAGACAGAAACGCCAAGTACAATCAACTGCTCAGGATCGACGGCGCGCTGGGGCGGATGGCCATTTATCAGAATCCCTTTGAGGACTGGAAAATACCGGCGGGAAAATAAGAGATTCAGGTAAGGGATGATCGAAGAAAGTTTTAGAGGAAACTCGTCCAATAGACTTGAAATTTCTATTTATTTATGGTACGATACTTCGTGTTTGGCCATAGGAGGTGTGAAAAATGGGCGCATTAAAGATCGTTCTTACCGTTGTTTTTGTATTGATTTGCATTGCATTGACCATAATCGTAATGGCGCAGGAGGGAAAGTCTGCCGGTCTGACAGGTTCGATCAGCGGAGCTGCCGAGTCCTTCTGGGAGAAGAATAAAGGGCGTACCCTTGAAGGGAAGATCGAGAAGAGTACAAAGTATGTGGCAATCGCGTTTTTTGTGGTTGCGCTGCTTTTGAATATGATCTGAATTGATTTCCGCTGGCAATGAGTTAAGTAGACGTGCTTGCACGGATATTTGGCGGCTGCCGCGAAGGTGAAATACCACGCAGCTTGTTGCGGGGGATTTCACTTGACGAAGGAGAGACGTGCTCAAAACTACCGCTTACGATGACAGGATTGTAAGCGGTTTTTTCATAGAGACTCGTAAGCTTTCAAGGAAGCACAGTGATTTAAGCTCGGAGGATAAAGGAGAGTAAGTATGTCAAAAGATCATTTTAAACTGGTTGCGAACAACAAGAAAGCCAGATTTGATTATTTTATAGAGGATACCTATGAGGCAGGGATCACTTTGGCGGGAACTGAGGTGAAGTCTCTGCGGATGGGGAAATGTAGCATTAAGGAATCGTTTATCCGCATTGACAATAGAGGCGAGGTTATGATTTACGGCATGCATATCAGCCCCTATGAAAAAGGAAACATTTTTAATAAGGACCCGCTGCGGGTGCGCAAGCTTCTGCTTCACCGAAGCCAGATCAACAAGCTAAGCGGCGCATTGGCCCAGAAAGGGTATACGCTGGTTCCTTTGCAGGTTTATTTTAGGGGAAGTCTGGCCAAGGTGGAGATCGGCCTGGCCCGGGGCAAGAAGCTGTATGACAAACGGGATGACATCGCCAAAAAGGACCAACGCAGGGAGGCGGAGAAAGAGTTTAAGGTGAAAAATTTGTATTGACAGTTTGCCCGGAATCTGGTAGACTATAAATCCAATCGAATATGGGGCAGTACTGGTTTCGACAGGGGATTTGAAGTTGGAGAAGCTATCCGCAGTTATGCGTTAAATGACACCAATAAATATAAACGCTGAAGATAATTTAGCATACGCTGCCTAAAGCAGCTGTCAGCCCCGGCGCACTCACAGGTCGGGAACCTGGCATCGATTATGTGAGAAACGACATATGCTAAGCTTTGCGCATATGGGCGTAAGATGAAGCTACTGAAAGCGGAAGGCTGCTGTTTGCCGCCCGCCGGAGGGAATGTAAAACAAACAGCTATGATAGTAGAAGTACAATGAATGGTTTTCTGGACGCGGGTCCGATTCCCGCCTGCTCCACTTTTCTCTGATTACAGATCGCAAAATTTTTGCTTTTGTGTTATTTCAGTTCGAGTTCAATTAGTGAAGATATTCCAATCCTTTAGAACATTTTTAAAAATATGGCCCAGGCCACTTTCTCGCCCTAACAGGCTTACTTCCTATATATATAGATATTTGTCGACTAGTGTACTGTCTGGTTCATATCTGGTAAAACTCCGCAGAATATTTTTCTGAGAGTGCTGTTTCACAAACGTAGGCGTAGCGGTGGCTACGCTGAGGCTTGTGGAGCAGTGCTATCAGGAAAATAGACAAGGAGGTTTGCCTGAATATAAGCCAGACAGTACACTAGTGTGAGGGTATGCTTCTCAGTGACACATTTAGTTATATTTTATCTGCTTACATGTTGTTTTATGATGGTTAACTCATCTGTTTATATAACTGTTAAAACGCGCGGAAATTCAGTACCATTATAAAAAAGGAGTGCTGAGTAATGCGTAAAAAACCAGATATTGAGCTGCCGGAAAAACAATTGCGGACAGGCTGTTGAAGCTGCGTATGAGAGAAGGGCTGACGCAGGAAGAACTCTGTGAGCGGATTGGGTATACGTCCAATTATTATGGTCAGGCCGAGCGCGGCGCAATACCTCTTTCGAGAAAGTTGGCTGAAAAGTTGCGGGTGTTTTATCGTACGACTTTTGAGTATCTCTATTTTGGAGTTCGTAATGATCGTGTTTCGGAGGATACGGAGTATGCAAGACATCCGATCTATGATATTTTGGAAAGCTGCACCGAGGAGGAATGTGACGTTCTGTATGAGATAGTTAAGCCGGTGATCCGTAATATCAGAGATTATAAGACAGAGGAGCAGGCGCAGACGGACGAAAAGGATGAAAACTCTTGAAAAACAGGAAGAGGACGAAGGCTGCTGAAAAGCAGGAAGAGGCAGAAAAGTAGGAAAACTGGCAGAGAAAATTGAAAAGCAGAAAAAACCGGAAAAAAACAAAAAGGCAGCAGGAAACCGAAGGGCAGGAAAGGATGGCCTGCCCTGCCAGTGTTATCGACTTTCAGAATAGTACAGTGTGTTTCATTTCTAAAAGGAATTTGACATCTTTTCTATTAAATTGATTATTTTTTGTGATTGTCTGTTGGAATCTCTTTTATCAATTTACAAATATTACTCCGTATTATATACTGATATTATAAATATGGTTATTTTGTAATGCAAAATAACAGTTATTTCCTGAGGGGACGGATAAAAAAGATGGATATGATTGTAAAAATAATTTCAAGTGTATATCAGTTTCTGTGGGGCGATCTGATCACGCTGCCACTTCCGGGCGGCGGTTCTGTTGGCATTTCTCTTTTGGTGCTGATGCTGATTCCCACAGGAATTTATTTTACAGTACGGACCCGGTTTCTTCCCATCCGCATGTTTCCGGAAATGGTCCGGGCGATGACGGAAAAGCGCAGTGGATCGGCTGGCAATGCGATTTCCGGCCTGCAGGCGCTGGTGGTGTCTACGGCTACCCG
The DNA here is from genome assembly GCA_910588405.1 of uncultured Lachnospiraceae bacterium. Lineage (GTDB taxonomy): Bacteria > Bacillota > Clostridia > Lachnospirales > Lachnospiraceae > Paralachnospira_A. The sequence continues at coordinate 58,773 of CAJUPT010000003.1, read as the reverse complement.
GGTGGGTATGGGAAATATGATCGGGGTTGTGGCCGCCATCTCTGCAGGCGGTGCGGGGGCGGTGTTCTGGATGTGGCTCTCTGCGCTGATTGGTTCATCCACCGCTTTTATCGAGGCTACGCTGGCCCAGCTGCATAAGGAAAAAGATCCACTGTACGGCGGCTACCGGGGTGGTCCGGCATACTATATTCACCATTTTGCGGAGCAGAAGCGGGGCGGTAAGAGACAACGTTATTCGGTGCTTGCCGTTTTATTTGCAGTTTCCGGATTGATCTGCTGGTGTGGAATCAGCCAGGTCATCAGCAATTCGGTGGCTTCGGCATTTCAAAATGCCTTTCATATTCCGCCTCTGTACACTACGATCATTTTGGTTCTCCTGGCGGCAGTGATTGTGCTTCGCAAAAATGCTACGGTTAAGGTTCTGGACATTCTGGTGCCAGTGATGGCGGTCTGCTATTTTCTGATGACTGTGTTTTTGATTTTCAAAAATATCACGGTTTTACCGTCCGTGTTTCAGCGCATTTTCCAGGAGGCTTTTGGGCTTCGCCAGGCTGTGGCAGGAGGCTTTGGGGCTGTGGTGATGAACGGGGTGAAACGTGGGCTGTTTTCCAATGAGGCCGGCTCTGGCTCCGCGCCCTGTGCCGCGGCGGCGGGGGATACCTCCCATCCGGTGAAAACCGGACTTTTGCAGGCCCTGGGCGTGTTTATCGATACCATTGTGATCTGCAGCTGTACGGCATTGATTATGCTGATTACTCCGGAGGCCATGACGGCAGGGCTGGGCGGTATGGATTTATTGCAGGTCTCGATGGAATATCATATGGGGCAGTTCGGCGTGGTGTTTATCGCTCTGACGCTGTGGCTGTTTTGCTTTTCCACCTTTATCGGCATTCTGTTTTATGCCCGGCCCAATGTGGCCTATCTGTTTGGGGACAACTGGTTTTCTCAGACGGCCTACAAGCTGTTGGCTTTGGTGATGCTGTTTGTCGGAGGATTGGCCGCTTATACCTTTGTGTGGGATCTGGGGGATGTGGGCGTCGGCCTGATGACGGTATTCAATATTATTGTGATACTTCCTATGTCAAAGGAGGCGCTGGAAGCGCTGAAGGCTTTTGAAGGGGGTAAGACAAAGGAAGAAAAGCAATAGAGAAGAGAGCGTAACAGGGGACACTCTTAATTTTAATAGAACTGTAAGATTTATCCGATTGACTTTGAGTTAACTATAAGTATTAATATGATATGAGAATCAAAAAGTCGTATGGAGGAAGGCTTTCGTGAGCGGATTGCGTGAAAAAGCATGGGAAGTGCTGAATGAACTGAATAAAGTGATCCTGGGCAAGGAGGAAGTGACCGCGGAGATTGTGGCCGCGATGCTGGCAGGAGGGCATGTTCTTTTAGAGGATATTCCGGGAGTGGGGAAGACCACGCTGGCGCTGGGACTTTCAAAGGTGTTTGGCTTAGCGTGGCGCAGGGTGCAGTTTACGCCCGATGTGCTGCCCTCGGATATCGTGGGCTTTTCCATATACAGAAAAGATTTGCAGCAGTTCGTCTATCAGCCGGGAACGGTGTTTACTAATTTGTTTCTGGCGGACGAGATTAACCGGACTTCCCCGAAGACTCAATCGGCGCTTTTGGAGGTTATGGAGGAGGGACAGGTGACTGTAGACGGCGTTACCAGACAGGTTCCCTGCCCCTTTTTTGTGATTGCCACCCAAAATCCTTATGGAGCGGCGGGGACCCAGATGCTTCCGCCGGCCCAGATCGACCGTTTTATGATCTGTATGACCATGGGATACCCGGATATGGAGAGTGAGCTTTTGATGGCGAAGGGAATGGACAGCGGAAAACGGACGGACAGGCTGTCGGCCATGGTGACGGAGGCTGAGCTTGCCGGGATGCAGGCGGAGGCGGAGCGTATCTACATCCATGATGCGGTCTATCACTATATTTTACAGCTGGTGCGTGTCACCAGAGAGCACCCATATTTGGAAATGGGCGCAAGCCCCAGAGCCACGATGGCATTGGTGAAAATGTCCAGGGCGTTTGCCTGGCTGCGGGGCAGGGATTATGTATCGCCGGAGGATGTAAGCTGCCAATATGCCTATGTGGTCATCCACAGACTTCAGTTAAATGCAAAAGCCAGGATGGAGCAGGTAAAAAAGGAGCAGGTGATCGCTCAATTGCTGCAAAGTGTCAAAAAACCGACGCCTAAGGGAGTGAAGGAATGATCGCCTGGATTTCCAGGCTTTTGAGTCTGGGCGGATATTTATCGCTGATGCTTACGGCCTATTATATGGCGGGATGGTATCATATGTATGGTTTGCTGCTGTTGTCCGCCGCTATGCTGTTGATTTTGGTACTTATGTATGTGCTGACCTGGTATTTTATTGCCGGTCTTCAGATTTCGGTGGGGCTTTCCAATGAAATGGTGCGGAAGGGGGAGTATGCAGAGGCTCATGTGACGGTGATAAACCGGGGTTTTTTGCCGATTCCTAAGCTGCAGGCTGTTGTGGACTGCTCTGCTCTAGGGAAAATCCTGCTTCGGGGCGCTGTGGCCGGCAGAGGGAAGGCGGTTCTTTCTGTTCCTCTGCCAGTGGATTACTGTGGTGGCGTGTCGGTCAGACTGCGTCAGATGTGGGTATCAGACTACCTGAATTTCTTTTTGCGTAAAAAGAGATTCGACAGCTGGAGAAAACCACCGAAGGGCAGAAGTATTTTAAAGAGAAGAAATCTAAAGCGAAGAAGTTTAAATGAAAGTACCTTAAACGGAAAAACCTTTAACGAACAATGTACCGAGACGACGCTGACAGTGTTGCCCTCCAGACTCTTGGCCCGGTTTCAGCCGGAAAGCCTGGAAATTTTTCGCCAAAATATAACAGGGTTAGAGTTGGCTGACTGGGATCATGGAACGACTGCGGGCACAGACCCTTATGAGATCAGACAGCTTCGTTCCTATCAGCCCGGAGATTCGCTGCGGGATGTGCACTGGAAGCTGAGCGCCAGGACGGAGGAGCTGTTAAGCAAGCAGTATGGAGGGCAGGAGGCGTACTGTGCCCGATTGCTGCTGGATTTGCGCACGGCGAGGAGGCAGATGGAGCCATGGAGGCCGGATGCGTTTCGTGAGCTGTCCGCGGCATTGTCAGCAGGGCTTCTGGCTGCTGGCATCTCTCATCTGGTCTGCTGGTATGATGATGGCAGGAATGGCTGGACTGAGATGCCAGTGTCTGATGAGGAAGGGCATCTGGCGATGAGCGCTGTGCTGGTTCATATGCGCCCTGTCTGGGTAAAGTCGCTGCCGGATGGCGGCTTGTTTCAGACTGAGCCCGCAGCATTTGGGCAGGCAGGTGAGCGAAATGCGCTGTATTTTGACACGGAGCTTCAGCTGTATGGGAGAGACGGTTTGCTGACGCAGTTTTCGCCGGATACCTATGTCCGGGAGCTGGAACAAAGGTGGATTTATATATAATATGGGAGAGTTTATATATTATTTTTGCGGCGTGCTTGGAATGTTGCGTGCCGTTACATCACTGGCGGATTTTGGCTGGAATCCTCCGGTTGTCTATTTGGTAGCCTTTCTTTGCTGCGGCGGAATGTGTCTGTTCGGGATGATCGGGAATCGGCGTGTGTATTCCGGGATCGCCGGGATGGCTCTTTGCGGCGCAGTTTTTGCGATCGGCGGAAGATGGCTTGGCGTACAGCTGTCGGCGGCGGTTAATCTGCTTTTGTTCGGTTGGATGCCCAATGGATTTCAGGGGATGGATCTGACCTTTTTGCTGGTTGCATGGATATTGCTGTCGTCGGTAGCTCTGTATTGGCTTTCCGTAATTTTCTGCAAGGGGAGTCTACTTTACCCGGTAACAGGGCTTTTGGTGGCGATAAAACCACTGTTGACCGGTGTACCGGATCTGACGGCCATCTGCCTGCTTGCTTTTTTTCATCTGGGTGACAGGGCGATGGCGGCAAGCGCTTATAGAAAACGGGACGGAATGCTGTGTGTTGGCAGAGAGACACTGCGCCGCAGCCAGGGATGGGGGATTTTAGCGCTGACCTGTCTGTTAGCCTGTATTTTACCGTTTGCCTCCGGCCTGACCTGGTATAAAAGGGAGATGCTGTTTCAGGCTCCTTTGGCAGTGGAGCAGGGGATTCGTCAGTCCCTTCAGATTCAGCAGCAGCTGCCGGTGTCTGTTTCTCTTCGGGAGGATGGGCATGTCAGCAGGGGGAACCGCCACGTGACCGGGCAGGATGTGGCGGCTGTGAAGGTATCGGAACAGCCGAAACAAACCATTTATCTGCGACAGTTTACAGGCGGAGCTTATGGAGGGGATGCATGGCAGCCGGCGGACGAGACGACGTTTCTGGAGGAAAGGGCTTCCTGGAATCCTCAAAAACAGAGGGAGTTGGAACAATATTTGGCAGAATTGACTTACCAGAAAGCTTATGAGGTGGATCAGGGGGGGAATCGGAGTAGGTGGATGGCGGTAAAGATGCTGCCAGGATATCAGGATGGGAACCGGTATGGCATGTCTCCTTATATTTCTGCTTTCCGGGGAGAGGAGGAGGATGTCAGACAGTTTTCTTGGTATTCGCTGGCGGACTATTATGATCTGATGAGGGAGGCCCCCTATTCGGACATGGATTTGACGGAAGAGGTATACACGTATTATGTATATGAGCAGTATACCCAGGTGGAGGAGGAACGGTTTCCCAGGCTGGCTGCGCTTTGCAGGGAGAATCCTGTGTCCGGCTGGGAGGAAGCCACGGATTTTATTCTGAGAACGCTTCGCAGTCAGACCTCCTATTCGATGACACCGGGGGTTATTCCTGCCGGTGAGGAAATTCCGGAATATTTTTTGTTTGAGAGAAAGCAGGGGTACTGTGTCCACTATGCTACGACAGCGGTGCTGATGTACCGGATGTATGGAATTCCGGCCCGTTATGTGGCGGGATATATTGCCCCTGTGGCAGAATTTTCCCCAGGTGAGGACGGGAATTGGAATAGTGTGGTGCAGGACAGCCTGGCTCATGCCTGGCCGGAGATCTATGTGGCTGGCCTGGGGTGGATTCCGGTGGAGGCGACGCCGCCCTCAGCCTATGAAGCGGGCGTATTGTCAGAAGGCGCATTTTTGGGTCAGAATACGGATGGTTTTCCTGAACTGGATGATATGCCGGAGATGCCTTTGGAAGAAGACCAGGAGACGGAGGGCATGGAGATGGAAGAAAACACGGAACAGCACGAAGAGGACAATGGCTCGGGGGCGGAGGAAAGTGATGCGGCAGCAGAGACGGAAACAGAAACGGATGCCTCCGCTTCTGATGACGGACAGGATGGTTCTGGGGGAAACGGGACGGAAAATCAGAAGAATGGTGAAAATGCAGATTCATTGCTTCAAACTCTTAAAGCCTGGCTTTTACCGCTGTTATTTGGATTGGTTCTGGTAAGCGGGGCCTTATATGGCGGAATGAGACTGATGGAGAAACGAAGAAACAGAATTCTGATTCGGCAAAAACGATATGGTCCTTTGGAGCTGTATGCCCGATTGGAGCAGGTGATGCGGCTGGGGGGCTGTCCGGTAAGCTTTCAGGAGGGGGCTTCGGTCTGTGCGGCCAGACTGGAACAGACCGTTTCTGAAATCGATTTGGAGATGGCCAGACAAGCTATGGCGGCAGTGGATCGCGCTGCCTTCGGAATCGGAGCGCCCAGTCCGGAAGAGCGTTTGCAGGTGTGGAAGGTTTACGAGGCGGCCTGCCGGTATACGGAGGGCAGGCTGAATCCGGCGCAGAGATGGTATTTTAGATATGTGAAAGTGTTTTGGTAGCGGTGATAGAAAAAATGGGCGGGTTAAACCCGCTCATTTTTCATGATGCTTCGCACGGAGTCGTAAATATAAGGCTTGAGCTGTTCCAAAGGCAAAGGCTGCCCGTACAGGATGGAATTGTAGCTGGTGCCGCTTACAAGCTCCACGATCATATAGATCATCACCTCCGGATTACGGTAGGAATAAGGCGCATTGGACAGAAGCCCCCGAAAGATATTCAGAATATTTTCCGAATCCGCAATCTCCGCCTCGGTAAGAAAATTTTTAAACATGCCCCAGCTTAAATGCTTTGACAAAAGCCTGACCAGCTGGTGGTCGTCGGAAAACTGGTTCAGGATATGGTCAATAAAAAAGATGACCTGATCCTCAAATTCCTTCACGCCGCTGTCAAGGAGGCTGCGGTAGGCGTTCTGGAACACCAGGCTGGCCTTGTGGGAGATCAGATGGTTTCGGATATCGTATTTGTCCTTGAAATAAAGATAGAAGGTGCCTTTTGCCACACCAGCGGCCTCCACGATATTCGAGATGGAGGTTTTATGGAAACCATTGTTCATAAAAAGGGAAAAGGCAGAATCAAGCAAGGATTCTCGCTTTTGTTTTTTGTTCATGTCTACTTTTTTCATCATTTTTTCCTTATTTACTGTTCCGCAGCTCCCCTTCCAAGCCCCTTTGTATGGGAGAATTTCCTGCCGCTGAAGTGTCAGTAAGTCCTCCCGGGGCTTTGCTATGAGCACGTAAGGGTCTGGTCTTTAGACCCTTACGTGCGATGCATACGGAATAGTTAGCGGGTGTTCTTTAGTCGCTTACTATTCCGTAGTCCGGAGCGTTGCTGTTTCCGGTGGATTTAAAATTTCCATTTCTATACTACCCCCGAAAAAATTGTTCGTCAAGATGAGTTTATGTAAACTTAATAATTTATATATTGACTGTTAGTCAGTTTTGCCTAAGCATTTTGATGGAAATGCTTCCCGGAGGAGATCAGGAGTGTGTTCAACGCGGAAGATTCCACCATGATGTTTATTATTTTTGGCACAACCACATCAGCGGACAAGACTATGGATGCAATTCATGAGATCAGGCAAATCGCTGGGAAGCAATGTTTTGTTAGCAGGATGTCCGCCATCGTGACGGATACGAAAGACCTGGCAGAATCGGAGGTGACGGTTTATGTAGCGATTGCCGTGGTGCTCTCTGCCTTTTGATGGCAAGAGGCGTGCGTGGGAAAAGCAAAGTGCTCGAAAGGGAGCGCGGTTCATGCCTGAGTATTACAGGCATAGTAGTGTAAATGGATGGAAGTATGTGTGGATAAAAAAATATATGGGTACGGATATTGCGATGAAAAAAGGGTACGTCAAGAGTGGATACATGCAGTTGTTCTCTTTTTCACATTTCTTGAGAACTTCGAATATGGAGGATAGCATTCAAAACGTTTCGGGTTGGAAAATTTTGCGGTTTTCCTACTATTCAGGATACTGAATTCGTGTTATATTATATAAGTGAAAGGGGGATGAAAAATGGCGAATGTTTTGGATACGGCAAAATATATTCTGGAACAGTCCGGTTCTATGTCAACCATGAAACTCCAGAAGTTGTGCTATTATTCTCAGGCATGGTCTCTTGTTTGGGACGATTCTCCTTTATTTGAGGAGGACTTTCAGGCATGGGCGAATGGTCCGGTATGTCCTGAACTTTTCTTCAAAACACAGGGTAAATATTCGGTAAACGCCAGTGATGAAACTGGTGGTGCAGGAGATTTGTCTGATAATCAGAAAGATACCATTGATAAGGTATTAGAGCATTATGGCAGCCACAACGCCCAGTGGCTCAGCCAACTGACACATATGGAGGACCCCTGGCTGAAGGCAAGAGAGGGAGTTCCGTCCGGTGCAGGTTGCAATCATGTGATTACAAAGGAAAGCATGGCATTATACTATGGCGGGCTCTAAGCGAAAAAAAGAAGTAAAACAAAAAGTAGTTCCTAATGGAAGATATATCGCTCAGGGTGGAGATCCTGAGCGATATTATTGCGAATATCCTGCATGGGCTTTTGTGAATTCTGATCAGGAGATGTGGGCATTCTCTCAGGATCATATGGGGGAGTCGTTTTGGACGGAAGTGCTTCCGAGATTAAAGGCATTGGAAGCCAAAACATGGAGCGAAATATTAGTTCGGGATAAAAAACAGAATCATTCTTTAAATTTAGATGAACTGAACAAAACAGCGCGAGACAGATTGATTTCAAAATATATAGAAGCAGAGTCATTGATATCACTGAGAATAACCGGTAATCACAGATTATATGGGTACATGATAGGAAGAGTTTTTAATGTATTATGGTATGATGATGATCATGGTGATAACAGTACATGCATATGCAGATCCCATTTGAAACATACGTAAATATTTCGGTTTAATTTAACATCTGAGCATGCATAAAAAGCCGGAGGCGGAAAGATGTCTGAATTACAAAAGAGCGCCGGAAGAACCCATTCTTCCGTAAAAGATATGACAGTGGGGAATCCCTATACCCAGATGCTTATATTTACCTTGCCGGTGCTGCTCAGCCAAATTTTTCAGCAGCTTTATAATACGGCGGATGCGTTTATTGTGGGCCGGGCGCTGGGGACGAATGCGCTGGCGGCGGTGAGTTCGTCGGGCAACCTGATTTTTCTGATGACCAGTTTTTTCTACGGAACGGCCATGGGCGGCGGTGTGGTCATCTCCAAATATTTCGGTGCGGATAAGCCAGGGCGGGTGTCCTGCGCCATCCACACCCTTCTGGCCTTCGGTATCGCCAGCGGCCTGTTCCTGACGGCTGCGGGCGTGATCTGTACGCCCGTATTTTTAAGCTGGATGCAGACAGACCCGGCGGTGATGCCGGAGGCGGTGGAATATTTCCGGTATTATTTTACGGGCGTGGTGGCCATGGTCATGTATACGATCTGCTGCGGCATTATGAATGCGCTGGGGGACAGCCGCCGCCCTCTTTACTATCTGATTATCTCCTCGCTGATGAACGTGGTGTTGGATGTGCTATTTTTGATGGGATTCCACTGGGGCGTCTGGTCAGCGGCCGTGGCCACCGTGATCTCTCAGGCGGTCAGCGTTATTTTGTGTATGGCCCACCTGCTGAATAAGGACAACCTGTTTGTGGTGGAGATGAAAAAAATCCGGTTTGAAAAGAATATGCTGATGGAAATCCTTCATTACGGCGTTCCCTCGGGCATCCAGAATTCTATGATCGGCCTGGCAAATGTGGTGGTGCAGTCCCAGATCAACCGATTCGGCAGCCTGGCTACGGCAGCAGCCGGCGTCCACTCGAAAATTGAAGGCTTCGCCTTTTTGCCCATCTTAAGCTTTAATATGGCAGGAACCACCTTCGTCAGCCAGAATCTGGGGGCAAAGCAATATAAACGGGCAAGAAAAGGAGCCGCTTTCAGTATCATCGCTACGGTATTGCTGGCGGAAGGAATCGGTATCCTCCACTATACCTTTGCCCCGGTGCTGGTGGGGCTGTTCGACAATACGCCGGGCGTGGTAGCCCTGGGCGTGCGGCAGGCCCGTACGGTGACGCTGTTTTATTTCCTGCTGGCCTTTTCCCATGGGGTGGCTGCCATCTGCCGGGGGGCAGGGAAGGCTTTCGTCTCTATGGGCGTTATGCTGTCCATCTGGTGCATTGTACGGGTGGCCTATATTGTGATGGTGATGGAGCTGACAGGAGATATCGGCCTGATCTACTGGGCCTACCCGCTGACTTGGGGGATCAGCTCGGTTATTTATCTGATCTATTATCTGAAAGCGGATTGGGTGCATGGGTTTGAGACGGGCTGAGGATGTATCACCAATATAGACGGAACGCTAGAAGCGTTAATGATCACGAAAATTGGGTCAATCTCATCAATGAGAATGACCCGATTTTCTATAATATAATCAGATAAATGAGATCCTATTGAAGCGAATAGTTTGTAATCAATCCGAATCTTCTAATTTTCCACAACTCTTCCCAACTCCTCATAAAACCCTGGATAAGAAATATTCACGCATTCACTGTCCTGAATCACTGTTTCCCCTTCCGCGGCCAGGGCGGCTATGGCGAAGCTCATGGCGATGCGGTGGTCCATATGACAGTGGATGGAGGCGCCGTGTAAAGGGCGTCCGCCCCGGATCACCATGCCGTCCTCGGTTTCCGTCACGTCAGCGCCCATGGCAGTGAGGTTTTCCGCCATAACCTGAATCCGGTTGGATTCCTTTATTTTTAATTCGGCGGCGTCCCGGATTATGGTTTCGCCTTGGGCAAAGCAGGCCAAACATGCGATCACCGGCAGCTCATCAATTAAAGTGGGGATCAGCGGGCCTTCGATCACACAGCCCTTTAAGCCGCTGCTTCTGACTAGGATATCAGCCACAGGCTCCGCGCTGCTATGGTCTTCATTTAATAATGTAATGTTCGCTCCCATCATCTGACATACCTTAAGGATACCGTCCCTGGTGGGGTTGATCCCTACATTGCGGATCAGCAGTTCGGCGTCGGGTACCAGCAGCCCTGCCGCGATAAAATAGGCGGCGGAGGAGATGTCGCCGGGCACATGGATTTTCTGCCCGTACAGTTCTTCCGCGGGACGGATGGAGGCCGTCGTTTCCTGGCTGTCCACTTCGGCGCCAAAATAGCGGAGCATCAGCTCCGTGTGGTTCCGGGAAAGGGCAGGCTCCGTCACTTTGGTTTCACCTTCCGCATATAACCCGGCCAGCAAAACTGCGGATTTAACCTGGGCAGAGGCCACAGGAGACTGATAGTGGATGCCCTGTAAAGGCCGTCCCTGGATGCGCAGCGGTGCGCAGCCATTGCCCTGTATGCTTGTGATTTCCGCGCCCATCATCTGCAAAGGCTCCATAATCCGTTTCATCGGCCTTTTCCGGATTGACGCGTCCCCGGTCAGGGTGACAGGGAAATTCTGTCCGCTCAGGATGCCGGAAATGAGCCGGGTAGTAGTTCCGCTGTTACCGCAGTCCAGCACATGGCCTGGCTGGCGCAATCCCCGCAGCCCGCGCCCCTGAACCGTAACCTGTTCGCCGGAATTCCGGATCTCCACGCCCATGGCGGAAAAACAGCCGATGGTGGACAGGCAGTCAGCCCCCTGCAAGAATCCGGTGATCTCCGTAACGCCCTTGGCAATCGAGCCGAACATAACGCTGCGGTGGGAGATAGATTTGTCGCCTGGGACAGTCAGCTCCCCTCGCAGACGAGCGGTTTTTGTCAATGTAATCATATAAAGTTACCTCATAATAATAATGCACCGATTTCTGATGCAGCGTAAAACAGCTTCTAAACAAAATGAAAACGGATATGCTCATCTCTTATATACGGTATATTGGCACCTTGTCAGCAGCTCCTCCGCCTCGTCGGCGGCTTCCTGTGTATAAAACTCCACTTTCAGCACACCCTGCTCAAAAGCCCGGTTATGGATGATGCCGATATTTTTGATACTGATCTGATGGGCGGCCAGCATGGTGGCCACAGTGGCGATAGCGCCGGCTCTGTCAAGCAGGTCGCAGTAGATAGAATGTTCCTTTTTCAACAGCCCTTTGGACTGATCAGGAATGGAATCTCGGTATGTTCCGGATGTATCGAACAGTCCGTAGATTTTCTCGCCGTCCTCATTCTCTACCGCAGAGAGAATATCCTCCATAGACTGAATGTATAGCCGCAGAATCTTCCCGATGTTCTTACTGTTGGTCGTGCAGATCTGCTGCCACATCTCCGGGGAGGAGGAGGCGATGCGGGTGATGTCCTTGAAACCGCCCGCCGCGATCTGCTTCATGGTCTGGTTCTGGTTGTCATTGTCCTTTACCAAGTTCACCAGCCCGGCCGCGATCAGATGGGGCAGGTGGCTGATGGTGGCTACGATATAGTCGTGTTCTTCGTAATCCAGCACCAGGGGAAGGGCGTTCAGATCCTTTATCACCGAAAGGCACAGCTCTGTCTGTTCCTTTGTGTTTGCTTCGGTGGGCGTCAGCACATACCATGCGTTTTCCAGCAGATGGTCTGTGGAAAAGGCAAAGCCGCTGCGCTCGGAGCCGGCCATGGGGTGGCCGCCGATAAACTGGCTTTCCATGCCAAGCCTGGCCGCTGCCAGGTGGGTTTCCGTCTTGGTGCTGCCCACGTCGGTGATGATGCAATGCGTTGAAATAACAGGCTTTAGCTGTTCCAGATAGCCGATATTATGCTCGACCGGGGCGCACAAAAAAATCATGTCGCAGCCGGAAAACCGCCGGTCCACTTGAAGGCAGCCCTCGTCGATCACCTTTTCTTCCAAGGCGGCCCGCACTGTCTGTTCCGACCGGGCTAAGCCGACCATATGCCAGTCGGGGTGGACTTTCCGCAGTCCTTTGGCGATGGAGCCGCCGATCAGCCCCAGGCCGATAAAACCGATATTCATAGTGTTTAAAACTCCCTTCCGGCCAGTGAGGCATAGGGCTTAAGCTCCTGGCAGAGCTGGCCGAAGTCGTCAAAAGTCAGAGACTGGGGGCCGTCAGACAGGGCACAGGCCGGGCAGGGGTGTACCTCCACCATCAGGCCGTCGGCGCCTACTGCTACGGCTGCCTTGGAAACAGGTGCCACATAAGCCCTGACGCCAGTGGCGTGGCTGGGGTCTACGATGACCGGCAGGTGGGTTTTCTGTTTTAATACGGGCACTGCGCTGATATCCAGGGTGTTTCTGGTGGAAGTCTCATAGGTGCGGATGCCCCGCTCACACAGCACCACGTTTTCATTGCCCTCGCTCATAATGTATTCGGCGGCATTCAGCCATTCGTCGATGGTGGCGGCCAGCCCCCGCTTTAACAGGACGGGAAGCCCGGACTTTCCGGCCTCCTTTAACAGCTCAAAATTCTGCATGTTCCTGGCGCCAATCTGCAGCATGTCCACATATTTAACGGCTGTCTCGATGGCTTTTTGGCTGGTCACTTCGCAGATGGTCCGCAGGCCGGTTTCTTCCCTGGCTGCCTTCATGTATCTCAGCCCCTCTTCTTCCAACCCCTGGAAGGAGTAGGGGGAGGTCCTTGGTTTGTATGCGCCGCCCCGCAGGAAGGTAGCCCCGGCTTTTTTTACGGCCCTGGCCGTGGAGAGGAGCTGTTCCTCGCTCTCGATGGCACAGGGGCCGGCCATAATCGTTAAGGTATGGGGGCCGATATCAGTGTTTCCCACATGGATCACCGAATCCTCGGGGTGGAACTGCCGGTTGACGATTTTATAAGATTCCGTGACATTAACGATCTTGTCTACCTCCGGGGCGATCTGGATATTGGACTGGGAAAGACGGGTTTTGTCGCCGACCACGCCGACGATAGTGACCTGGTCCCCTTCGGAGAGATGGGCCGTAAGCCCGTTGTCCCGGATGATTTTAACGATATTCTGAACGGAGGAGGGCTTAGCCCCCGGTTTCATAATAATAATCATGGATGATTCCTCCAAAATAAAAGGTGTGCTTTTGCTGTCAATGTCAAACATTGTACTCCGTACCCTGGGGTTTGTCAATGATTTCGTGCGTTGAAGTTTAAAACTTTAAAGTATAAATTACAAAACGGAAATGGTACGGACACCCGAATCAATATAGAAAACAACGAAAAGACAGGTCCTGAGTATTTAGGGCAGAATCCGAAAGCCGCAGCGCGGGGATCAGGGAAACCTTGTGGAATGATTCTGAAATTTCAAATATAAAAATGTGAAAAATGAATTAATTGCTTGTGTTATTTAGAATCTTCTAGTAAAATAGATAGAGAGCGGTAACGCCTTTATGATATCGTCCGGTCCGCCCCGGGGATATAAACACATTACATATTATTGGAGGTAATTTACATGAATGTTTATGAAACAGATAAAATCCGCAACGTAGTGCTTCTCGGCCACGGGGGCGCCGGAAAGACGACTCTGACAGAAGCCATGGCGTTTGTTTCTGGTATAACGAAAAGAATGGGGAAGGTGACGGACGGGAATACCATCAGCGATTTTGATAAAGAAGAGACAAAGCGTCAGTTCTCCATCAGCACATCCCTGATTCCCATCGAATGGGAAGGTTATAAGATGAATGTCCTGGATACGCCCGGGTACTTTGATTTTGTGGGCGAGGCCGAGGAGGCAGTTGCGGCTGCCGATGCTGCGGTGATCGTGATCAACGGCAAGGCCGGCGTGGAAGTGGGAACAGAGAAGGCATGGGAGCTTTGCGAAAAGAACAGGCTGCCCGTTATGTTCTTCGTGACCGGTATGGACGATGACCATGCCAGCTTTAAAAATATTATGCTGGTGCTGAATGAAAAGTTCGGCCGTAAGGTGGCGCCTTTCTATGTTCCGATGAGAGAGAATGAGAAGTTTGTGGGCTATGTGAATCTGGTTAAGATGAAAGGCCGCCGTTTTGTAGGTGAGACCAGTGAGTTTGAGGAGTGCGAGATCCCGGATTATCTGGAGCACCATGTATCCGTCAGCTATGATTCCCTGATTGAGGCTGTGGCCGAGACCAGTGAAGAATTTATGGAGCGTTATTTCGAGGGCGATACCTTTACCTATGAAGAGATTTCCGAGGCGCTGCGCACCCATGTGATGGACGGCGAGATCGTACCTGTGCTGATGGGTTCCGGTATCAACGCCCAGGGCGCAAGAATGCTTCTCTACTGTATTTCCAAGTACTTCCCTTCACCACTGCAGAGATCCGTATATGGCAAAGACCTGAGCAACGGCGAGATCGTGCCGGTAGAGTATGACAGCAGCAAGTATATGAGTGCCAAGGTATTCAAGACGCTGGTGGACCCTTTTATCGGAAAATATTCCTTGATCAAGGTATGCACCGGTTCCCTGAAACCAGATACGATGATTTATAATGTAAACAAGGAGACAGAGGAAAAGCTGTCCAAATTATATGTGCTGAGAGGCAAGGAGGCCATCGAGGTGTCTGAGCTGAAAGCCGGGGATATCGGCGCAGTAGCCAAGATCAATAATATCTCCACCGGCGACACAATCGCCCTTAAGGGAGCCCAGGTGGTTTATGACCGTCCCGAGGTTTCCGTGCCTTACACCAGCATGGCTTACAAAGCTGTGAACAAGGGTGATGAGGATAAAATCGCAACTGCTTTAGCGAAATTGATGGATGAGGATTTGACCTTAAAGAGCGTAATCGACAGCGAGAACCGCCAGACCCTCCTGTATGGTATCGGCGACCAGCAGTTGGAGGTTGCTGTCAGCAAGATGGCAGAGCGCTATAAAGTAAATGTAGAGCTTTCCAGACCGAGGGTAGCCTTCCGTGAGACGATCCTGAAAAAATCTACCGTTACCGGCACCCATAAGAAGCAGTCCGGTGGCCATGGGCAGTATGGTGTGGTTGTGATGGAATTCGAACCTTCCGGGGATCTGGAGACGCCTTTCATATTTGAAGAGCGGGTAGTGGGCGGCGCCGTGCCGAAGAACTACTTCCCGGCAGTAGAAAAAGGTCTGCAGGATTCCGTACTGAAGGGACCGGTGGCCGGATATCCGGTAGTTGGTCTGAAGGCTACGCTGATCGACGGTAAGTACCATCCGGTAGATTCCTCCGAGATGGCCTTTAAGACAGCCACCTCCATCGCCTTCAAGGCAGGTTTTATGGAAGCGGGCCCGGTGCTGTTAGAGCCGATTGCTACCTTAAGTGTAACCGTTCCCAACAGCTTTGCCGGCGACGTTATGGGTGATATGAATAAGCGCCGGGGCCGTGTGCTGGGTATGGACCATATCGCAGGCGGCAAGCAGGTGATCACGGCGGATGTTCCCATGTCCGAGCTGTTCGGCTACAATACGGACCTGCGTTCTATGACAGGCGGTATCGGAACTTTCTCCTATGAGTTCGCCCGCTACGAGCAGGCGCCCGTGGATGTGCAGCAGAGAGAGATCGCTGCCAGAGCTGCAGCGGAATAAAATACCTCACGGGAATAAAGAACTTTGTACATGCAGGCGCAGAGGAAAATGCCGCGAAAGCGGCTCCTCTGCGTCATTTGGAAAAGTATATCGAAATGGAGGAACAAAATAATATATTACAGGCCAAATTACAAACAATATGACACCACGCTGTTTCGTCTGCCTGAAAAAATCCCCTTCTGGAAAGGCTCCGGTTGTGCCGGTTGACTTTCAGGAAGGGGATTCTCATTTATAAATGTAATATATTAGAATGTAGCGCGCTGTTTTTTGTAATTTTATGCAAACTTTGCGCATTTTCGTATAAAATAAGGCTTAGAGATTCCATGCGTCAGTTATAAAGATAAATTTAAGAAGAGGAGAATATGCCAATGGAAAAAATCATAACCAACTCAATGATAGAGAACTACCGCGCCTATCTTTGGCGGGAGGAAAAGGCGAGAGGGACGATTGAAAAATATATGAAGGAGATCGAAAGCTTCACGAAGTGGCTTGGACAGCGAGAGGTGACAAAGGAACTGGTGATTCAGTGGAAGACCTTGCTGTTGGAAGCCGGTTATGTTCCCAGAACAGTGAATGCCATGCTGTCGGCTGTCAACGGCTTTTTTTCATTTCTAGAGTGGGAAGAGTGCCGAGTGAAATTTTTGAAAATCCAGCGCCAGATGTTCCGGGACGAGTCAAAGGACCTGGGGGTGGGAGAGTACAGACGGTTGGTGGATACGGCCTACCGCACAGGAAAGGAACGGCTGGGGCTGGTCATCGAAACCATATGCGGAACGGGAATCCGTGTGTCGGAACTAAAGTATATCACGTTGGAGGCAGTTAAAAATAGGAAGGCTGAGATCGTACTGAAAGGGAAAATCCGGGTCATTATGCTTCCGGAACAGCTGCGCAGAAAGCTGCTTCGATATGCCAAAAAGAGAAAAATCCGTTCTGGCAGCCTGTTCCTTACCAGAAATGGAAGACACCTGTCCAGAAACCAGATCTGGACCGAAATGAAACGGCTGTGCGCCGCAGCCGGGGTGGAATCCTCCAAAGTGTTTCCCCATAACCTGCGTCATCTGTTTGCCAGAACCTTCTACGAGGCTACCGGAGATATTGTCAAGCTTGCCGATATGCTGGGTCACAGCAGCATCGATACGACCCGAATTTACCTGCTCGCTACCGGTGTTGAGCATATGCACTGGTTGGACAGGCTGAAGCTTGTGTGTTAACAATATTTATAATCTGTTACTATAAGAGGGAAAAAAATAATTTTCCTTTTTTTCTTTTCAGTGAAAATTATATCAGGGACAATAGTTAAACTCAACACACTTCCATAAAAATCATTTTTTTCAAAAATTTGTAAGTCATATAGCAAAAAAATACACGTTATTACTTCCTTTTTTTGGATATTCTATTCATATCCTTTTCCAGCTTACATATATATCGGCATTTTTGGGGAATGCAAACAGATTTTTTACATTATTTTTTGGGATTTCCGCAAGTATTTTCCATTTCAACAAATTTCTCAAAATAAGAAATATACAGATTATAAATTTTGAACATATCGTATGAAAAGAGTATCGCAAAACAAGCAGACGTCGAAAGGAGCGACTGGGCGTGGCCAGAATAGAGGAAAGGGAAAAAATAACCGGGGAGTACATAACCCCGGAACGGATAGAAGAATTTTTAGATAATCTGCGCCGTAAACATCGAGGGGAAAGCTCGCTGGTAAATTATCGGAGAAATCTAACAGGATTTTACAACTGGCTGCCCGAGGATAAAGTGATTGACGGAGAGATGGGAAACAGATGGCGCAGATGGATGATTGATGAAAAAGGATTTTCAAATAGAACGGTGAATACTCAGGTATCATGCCTGAACACCTTCCTGCGTTATATTGGCCACAGAGACTGGCAGGTGGACGAATTTGTCTGGGAGGGCAATGACGTACAGCCGGAGCTGTCGCGGGCGGAGTATCTAAGACTTCTGTCAGCGGCAAAGCATATGGGAAAGGAGCGTTCCTATCTGCTGATTAAGACGATGGGCGGCGCAGGCGTCCGGGTTCAGGAAATGCCCCAGATGACGGCGGAGGCCGTGAACTCAGGCTCAGTAAAGCTGGACAGCCATAACGGTCAGCGGCTGCGGATCATGCGGATTCCCGCGGTATTGCGTGAGGAGCTGCTGGATTATATCCGGAGGCAAAAAATCGTGAGCGGCGCCGTATTTCTCTCAAGAGACGGAAAGCCATTGTCTCGCTCGGCGATTCATCATTATGTGAATATCGTCAGCCAGGAGGCCAAGGTGGAGCCGGAAAAGGCGAATCCCCGCTGCCTCTGGAAGATGTACCAGAATACCCAGGACGGGATTCAGGCCAGTGTCAATGTGCTGATTCAACAGACCTATGAACATATGATGGAGCAGGAACAGCTCTCTATCGGATGGGACGCGTGATTCGTGAGCTGTCTAAGTACGAATCAAACAGTATATAAGGGGCAGGGAGACGAAGAAAGAAGATATGACTGAAAAAGATTTGCGCAGGCTGCGCCGGCAGGACCTTCTCCAATTGCTGGTGGAGCAGAGTAAGGAAGCGGCCAGACTGCAGGCCGAATCAGAAGGAAAAAGTGAAGAATTGGCACAGCTAAATGAAAGCTGCGAACGTCTTAAGGGGAAGCTGGATGAAAAGGATGTTCAGCTTGAGAGACTTAAAGAAAAGCTGAATGAAAAAGACGCTGTTTTGGAAAAGCTGAAAGAAAGGCTGAATGAAAAGGATGCCCTTTTAGAAAAGCTGAAGGGACGCCTGGACGAGAAGGACGCGTTGATCGGAGACTTAGAGAAACGGCTGGAGGTTCTGCAGTCTGACAGGTGGGAAAAGCTGGATTCCGACGGAATGGTCACTGACATAATTGCAAAGCATTTGAAGGCGGCGTTGTTCGAGCCGGAAAAATCAGAGGGAATTGAATCAGACGGAAGGGATGTCCATGAGCGAGAACAGCGAGAAGAAGCTTGAGCTTCCAAGCCTGGAGCTTTTGGAAGCGGAGCTTGCGAAGGAACAATATAAAGACAGATACGGCAAGGTATTGAGAAGCACCATATTTTTTCTGGTAGTGGTGGCCGCCGCCACGGTGCTGATCGCGGTTCTTCTGCTACCGGTTCTGCAGATCAGCGGAACCTCCATGACAGATTCCCTGCAAGATGAGGATATCGTTGTGGCGCTGAACAGCAATCGGTATAAGACAGGAGATATCATTGCCTTCTATTTTAATAATAACATACTGGTGAAGCGGGTGATCGCCTCCTCCGGAGACTGGGTGAACATCGACATGGATGGAAATGTCTATGTGAACGAGGAGCTGTTAGATGAGCCTTATGTGACAGAGAAAGCCTTTGGGGACTGCAACATCACGCTGCCCTATCAGGTGCCGGAGGGTCGGTGCTTCGTGATGGGAGACCACAGGTCCACCAGTATCGACAGCCGGAACAAGGCAGTAGGCTGTATCAGTAATGACATGGTGATTGGGAAAATCATATTCCGAGTTTGGCCCTTTTCGGCCTTAGGAATCCCAAGATAATCAATGCAGGCGCGAATACAGATCCAATATGGTAAGACATAAACAGCAACGGACCTCCCAGATCTAGGGGACTTGGCAAATCGTAAGCGATGGGAGGAGAGTTGCAGAACTGTGATGGAGGGAGGCTGTAAGATGAAATTTGATTTATCATCGCAGAATACAAAGATATTACAGGAACAGAAGAAGCACAGGCAATGGGTGATGATTTTTCTGGGTCTGTCCGTGACGGTGATTCTGGGCACGGTGGCAGCGCTGAAGCTGTACGGCCAGGCGCTGACCCATAAGGTGAAGGTGCTGGATTGCCAGGCCAAGGTGCACGAGCATACGGACGAATGCTATGTATATGATGAGGAGAAAGAAGAAGATGTGCTGGTCTGCGGCTTCGCCGGCTATCTGGCTCATGTACATAACGATGATTGTCGTGATGAGAACGGCAGACTGGTATGCCCGTTAGAAGAAATCGAACCCCATAAGCATGTGGACGCCTGTTTCGAGGAACAGCAGGTGCTTGTGTGTGAGCTGGAAGGAATTGAGCCGGCACAAGGGGACAATACAGGCACAGCAGCCAACCAACCTGTAAAGACGCCCGACGGAGGCGAGGAAAGCCAGCCGGTAAAGACACCTGAGAGCGAAAGCCAGCCGGAGGGTAATACGGAGGCGGCAAGCCAGCCTGCCGAGGAAACAGCAGCAGAGACGGAGGCGCCGACAGCGCCGGCCGTGTTGGAAACAACGCTGGTGTGTATAATGGCAGAGCATACCCATACGGATGCCTGCTATGGCGAGGCGGAGCCGGCTTGTACAATGACAGAGCATACGCACGGGGACGGCTGCTATGAGAGAGCCCTTACCTGCGATAAGAATGAACATCAGCATGATGACAGCTGTAATGATGAGGAAGGCAATCTGATTTGCGAGCTTGAAGAGCACGCCCATGAGGATGGCTGTTATGAGGAAAAGCTGATCTGTGAAGAGGAAGAGCACAGTCACACAGATGCCTGTGCTGCCGGCGAGGCAACGTTGACCTGTGAGGCAGAAGAGCATACTCATACGGATGCCTGCTATGAGCAGGTTGCTGCCAGGACAGAGGCGCCGGAAACGACGGCTCCGGCAGAGACGAAGGCACCGGAAACAAAGGCGCCTGAGACCACAGCTGCTGAGACGACAGCTGCGCCGACGACTGTGGCTGCTGAGACAACCGCTGCGCCGGAGACCACGGCTGAGGCAGGAACCCATATCCACACTGCAGATTGCTACGAGACGAAACTGGTTCCAATCTGCGGAAAGCTGGAGAACCATATCCACGATGATGATTGCTACGATGAGAACGGCAAGCTGATCTGCGAGCTGCTTCAGTTGGAAGAGCATAGACATAATAAAGACTGCTTCAAGACAGTGGAGCTGACCAGTGAGGAAATCGCCGCCCTGAACGCCGGCGCAAAACTTCATATTCATCACGATGATTGCTACGACGAGAACGGCGAGCTGATCTGCGGCCATGAGGAAACCCATATCCATGGCGAGAAATGCTATGACAGAAATGGCAAGCTGATCTGCGGTCATGAGGAAGCCCATGTTCACAGCGATGGCTGCTATGACAAGAACGGCGATATTATCTGCGGCCTAGAAGTGGTGCTGCACGAGCATAGAGATGACTGTTACGACGAGAACGGCAAGCTGATCTGTGACCATGCTCATATTCATGAGGAAAGCTGCTTCGACGAAGATGGCAATATGACCTGCGATTTTGAGGAAGTGGGAGACTATCTGTGGACCTGTGAGGAAGAGGATTATATTGTCACCGTGAAGTTTAACCAGGAAGCTGAGATCCCCGGAAATGCGAAGCTGTTGGCCGAGCAGATCACAGCCGACGGTGAGAATCAGGAATACTTCGCCCAGAGAGAAGAAGAGTACAAAGAAGCGATGAAGGACGAGACGGCGGAAATGAGAGCGCTGCTGCACATCGGCTTCTATGTGGAAAATAAAGAGGCGAAGGAGAACGAAGAAAAACTGATCGAGATCGAGCCCAAGAAGCCCGTAACCGTTACCGTCCAGTTCCTGGATGAAGACGGCCTGAAGGAAGGCGAACCGATCACCGTGGTACATTTCGCAGACGAAGGAACCGAGCTGTTAGACGGCGGCCAGGCCGAGGATAACCGAGCCACTTTTGAAATGAATGGGTTTTCGGAGATTGCGATTGGGTATGGTGATGAAGGGGCGAAGGCTGAGGTCAGCGTAAGCGGGAATGAGATCAATGACGGTGATGGAAGCGTAAGCGGGAATGAGATTGAGAAAGAAAAAACAATTCATCTGGATGACAGTTTTGAGTATGACGCAGCGCCTTTCCATATCACTTTTCATGTAAAGGGCGAGGCAAAAGGGGCAGACGGACAAATTCTGTTTAAGGATCAGCCGGTAACAGACACAGAATTGCCTGCGAAGGATAACTCCGCATTTTCAGAAACCGGTGAGGAAGGAGAAGTTTCAGCATTGCCGGACGGAGAAGAAGGCGATCAGGAAGATCATTCTTCTTTGGAAGAGGTAACAGACGGAGCGGAAACAGCGGAATCTTTAGAAGAAGAAAAAGACGGGGAAGATACCTCTGAGTCTTCGGAAGCGGAAGAAAACCAGACTGAAGAGAATGCCGGCAATGCCGCCGATGAGGAAAACGCCGAAAATCCCGTGCAGTCTGAGGAAAATGCAGCGCCTGCAGCCGGTGAAGACGATACGGCGGAAAAGGATGCCGCAGATGGAGAGAATGCCGGCGGCGAAGAGAACGGAGAGGTGAAAGAAAACGTCAGTGATGAGGCGGCGGCTGTCGGTACAGCAACGACGATTGATAAAGAGAAGTTAGAGCTGAATGTGGAGTCTTTGGAAGATGATCCATTGTTGAATGAGGCTGTAACGGATTATCTTGGCGAATCCACGGAAACCATTCAGCGGCGCGTGCTTTGCATGTTTTCTTATGATCTGGCTTATGATGGTGTGAAATTGGATTTGTCCGATTGTACGGTGACGGCAGAGGTAACGCTGAATCGAGATACCCAGAAGGCGCAAGAATATCTGGCTTCTATTACAGGAGACAGTGATGCCGGAATCGCGACTGTGGCGGATGCTGACGAAGGTGTGGTAGAGGATACGGATGCACATATAGATGAGGCAGAAAATACTTCTTTGGATGCAGCACTTATGGTGCTAAGTGTATCGAGAGATCGGACTCAGGTAAAAAAGCTGGCAGAAATGAATCTAACAGGACAAGATACTTCTGATGAGACGGCAGTAGTTGAATCCGATAGCAATATAATGGCGCTTGCAGATGAGTCAACATCGAATCCAACATTTACGGTGCAGTACTATGCATATGCGCAGATTATGGAGGATGAAGCTACTGGTGCTGATGACGCGATCGATATTATTAATACATGTTTGGAAGAAGGTGTAAAGGGTAAGGCCCAGTTGCCTCAGAATAATATAGGTCAATTTAAAAATGAGACTAATCTTAAAAAGATGTATATTAAACAAGTTGGTACAAAAAAATATGATGATGTGCAAAATGGGTTATATACGGACCCATGGGAAGTATATGAGCCGATTTATAAAGAGCGTAATTATGATGATCCTAATTGTACAGATTCATTGGTAAAGCTATATACGGCGGATCGATATGAATTTAAAGAAATTGCAAGTGGTTTGGATCATATAAACAAATTTGCAGAAGAGGGATTGAACTTTGATCTTTATGAACTCTGGGTGCTGGAGAAGCCTGAAAATGTAAATGAAACAAATAAAGAAGGATGGAAGGTTTACCGCAGAATAGAGAATGAAGACCCTGATAAAGAATACTGGGAGATTTATTCCGAAGGGAAAAAAGTAAAAACAGTTAAAACATTGTCGTTTACAAACAGTAGTTTGGTAATACAGGATGATGTGATTGTAATTAAGGATAATACGGTAATTCGTTTAGTTGGTAAAAGCAATTCGAAAGACCACAATTATCCTGCAAGATTTTTTGATTATGATTATACAGGCGGCTATACGGAAAATGGAAAGTGCAATATTTATTTACAAGGTATTAATGATCCATCAAACTATCCTGAAAATATTGTAATTGATAACAATACAAACCTGGTAAAAGGGGCGGTATATGGATTTGGTAATGGCACAACTGGATCAACAGGACTACAGTTGTCTCAATTAGATAGATTCAATATTAATCAAGCAAATACACCAGCGGATAAATCAATACTTGGAAAATGTTCGTACGGGCTGGTTCAAAACAGTTTGTCAGCAAGCGGTTATCCTCAGATCAAAGCAAATGCTCCCGATTTGTTTTCTCCGGAAAATGGTAATAGTCAGGTAAAAGGAAAAACAGAGATTCCTGGTCGCTCGCTTAATTTTAAACGAGATGGAGACACATACACGCTGATGTCAGTGGGAGGGAGCGAAGCGCATGCGCAAAATTTGAATCAATTCCAAAAGGCTGGTCAAGGGTGGAAAAGTCCCGATTATGTATACACTAATCAGTTTTGGCCTATGGATAATGCACCTACATTTGGCGCAGAAAATCATGATCCAAAGTTCGGAGAGGCAGCGGTATCAAATGCATTAGGGGTGCCTATATCTGATGATGGAAAAATGCATAATTTCTTCTTTGGTATGACTTTTGAGGTTGAATTTGAGTTGACAGATGATTATGTAGGTCCGTTAAATTATTATTTCTTCGGTGATGATGATATGTGGGTATTTCTGGAATATCCGGAGGGGGAAGTTGGAACAAATGGAAAGACAACAGAGTTGATTTGTGATATTGGCGGCGTACATCAGGCTGCCGGCGAGTATGTAGACCTTTGGAATTATATTCAGAAACCGCAGGATGGGGATAAAGTAATTAATCCTGGCACAAGCGCAGAAGGAGAATTAGAAAAACGTCAAACAAAGAAATATAAGTTGAAATTCTTTTATACAGAGAGAGGGGCTTCGGGTTCTACTTGTTGGATGCAATTTACATTACCTTCTGTTAATGCTGTTCCAGTAATTGATTATACAGGTAATGTCAAGAGTACTTTAACAATGAAAAAGACAATAAATGGAGCGCCGAGTGATGAACAATTTGATTTTACGATAACGTTTAGCGGTAACGCTGATAATATAGCTTTTAATACTTATCCATATAAAATAACTCGAAAGAATGGAAAAATCGAAAAAGGTGATATTTCTTCGGGCGGAAAATTTAAATTGGGGGATGGGGACACTATCGAAGTGTTTAATCTTCCGGATGGTACAAAGTATGTTATTGAGGAGGCAGATTATCCAAATTATGAACCAGGTTTAGGAGATAAGAATACTACGGGTACAATAACGAAGGATGAAACAGTTGAAGGAAATATTGACTGGGAGAAAGATGATATATTGGATTACATCAACAAAGAAATCCCCTACAACCTCCCTGAAACCGGCGGCCCAGGTTCAAACTTATATACAATGGCAGGCGCTATATGCTTAGTATTTGGCGCAGGCTTTATGTATAGAAAAAAATTCAGAGGAAGGAGGGTGTAGCGCTTCTCCTTAATCTGAAAGGAATGCAGATTTGTGGAGTAACTAATAACACAGAAATCGTTTCAAACAAGAATCAAAAAACAAGATTAAAAGGAGGATGAGGTTATGAAACGAATTAAGAAACTGGCCAGCCTGATGTTAGCAGCAATTTTAGTGTTGGCTATGGGAATTCAGGTAATGGCTAATGAGGTGCCAGTAACAATTACATTGCCTGAAGATGCTTTGTTAGATGGACATGAGTTTACCGCATATCAGATTTTTACAGGTACGCAGGCGAATGTAGAAGATCAGCTGGCATCTGTGGAGTGGGCGAGTGAGATTAATGCTAAAGACTTTCTTGCTGAATTAAATGGATTGGAAGCCTTTAAAGACTGCACAACAGCCCGAGATGTTGCTGAAGCGTTAGCTACAAATACTGCACTTGCAGAGCAGGTAGCGCAGATTGCATACAAACATGTACAAGGTGCTGGTAGGAAGTTGCAGGCTGGTGCTAATTCTATGCCTGCAGGTTATTATCTGATTGTCGATACGACTGAGAATGTTGGCGCAGATGGCGTTTATAACGCAGCTTTGTTGCAGGCAACTAAGAATGTTGAGGTCCAGGTGAAAACAGATAAGCCGAGCCTGGACAAAAAGATAACAGAAAATGGAAATCCCGTAGATTTTAACAATGGCGCTATTGGCCAGGTGGTAAATTACGAGTTGACTTCTAAAGTCCCTGATATGTCACATTATGTGAATTATAAATATGTAGTTACTGATGTGATGTCAAAAGGTTTAACACTCAATAAGGATAGTGTCAAAGTAACAGTTGGTGGTGTTGAGGCGTTATACACTCTAAATGAGATAAATATTCCTGAAGATGCGGGAAATGAGTACGCTGAAGGAACTGCTTTTAAAATTGTTTTCACAAATTTTTACGAAACATATAAGAATAGTAAAGGTGCTGAAATTAAAATTACTTACTCAGCAACAATAAATGAGAACGCAGTTATTGGTACTGTGGGAAATCCCAATGAAGCGAGCTTGAAATATTCTAATAATCCTAATAAAGTAGGAGAGGGTGATGATTTTCCTGAGAATCCAGATGAGAATGATCCTTCTGGAAAAACACCTTGGGATGAAACACGTACTTTTGTAACAGCGATTGAATTGTTTAAGACAGACGAAAATGGAAATGCACTTCCGGGAGCACAGTTTAAAATTACAGGTACCAAATTGATTACGACTTTGGTTACAGGTATTGAATATGTAGAAAAAGCGAATGGAGGATATTGGCAGATTCAAGATGATGAGGGCAATATTTCTTATACGGACGTAGCTCCTACAACTCAGGGCTTGAGCGATGCTGCAAAAGCGAAATACGTAAATCCGGACGTTCAGTACGGTAAAGAAACAGCGAATCGTAAAGTAACAGAAGCAGAAGCAGTAAATGCGACAGCGGAAGTTGGCGTGGATGGTATTTTAAGGATTGAAGGTTTGGCAGCTGGCGATGACTATGTGATCACTGAGATTATGGCACCAAATGGATATAACTTGCTGGCCAATCCTATCAAACTGGTTATTAATTACGCTGATCCAGCTGAGGGGCAGACTACATGTACATGGTCAGGTACCTATGATCTTCAGGATGGTAATGGTGCGAAAGAATTGGGATTTAATGGGGATATAGGCGCATTGACATTTAGCGTTGAAAACAAGAGCGGTTCCCTCCTTCCTTCCACCGGTGGTATCGGTACTACGATCTTCTACGTAGTAGGCGGTGTTCTGGTTGCCGGAGCTGGCATCCTGTTAGTTACCAAGAAGCGTATGAGCGCACGCTAATCATTCATTTTGTAAAAACCATTTGATCTCAGACGGCAGATTTCAGATCACAGGTCAGAATACCTGTCCGATATCTCTGATCACGGTCTGACTGTCAAATGAAACACTCCGGGGACGGCGGATTCCGTCCCCCGGCTATGCCGCACAGACTGACACCTTCCCGTGGTGTGCGGCGAGCAACGGATTTGTAAGAAGTAAGGAATCCGGCCGACGTCAGTGAAGAACATCATCCCGGAACGCTTTTTTGCGGCACTGGCCGTAAAGAGGTATATTGAGAGGAATCTGATGAAAAAGAAGAAGCAAATAGAAGAGCAGACAGAAGAGCAGACAGAGGGCAAGCCGAAAAAAAAGGGGCCTTCCGTCTCTACAATCATATTGGTGGTCATATTGGTGGTGGGCATGGGTATTTTGCTCTATCCATCTGTCAGCGACTGGTGGAACTCTATGCATGCGACTCAGGCGATTGCAGGCTATTCGGAGGCCGTGGAGCAGTTATCCGGTCAGGAAAAGGAAGCGATCTTGAATGAGGCCCGTGCGTATAATGAAAGTCTTGCGAACGGCGTAAATTTTAATCTGACTGATGACCAGTTCGAGGAATATGCCCGAATCCTGGATATTACCGGAACCGGAATCATGGGATATCTCCAGATCCCGGTGATTGGCGTAAACCTGCCTACCTACCACACGGTAGATGAAGCGGTTCTTCAGATCGCCATGGGCCATGTCCCCGGTTCCTCCCTCCCCGTAGGCGGAGAACGAACCCACTGTGTCATGTCCGGCCACCGCGGCCTGCCCAGCGCCAAGCTGTTATCGGATCTGGACAAAGTCTGTGAGGGCGACATCTTCACCTTCACCGTCCTTGACCAGACCGTTACATACATGGTGGACCAGATTCGTATTGTTTTACCGGAGGAAACCGACGACCTGGCGATTGTGGATGGGGAAGATTATTTTACGCTGGTCACCTGCACCCCTTACGGCATCAATACCCACCGGATTCTTGTGCGCGGCCGTCGAATCGAGAATATCGCCGGGGAGATTGTGGCGGTTGCGGAGGCGGTCAGGATTCCTACTTATATCGTGATACCGGCTATCGGCGTACCGTTATTGTTTATATCTTTAGCGTTGATGCTTCTTTATTATAAGATCAGGAAACCGAAAAAATCCACGGCGGAAATGTTAGAAGAGCTGAGAAAATCATAATGAAAAACAGCAGCGGACCGGAAAGCCCCCGGTAGGAGAGCTGCGGAACTCTAAAAGGAGGGATTGCCCATGAAAAAGAAATTGATATATCTGCTTGCGGCCGTGACGCTTGCGGCGGCTGTCTGCGGAGTGAAGCCGACGCGAAGCGGGGCGGCTCCGTTTGATCCGGATACGAAGGGTTCTTTAAAGGTTCATCCGATGAAGGCGACGGATGAAAATGCGGATATGGCGGCGGATTTGAAAAGCGCGGAAGCCAGGGTGGACATTTATCTGGTTGCGGAAGCGGTAAAGATGCCGGGATATGACACTTATCAGTATAAGGCCACGTCGGCTTTTCAGGCAATGTCCGAGAGTATAGAGAAAAAGACGGAAAAAGCGGAGGACTGGGAGGCTATGGCTCAGGAGGCGGCTAAGATCGTTTTTGAGCCGGACAGTTCTGCGAAAGTATCTGCAACGGGAAAGGCAGATGGCGAAACAGCTGTCAGTAATCTTACCCCGGGCCTTTATCTGCTGCTGGCCAGAGGCGGAGTCGGAACCGATCGTGTGGCGGATTTCCGAAAAGACGTGACGGATGACGAGGGCAATCCCATAATCGCGACCTATGCGAATTCAGCCCAATATGAGTATACATTTAAGCCCCAATTGATTTCCCTGCCGATGAGGGACAGCGAGGTACCGGTCAATCCTCCTGTTCCGCCGAATACGGCTGACAGAGGAGACTGGGCATATGATCTGGATGTTTATCTGAAGCCGGAGCGGTCGGTGCGTTATGGCTCACTGACGATTAGAAAGGTTCTTTCCAGCTATGAATCGGAGGCGGATCTCCCCAATGATCCTGTCACCTTTGTGTTCCAGGTAGACGGGGAGACGGAAGGGACTTCGGAAAACGGTGGGGTCCTTCCCTCCTATCACGCGGTAGACAGCCTGACCTTTACGGCAGCCGGAGAGGATACGATCACCTTTGAAAAAATCCCTGTTACCCTTAAGCTGACTGTCAGTGAGGTGTATGGCGGTTCCGGTTATGAGATTGCGCCTGATACCGGCGGTGTGATACGGGAGAATATCGAGATCACAGCGGATGAGACGCAAGTAGTGGAGATCCCTTTTATCAATGTCCATAACGACGACCTGAAAAGAGGACACGGAATTAAGAACCAGTTCACCTATGCGCCGACAAATCCGGACGATCCTGCATCAGGCGGAGCATGGGATTGGGAATCTGAACCGTCGCAGAATCAGTAGGGGGTGAGTGAATGATGAAAAAAATACGGTATGCAATAGCGGCCCTGGCTGTGGCGGCGATTATGACGGCAGGATTAGGGCAGGCTTGGGCCTACTTTACCACCTATGCCGCCGCGGAGGGAGGCTATACGATTAATCTGGGAGACAGGACCGAGATCACCGAAGGATTTTCTGACTGGACAAAACGGGTTACGGTAACCAATGAAGCGGGCGCCGCGCCGGTTTATGTACGGGTAAAGGCCTTTGGACCCAGCACTTGTCCTCTGACTTATACTGGCAGCGGCTGGACGGCCGGAGAAGATGGCTACTATTATTATGGGACCCCGGTGCCCGGAGGGGGAAACACCGAAGTCTTAAATATTGTAATCAACAATATTCCCACAAAGGAAGACGGCCTGGAGGTTGGCGATCAGTTTAATGTAATTGTAATTTATGAGAGCACGCCGGTACTGTATGACGAGGGTGGAAATCCCCTTCCGGCAGATTGGAACGCAACCCTTGATGTGGTTACTGGCACCGAGGTTGTGGGAACGCCTGAGACGGAGTCCGGTGAGGAAGGAGGCGGTGCATCATGAAAAAATTGATCATGAAAAAGCCGACCATGAAAAAACCAAAAAGGCTGCTGCCGCCCATGGCGATCTACGGGTTATTTGCGCTGGCTGTGGTAATGCTGTTTAGCAGCTCCATCGGCGGGGCGAGAGCGGCATTGACCTATTATTCCGAAACCTATTCCTCTCGGGTGCAGATGTACAGCATTGGTGTCAGCCTGCTGGAAAATGGAAATCCGGTTTCCTGGCGCAACTATGACAGCGCGGGGAACGGAAAATGGGATGAGGAAACCGGCGAGCTGCTTACCGGTCTGCTTTCCGACGGTGAGAGCTTAACGCCTGGCAAAACCTACAGGGAAGAGCTCTGCGTGGAGAATACCGGGAGCATTAACCAGTATGTCCGCGTCAGAATCTATAAATACTGGGTGGACAGCGTGGATGGAAAGGATGATAAGTCCTCCGAGCGGCTGCGGACATTGTCCCCCGATATGATCGATTTGCATCTGGTGAATCTGGGAACGGACTGGATCGAAGATACGCAGGCCTCTACCGAGGAACGGACGGTTCTTTACTATAATAAGGTGCTGCCCGCAGAGGCCGGGGAGGCTTCGAGGACACCGCTGTTTGCAGACCAGCTGACCATCGACGGCGAGCTGGCGAAGAAGGTATCCCAGACGGAGTCAGCGAATGGAAAATATACGACGATTACAACCACCTATCTGTACAACGGCGTGAAGTTCGTGGTGAAAGCGGAGGTGGATGCGGTGCAGGAGCATAACGCCGAGGATGCGATCCTTAGCGCCTGGGGCCGGAAGGTGTCGGTAGATGGCGGCACGCTGCGCCTTGTGGATTAAGGAGGTCTGTATGAAAAAGAAAATCAGTTTGTTTCTATTGCGAAGAACTCCGAAATCTTCCGGTAGGCTTGCGCACTTGCTGCGCAACCCGTACAGCGCCAGGCTGCGTACGGCAGCCTGTGTGCATCCGCCGGAGGCGCACAGGAACGCCCTTACATTTATGGCGGGGGCGGTAAAGCTGGCAGGGGCGTTACTGTGCGGCCTGATTTTGTTTCAGGGGCTTCCCGCCCATGCGGAAACTTATTACGGCGACGAGACCTGGAACGTTACCTTTAACGGGGAAAACCAGATGGTCAGCAGTTTCAAAACCTCGGATATCAACGATGTGGTGGGCGGCATGCAGCCCGGGGACAATGTGATTATTACCCTGTCCCTGAAAAATGATAACAGAACCTCCACAGATTGGTATATGAAGAATGAGGTGCTCTATTCTCTGGAGGACCGAAGTGCTAACGGCCAGACGAAGGGCGGCGCTTATACCTACCGGCTGTCCTATCAAAGCAGCCAGGGCGGTGAGGAGAATGTGCTGTTTGACAGCGACACGGTGGGCGGCGAGAATGTGAGCGCCGCAGGCGAGGGCTTGAAGGAAGCCACCAGCTCGCTGAAGGAATATTTTTATCTGGATACATTGTCCCAGAGCCAGTCGGGTGTGATTACGCTGGAGGTGGCCTTAGACGGCGAGACCCAGGGGAATGATTATCAGGATACGCTTGCGGACTTACAGATGGAATTCGCCGTGGAGCTTCGGGAGACGCCGGAGAATCCGCCGGGAGGAAATCCGGGAAATCCCAATAACCCAAATAACCCGAACAATCCGGGAACGCCCGGCCAGAACACGCCGGGGCAGAGCAGTGCCGGGAGGGGCCTGTTTGGCAGCGGCGTGGTGAAGACCGGAGATGAAAGCCGGATTTCTCTTTTTTCGGTGCTGACCGGGGGCAGTGGCCTGCTGCTGCTTTTGTTTTGTATCTGGCAGCTGCGTGAGAGCAGGAAGAATAAGGCGGGGAAAGAAGGTGACGCCGTATGAAATGGATCAATGAGCGTGGATTAAAAGAGCCGGGAATGAGGAAGAAGAAAGCGCGTCGGCCAGGTGTGCTGTCCTGCGTGCTGTGCGCGTTGTGCTTGCTCGTTGCGCTGGCAGTGCCTGCGCCTGCAAAAGCTGCCCAGTCAGGTCAGGCGGAACAGACCGGAAAGCCTTATTCCTATAAAATCCGGATTTACGCCGGGCGACAGGGAACCGTCGGCGGCGGCGAGGTGCTGGAATATGATTCGGTGGCTTATGGCAGCCGGGTTATATTCAGCCGTAATGACGTCCAGCTGTTTGACAACAGCAAATATTATGTCAGAGGCTTGAGAAAGAGCGGTGTGGATAACAGCGAGGCCCAGCAGAGTTTGTCCTTTGAGGTGACAGAGGATCAGGATTATGTGGTGGCCTATGGGATTCTGGGCGATGCGGTTTCTTATGTGATCAATTACCAGGATCGGGAGGGGAATACGCTGGCGCCCAGCGAGACTTATTATGGAAACGTGGGCGATAAGCCGGTGATTGCCTATTTGTATATCGAGGGCTACAGACCCCAGGCTTATAACCTGACGAGGACCTTGTCAGAGAATGCGGCGGAGAATGTGTTTACCTTTATCTATACGCCGATCTCAGAGGGAGGCGGAGGAACGCCGCCGGCCGAGAATCAGACCCAGGGAGGCGAGACAGAGAATCCTGGGACGACAGTAACGCCTGGTACGCCTGGAGCACCGGGAGAGACGGGAACGGTTGTGCTGGCCCCTGAGGCAATAGCGCCAGTAGCTCCTGGGGGAACGACAGGTCCCGGAGGGGCGGCAGCGCCCGGAGGAGCGGATGCCCCTGGCCCTGGAGGAGCAGATGCCCCTGGCCCCGGAGGAGCGGATGCCCCTGGCCCCGGAGGAGCGGATGCCCCTGGCCCCGGAGGAGCGGACGCACCCGTAGAGAATGTACCTGATGAGGAGATCCCGTTAGATGAAGGTCCGGAGGAGCTGGTGGACCTGGATGATGACGAGGTGCCGCTGGCCAACTTTTTTAACCTGAGCAGCGATGCCAGAATCTTAGGCGTTCCTGTGGCGGCAATTGTAGTTCCGGGCGCGGTGCTGATCGGCTGCGTGATTTTTTTGATACTGAAGCGAAAGAAGAGGAGCGGAGGTAATGCCGAGTGACCCAGGAGAAACAGCAACGGTTCAGGCTGCCTGCTTTTTGCAGCCTGGCCGGAACGGTGATTCTGCTCTGTGTGATCGGTGCATTTCTGCCGCTTACGATTCCAAATCTGTTAGGATACCAGATTTACGAGGTGGTCAGCGGCAGTATGGAGCCGGAGATTCCTGTGGGCAGCGTGATCTATGTGAAGGCAGCAGCACCGGAGGAGATCGGGGAAGGGGAGATTATCGCCTTTATGAGAAATTCCTCCGTGATCACCCATCGTGTGGAGGAAAACCGGTTCGTGGAAGGAGAGTTCATCACGAAGGGAGACGCCAACAGTAAAGAGGACGTGATGCCGGTGGATTATGACAGCCTGATCGGCAAAGTCACTTGCCATATCCCTGTTCTTGGCATCCTGCTGTCTGTTCTGGCCAGCGGCGTCGGAAAGCTGTACGCAGGAGCTTTCGCGGCCTGCGGGTTTATGTTTCTAATGCTGGCAGAGAAGATACGGGAGAGGCAGGAAGGGTAGTAAGAGTAGAAAAAGGTTGAAGTTTGAGGAGTTTTCTGAGAAATTGGAAGGCTCCTTTTACGATTGATTCTGCAAAAGGGAAATCAAATGTAGTAAAATTTGTGGGTAAGTAGGAGATTCATTACTGACAGGGCAATGAATTGTATTTTGAAAGTGATTAAGTGTGTGAAATTTGGATAAGGAACAATTTCGTGTTATATTAACAAAATCAGATTTTTCCGTAAAATATTCTTGAAATTTATCAAAACATGGAGTAATATCTATTTATATGTTTGAGAAACATTGATACCTGTACGCGGCGCCGGCGGCTTTCAGAGCCGCGTCAGCTGCGGAACACAAAAACAGCGACGGGCCGGATGAGTCCGGCAGTTGCGGAAATTAATTCGGGAGGAAGAAAATGAAAAAAGTACTGAGCCTTGTACTGGCACTGGCGATGGTGTTTTCTCTGGCCGCATGCGGCTCCAAGGATGACGGGAAGACAACCACTGCCGCGCAGAATGACGGAACAACAGCTGCCGCTCCTGCGGAAACTGCGGCCGGAGGTGAGACGGAAGCAGGAAAAGAGGCGGGGGCCGAAACCGAAGGCGCGAAGGAAGGTGTGATGCCTGCCATCGCGAAGGAGGATCTGAAGATCGGTGTGATTCATATCACGGACCCGGCGGAGGGTTCCGGCTATACATATACCCATGATCAGGGCATTGTGGGCATGCAGAAGAATCTGGGTCTGTCTGACGATCAGATTGTGAGAAAGAATAATGTAAACGATTCGGATGCCACGGCGATTGAGACGGCGATTCAGGAATGTCTTGAGGAAGGCTGCAACGTGATTTTTGCCACCAGCTGGGGCTTTATGGATACCTGCGAGGCGCTGGCGGAGGAGTATCCCGAGGTGATCTTCTCCCACGGTACCGGCTACAAGTCAAACGGCAAAAATTTTAACAATTATTTCGGAAGAATTTACCAGGCCAGATATTTGAGCGGCATCGCCGCCGGTCTGAAAACCGAGAGCAATAAAATCGGCTATGTGGCGGCTATGGGCAAGGACAACTCCGAGGTGACAGGAGGTTGCGACGCTTTTGCCATGGGCGTATATTCGGTAAATCCCGACGCCGAGATCTATGTGAGAGTGACCAACAGCTGGTTTGATCCGGAAGGGGAGACCCAGGCTGCGAACGCGCTGTTAGATCTGGGCTGCGACGTGATCGGACAGCACTGCGATACCCCGAATCCTCAGCTGGCTGCCGAGGCTGCGGGCGTCTGGGGCGTAGGCTACAACTCCGATATGTCCAAGGATGCGCCGAAGGCGGCTCTGACCTCCGTGGTATGGGATTGGTCCGTATATTATACCTATGCGGTTGAGAGCATTGTGAACGGTACATGGACCGGGGAAAATTATTTTGCCGGTCTGAAAGAGGGTCTGGTGGATATCTCCCCGCTGGCTGATTTTTGCGCAGAAGGCACGGAAGAGAAAATCAACGAGGCCAGAGAGAAGCTCCTGTCCGGAGAGTGGGATGTGTTCAGCGGCCTGATCGAGACCAACGAAGGCGAGGTGGTCTGCGAGGAAGGCCAGACGCTGGACGACGCCACGATCACAGGCGGAATCAACTGGTATTTTAAAAATATTGTGGCGGAATAATCTGACGTAATCCGACAAAATATGCCATTGACTTATTTTGCTGCGTGCTTTGTAATTAAAAAGGCTGTCTCTATGACCTTCAGGGACAGCCTTTTTGTATCATGGAGTATTCGGGAGAAACGTATGGGCGGCAAATTTGGACGGATAACGACGTAACAAAAGACAGAGCGGCTGCAGTCTGAGAAGGGAGGCAGCCGTGAAAGTAAATTGGGAGATGAGGTTTGAACATGCCCCATTTAATGGAAAAGGCGTCTGCGGATACGGGTTCGGCGGTTCAGGACACCCAGGACCAGTCCGGCAGAAACGCAATCGAGTGTAAAGGAATTACAAAAAGGTTCGGAACCGTGGTGGCCAATGACCACATTGACCTGACGGTTCGCTACGGGGAGGTGCTGGCCCTTCTGGGAGAGAACGGCTCCGGGAAGACGACGCTGATGAATATGCTGTCGGGAATCTATCATCCCGACGAGGGCGTGATTTTGGTGGACGGACAGGAGGCGGCGATTAATTCTCCTGTGGACGCCATGGATATGGGGATCGGCATGATCTATCAGCATTTTCGGCTGGTGGACGTGTTCAGCGCCATGGAGAATATCGTGCTGGGCACGAAGGAAAAGCGGCTGCGGAATAAAGAACTGAAAGAAAGGATTTCCGGGCTATGCCAGTCCTTCGGCCTGGAAATCCAGCCGGAAAAACGGGTGTTTGAAATGTCCGTCAGTGAAAAGCAGACGGTGGAAATTTTAAAGGTACTGTACAGAGGGACAAGAATTCTGATTCTGGACGAGCCAACCGCGGTGCTGACGCCCCAGGAGACGCAGAAGCTGTTTCAGATATTAAGAAAGATGAAGGAGCAGGGCTGCGCCGTCATTATCATCACCCATAAGCTCCATGAGGTGCTGGAAATCAGCGACCGGGTCACCATACTCCGGAAGGGAAAAAGTATCGACACCGTCAGGACGGCTGAGACGGATGAGAAAAAGCTGACGGAACTGATGGTGGGGAAAGCCGTCAGCCTGGAGATCGACCGCCCGCCGGTGAATCACAAATCGCCGATCTTAAAAGTGGTGAATCTGACCGTGAAAAAACCTGACGGAACCAAAGCCATCGACGATATTTCCTTTGAGATCAGAAAAGGGGAGATTCTGGGCGTGGCCGGCGTGGCGGGCAGCGGGCAGAAGGAGCTATGCGAGGCCATTGCCGGGCTGATGAAAATCGAAAAAGGCGCCATTCTCTATGAAAAGGAAAATATTATCGGCAAAACGCCGGCGGAAATTATTCAGATGGGTATCAGTATGAGCTTTGTCCCGGAGGACCGGCTGGGGATGGGGCTGGTGGCTTCCATGGATATGGTGGAGAATATGATGCTCAAGTCCTACAAAAAGGGCAAAGGGCCCTTCGTGGACCGAAAGCCGGCCAGGGAGCTGGCGAACCGGTTGGTGGACAAGCTGGGCATCGTTACGCCCGGTGTGGACACGCCGGTGCGGCTTCTGTCCGGGGGAAATGTGCAGAAGGTGCTTTTAGGCCGGGAGATCGAGTCCTGTCCCAATCTGCTGATCACTGCTTACCCGGTGAGGGGACTTGATATCAATTCTTCTTATACCATATACGACCTGCTGAATGAGCAGAAGAAAAAGGATGTGGCCGTAATCTTTATCGGCGAGGATCTGGATGTGCTGCTGGAGCTGTCCGATGTGATTATGGTGCTCTGCCATGGGAGGATCACCGGATTTCTGGATGCCAGGAAGGCCACAAAGGAGCAGGTGGGATTGTATATGACGGGGGCATTCAGTCAGGAGGTGGCGCAGTGAAGCAGAATATGGATCGTCAAAGTTCAGAAAGCGCAGGTGTACATATCCATAGGAGAAACGAACCCTTGCTGCGTGTAGTCAAGCGATCGGAGCTGACAGGCCGCCAGATTATTCTGCTGCGTCTTCTGGCGGCGCTGCTGGCGCTGGCTGCCGGAGGGCTGTTTATTCTGTGCCTGGGCTACAATCCGTTTACCGTTTATGCCACGATCCTGTCCGGCGCGATGCGCAGCCCGATGGCGATTCAGGCTACGGTAAAAATCGTGGTCCCGCTGCTGATCGCCTCCCTGGGGGTGACGCTGGCCTTTAAAATGCGGTTCTGGAATATCGGCGCCGAGGGGCAGATGATTATGGGAGCGATTTTCGCTTCTTATTTTGCCCTGTTTCACGCAGACTGGAACCACTGGGTTCTGCTGGCTGTGATGGCTCTGACGGGCATTCTGGGCGGCGCGCTCTGGGGGCTGATTCCGGCCTTTTTCAAGGCGAAATACGGCACCAATGAGACTTTGTTTACACTGATGCTAAATTATATCGCGCTGTATCTTGTCTCCTGGCTTCAGGACGGACCATGGCGGGACCCTGGTTCTCAGGGGTTTGGAAAGATTGCCCGCTTTGACAAAAACGCGGCGCTGAATAAAGTGTTTGGCGTACATTGCGGCTGGATCGTCGCCCTGGTTTTGGTTGTGGTGTTTTTCATTTACCTGCGGTATACCAAGCAGGGATATGAGATCAGCGTGGTGGGCGAGAGCCAGGAGACGGCCCGGTATGCAGGGATGAATGTGCGAAAGATTCTGCTGCGCACCATGGCGTTAAGCGGCGGTGTCTGCGGCCTGGGCGGCATGCTTCAGGCTGCGGGAGCGGACATTACCCTGACCATGGGCGTGGCCGGCGGCGTGGGTTTTACAGCGATTATCGTGGCGTGGCTCTCCCAGCTGAATCCGATGACGATACTGGTGGTTTCCGCCCTGTTTGGAATCCTGGAAAAGGGCAGCAGTGTTGTGCAGTCCAATTTCGGACTTTCCACGGACTGCGCCGATGTGCTGCAGGGGATTATCTTGTTTTTTATTCTGGGATGTGAGTTTTTTATCCGCTATCGGTTTGTGGGCAGGGGACAGAAAGAACGAGGTGAATAGGATGGATTTGTTGATTCGTTTTGTGGCGGCGGCGGTAGCGGCCGGAACGCCTTTGCTGTACGGAACGCTGGGTGAGATTATGACGGAAAAGGCGGGGCATCTGAACCTGGGCGTGGAAGGGATGATGTCTGTTGGGGCCTGCGCCGGATTTCTGGCGGGCTATTATACGGACAGTTTTGCTCTGGCGCTGCTGGCGGCCTTTGCGGCGGCGGCGGCCAGCGCACTGATCTATGGCGTGCTGACAGTGACCTTTATGGCGAACCAGAATGTGACCGGGCTTACGCTGACGATTTTTGGCATCGGCTTGTCGAATTTTATTGGAATTCTGGCGCTGGGGCGGTCGGAGTCCGGCACATTAAAGCTGCCGGAGGGAATTACGGCCCAGATGAGAGGCGCAGGGCTGCCGGGGCTTAAGGATATTCCGGTTGCAGGGCAATTGTTATTTTCTTACAATGCCTTTGTATATATCGGGGCGGTGATCGCGGTTCTTTTGTTTATCTACTTCAGTAAGACCAAGTCCGGCCTGAACCTGCAGGCTGTGGGGCACAATCCGGGGGCGGCTGACGCGGCCGGCATTCCTGTGACCCGGTATAAATATATCAGTATCCTGATCGGCGGCGGCATCTGCGGGATCGGCGGCGCTTACTGTGCCATGATTATCAACGGCGGCGTCTGGGTCAGCAACAATGTGGGAGGTCTGGGCTGGATCGCGGTGGCGCTGGTGATTTTCGCCAACTGGAAGCCTTTAAACGCTATCGGCGGTTCCCTGGTATTTGGCGCGTTGCGGATTCTGAAATTTTATGTGCCGAAAAGCGTTCTGCCGCTGCCGAATGCTTTTTATGATATGATGCCCTTTCTGATTACGGCGCTGATTCTGGTGGCGGCTTCCATGAGAAAGAAACAAAATCTTTCCCTGCCGGGGAATCTGGGGAATCATTATTTCAGGGAGGAGCGGTAAGATGAAAGGAAACCGTTGCAATGCGGCCTGTTTTATGCCGGTCAGTTGCACGCAGCGTGTCTGATGATCGTGTATACCAGGATTTAAAAGAAAAGATGAGAGAATACCTGTTCAGTAAAATGAAACAGTGTATTCTCTTTTTTTATGATTTTGATCCGACCTGTGTTCGGCGGCTGTCCCGATGATGGGAGAGTACGCGAATCCAAGCGATGGCAGACTGTATATTTAGGGCTACCCCAATGATGGGAGGATGCACAGACCTAAGCGATGGCAAATCGTAAGATATTCAATGCTGTTCTGACAATGGAAGAGAGTGCAAATTCGGAGTGCCGGGAAGAAATCGGCATGTTTTCAGTCTTGTCCTCATATAGTGGAAGAAAGAAGGTGAGGACGATGGAGACAGGAAGAGAAGGAAGTGGAGCGGCAATCAGAGATGGGATTCCTGGCAGGGAGGATCGAAGCTATGAGGTGATCCGTATTCTTCCCCGGCAGCTGCGGGATAAACTGCGGTACGGCATTCCGGACTTTGGGAGACTGCAGGAGCTTCGGTTTCGGGTTGGAGAACCTTTGGGTGCGGTTTATGAGGGGAAAAACCTGTGGGTAAACTGGAGCGGTTCATTAAGCTGCGGTTTGGATGAACCGATTTTAGTGACAAGAGAGATGATAAGAGAGATGTTGGAGTATATCAGCGGTTACTCCCTATACGCTTTTGAAGAGGAAATCCGACAGGGCTTCATTACAATTCCCGGAGGCCATCGAATTGGGCTGGCAGGCAAGGTGGCGATGGAGGACGGAGCGGTAAAAACGATCCGCCATATTTCATTTTTGAATATCAGATTGTCTCATCAGGTTTTCGGCTGTGCCAAGAAACTATTGCCTTTTTTATATTGTAACGGAAGAATCGAAAATACGCTGCTGATATCCTCTCCTCGTTTTGGAAAAACCACCTTATTGCGGGATTTGATTCGACTGGTTTCCGATGGAAACGCGTATGGGGAGGGAGTCAATACTGGCGTGGTGGACGAGCGTGGGGAGCTGGCGGCCTGTTTTCAGGGAATTCCCCAAAATGATCTGGGCAGACGGACAGATGTACTGGACGGATGCCTGAAAGCCCAGGGGATTACAATGCTTCTGCGATCCATGGCCCCGTCGGTGATTGCGGTGGATGAGCTGGCTACGGCAGAGGATATCAGGACGATGGAATTCGCCATGAATTCCGGCTGCACTTTTCTGGCCACGGCCCATGGAGGCAGTCTGGAAGAAATCCGGAGAAAGCCCTTGTTCTGCTCCATGATGGAGGCCGGTCTGTTTCAGCGAATCGGTGTGCTGGGGATGAACAGAATAGGAGATGAAGTGAGGGAGCGAAAAGGGGACAAATTTAGAGGTGGGAACAGAGACGAAGACAGGAATAGTGAAGAGAACAGGGACAGAGACGGCGGCAGGAACAGAGATGAAAACAGAGTCAGAAACAGAGGCATTCTCATATATGACAGCAGCTTTCAGGAGATGACGGAGGGATATGTGTGGTATTAAAATGGATTGGCGCATTGCTGGTGATCGGCGGCAGCGGCGCGTTGGGGTTTTGTTATGGAGGACAGCTTAGGAGGCGGCTTTTGCAGCTTCGAACGGTTCGCCAGATATTATATATGCTGAAAGGGGAGATTCATTATTCTGCCGTGACCCTTCCGGAATCTTTTTTTCATATCGCAGCGAAAACACCCCAGCCTTTTCGGGAATTTCTGGAGCGAGTGGCCGGAAGACTTTACGCGTTAGACGGAGAATGTCTGGAGCAGGTCTGGCAGCAGGAGCTGCGGGGCATCAAAAAAAAATTGAACCTGAGCGCAGAAGAGATCGGCGAGTGGGAAGGTCTGGGAGGAAGGCTTGGCTACCTGGATCGAAGGATGCAGCTGCAGCTGATTGACTTGTTTTTGACACAGTGGGAAGAAAAAATCCGGCTGCTGGAAAAAGAATGTGGGAAAACCTGCAGACTGTATCAGTATCTGGGCGTACTTGCCGGCCTCCTTCTGACAGTAGTCCTCTTATAAAGGGGGGGGGTCAGTGGGCCAGGTAGGAACGGAGCGGAACTCTAAAACAGCGGAGTTCCGGACAGGCCCCGGAAGGATTTACGGACGTGTGCGGCCGGAAATTCTTCCAGTTCAGTGGGCCAGGTAGGAACGGAGCGGAACTCTAATTTGGAGGATTTTTATGAATGTAAGTTTGGTTTTTCGTATCGCGGCGGTGGGGATTCTGGTTTCCGTGTTGTGCCAGGTGTTAAAGCACAGCGGAAGGGAAGAAAACGCATTTCTCACCAGCCTGGCCGGTCTGCTGCTGGTGCTGTACTGGCTGGTTCCATACATATATGAATTGTTTGAAACAGTCAAAAAGTTATTTGAACTATAAAAACACCATATTATTTTGGAGGTCGCTATGATAACGGTAGCTGTAATTGGAATCGTGGCTGTCCTGCTGGCAGTGCAGGTGAAGGCGATGAAACCAGAGTATGGCATCTATGTGTCGTTGGCAGTATGTCTGGTATTGTTTTCCGCTATTGCAGGGCGCTTAGAGCTTTTGGTGGACGAGATCAATCAGCTTCAGTCCTATATAAAACTGGATGCCGGCTATGTGGGAATTCTGCTAAAAATGATCGGCGTTACCTATATTGCGGAGTTGGCCTCGGATCTGTGCAAGGATGCAGGGTATCAGGCCGTCGCAGGTCAGATCGAGCTGTTTGGGAAACTGGCTCTTCTGTCTCTCAGTATGCCCGTGGTGTTGGCTCTGCTTGAGACGGTCAATGGGTTTCTGTAAGTAAACCTTTATCATGCAGCCATTCCTACGAGCAGTGGCCATATGGCCGCCTATACAATAAAAGTCGTAGGCTTTATTTAGTAAGTATTTTTCAGGAGGAATGAATGGGCTTTCTCCTGCGGGCGGGTAAGCTGACGGAGGAAATAAGATGGGCAGAAAAAAAATAAGGATTTGGCCGTTTCGTTTTTTTGTGCCGCTTTTGTTTTGCAGTTTGTGGCTTTACACCCCGGTTTTTGGACATGCAGCCCAGGAATCTTCCGGATATGTTCCGGACTATGGGGATATTCAGGCGTTTTTGGATGAGCAGGATGCAGAGCTATCTTTCGGGGAGATGGTGGATCAGCTGGTATCGGGAAACTGGAGCGAAATTCCCGGTATACTGCTGTCCCAGGCCGGCTCGTTTTTATTTTCGGAAATCCGTAAGAATAAAAA
Source organism: uncultured Lachnospiraceae bacterium (assembly GCA_910588405.1). GTDB lineage: Bacteria > Bacillota > Clostridia > Lachnospirales > Lachnospiraceae > Paralachnospira_A. The sequence goes on along the minus strand of CAJUPT010000003.1, from coordinate 16,786 downwards.
TGAACTGTTTTTTCTGTTTGCCATAGCCATATTTGGAGGTATCTTCACCAACTTTGCGAAGGCATTTCGCGGCGGATACGCGGCACAGACCGGCTTTTATGTCACCTGTTTGATGCTGGCTGTCACATTGCTCGGGGCATTTACGGCGGCTTCCCGGATCACGTTGGATTTTCTGACGACACTGCTGGGATTTATGAAGGCGCTGATTCCGGCATTTTTTCTGTCGGTGGCTTACGTGGGGAGTCCTCTGGCTTCCGCAGGCTTTTATCAGACGACGCTGTTAGCCATCGGCGGTGCGGAATGGGTGTTTTTGAAGGTCTTGATGCCCTTGATCCGGATTTATCTGACATTTGGTCTGATCGATGGGATTGTGGGAGAGGATTTTCTGGCCAGACTGGCAAAGCTGGTGAAGCGGGGGACAGAGTGGGGGATGAAAACACTGTTTTCGGCGGTATTGGGTTTGCAGTTTATCCAGGGTATGATCCTTCCTTATGCGGACAATGTGAAAACCGGAGCTGTGAAAAAAATGGCTGGTCTGATTCCCGGTGTGGGAAAAGGAATTTCTGCGGTAGCGGAGCTTTTGACAGGTTCCGGTATTCTGATTAAAAATGGTATCGGAACGGCGGCGTTTTTTTGTCTTGTCTTTTTCAGTTTGGTGCCGTTGTTGAAGCTGGCGGTGATTTTCTTCCTCTATCAACTGGCGGCGGCGCTTTTAGCTCCGGCGGCGGACAAGCGGCTGCTGGGCTGCGTGGACGCGATGGCGGCGGCAGTGGGCATGCTGCTGAAAATGACAGGTATGACAGTGCTGCTTTTCGGGCTTAGCATCGCGCTGGTGTGTGTGGCCACCAGTGTGAAGTGAGGAGGGAGATATATGGAGGGACTGATGAATTGGGTCAGGCAAATCGTATTTTTTATGATTTTCATGAGCGTTTTTAATCAGTTTATCCCCGATAAAAAATATAAAGGCTATCTGAAGCTGTTTGCCAGTCTGGTCCTGATTTTGCTGACAATGAATCCGCTGGCGGAGCTGTTTGATTTTCAGCGACAATTAGATTTTAATCAGGATGTATTTGCTTATCCCCGGGAGGTGGAGGAATTTCGTATTAAGGCAGAGCAGGTTCAGGGGCAACAGTATGAGGATGTTTTAGAGAATTATCAGCAGACTGTGGAAGAACAGCTGGAACGAATGGCGGGACGTTTCGGGATGTATGTCAGCGGTTGCAGTATAGAATTGTCAGGGGAAACGGAAAGCTTTGGGCATGTGACAATGGTGCGTCTGACAGTAAGCTACCGGAAAACGGACGCAGGTTCGGAAGAGACCGGAAGTATGATGGAAATTGAACCCGTCAGAATTTCCCCGATCCAGGCGGAGACGGCGGTTCCGGAAGCAGAGGTGTCTGAAGCAGTGAGATCAGAAACACCGATGTCCGAAACTGCGCCTTCTCGGTTTGATTTGGGGGAAAATCAGGATATCGCAGACCTGAAGGAGCAGATTCTTCAGCTATATCAGCTGAATCCGGAACAGGTGGCGATTGAGCTGGAAATATAAGCATAGATCAAGAGAACCTTTCAATGAATTCGGAAAAGAGGAAAAATATGACATGGAATGACAGAGAGGACAGCAGAAAACCGGACGGCAGATTAAAATCGGAGAAGGAAAGCGAATTGAGACGGGCTTCTGACGGTCATTCATGGAGCCGCAGGGATGGATCGGAGGATGCAAAAAAAGACGCCGATAAAAAAAGCGGAAGTTTTATAGATATTCGTCAGGGTCTAAAAAAAGTCCAGGAGTATATGGGCATGGATAAGCTGTTTTTGATTCTTCTGGCGGGTGTTTTGTTGCTGCTGTCCGCATTTCCATTTGGAAAGGGGGTGAAAAATGACAGCTCTGACGGGCAGCAGACAGAGAGTACAATATATGATAATGGTGGCCAGGGTGGTTATGCGGCGGGCACAGGGGACGGACAGTCATGGGATGATTCTGCAGGTTACGCTGCCTGGCTGGAAAAACGGCTGGAGACGGTATTACTGTCTGTGGACGGCGTGGGAGAGGTGCGGGTGATGATCACGCTGAAGGATAATGGAATGAAGCAGCTGCAGTCCGACACGGTCAGAGAGCATTCGAATACCGGCGAGACGGATTCTGCCGGAGGTTCCCGAAGCATTCAGGAGGGGCGGGAGGAATATTCTACTGTCATATTAAACAATGGAACGGGAGATGGCCCTTATATTACGAGAGAAACCAATCCGGAAATCGAAGGGGTTTTGGTGGTGGCTCAGGGCGCCGGAAGCGCTGCGGTAAAAACTGAAATTTATGAGGCGGTTCAGGCATTATTCAACGTACCTGCACATAAGATTAAAGTACTAAGAGGTGTTTTGGAAAACTAATACAGAAAAGGAGTATTGCAAGTGAAAACCATATGGAAGAAAAACCAGTTTATACTCACAGTATTAGCGGTGGTCATCGCAGTGGCAGGATATCTTACATATACCGGCGAGACGGGAACGTTGCTGGATGCGGCCACAACCGGGGATGACCAGGCAGTTCAAGGGGATGCGCTGATGGATATTTCCGAGGAGGATATCCTGGCAGAGAACATGGCCCTGGAAAATGCCGCCGCCGAAACCGGACAGGGGGGAGAGGAGAATCCGGGAACGTCCCAGCCCGGAGAAGCGCTGCTGACCAACAGCCAGGTGGTTGATTTCATCGCAGAGGTGCAGCTGAATCGGGAACAGGTACGTACGAAAAACCAGGAGGCACTGATGGAGATCATCAATAATGCAAACCTGGCTGACGAACAGAAGCAGAGCGCTGTGGATAATATGGTCCGCATGACCCAGATTGCTGAGAAAGAGAATGCCACCGAGGCGCTGCTGGCTACGAAAGGGTTTGACAGCGCTGTGGTAAGCATTACTGATGACAGTGTGGATGTGGTACTGGGCATGACCGCAATCTCCGATGCGGAGCGGGCCCAGGTAGAGGATATCGTAAAACGCAAGACAGAGATGCCGGCGGACAGCATTACGATTTCACTGATGCCGGAATGAGGAAATAAAAAAATGATTCCGAGAGTATATTTTTAAACAGTCTCATTGCGCCATCGGCCAAAACCGGTTATGCTGAAAGCAGGAGGTGGCCGATATGGCAAATGAAGAGAAAAAGGATTTTAACGCCATGCTGAATGACAGTAAGGATATGCCCAAAATGCAGACGATTACCGATCAGAAAAGCATTGAAAAATATGGCGGGAGCAGGATGTATTTCGCGCCGCCCATCGCCTATGATGAAATCATGAAGAAAGTGCCTTACGGGAAAGTGATTACCGTTGGAAGGATTCGGGAATATTTCGCGGAAAAATCCGGCGCGGACTTTACGGAGCCGATTACGGCCGGCATTTTCGTTTCCATCGCGGCGTGGGCCAGTGATCAGCGTTCCGAAGACAAAACGCCTTATTGGAGGACGCTGAAAGCGAACGGGGAGCTGAACGCGAAATATCCCGGCGGTATGGAAGCGCAGAAAGAGAAGCTGGAAGCGGAAGGGCATACAGTGATTCAAAAAGGGCGAAAAAACATCAGGTACTTTGTGAAAGCGTATGAGAAGGTTCTTTTTGATTTGGGATGAAGCGTGGTATAAGGGGATACTGTGGTATCCTCTTTTTCTTTATAGTTTTAAAATATAATAGGAATATACTAAAAGTTGTACGTACATTTTGCGGCGAGAAATACAAGCGTACAACCTGCAAAAATTTTGATTAAACCCTACAAAACTGTTGACAAGCACAGGATAAAGTTGTATAGTAATGACAGATATAAGTTTTGAGTTTTAAAATCATTCCTGAAAAATAACTAGATAAATGATGTATGACTGGCAGAAAAAGAGACAGGAGCGGTTTTCTGAATATGTACAAGTTTGCGCCCTACGCAATTTGTAAATACAACTTATCATTATTTTTAGGGAGGTATGGTAACATGAACAAGAAACTTTTAAGCCTGGTACTTGTTGCGGCATTGGCTATGAGCCTGCTGGCTGGCTGCGGTTCCAAGGAAGAGCCGAAGGCTACGACGGCAGCAGCAGCTGACACGACTGCAGCCGCGGCAGACAATGAAACTGAGGCACCCGCCGACACGACTGCGGCAGCAGGCGACGAGACCACTGCAGCGGCAGCAGCAGGCGGCAACACCACAGGCGAGACCATCAAAGTTGGTTACGCACAGGTAGGACATGAGTCTGACTGGCGTACCGCCAACACCAAGAACTATCAGGACGTATTCAGCGCTGCGAACGGCTATGAGCTTTCCTTCGTTGACTGTGACAATGACAACGCAGCTCAGCTTGAGGCGGTTCGTGGATTTATTCAGCAGGAGCTGGATTACATCGTAATCGCTCCGATCGAGACAGCAGGCTGGGACACCGTTCTTCAGGAAGCACAGGATGCAGGCATTCCGGTTATCATTGCTGATCGTGAGATCGACGCTCCCGACACCCTGTACGACGCTTGGGTTGGAACCAACACCAAGAATGAAGGTATCACCGCCGCTAACTGGCTGGCTGAGTACCTGGACGGCAAAGAAGCGAACATCCTGGTAATCGAAGGTTCCGTAGGCGCATCCGCGACGCTGGGACGTACCGAAGGCTTCAACGAAGTAGCTGCAGAGCACAGCGAGTGGAAGATCCTGGATTCTCAGTCCGGCGACTTCACACAGGCTGGCGGCCAGGAAGTTATGGAGTCCTTCATCAAGTCTTATGAAGGCCAGTTCAACGTAGTTGTATGCCAGAACGATAATGAAGCATACGGCGCAATGGACGCTATGAAAGCTGCCAACATCACTTACGGCGTAGACGGCGACGTAATCCTGATTTCCTACGACGCTACCCATGACGGCCTGCAGTATACGCTGGACGGCGCAATCAACTGCAACGTTGAGTGTAACCCGATTCAGGCAGAGGTAGTTGCCGGCGTAATCCAGGCTATGGCTACCGGCGGAAGCTTTGAGAAGACCACCCTGGTAAACGATCAGGCTTTCGTAGCTCCTGGTATCGAGAGCGAATATGCTACGACCATGACGCAGGAAATCCTGGACGGCCGCGCATATTAATGAAACGAACATGTCTGCCGGCGCAGACATCACCGACCTGTATACGAGGATAAGGGAAGGGGAGGGAGTCCGGAACTGGATTCTCTCCCCTTTTTATCATCGGATGAATGGAGGAAAGTATGTATGGAAAATGACGTTGTATTGAAGATGCAGGGGATCTGTATGACCTTCCCCGGCGTTAAGGCGCTGGACCATGCGGGGCTGACGCTGAAAAAAGGGGAGATCAGGGCGCTGATGGGGGAGAATGGCGCAGGGAAATCTACCATCATCAAGTGCCTGACCGGCGTAAACAAGTTTGAGGCCGGTGAAATCTATCTGGACGGGTTTGAAGGCCCGATTAACAACAGGGATACGATGGATGCCCAGTCCAAAGGCATTTCCACTGTGTATCAGGAAGTAAACCTGTGCCCCAACCTGTCGGTGGCGGAAAATATCTATATCGGACGGGCGCCGCTGACAAAGCTCCGGACAATTGACAGAAAGCAGATGAATTTAAGGGCGAAGAAGCTGATGGAAGAGCTGGAGCTGGACATCGACGTGACGGCGAACCTGGAAAACTATTCGCTGGCCTTGCAGCAGATGATCGCCATCGCCCGTGCCATCGATATGGACTGTAAAGTATTGATTCTGGATGAGCCCACCTCTTCCCTGGACGACCGTGAAGTGGAGAAATTATTCCAGGTGATGCTGAATCTGAAGAAAAAGGGCGTGGGCATTATTTTTGTCACTCATTTCCTGGAACAGGTTTACGCGGTGTGCGACGGCATTACGGTGCTGAGAAACGGCCAGCTGGTGGGAGAATACACGGTGGAGGAGCTGCCCAGGGTACAGCTGGTAGCCGCCATGATGGGCAAGGACTTCGACGATCTGGCTTCCATTAAGCCGGAGGGCGGAGAGATCGTACAGGATGCCCCGCTGGTAATCGACGCCAAGGGCTTAAGCCATGCCGGCACCATCAAGCCCTTCGACCTGGAAATCCGGGAAGGCGAGGTAGTGGGCCTTACAGGGCTTCTGGGAAGCGGGCGGAGCGAGCTGGCCCGCGCTATCTACGGCGCCGACAGGAGCCAGACAGGAACATTGAAAGTAAAAGGGAAAGAAGCGCATATCAAAGAGCCTATTGACGCCATGAATCTGGGCATGGGCCTTTTGCCCGACGACAGAAAGGCGGAAGGAATCATCGGCGATCTGTCGGTGCGGGAGAATATTATTCTGGCCATGCAGGCCAAGCTGGGCGCTTTACATAAAATTCCCATGGCGAAGCAGGTGGAGCTGGCCGATCAGTTTATCGAGCTGCTGCAGATTAAGACGGCCAGCCGGGAAACTATGATCAAACAGCTTTCCGGCGGCAACCAGCAGAAGGTGATTCTGGCCCGGTGGCTGGCGACAAATCCCGATTTCCTGATTCTGGATGAGCCCACCAGAGGGATCGATATCGGAACCAAGACGGAGATCCAGAAGCTGGTGGTGAAGCTGGCGGGAGAAGGAAAGAGCGTGATCTTTATCTCCTCCGAGATTGAAGAGATGTTAAGGACCTGTAACCGGATGGCGGTGCTAAGGGACGGCGCCAAGGTCGGGGAGATTTCAGGGGACGAGATGACACAGGAAGGCGTAATGCACGCCATAGCCGGAGGTGACAGCAATGAGTAATTTGAAAAAGCTTACGAAAATGCGGCTGTTTCTGCCGATATTCAGTATGATTCTTGTCATGGCTATCAATGTGGTCTATGACATCGCAAGCGGCAACGCGCCGTTCAACTTTTTTACTATTTCCCTGAACAACGGCGTGCTGTACGGCCGTCTGATCGACGTGTTAAACCGCGGCAGCGAGGTGGCCATTCTGGCCGTGGGCATGACGCTGGTGGTTTCCGCCTCTGCCGGAACGGATATTTCCGTGGGCTCCGTGATGAGCTTAACCGGCGGCATGTGCTGTATGCTGTTGGCCGGATACGGCGTGACCAATGTATCCGAATATGCCATGCCTCTGTGGGTAGGCATCGGCGCGGGCATCCTGGTTGCCTGTGCCTGCGGCCTGTTCAATGGTTTTCTGGTGGCTTATATGAATATCCAGCCCATGGTGGCGACGCTGATTTTATGGTCGGCGGGCCGGGCTATCGGCCTTCTTTTGTGCAACAGCCAGATTGTGTATGTCCGGGTTGAGTCATTCCAGAAAATCGGTGCCTATGTGGGAGCGATCCCTACGCCGATTCTGATTGCGGCGGCCGTGGTGATTATCGCGGCGCTGGTGCTGCGGTTCACGGCGCTTGGCACCTATATCCAAAGCGTTGGCATTAATAAGAAGGCATCCAGAATCGCAGGCTTAAGCTCCGCGAAGATTATTCTGCTCTGCTATGTGATCTGCGGCTTATGCGCAGGTATCGCCGGAACCGTGGCCACTGCCAGAATCTATTCGGCGGATACCAATAATATCGGGCTGAACATGGAGCTGGACGCCATCCTTTCCGTTGCCCTTGGCGGCAACAGCCTTGGCGGCGGCAAGTTTAACCTGGCCGGCTCCATTATCGGCGCTTATACGATCCAGGCCATTACCACAACCCTTTACGCGCTGGGCGTATCCTCTGCCCAGGCGCCGGTATTCAAGGCCATCGTGGTTATTCTGATCGTAGTGATCCAGGCGGAGCCTGTGAAGGAATTTTTCAAAAAGCGGGCGGCGAAGAAAACGGTTGAAGGAGGGGTACAGGCATGAAAAAGGCAAAGATCAATAACAATAATGTACTTCTGCTCATTACGATTGTCCTGTTCGTGGTGATGTACCTGGCGGGATGTGTGGTCTACGCGGATAAGGGATTTACCCGTATGCAGACTTTCTTAAATATATTAATCAGCAATGCGGGACTGATCAGCGTCACCTGCGGTATGACCTGCGTGATGCTGACCGGCGGCATCGACATCTCCGTCGGCTCCCTGGTGGCGTTAGACTGCATGATAATGGCCGTGGGAGTGGAGAAGATGGGCATGGGCAGCCCGGTGCTGATGGCCTTCATTCTGGTGATCGGCGTCGTGTTCGGCGCGGTGCAGGGCTTCTGTATCGCCTATCTGGAGATTCAGCCCTTTATCGTAACAATGGCCGGCATGTTCTTTGCCAGAGGTATGACGGCAGTCCTTTCCACCCAGCAGATCAGTATTACCAGCGACGCGCTGTTTACGAAGCTGGCCGGTATGAAGGTTGAATTTCCATTTGGCGGCTATGTGAATACAAAAGGCATTTTGCAGGTACCCTATGTGCGTGTGACCGTTGTGGTGGCGCTGGTTGTGGTGCTGGCTATCTTCTTCCTGCTGAATTATACCAGGTTCGGCAGAAGCATCTATGCGGTGGGCGGCAATCAGCAGTCCGCTACGCTGATGGGCCTGGACGTAAAAAAGACCCAGCTGAAAACTTATATCCTCTGCAGCTTTTTAACCTCCATCGGCGGCATCTGCTTCTGCCTGAATACGATGAACGGCACCGTAGGCCAGGCGACAGGACTGGAAATGTCAGCGATTTCATCGGCCGTTATCGGCGGCACGCTGCTGACCGGCGGCGTGGGAAATGTGTTCGGCTCCTTGTTTGGTGTACTGATTAACGGCACGATTTCCTCCCTGGTACAGACCAACGGAAAGCTGATCAGCTCCTGGGCCAATATCGTGACGGCGATTCTGCTCTGCTTCTTTATCCTGCTGCAGGCAGTTTTTGCGAAGATTAAGGAGCGGAATAAGTAGGAGCAGGGGTTGAAAACGGGTGAAACCGACGGAAATGACAAGAACGGAAACGGTGTTGGATATCAAATGAAAACAACAAGAACAGAGATGACATCAGATATCAAGCAATGAATGAGGTTTAAAATGGGAACTGCGACGCCAAAATATCAGATCCTTTTGGACTGGGTTATGGAAAATGCCGAAAACGGAAAAATGAAGCCGGGGTGCAAGATCCCCTCGGAGAATGAGCTGGCGGAAATGTTCGGCATCAGCCGGCAGACCGTCCGCCATGCCATCGGCCTTTTGGAGCAGAAGGATGTGGTAAAGCGGGTCAGAGGCAGCGGAACCTATCTGGAATACGGCGGGCCGGAGGGAGAAAACCGGTATACCGGACCGGAAGAGACAGGCGGTGCGGGACGGCGGGAGCCGGGGGGGAAGCAAAATGGCAGCAGGTCTGTGGGAGAGCGGCCCAGACGATATCAGAACGTGGCGGTGATCAGCACCTATGCGGACGACTATATTTTCCCCTCTGTGATTCAGGGCATTGAGCGGACCCTCTCGAAAAATCATTATACGATGCAGATTGCTTTTACGAGAAACCGGGTGTCCCGGGAGCGGGAGGCCCTGATCAATCTGATTGAGAAAGACTGCATCGACGGACTGATTCTGGAACCGGCCAAGAGCGCGCTTCCCAGCGCGAATATGAGACTGTATCAGACCCTTGTGGAACGGCAGATTCCGATTTTATGCTTCCACTGCTCCAACGCGGAGCTGGATTTTCCCTGTGTGGCCATGGACGACCGACAGGTCGGCCGACAGGCCGCAGCCTGTCTGATTCGGGCGGGACATGAAAAAATCGGCGGTATTTTTAAATCTGATGACAATCAGGGCCATCTCAGGTATCAGGGGTTTGAACAGTCGCTGAAAGAGGCGGGAATCCGGCTGAAAGGGAAAGAAACGGTCTGGATGGACACGGTGTCCATGGCGGAGATGGAGCTGTGGGCCGATTATCTGTTTCACCGGCTGGAGGGCTGCACCGCCGTGGTCTGCTATAATGACCAGGTAGCTTACCGGCTGGCAGGACTCTGCGAAAAACGGGGAATCCGGATTCCGGAGGATTTGTCTCTGGTGGGGATCGACCATCTGGAACAGGCTTTCGGCGGGCAGCAGAAAATCACCTCTTTCCAGCATCCCAAGGAGGCGCTGGGCAGAAGGGCGGCGGAAAATATGATACGGATGATACAGGACCCGTCCTTTGACGGCAATTACCTGTTCGACGCGCCGCTGGTGGAGCTGGGGACAGTGAAGAAATTGGTGTAGAAGTGCGGGATTAAAAACAGCGGAGACCCGTACAAACCCCGGAAGGATTTTTGGACGCAAAAGCGGCCGAAAATTCTTCCGGGTTCAGGGGGTTTGGGAGGGTCGAAGCGGAACTAAATTTAAAACTAAATTAGGAGAATGAGACAATGAGCAATAGCAATATATTTGGCGCAAAGCCATACCAGTTCTGGTTTGCCACCGGCTCCCAGGATTTGTATGGAGATGAGTGCCTGGCGAAAGTAGCGGAGCATTCCAAGATCATCGTGGCAAAGCTGAATGAATCCGGTGTGCTGCCCTATGAACTGGTGTGGAAGCCCACATTGATTGACAACACGTCCATCCGCCGCCTGTTCAATGAGGCCAACGGGGACGTAAACTGCGCCGGTGTCATCACATGGATGCACACCTTTTCGCCGGCAAAATCCTGGATTCTGGGGCTGCAGGAGTACAGAAAACCGTTAATGCATCTGCACACCCAGTTTAACCAGGAGATTCCCTATGACGCCATCGACATGGACTTTATGAATGAAAACCAGTCGGCCCACGGCGGCAGGGAATATGGCCATATGGTGACCCGGATGGGTATCGAGCGAAAAGTAGTGGCAGGCCACTGGAATGATCCGGCAGTGCGGAAGCGGATGGCGGACTGGATGCGCACCGCCGTAGGCATTATGGAAAGCAGCCATATCCGGGTAGTCCGGGTTGCCGACAATATGCGCAACGTGGCCGTAACCGAGGGCGACAAGGTGGAAGCCCAGATGAAATTTGGCTGGGAGATCGACGCTTACCCGGTCAATGAGATCGCGGCCTATGTGGACGCCGTGCCGGCCGGAGAGATCGACACTCTGGTGGAGGAATATTACGGTAAATATGAGCTGCTGACGGAGGGCAGGGACGAAAAAGAATTCCGCGCCCATGTGGCGGTTCAGGCGGGCATTGAGATCGGTTTTGAGAAATTTCTGAAAGACCATGATTATCATGCCATTGTCACCCATTTCGGCGATCTGGGTGCTTTGAAGCAGCTTCCGGGGCTGGCGATTCAGCGGCTGATGGAAAAAGGCTATGGATTCGGCGCTGAGGGAGACTGGAAGACGGCGGCCATGGTGCGGCTGATGAAGCTGATGACCGCCGGCGTGAAGGATGCGAAGGGTACTTCTTTTATGGAAGACTACACCTATAATTTAGTACCCGGCAAAGAGGGAATTCTCCAGGCCCATATGCTGGAGGTCTGCCCCACCATTTCCGACGGCTCTATCGGCATCAAGGTCTGCCCGCTGTCCATGGGCGAGCGGGAGGACCCGGCCAGACTGGTATTTACCTCCAAGGAAGGGCCGGCTATTGCCACATCCCTGATCGATCTGGGACACCGGTTCCGCCTGATTATCAATGAGGTGGACTGCAAAAAGGTGGAGAAGCCCATGCCCAAGCTGCCGGTGGCCACCGCTTTCTGGACCCCCCGTCCCAACCTGACCACAGGAGCGGAGAGCTGGATTCTGGCAGGCGGCGCCCATCACACCGCATTTACCTATGATCTGACTGCGGAACAGATGGGCGACTGGGCGGAAGCGATGGGAATCGAAGCGGTTTATATCGACAATGATACGACCATTCGGGGGCTCAAGAACGAGATGCGTTGGAATCAGGCGGCGTATCGGTAAGGGATGACAGCTTTTCAGCAGGATTTCTGACTTGCAGCGTATTTTGCGTGGAGACAGATGCGCAGCGGCAGGCTGTGATTTTGCGGATTGTGTAGCTTTCCGGCTTTGTGGGAACGGATGAAAAAAGCCGCATGAGAGTTACCGGAAAAAGCTTTCAATTTTATGAAAGGCCAGAGGGAGATGGTTGCGTGTCCTTCTGGCCTATGGAGGCAGGTATGAGTGTTTTAAATAAAGAAGAAATCAAAACAATGATCCGGGAGGGCAGGACCGCTCTGGGGATCGAGCTGGGCTCTACCCGGATTAAGGCCGTGCTGGTGGGGGAGGACCACAGCCCCATCGCTTCCGGCAGCCATGAGTGGGAGAACCAGCTGTCAGACGGTATCTGGACCTATTCCCTGGAAGCGATCTGGACAGGGCTGCAGGATGCCTACCGGGATCTGGCCGATGATGTGAAGACGCAATACGGAGAGACGTTAACCACCATCGGCGCAATCGGCATCAGTGCCATGATGCACGGCTATATGGTATTTGACAAGGCAGGGGAGCTGCTGGTTCCTTTCCGCACCTGGCGGAATACGATTACGGGGCAGGCTGCGGAAAAGCTGACGCAGGTTTTTCAGTACCCCATTCCCCAGCGGTGGAGCATCGCCCATCTGTATCAGGCGATTTTAAATAAGGAACCCCATGTTCCTCAGATCGATTACATGATTACGCTAGAAGGGTATGTACACTGGAAGCTGACCGGACAGAAGGTGCTGGGCATCGGCGACGTGGCCGGTATGTTCCCGGTGGATATCCATGCGAAAGATTTTGACAGTAAACGGATTGCCCGGTTTGACGAGCTGGTGGCGGGGGAAAATCTGCCCTGGAAGCTGCGTGATATTCTGCCCAAGGCACTGCTGGCCGGCGAGGATGCGGGCAGGCTGACGGAGGAAGGGGCCGCCCTTCTGGACGTGAGCAAAACTCTGAAGCCGGGCATTCCGCTCTGCCCGCCGGAGGGCGATGCCGGAACCGGCATGGCTGCCACAAACAGCGTGGCCGTGCGCACCGGAAATGTATCCGCGGGAACCAGTGTGTTTGCCATGGTTGTACTGGAGGATAATCTGAAAAAGGTGCATCCGGAGATCGACCTTGTCACCACTCCTTCCGGGGAGCTGGTGGGCATGGTGCACTGCAACAACTGCACCTCCGACCTGAATGCCTGGGTAGGATTGTTTAAGGAATTTGCCGACACCATGGGTATGGAGGCGGATATGAACAGGCTGTTCGGCGCTCTCTACAATAAAGCGCTGGAAGGTGACAAGGACTGCGGCGGCCTGCTGGCTTACAATTATTTCTCCGGGGAGCATATCACCGGCTTTGAGGAGGGCCGCCCCCTGTTTGTGAGGAAGCCTGACAGTCAGTTTAACCTGTCAAACTTTATGCGGACCCATCTGTATACCTCTCTGGGCGCGCTGAAAACAGGGCTGGATATCTTGTTTAAAGAGGAGCATGTAAAGCTGGATGTGCTGCTGGGCCACGGCGGATTGTTTAAGACGCCGGTGGTGGGCCAGAAGGTGATGGCTGCGGCAGCTGGCGTTCCGGTATCGGTGATGGAGACGGCAGGCGAAGGCGGCGCATGGGGCTGCGCCCTTCTGGCGGCCTATATGCTGCGGAAGGAAGAAGGGGAGACGCTGGCGGCTTACCTGTCAGACAAAGTATTCGCCGGGCAGAAGGGAACTCTGGTGGAGCCGGATGCGGAGGACGCGGCGGGATTTGACGCGTTTATGAAGCGCTATCATGGCGGGCTGGCCATCGAGCGGGCAGCCGTGGAAATGCTGAGCTGAGAAAACAGTTGCACAATAAAGAAGACTGCGGTATGATAGCAGCGGATGCAGAACTGTAACAGCAGTAGCCCGCACGAAGCACAGAAGGGTTTACGGACGTTGAAAACGGCCGGAAAGCCTTCTAGAACCAAGGTGCTTCGGGAGGGCGGATGCGGAACTGTAACAGCAGCAGCCCGTACGAAGCACAGAAGGGTTTACGGACGTTAGAAACGGCCGGAAAACCTTCTAGAACCAGGTGTTTCGGGAGGGCGGATGCGGGACTGTAAATAGAGGTTATAAGATGTTAGAAGAATTAAAACAACAGGTATACGAGGCGAATATGGAACTGCCCAGGCGCGGGCTGATCACCTATACCTGGGGAAATGTCAGCGGCATCGACCGGGCATCGGGCCTGTTTGTCATCAAGCCCAGCGGCGTGGACTATGATGTGCTGAAGCCGGAGGACATGGTAGTGATGGATCTGGAGGGAAACCAGGTGGAGGGCTCTCTGCGTCCTTCTTCCGACACGCCCACCCATCTGGAGCTTTACAAGGCTTTTCAGGAGATCGGCGGCGTGGTGCACACCCATTCTCCCCATGCGACGGCCTGGGCCCAGGCAGGCAGGGGGATTCCCTGTTACGGCACCACCCATGCCGATTATTTCTACGGCCAGATCCCCTGTGCCAGAAATCTGACGGAGCAGGAGATCGAGGAAGGCTATGAGAAAAATACCGGCGTGGTGATTATCGAGACGTTTGCGGGAAAAAATCCTGTCCATGTACCGGCGGTTCTGTGTAAAAACCACGGCCCCTTCACCTGGGGCAAGGATGCGGCGGAGGCCGTCCATAATGCGGTGGTTCTGGAGGAAGTGGCGAAAATGGCCTGGATGACGGAAGCTTTAAACCCTACCGCCGACAACCAGACGCCCCAGTGTATGCAGGACAAGCATTTTATGCGGAAACACGGGCCGAACGCATATTACGGGCAGAAGTAAAAAGGTTTAATTTTTTGGAGGCATATATATTATGAATCTGGATTTAGAAAAAAAATCAGTCAACGCGATACGAGTGTTAGCGGCGGATGCCGTGCAGAAGGCGAATTCCGGTCATCCGGGACTGCCGTTAGGGGCTGCGGCCATGGCCTATGAGCTGTGGGCTCACCATATGAACCACAACCCCGCCGACCCGAACTGGGAGAACAGGGATCGCTTCATCCTGTCCGGCGGTCATGGCTCCACCCTTTTGTATTCCCTGCTTCATCTGTTCGGTTATGGGCTGAAGGTGGAAGACCTGGCGGACTTCCGTCAGCTGGATTCCCTGACGCCCGGCCATCCGGAATACGGCCATACGACAGGCGTGGAGGCCACCACAGGCCCGCTGGGAGCAGGCATGGGCATGGCGGTTGGCATGGCCATGGCGGAGGCCCATCTGGCCGCCGTATTTAACAAGCCGGACTATCCGGTGGTGGATCATTATACTTATGTGCTGGGCGGAGACGGCTGCATGATGGAGGGCATTTCCTCCGAGGCCTTTTCCCTTGCGGGCACGCTGGGCTTAAGCAAGCTGATCGTGCTCTATGACTCCAACCAGATTTCCATCGAGGGAAGTACGGACATCGCCTTTACGGAAAATGTACGGAAGCGGATGGAGGCATTCGGTTTCCAGACGCTGACCGTGGAGGATGGCAATGACACAGCAGAGATCGGCAGGGCCATCGAGGCGGCCAAAGCAGATACTGCCCGCCCTTCCTTTATCACCGTAAAGACCCAGATCGGCTACGGCTGCCCCGATAAGCAGGGCAAGGCCAGCGCCCACGGCGAGCCGCTGGGAGCGGACAATGTAAAAGCATTAAAGGAAAATCTGGGCTGGGAAAGTCCGGAACCTTTCTTCGTGCCGGAGGCGGTATATGAGAATTACCGCAGCCTGGCGGCAGAGCAGGCAAAGACCCAAAAAGCCTGGGAGGAGCTGTTTGTCTCCTACGCGAAAGCTTATCCGGAGATGAAAAAGCTGTGGGATGAATACCATGACGGGAAAATTGCCGAAAAGCTGTATGAGGACGAGAGCTACTGGGCCTATGAGGATAAGCCCCAGGCTACCAGAAGCCTGTCCGGCGTGATGCTGAACCGGCTGAAAACGGCGGTTCCCGGTCTGATCGGCGGAGCTGCGGATCTGGCTCCTTCTACCAAGACCTATATGAACGATATGGGCGATTTCTCGAAGGATGATTATACGGGCCGCAATCTTCACTTTGGCGTGAGGGAGCTGGCGATGGCTGCCATCGGCAACGGCCTGGCTCTCCACGGCCTGCGCTCTTTTGTGTCCACCTTCTTTGTGTTCAGTGATTATACCAAGCCGATGGCAAGATTGTCTGCGCTGATGAAGCTGCCGGTAACTTATGTGTTTACCCATGACAGCATCGGCGTGGGCGAGGACGGCCCCACCCATGAGCCAATCGAGCAGCTGGCCATGCTGCGGGCGATGCCGAATCTGAACGTATTTCGTCCGGCGGACGCCACCGAGACGGCGGCGGCCTGGTATTATGCGGCCACTTCCCAGGACGCGCCTACGGCGCTGGTCCTTTCCCGTCAGAACCTGCCCCAGCTGGCCGGCTCCGGAAAAGAGGCGTTAAAAGGCGGCTATGTGCTGGAGGACAGTAAAAAGGAAGTTCCGGACGCAATTCTGATCGCCAGCGGTTCGGAGGTTTCCCTGGCTGTGGAGGCGAAAAAGGCGCTGGCAGCGGAAAATATCGACGTGCGGGTGGTAAGTATGCCCTCTATGGACGTGTTCGAGAGCCAGAGCCAGGAATACAAGGATTCCGTACTGCCGAAGCAGGTACGCGCCCGCGTGGCCGTGGAAGCTTTAAGCGATTTCGGCTGGGGAAAATATGTAGGTCTGGACGGGGCATATGTGACCATGCATGGATTCGGCGCGTCGGCGCCGGCAGACTTGCTGTTTGAGAAATTCGGATTCACCGTGGAAAATGTGGTGAAGGCTGTAAAGAGTATTCTGTAAGCGATGTTATCTGTAGAAAAGTATGTTGTTACTTGAAGTGAGCCTGTATGCGGCCGCATAAACCATGGCAATACCTGGTGGAATGTGCTTTGCATGTAAGGCAGAATCCTGTTTATACCCATAAGCTATATGGCCTATTAATATACTATAAATGAGCAAATAATGAAATTTGCACAAAACTAACCTACCAATTTCAAAA
>CAJUPT010000002.1:132111-216405 GCA_910588405.1 uncultured Lachnospiraceae bacterium | reverse complement strand
CTACAATAAAAAAGCAACATTTATTCATTATTATTTAAGCAATGTTGTACTAGGGGCAAGTAGTAACTGCGGCAGGAGAGTCTGCGGCGGAACGGTAATTTGGAGGATAAGAGTATGTCAGTTGTGAAGGAACTGCTGAGAGCAGAATCGGATGGAACGGTCAGCTTTGGGGATTATACGCTGGAGAAGAAGGCGAAGCTGCCGGATTTTGAGCACAAAGGAGACATTTATTATGTCAAGACTTATGCGGAGAGCACAAGACTTGAGAAAAACGGCATGTTCGTCTATGAGTCGGTGCCGGGAACTGCCGTAACGGCGTTTCAGGTACGGGAGGACGGCGTCAGCTTCTGTGTGGACGGCGCCCAGGACGCGCAGGTGACGCTGGAGCTGGCAGAGGAAACCGAGTATATGATTTATGTGGATGACAAAGCGACAGGCAAGATGACTACCAACAAAAGCGGAAAGCTGTCTTTCAGCGTAGAGCTTGGGGATAAGCCTGTCGAGGTGAAGATTCGGAAGTAAACGCCCATGCAGGCTATACCAGCCCCATCTTGAATGAAAGGGCGTTTCCTTTGAGCCTCCGGCGGATGCACACAGGCTGCGGATGCAGCCTGGCGCTGTATGGATTGCACAGCAAGTGCGCAATCCTACCGGAAGATTTTGGAGACTTTCAAAGTAATGGCGAAAGCGAGAACGACAGTATTTTTCTGTAAGGAATGCGGCTATGAGTCCGCGAAATGGATGGGTCAGTGCCCGTCCTGCCACACCTGGAATACCTTTGTGGAAGCGCCTGCGCCGAAAAAGGAGCAGGCCGGTCACGGCATTTCTTCCATGACGGGGGCAGGCAGCGTTTTTGCGCCGGAGGGAAAGCCCTGCCTGCTTTCGGAGATATCCGGGGAAACTGAAGAACGGGTCGGTACAGGCCTTTTGGAACTTGACAGGGTGCTGGGGGGCGGTATCGTCCCCGGCTCCCTGATTTTAGTGGGAGGAGATCCGGGCATCGGCAAGTCCACGCTGCTTTTGCAGGTGTGCCGGAACCTGGCGGCAAAGGGAAAAAATGTGCTGTACATCTCCGGTGAGGAATCTCTGCGGCAGATCAAGCTGCGGGCCGGACGTATGGGGGAGTTTCAGGGAAATCTGAAATTTTTATGCGAAACCAATCTGGATGTCATTGTCCGGACCGCGCAGGCGGAGAATCCCGATGTGATGGTGATCGACTCGATTCAGACGATGTACCGGGAGGAGGTTTCTTCCGCCCCCGGCAGCGTGAGCCAGGTGCGGGAGTCCACGAGTGTGCTGCTGAATCTGGCAAAGGGAAATGGAATCTCTGTTTTCATCGTGGGCCATGTGACCAAGGAAGGCGTGGTGGCAGGCCCCAGAGTTCTGGAACATATGGTGGATACCGTGTTGTATTTTGAGGGAGAGCGGAGCGTTTCCTACCGGATTCTGCGGGGCGTAAAAAACCGTTTCGGTTCTACAAATGAGATCGGCGTGTTTGAGATGGAAGCGGAAGGGCTCAGGCAGGTGCTGAACGCTTCGGAGTATATGCTGGAAGGCCGGCCGGAGTATGCCTCCGGTTCCGTAGTTACCTGCTCCATGGAAGGAACCCGTCCGGTGCTGCTGGAGATTCAGGCGCTGGTCTGCCGTACCAATTTCGGTATGCCAAGAAGGACTGCGGCGGGAACAGACTATAACCGGGTGAATCTTCTGATGGCGGTGCTGGAGAAGCGGGTGGGATTAAAGCTGTCGGAATGTGACGCCTATGTGAATATCGCAGGCGGAATCCGCATTTCGGAGCCTGCCCTTGACTTAGGCATTGTGATGGCGCTGGTTTCCAGCTATCATGACAGAGCGCTGCCGGAGAAAACCATTGTGTTCGGCGAGGTCGGCCTGTCCGGCGAGGTCCGGGCCGTGACGATGGCGGAACAGCGGGTGGCGGAAGCGGTCAAGATGGGCTTCGAGTGCTGTATCCTGCCCCGGGTATGCCTGTCTAAAATGAAACAGGTAAAGGGAATCCGTCTGATGGGGATTTCCAATGTGGGAGAGGCGATTCGGGTAGTTTTTTTTCAGTGAGTGTATGAAAATATTATTTTGTTATACAGTATCGAATATGTTATTAGAGTAATATTCTGTGTGTTTGGCGTCAGATATCGCTGTGTTTTCATGTTGTTACGGATTTTGTGAAGGTACGGTATCTGGTAAAAGTGTTATGGATTATTTTTTAAGTATTCCTCAGTGATTGAGAATACCTGTCGGTTCAGCAGGCAGAGGGCCGCCAGGTTTGGAATGGCCATCAGGCCGTTGAAGGTATCGGATAAATCCCATACCAGCTGCAGTCCGGCCAGGCAGCCTAAGGCCGAGACGACGGAGAACAGAACCTGGTAGGGGGCGGAAACCTTCTTTCCAAACAGGTAGACGGCGGCTTTTTCTCCGTAATAGGACCAGCCGATCAGCGTGGAAAAGGCAAATAATGTAACGGAGATGCTGACAAAGCTGCCGCCGAAACTGCCGAATACGGTAGCAAACGCTTCTCCTGTCAAAGCCGCGCCGTTTGGCAGCAGGTCGAAGGCGGCAAAGCCCAGCGCATCGGCATAAAGGCTCTGGTCGTAGACGCCGGAAGTCAGGATCGCCAGCGCCGTCAGCGTGCAGACGACGATCGTATCGATAAACACTTCAAAAATTCCCCA
The DNA here is from genome assembly GCA_910588405.1 of uncultured Lachnospiraceae bacterium. GTDB lineage: Bacteria > Bacillota > Clostridia > Lachnospirales > Lachnospiraceae > Paralachnospira_A. The sequence continues at coordinate 213,718 of CAJUPT010000002.1, read as the reverse complement.
CATCCCCTGAACCGCAGGTTCCTTTACGTCAGAGGCGGCGTGGACGATCACGGAGCTGCCGAGACCGGCTTCATTGGTAAAGACGCCCCGTGAGATCCCGGTGCGCATGGCCGTCATCATGCCGTAACCTGCTACGCCGCCAAGGCCGGCCCGAAGCCGGAAAGCTTCTTTAAAAATGGTGCCGAGTACGGCTGGAAGGGCATGGATATGGCTGATGATTACGGCCAGAGTTCCGGCGATATAAAAAAGGGACATAAAAGGAACCACTTTTTCCGTCACCCGGGCGATCCGTTGGATTCCGCCCATAACCACGATGCCCAGCAGAAGGGCAGTCGCGACGGCGGTGAGGACAGGGGGGATATGAAAGCTGGCCTGTAAGGCGGCGGCAATGGAATTGGCCTGGGCCATATTGCCTACGCCGAAGGAGGCCAGCATACAGAACAGAGCGAACAGCAGGGCAAGCCACCGGCAGCGCAGACCCCGCTCCATATAAACCATGGCGCCTCCCTCCCACTCCCCGTTTTGATTGCGGTAGCGGTAGCGGATACCCAGTACATTTTCCGCATAGCTGGTCATCATGCCAAGGAGGGAGGAAAGCCACATCCAAAAAACAGCGCCAGGGCCGCCGACGGTGATGGCGGCGGCGATTCCGGCGATGTTTCCCGTCCCTGTGGTGGCGGCCAGCACCGTACACAGGGACTGAAACTGGGAGATGGAATGACTGTCAGAGGTTTTTGTCACGCTGCGGTCCCGGAAACAGGCCAGTATGGTGCAGCGCATCCACCGCCTGAACTGGGTGAGCTGAAAAAATCCGGTGCCAACGGTAAACCATAATCCTACGGCTAAAAAACAGAAAAGCATTGCGGGTCCCCAGACAAACCGGCTGACCTGTTCGTTGACTGCGGTAATCCATTCAGTGACAGGATTCATCATAACGTTCTCCCATGGCGTTGTTTCTATTATCAATCCTATGTGACAGGAAAAAAGATATTCCGGATTTTCAGCTTTTCGGCGTAAGACATGCGATTCCCGCAGGTTATTTCATTCGGAAGGGTCGGGAGACTCTGTGCTCATACCTTCATAGTTCTCTGACTGCCGTCCCCATGGTCCTCCCGGTCCGGGAAAAGGAGGTCTTGGCCCCGGTCCCGGTCCAGGAAAGGGGGGTCTTGGTCCCGGTCCCGGAAAAGGAGGTCTTGGTCCCGGTCCCGGTCCGGGAAAAGGAGGTCTTGGCCCTGGTCCCGGCCCAGGAAAGGGAGGTCTTGGCCCTGGTCCCGGTCCAGGAAAGGGAGGTCTTGGCCCTGGTCCCGGTCCAGGAAAAGGAGGTCTTGGCCCCGGCCCCGGTTCAGGAAAAGGAGGTCTGGGACCTGGCCCTGGAACAGGGGGTCTTGGGGGCGCCGGCTGTCCGGAACCACAGAAGCTGCACCCTTTGCGTTTGCGGAAAGGAAATTGTGACCAGATAAGCATAAAGTTTACAATCCTGCTTTTTTATTAATGTATGTTAAAAAAACTGTTTTTGTGCTATCATGAAATGTAGGAGAAACGTTAGATGTTTGGCACAGGGGGCGAGAATTGAGACGTGAGAGAACGAAGGAAATGGGCGATAACCGGCGTCCTGCTGGCGGCGGCGCTGGCATTGCAGGTTCTGGCCAGATATACAAAGGGGTTTGCCGACTGGTACGGCGGCAGGATTTATCCACGCATGGTTTTTGTGATAGGCGGATTTTTTTCTTTCTTTCCGTTCAGCGCGGCGGAACTGGGGGTTTATCTGTTTCTGGCATGGATTGCGCTGTATACGGCTGTGTCAGTGATTCTGACGTATCGCAGCGGACCCGGCGTCCTGAAAAATTACTGCGCTTCCTTTACGTTGACGGCGTCGGCGCTGCTTCTGATTTTTACGCTGTTTTGCGGAATCAACTATCACAGCGTTCCTTTTTCAGAAAATGAAGGTTTCGTCATGAAGCAGTCCTCAAAGGAGGAACTCCGTGAATTGTGTGCGTATCTGGCTGAGGAAATCAATCGCAGCGATGCAATGCTGGCCGGAGAGATTAACCGCGGCAATTCGGTGTTGGCAGAGGAGATTAACCTCAGTGACGCGGCGCCGGCTGATGAGATCGACAGCGATAATACGACGATGCCTGCAAAAGGAGACGCCCGTTTTACATCGTTGGATCTGATGGAACGGCAGGCGGTTCTGGCCATGAAGGAAGCGGGCGAAACCTACGAAAGCCTTTCGGGTTTTACTCCTGAGCCAAAAGCAGTCTGGCAGTCCGGCCTGCTGTCGAAAGTGAAAATTATGGGAATTTACAGCCCGTTTACCATCGAGGCTAATTATAACCGGGAGATGCCTGTATTCAACGTTCCGTCCACGCTCTGCCATGAGCTGTCCCATCTAAAAGGGTATATGCGGGAGGACGAGGCGAACTTTGTGGCCTGGCTGGCCTGTATGGCCTCCGATCAGCCCCAGTTTACTTACAGCGGTCACATGCTGGCATTCAGCTACGCCATGGACGCGCTGTGGAATACGGGGGAAAAGGAGGCATATCGGGAAATTTACGCCGGACTCTGTCAGAACGCGAAAGAGGATTTGCAGGCGGACAGCGCGTTCTGGCTCCAGTATGACGGGAAAGCGGCAGAGGTGTCTCAGACCGTGAACAATACATATTTGAAGCTGAACAGCCAGGATGACGGCGTGAAAAGCTATGGGAGAATGGTGGATTTGCTGCTGGCGTACAGAAGAGAGGAGCATCAGGATGAAAAGAATCGCGTTGATGGTTATTAAACTGATTTGGATCGCGCCTTTTTGGTTTGCGAGGATCTGTCTGTGGGCGAAAAGCGATAAGCATACGGAGCTGGAAAAGTTTTCTTTTCTCAAAATGGTGACAACCAGGGCGAATAAAGCCGGGCGGGTGATCGTACAGGCGTCTGGTCTTGAGAACCTCCCGGAAAAAATGGGGTATGTGATATTTCCCAATCATCAGGGTATGTTTGATGTGCTGGCGCTGCTGGAATGCTGCCCCCATCCGTTTACCGTGGTGATGAAAAAAGAGGTGGCGAACATATTTTTGGTGAAACAGATCCGCCGGCTTTTGAAAGCCCAGTTCATCGACAGGGAGGACGTAAGGGGCTCCGTGCAGGTGATCCGTCAGATGACGGCTGAGGTAAAAGAGGGCCGGAATTATGTAATTTTTGCGGAGGGAACCCGCTCCAAGCACAAAAACCGGATACAGAGCTTCAAAGGCGGCAGCTTTAAAAGCGCCATCAATGCCAGGTGCCCCATCGTCCCGGTGGCATTGATCGACAGCTTTAAGCCTTTTGACAGCCATTCCGTGGAACCGGTGACTGTTCAGGTTTATTTTCTGCCGCCTCTGTACTATGAAGCGTATAAGGATATGAAATCGCTGGAAATCGCCGCCCTGGTTCAGCAGCGGGTGGCGGAAAAGATTAATGATATATTATGGTCCCAAGGAAGGCAGATATAAGAATCAGCATAATGGGGGACAGCTTCTTTTTTGCCAGAAATTTTGCCCCTGCCGTCAATGCCAGCAAAAGGGCCAGAAGAATCACGGCCTGCCAGTCAATGGAAAAATTCTGTGCCTGTCCCAGGCAGTTGTTGATGCACATATAAATGCCGGTGGCCAGAATAATGCCGATGATGCAGGGCTTCAGTCCTTCCAGAACAGCCTGGACATAAATGTTGTCGATCATTGTTTTCAGTACCACCATTGCCAGCAGGATGATAACGAAGGAGGGGAGAATCACTGCCAGCGTAGCAAGAACGGCGCCGAAAAAACCTGCCTGGCTGCTGCCTACATAGGTGGCCAGGTTCACCATAATCGGTCCCGGCGTACTTTCGCTGACGGCGATCATATAGGTCAGGGTCTCGTCTGTCAGCCATCCGTGAGAGAGTACCACATCACGGATCAGAGGGATGGCGCTGTAAGCGCCGCCGAAGGCAAAACAGCTTACCCGGAGGAAATTCCAGAATAATTCTAAATAAATCATTTCTGTTCACCGCCCTTTCGCAAAATTTTAGTTTCCAGGATAAAGATGGAAAGGCTGACCACGGCGGCGATCAGCATCAGGCTGATGGAGGAAAAGCTCCAGGAAAACAGATTGATCAGCAGCATGGCCGTAAAGGAAGCGGCCATAATGACGGAGGGCAGCCACTGCCTTTTCATGTTTTTCATCATCTTCGCCGCCGCTTCTACAATCAGAACGCCCACGCCGATTTTAATGCCATTGAAGGCATGGGCGATCACGGCGATCTCAAGAAAATTATCCAAGAAAAGGGAGATGGCAAAGATAATGACAAAGGATGGAATCGTTACGCCCAAAGTTGCGGCCGCCGCGCCGATTAGACCGGCCTGTCGGTAGCCCACAAAGGTGGCGCAGTTGATGGCGATGGGGCCAGGCGTGGATTCGGCGATTATGGTGACATTCATCATTTCGTCGTTGGTGATCCATTTGTTTTTCTCCACACAGATATTTTCTATGATGGAGATCATGGCATAGCCGCCGCCGAAGGTAAACAGGCCGATTTTCATAAAGGTCAGAAACAGGCGGTATAAAATGTGTTTTTCTTTCATAGGAATTCTCTTTTCGGTGCATGGATAGATTGTTGCGCTGTCTGGATTTTATCCTATCATGGACGGTAGGATTTTGCAATGATGCGGCAGGCGAAATTCGCGCAAAATTTACTGCCTGAAATTCATGCCAACATTTTTTCTGAAAGCTTTGAAATAAAACCGCTTTATCGGCCAGTGGCCTTCAAAAGCGGTTTTTAAAATGATTTAAAGGTTAATACGTGGCTAAGGCTTCTCACATTCCGCAGCCTTGCAGACTGTCTCGTCGAGACGTTCGCCGCTGTGGTCTGCGGCAGGTCGTATGCGGATGAGTGAGGCGTCCTCTTTGCGGAGGGCAATCAGGGTGTTCCGCACCAGGTAGGCGGAGGATTCCCTGTGCCGTCCGGTCAGGACACAGCGGATGTTTGTGCCGCTGATAAAGCCGAGATCTATGAGACGGCGCCGGATTCCGCCTTTTGCGTTAAGAGACAGGATCACGGCGGTTTCGCCGGGACACATTTCATTCAGATAACCGGATTCGCGGCCGGAATTACAATATGAATCGCATTTCATTGCTTCCTCTCTGAAAAAAAGAACTGTTCATTATAGTATATGCCAATGTTTTTTCTTGTGTTTTAAAATGTCCTGCCTTATAATAGACAAAGTGCGAAACGGCAGAAAAGCCGTAAAAGAATAAGGATGAGTTTATGAAATATACGAATATCAAAGAAGGAATCTTTTTAGAGCGCCTGAACCGGTTTGTTGCCCGGGTAACGGTGGATGGGAAAGAGGAATACTGCCATGTGAAAAATACGGGGCGGTGCAAAGAACTGTTTGTGCCGAATACCAGGGTGTTTGTCAGTGAAATCGACAGCACAAAGCGGAAAACCCGGTATGATCTGATCAGTGTTTATAAAGGGGAACGTCTGGTAAACGTGGATTCCCAGGCGCCGAACCAGGTGGCCCAGGAATGGGTGCGGGCCGGAGGGCTTTGCTCCGGCATTACCAAGCTGATCAGGGAAAAAACTTATGGGGATTCAAGAATCGACATTTATGCCGAGACAGAAAAGCGTAAGATTCTGGTAGAGGTAAAAGGGGTCACGCTGGAGGAGGACGGGATTGTGCGCTTTCCGGACGCGCCTACGGACAGGGGAATCAAGCATCTGGGCGAACTGGAAAAGTCCCTCGCGGCAGGCATTGAGGCATATATCCTGTTTGTTATTCAGATGGAGGGCGTCAGATATTTTGAGCCAAACAGGGCCGGGCATCCGGAATTTGCCGACGCGCTGGCGAAAGCCTGTCAGGCCGGCGTCCATATCCTGGCTTATGACTGTAAGGTGGGAACGGACAGCCTGGAGATTAGCAGCGAGGTGCCGGTGCTGCTGCGGTGATATGGGTGTTTCATAATCCCTTTTTGATGCTGTTATGGAGTTTTTATACTTTTATTACGCTGCAGAAGCAATTTTCCAAACTTTCGCGGATTCCCTATTTTAATTTCTGCTGATTCGAGTTATAATAAACGAAACCGGGGCGTCAGCGGACGTGCCCTCAAATTACGTGATATATGGAGGAATAGAGATGTTAGTACCAGTAACAGAAATGCTGCAAAAAGCGAGAGCGGGCAAATATGCGGTTGCCCAGATCAATATCAATAACCTGGAGTGGACAAAGTCCGTGCTGGCCACGGCACAGGAGCTGAACTCCCCTGTGATCCTGGGCGTTTCCGAGGGCGCGGGGAAATATATGACAGGTTTTAAGACGGTTGCCGCCATGGTAAAGGCCATGATCGAGGAGATGGGGATCACCGTTCCGGTGGCGCTCCATCTGGATCACGGCACTTACGAAGGCTGCCTGAAATGTATCGAGGCAGGCTTCTCATCCATTATGTTCGACGGTTCTCACTATCCCATCGAGGAGAATGTGGAGAAGACCCGCGAGCTGGTAAGGATCTGTAAGGAAAAAGGAATTTCCCTGGAGGCCGAGGTGGGTTCCATCGGCGGCGAGGAAGACGGCGTGGTTGGCATGGGCGAGTGCGCCGATCCTAATGAGTGCAAGATGATCGCGGATCTTGGCATCGATATTCTGGCAGCCGGCATCGGCAATATCCACGGACAGTATCCGGAGAACTGGCAGGGCCTGAATTTTGACGTTCTGGCTGCAGTGAATGAGAAGGTAGGGGAAATGCCCCTGGTGCTTCACGGCGGCACGGGTATTCCGGCAGATATGATTAAAAAGGCCATTTCTTTAGGCGTCAGCAAGATTAATGTAAATACGGAGTGCCAGCTGTCCTTCGCGGCCGCTACCAGAAAGTATGTGGAGGAAGGTAAGGATCAGAAGGGTAAGGGTTATGATCCCAGAAAACTGCTTGCGCCCGGCGCGGAGGCCATCAAGGAGACCGTGAAAGAGAAGCTGGAACTGTTCGGTTCCGTGGGAAAAGCCTGAGTATTGCTGTCCGTTTCATGACTGGCAATACACTTTGCAATGCACAAAAATGATACGGAATGCATAGTTTCATTATAAACGGACGGAGACAATCATGGGGCATAAAATCAAATGGATCGTTTTACTTTTGTTGGCGGCGGTGTTCGTATTTTCGGGAATCCAGCTGTACCGCAGCGTAATGGAATATAAGGTGGGCGAGAACGAATATGACAGGCTGGCCCAGGAGGTCTATGCGGATACGCTGCCGCCGGTGGTACCGGAGGGGTTTCAGCCGGATGCCGGCGGACAGGAGGATGAGACGGAAGGTACCGGGCAGGATGCCGCCCTTTCCTTTGACATCGGCCATGAAAAGCTGCGTGAGATCAATAAGGATTATATCGGCTGGCTTGCCATGAACGACAATATCAATTATCCGATTGTCCAGGGTGCTGATAACACCTATTATCTGACCCATACCTTTTATGGAACCCAGAATAAAGCCGGGACTATCTTTATGGCGGCGGAAAATGAGGAAGGCTGGGACGCGAAAAATATCATTATCTACGGTCATAATATCAAGAACAACACGATGTTTGCCACATTGATGCAGTATGAGGATCAGGCATTTTTTGAGCAGCACAGATATTTCAGTATTTATACGGAAGAAGGCGTTTCTGTCTATGCCATTTTTGCCGCGTTCCGGACGGGAGAAAGCAGCGAGGCTTACCAGTACGGCTTTGCCGATGACGAGGATTTTATGAATTATATTGCCCTGATGCAGTCCTGGTCCGTGATCAATACTGGGATAGGCGTGGACCCGGATGACCAGATTATTACATTGTCCACCTGTACGAATGTGAATAACGGCCGTTTTATCGTCCAGGGGGTAAAGATCGAATAAAGTGGCAAAGCCTGAAAAAATGGTAAAAGTTCAAAGGATTTACCTGCAGGCATAAAAGCCATAACCACAAATTATATGGATATGGGAAAAAAGTGCTTGCATTTATCGGAGAAATGATGTATTTTAATTGTTGTAAATAAATAAAGATGACTCTAAGAACAATGGCGTTCCGATTTTCAAATTGGGACGCCTTTTCCATGTATCGCAGGAAGGTTCTATGCATTTTCCTGTGAAAAAAAATATTTCACAGAAGTGCAAGTATAAATGCAGGGTTTTTATTCATCTGAAGTTTAAAACGTGAATGTATTTCCAGCATCTTTCAGAGAATGCTTTCAGGACTGGTAAAAACTGCGAAAACTGAAAGCAGACGCGATGAGAGTCCGGGAGTATATACAAAAACAGGGAGGAAGAAGCGATGAGTGAGATGATCAATGTTGCGGAAGTCTTTGGCGAAAATGTGTTTAACCTGGCAAAAATGAAGGAGCGGCTGCCGAAAAAAATTTATGCGGAAGTCAAGAATGTAATGGAGAATGGCGGCGAACTGTCCGTATCCACCGCCGATGTGGTGGCGAAGGCCATGAAGGACTGGGCCGTATCGAAAGGCGCCACTCATTATACCCATTGGTTCCAGCCGCTGACCGGCATCACGGCGGAAAAGCATGATTCCTTTATTTCGGCCCCGGATGAAATGGGACATACGCTTCTGGAGTTCTCCGGGAAAGAGTTGATCAAAGGCGAACCGGACGCGTCTTCCTTCCCTTCGGGCGGACTGCGGTCCACTTTTGAGGCCAGGGGCTATACGGTATGGGACTGCACTTCTCCGGCATTTTTGAAAGAGGACGCGACGGGCGTGATTCTTTGTATTCCCACGGCATTTTGTTCCTATAAGGGCGAGGCGCTGGACAAGAAGACGCCGCTTTTGCGTTCCATGGAGGCAGTCAGCAGACAGGGTCTGCGGATCGTAAAGCTGTTTGGCAATACGGAGGCTACCCGGGTGATCGCTTCGGTGGGACCGGAGCAGGAATATTTCCTGGTAGACAAGGAGAAATACCTGCAGAGAAAAGACCTGATCTATGCCGGACGCACCCTGTTCGGAGCGCCTGCGCCGAAGGGCCAGGAGCTGGAGGATCAGTATTTCGGCGCGATCAGGGAGCGGGTCGGCGCTTATATGAAGGAGCTGAATGTAGAGCTGTGGAAGCTTGGCATCACTTCGAAAACCCAGCATAACGAGGTGGCCCCGGCTCAGCATGAGATGGCGCCCATCTATGGTACGGCAAATATCGCCGTAGACCATAACCAGCTGGTAATGGAGACAATGAAAAAAGTGGCCGGTCATCACGGCCTGACCTGTTTGCTCCACGAAAAACCTTTCGCCGGCGTGAACGGTTCCGGCAAGCATAATAACTGGTCGCTGGGCACGGATAACGGTGTAAACCTGTTAGACCCCGGCGATACGCCGAACCAGAATATCCAGTTTCTTCTGGTACTGGCCTGCATCATAAAGGCGGTGGATATCCATGCGGATCTTTTACGGCAGTCGGCCTCAGATGTGGGCAATGACCACAGGCTGGGGGCCAACGAGGCGCCGCCGGCCATCATCTCCGTATTTTTGGGGGATCAGTTAGAGGATGTGGTGCGTCAGCTGGTGGAGACCGGCGAGGCGGCCAGATGCATCGAGGGCGACCGTCTGCAGGCGGGCGTAAGTTCACTGCCCAGTATTTCAAAGGATGCTACGGACCGGAACAGAACCTCACCTTTTGCCTTTACCGGAAATAAATTTGAGTTTCGTATGGTAGGCTCCGACGACTCTATCGCCAGCCCGAACACCACATTGAACGCGATTGTGGCCGAGGCGTTCAGCGAGGCGGCCGACATTCTGGAAAAAGCGGAAGATTTTGATATGGCGGTTCATGACCTGATCAAAAAGTATCTGGCCGAACACCAGAGGATTATTTTCAACGGCAACGGTTATTCGGAGGAATGGGTAAAAGAAGCGGAGCGCAGAGGGCTGCCTAATATCAAGTCCATGGTGGAGGCCGTGCCTACGCTTGTGACGGATAAGTCCGTGGCCCTGTTCGAAAAATTTGGCATTTTTACGAAAGCAGAGCTGGAATCCCGTGCCGAGGTGCTGTACGAGACTTATGCGAAGACCATCAATATCGAGGCACTGACGATGATTGATATGGCAGGCAAGCAGATTATTCCTGCGGTAGTGTCTTATACCACCGAGCTTGCATCCTCCGTCAGCGCAGTGAAGGAAGCCTGCCCGGAGGCAGATGCCAGCGCTCAGAAAGAGCTGTTGATCGAGACTTCCGCGCTGTTAGCCGAGGCCAGAAAGGCATTTACCGCTCTGAAAGCGGCCGTGTCCGAAGCCTCCGGCGCGGAGGAGGGCGAGGCGATGGCCTATGCCTACAAGGATAAGGTCGTTCCGGCCATGGAAGCGCTGCGCGCCCCGGTTGATCAGCTGGAAATGATCGTGGATAAAGAGTACTGGCCGATGCCTTCCTACGGTGATCTGATGTTTGAAGTATAATATATAAAACAAAAGTCCGGCAAATGCGGAACTGGCGCATTCGCCGGATTTTTTTAAACGGTAATGACAGAACAAAGATTGAACCCGCCTTGGTGAGAGGCGGGTTCAGTCTTTGTTCTATATAATAATGAAAAAGGGAGGAGAGCTGGAATCCAGCTCTATATTATGAAAAAAATTAGTTAGTAAGCATTAGTCACTTGTTTTTATCTTATGGTGATATTATAGATGTCAATCATGTCAATACTATGAGTTTTTTGTAAAACTTTTTTGAATAAGTTGTGAACGGAATTTGAACGGATGGAAATAGAGCCGCTGCCTGCAGGGATGGCTGCATGATGATGGCTTACTTGAAAAGCATATATTGTTATGGTAGGATTATAAAATGAATAATTATATGTATATTTTGGAATGCAGCGACGGCAGCCTGTATACCGGCTGGACCAATGACCTGGCGAAGCGGGTCAAAGCCCACAATATCGGTCAGGGCGCTAAATACACGAAAAGCCGTAGGCCGGTAAGGCTGTGTTACTGGGAGGCTTTTGGCACAAAGCAGGAGGCTATGCGCCGGGAGGCACAGGTGAAAAGGCTGACCAGGGCAGAGAAAATGAAACTGATTACAAATGGGAATGAAGACAGCCGCAAGGGATAGGGATTGTTCTGGGGCGATAAGACTTTCAGAGAAAAGACTTTACATTTTTTCTTTATAGAATGTTTGGCTTTTATCTGTTATAATAGCGTTTATAAAAACAACGATTGTTTAGAAAATAACGCGAAGGAGGACAGAGAAATGAATTTATTGATATTAGGCGGCTTTCTGGGTTCAGGCAAAACGACGGTGCTTTTGCAGCTGGCAAAATATATTACCGGCGACGATGTAAAGCCAGGCGAGACGAAGGTGGCGATTATAGAAAACGAGATTGGTGAGCAGAGCATAGACGACAAAATTTTAAAGTCCGGGAATTACTCGGTGGAAAACCTGTTTGCAGGCTGTGCCTGCTGTACCTTGTCCGGTTCCGTGCCCGTATATGTGAGCAAAATCCAGAAGGAATTGAATCCGGAATGGCTGATTTTCGAGTCCACCGGCGTGGGCTATCCGGCCAGCATTCAGAGGACGATCAAGGAAGTGCTGGATGTGGATTCCAGAATCTGCATTATCGTGGACGCGAAACGGTGGCTTCGGATTGAAAAGCCGATGGAGCAGCTTTTGAGCGGTCAGTTTGAGAATGCGGATGTGGTGCTGATCAATAAGAAGGATTTGGTAGATCGGGAGATATTGGAAAAAGTGACGCAGTCCGTGGCGGCCCATGTTCCGGATGTGAAGCTGATTCCGATCAGCGCGGTGGAGCCTGTTTCTGAGACTGTGTGGGAGGAAGTGCTGGGGCAAAAATAAATGCTGATTTCTATCATCTGGTATAAGCCTGCCATATAAGGGTGGCGGATATTCGATGAGGAAACGGTATTTAGACAGATTGTCGGAAAGTCGGCCGGGGTGCATAACCGGTGCGAAATATTTGGAATGTGCTATTAAACGAAATATCATAGAGATATGCAGCGAAAAAATTTCAAATTGCAGCCGTATTTTCCGGCGCTATAGGAGATTGGTATGGGAAATGCAGGTTTGGAACATGAAAATAGGGAAAACAATGGGAATCAGGAAAACGATGAACACAAAGAATTCCTGTCATTAGGAGCGGGAGCGATTCTTGCGCTGATTTTGCTTGCGGTTTTTCTGACAGCGACAGGCATTCAGGTACAGGGCTGGATTCGTTTCGCGGTGATTCCGGTTTATGTGCTGCTGCTCTGTCTGTGCAGCTGGGTTGTAGACAGGCTGATGGGCCGGAAGGGGAATAAGGATAAAGAGAACTGAAGCCGAAGGGCATGGATATGATGTTCGTCAGACGGGAACGGTATGGGATTATACGTGTGTAAAAGGGCATTGCGGTTTGGGAAGACGGAACACCGATGCGGGAAGAGAATAGAGCCGCATGAGACGAATATGAAGTAAGAGAATAAAAAGGATGAAGAGGATTTGATTTATGTGGTATGAAGAAAGTGTATTTTATCAGATTAATTTATTTGGTTTCTGCCAGGTGCCGGAGCGAAACGACGGGGTGCTGGCACATCGGATTCAGAAAGTGACGGACTGGATTCCCCATATGTCCCGGCTGGGGATCAATGCGGTGTATTTCTGCCCTTTTTTTGAGTCGGATGCCCATGGATATGACACCCGGGATTATCTGAAGCTGGACTGCCGGCTGGGAGACAATGAAGATCTGGGGCAGATGTGCGAAGCCTTTCACAAGGCGGGTATCCGCATTGTCTTTGACGGTGTGTTCAATCATGTAGGCCGGGGCTTCTGGGCTTTTGAGGATGTGTTAAAAAACCGGGGGCAGTCGGCCTATAAAGACTGGTTCCACATTAACTTCGGCGGCAATAACGGCTATGACGACGGTCTCTGGTATGAGGGCTGGGAGGGCCATTATGAGCTGGTGAAGCTGAATTTACAGAACCCTCAGGTAAAGGATCATCTGTTTTCCTGTGTAGACCAGTGGATGGATACGTACAAGATCGACGGCCTCAGGCTAGACGTGGCCTATATGGTGGATAAGCAGTTTTTAAGGGAGCTGCGCAGCCACTGCCTGGGCAGGAACCCGGAATTTTTCCTGCTGGGGGAGATGATCCACGGCGATTATAATCAGCTGGTCAGCGACGAGCTTCTGCACAGCGCGACCAATTATGAGTGTTATAAGGGGCTGTATTCCAGCTTTAACAGTATGAATTTGTTTGAGATTGGCCATTCACTGCAGCGGCAGTTCGGCTCCGAGCCATGGTGCCTGTATAGGGGGAAGCATCTGCTTAGCTTTGCGGACAACCATGATGTGACCAGGGTGGCGAGTATCCTGAACGAGCCGAAGCATATTCCGCTGCTGTATGCCCTGCTGCTTGCCATGCCGGGGATTCCCTGCATTTATTATGGAAGCGAGTGGGGAGCGAAGGGTGAGAAAAGCCAGGGGGACAGCGCTTTGCGCCCGGCATTTGACGAGCCCCAGTGGAATGAGCTGACGGATCTGATCAGCAAATGCGTGGAAATTCATAAGAAAAGCCCGGCGCTTTGTTACGGGGAGTTTCGCATTGCCATGATGACCAACCGCCAGCTGATTATCGAGCGGCGTTACGAAAGCCAGCGGATCTTAGTCGCGATTAATGCGGACGGAGAGGATTATATGGCTCATTTTGACGCCCAGGCCGGGCGGGCGAAGGATCTGATTACCGGACGAGATCATGATTTCGGGGGCGGAAGTCTGATGCCGGGGTATAGTGCGGCGTATTGGGAGGTATATTGATTTTTGGGGGATGTTTTCCATTTTCCCCGCATATGGCGGGGGTGATCCAAGAGTTAGGAGAAAAACTCGTAAGATCAATAACCTTTTCCCTGCATATGCGGGGCTGGATTTTGATTACGGAGTATTCGATAAAATGTGCCGGTGATGCGTTTTGTCAGTTGCTCCGTAATTTTTAGGTGATATGAAATTTATCTTTAATAAATGTGTTTTTTACTTGACATATTACTTGATGTAATATATTATAATAGAGTAAGGAGTAAAAATATTAACGTAATGCTGTGGCAGCATATTTCCTCCACGTTTATTTATTGGGGATTTTGTACCATGGGGAAATTCGTAAAACTTTCCTGCGGTACAAGAAGGGGGCATTTATGCGAAAGAACTATCAAATACTTATGGCTAAAAAGAGCCGTGAAACGGAAGAAGGATGGCTGCCTTTATGGATGCATCTGAGAGATACTGCGGGGATTATGAAAAAACTGGTGGCAAGATGGGTTCCGGAGTCGGTTTATACGGCGGCTGGTTTGGATTATGAACAGTTTTTATCCGCAGCTGTGTTTGCTGCCGCCACTCACGATATTGGCAAATCTACGGCATTTTTCCAGAACCTTATCACGAAATCATGCCCGGAAAAATCAGAGGAACTGCAAGACAGAAAGTTTGCAATTCGAGGAGTCTATCAGAAATCAAAGAATATATCCCATGCGCATGCAGGACAATGGATTTTGCAAAGTGATACCACAAGGTTTCAAGTTCATGAAAGCCTGGCCATGGCAGTAGGTGCGCATCATGGCCGGCCGATTGCTCTTGGAGCGGATGATCTGCTGGGGTGTTATCCGTTTTATATTTATGGTACGGAAACCGACTGCAATATAAAAAAATTATGGAAAGACGTGTGGCAGGATCTCATCAATCTGGCCTTGGAGCTGGCCGGCGTAAAATCGGTTAGCGAGCTGCCCGTTTTATCTGCGAACGGGCAGGTTCTGCTGTCCGGCTTGCTGATTGCCGCAGACTGGATTGCCAGTAATACGGCTTATTTCCCCTTGATATCCCTGGATGATTACGGGGATGAGGGAATGTATCCGGACAGGGTTCAAAAGGGCTGGGAGAAAGTGGATTTTCCCGAGGGCTGGCATTCCGGAATCAATTCTATGGATGAAGAAATGTTTCAGGAACGGTTTGGCTTTCCGACCAATGAAGTACAGAGATGTATGCTTGAGGTGGCAAACAATACTGAAAATCCCGGAATTTTTATTCTGGAAGCGCAGATGGGAAGCGGTAAAACAGAAGCGGCGTTAGGGGCTGCGGAAATTTTTGCCTGCAGGAAACAGACAGGCGGAATTTTTTTCGGATTACCCACCCAGGCTGCCAGCAACGGTCTGTTTGGAAGACTGTATACGTGGGCGCAGAGCGTTTCGGAGGAGACGGTAAATGCAATCAAGCTGGCGCACAGTGCGGCAGAATTGCAGGAGGAGTATCGCCAGTTACTGTTGAAAGGCCAGGCAGAGGGGAATGAGGACAGGGATGAAGATGACATGGAACAGGATGGACTGGAAGTGCATTCCTGGTTTCAGGGAAGTAAACGTGCATTGCTGTCGGAATTTGTGATTGGCACGGTAGATCAGTTTTTGATGGCGTCCTTGAGACGAAAGCATTTTATGCTGCGGCATCTGGGGCTGGCCGGAAAAGTAGTGGTGATAGACGAATGCCATTCCTATGACGCTTATATGAGTGTGTATCTGGAACGATCCATAGAATGGATGGCGGCTTATGGCGTACCGGTAATTCTGTTGTCCGCGACACTTTCGAAGGAACGCCGGGAGGCTTTGGCAGTAAGTTATGTGAAATCTTACTCTAAATATTATCTGGGGAAAAGAAAACCGGAGGTTACATATGAATGGCTGGCCGGAAAGGAAGATGCAGGATATCCGTTGTTGACGTGGACGGAAGGTGAAACTGTCAGGCAGAAAAAGATCGAGCAGATTATTCCGGGCAAAACGGTGAAGATTACTTATACGGATTCCATCTCGGATATGGCTCGGCGGCTGGATGAACGTATTGGCGAAGGCGGCTGCGCATGTGTGATTGTGAATACGGTAAAATGCGCGCAGCAAATATATGATGAATGCAGGCAAAAGATGAAAGATGTGAACATTATTTTATATCATGCCCAGTACACGATGCCTGACCGTATCAAAAAAGAGAAACAATTGTTGAAAAACATGGGGAAATTATCCGGAAACAGGGAACGGCACCGGCTGCTTGTCATAGGAACCCAGGTTTTGGAGCAGTCTTTGGACTATGATGCGGATATTATGGTGACACAGCTTTGTCCAATGGATTTATTGTTGCAGAGGATCGGACGTCTGCACAGGCATGAGAAACGGAATGGGTGTAAAGAAAATTACTCCAGACCTGTGGGGCTGCAAGAGCCGGAATGTATGATTCTGCGTGATAATGGAGAACTTTATGATTCCGGCACCGGAAAAATATATAAGGATTATCTTTTGTTGAGAACGGCACAGATACTTCCGGACGTTATTAAGATACCCGATGACATTTCATTTTTGGTGCAAAAGGTATATAACATGGAGGACAATCTGGGGATGAGCGGGGAGCGGTATGAGAAGGTGACGGAAGGGCATAGAAATCTGCTGCAAACAAAAAAAGAAAACGCAAAGCGTTATGTGCTGACAAAAGCGGTATCAAGGAACGGACTGAAGGGAATGCTTGACAATGATGAGAAATCCAGTGAGAAGCTGGCGGAAGCAAGTGTCAGAGACGGGGCAGGAACGGTTGAAGTTTTGCTGATGAAAAAAGACAAAGATGGGAAAATTCGGTTTGCAACAGGTGATGGGGAAGAAGATTTCGGATTGCTGGCGTCACAGGTTCCGGACAGCGAGGAAGGGCGGAAGATTGCTATGCAGCGACTGAGGCTGCCTTATGTGTTTGGCCTGGGTTCTAAAAAGAAGGAGACAATCAGAGAACTGGAAGACAAAAATAAAAAAGAATTGTCTCCATGGCAGTTGTCTCCATGGCTAAAGGGAGAACTGATTTTACTGCTGGATCAGGATAATCAGGGAGAACTGAATGATTATAAACTGTCATACAGCCTGGAAAAAGGATTGGAATACAGGAGTAAAGCAGCGTTAAATGATTTATAAAACAGCAACGGACCGGACAAGCCCCGGGAGGATTTACAGACACTTAAGTGGCTGGAAATTCTCCCAGTTTAGGGGGCTTGGGAGGGGAGTTGCGGGACTGTAATGAAAGGGGGAGGCGGATGCAGGAGAGGGAGTTTAACTTATTGGAAGAGCCGTGGGTTAAAGTAGTGACAGCATCATTGGAACAAAAGGAAGTTTCCCTGACAGATGCTCTTGTCTATGCCCATGAATACATGGGGCTGTCCGGAGAAATGCCTACGCAGGATGCGGCGCTTCTCAGGGTGCTGCTGGCGATTGGGATAACGATTTTTTACCGGTATGACGCAGATGGCAGGCAGGATGAATTATCTGAGGAAAATGATTCGGATGAAGCAGATATTATGGAGAGGTGGATCGCCTACTGGGAGAAAGGAAGCTTTCCATCACAGGCGGTAAAAGACTATCTGGAGGTTTACAGGGAACGTTTTTGGCTTTTTCATCCGGAGACGCCATTCTGGCAGGTGGACAGCCTGCCTTACGGAACGGATTATGATGCGAAGTGTATGCTTGGAAACATAAAAGAAAGCATGAATAAAATGACCAGACACCATTTCAGTATGGCTGAGGGAGAGGCGCTTGACAGGCTGGGTTATGGGGAAGCCGCACGCTGGCTGATTCATTTGAATGCGTATGGCGTTAATGTAAAAGCTGATAAAAAAGCGCTGGGAACCACCTTACCGGTAGGAACGGGAAGAATGGGGCAGTTAGGCTTTGTGATGGCGACTGGGGAAAATCTGTTCCGGATATTAATGCTGAATTTATGCCCGCTTAATCCTGATCACGAACCATGGGGGACGCCCCGGCCGGTTTGGGCGCAAAATGTCTGCAAAGAACAGAGCCGCCTGATTCCACCGCCGGATAATCTGCCTGAATTGTATACCATGCAGTCCAGGCGTATTCTGTTGAAGCGGGATGAATGCGGCCATGTAACAGGTTTTTCTGCCATAGGCGGAGACTTTTATCCTGTAGAAAATGATTTTAATGAACCGATGACACTCTGGCAGGAAAGCAAAAGTGAAAAGGCGGAACCAAGTATATCTTTTCCGAAACTCCGTAATCCATCTGTTCATGCCTGGAGGGAGTTTCCGGCTCTTTTTGACGGTGGCGTGGAGGGTAGCCATATTCCGGGCGTTGTGCAGTGGATGCGGAAGCTGTGTGATGAAAAGCTTGTGGATTCTCTGCTCACTTTTCGGATGATCGGCATGGTATATGGGGATAAGATGAAATATACTTATGGAGACTGTGTTGATGACGCATTGGCGCTGTCAGCCGGATTGTTAAAGGAGCTGGGAAGGGCATGGATAAAACGGATATCGGAGGAGACAGATAAATGCCAGGCGGTATCTGCAGCGCTGGATCATTTTTCCGGGAAGGTATCTAAGCTGTTATACGGAAACGGTTCTGAAAAAAATAAGATAAAAAATATTCTTGTCAGCCGTTATTATTTTTCCGTTGATGTTGCATTTCGGGAATGGCTGTCAGGTATATGTCCGGAGGAGGAAGAAAAGGAAGAAAAATTGGCGCAATGGGAGGAAACATCCTATGGTTTTGCAAGAAAAACTGTTGAGGATTATGTTGGGGCATTGGATATGGGCGTTTGCGTTTACAGATATGCAGACAAGGAAGTGCTGGCGATTCCCAAGATTTTAAACGAATATCTGAGAGAACTGGGAAAAATTTATATAAGACGCAGTTCATGCGGGGAAAGGGAACAGAATGGGAAAAAAGGATGAAGTGGCACAGTTTGTGGAAAGAAAAATACATTTTTTGCAGGAAGGGAAAGATGGGGGAGAAAACAAGGCGGTGTTGGCTAATCTGCGGCGGGGCGTTGGTTGTGAGCCTGGCGAGCTGCCGCAGCTCTTTGGAATCATACTGATGGACATGCCGAAAAAATTTATGAGTGAAGACGGGGTGCCGACAAAAGAGGAATGGTCATGCTATATAGCGCTTACCTTGTATGCACTGCATCAGCAGGGAAATGAGATGGGAAATCGGTCGATGCATACGGAGGAGTGCATTGATCTCGGAACGGCTATGTGGGAACTGGCATCAAGTTATGAGGATTCCAATGCGGAGCAGAGGATGCTGCAGAGAATGCGGATGCTTTCCACTTCGGCCGATATGAAAGAATTGTCTTATCATCTGCGCGGAGTGGTTCAGCTGTTAAAAAGCAAAGGGATTCCGTTGAATTACAGGATATTGGCAGCCGATTTATATGAGCTGCAATGTCTGGATGGGAAGAAACATGTTCACTTGAGGTGGGGACAGTCGTTTTTTCAAAGTAAAACCCGATCTAATGCATCTTCAAAGTGAAAAACCCGATGAAAGAGTATTTTTTAGAATTGGTTAGGATTGTTTTAAAATTGGTCAAGAAGGAGGAGTTTATTATGATGTATCCGTTTATGACGCTCAATGATGATACGGAGATCGTCCATTCGGAAATGAAATCGGACGGAAAGGTGAAGGTGTATATTGAAAGGCCTGATGAAAAGGTAGGCTTTTGCCGTGCCACCTGTTGGCTGCCGCAATATACCTGGGAGGATATTTATGCTTTTTCCGAAGAAGAAATTGCGAAATTCCAGGAAATTATAGAATCGACGGCAAATCTGATTATGGAATTTTCTCAGGAAGGGGGGTTCCAGTGTGCCTCAAATTTTTAGGTTTGGCTCATATCGGATTTATTTTTGGACAAATGAAAGCAAGCCGTTAGAACCGATCCATGTCCATATATCAGATGGGCGTCCGACGGAGAATGCGACGAAGGTTTGGATTACAAGGGCGGGGAAGTGCTTTTTATGTCATAATAAATCGAAAATTCCGGAGCGGATTCTTAAAAATATGATGAGGATGATAGAAGCCCGCAGCGCGGAGGTTATTGAAAAATGGTATGACTATTTTGGTGAAGTTAGTTATTACTGTTGATTTTATCAAAACGGCAGCAAATCAAATTATAAAATGACAAGGTATCATTGGAGGAGGATATGTTACAATGAAAAATATGTATATTGATTTTCACATTATTCAAACCGTTCCGCCAAGCTGTGTAAACAGGGACGACACGGGGAGTCCGAAGACGGCGGTTTATGGGGGCACTATGCGGGCCAGGGTGTCTTCTCAGGCATGGAAAAGGGCGATGCGGCTAAAGTTTAAAGAGTTATTTACGTCCGATCTTGTCGGCTACCGCACGAAAAAAACGGCGGCGCTTGTTGCCGATCAAATTTGTTCCCGGCATCCGGAGCTTCTGAGGGATGATGCGGAAAAGATGGCTGAGGTTGTTTTGGAGCTGGCCGGAGTAAAAGCGGGGACAGATAAAAAAGATGCGTTGTTTTTTATCAGCTCACTGCAGGCTGCAAAGGTTGCGGAATTGGCAGTGGAGTATCACAATGACAAAACTGCCAAAAAAGAGAAGGATAAACTCTTTAAAGCTGCTCTGGAGAAAGCTTTAAATGACCGGCCGAGTGTGGATATTTTGCTGTTTGGCCGTATGGCGGCCAGCAATCCAAGCCTGAACTATGATGCGGCAGCCCAGGTGGCGCACAGTATATCGACGCATACGGTCAGCAATGAATATGATTATTTTACGGCAGTGGACGACTGTGACAGGAAGGAGGACATGGGAGCCGGGCATCTCGGCACAGTGGAGTTTAATTCTGCCACCTTATATCGGTATGCATCTGTGAATATAAAGGAATTGGCGGAAAATCTGAATGTCGATGAGCTGAAAATAGCAGTGAGAGGATTTGCGGAAGCTTTTATTCGGTCTATGCCGACAGGAAGGCAGAATACTTTTGCAAACAGAACCCTTCCGGATTTGGTTTATGTGACAGTTCGCGAAGATCAGCCAATTAACCTGGCAGGAGCATTTGAGAAGCCTGTTTTTGCCGGTACGGATGGATATGTGGTGAAATCAAAGAAAGCATTGATCGAGCATGCATGCGATGTATATGAGAACTATACGGCGTCACCCAAAACGTCATGGGTTGTAGGAAAGGATTGCGGGAATTTTGCTTTGAAAGTAAATATCGATCAGCTTTTGGAAGAAATTTCCCAAGAAGTGGAACGGTATGCTGCCGGAGAGGAGTGAGAGCTTGTATACATTACTGCTTAGATTAAGCGCGCCTTTGCAGTCATGGGGCTCCGGGTCAGTGTATGATAATCGTGAGACTGACGATATGCCGACGAAAAGCGGCGTGACCGGTATTCTGGCAGCGGCGCTTGGAAGAAAGCGGGGGGAATCCCTGGAAGATTTACAGGAATTGAGATTTGGAGTCAGAGTTGACTGTCAGGGAGTGAGACTGAATGATTTTCAGGTTACTTATATGGGGGAGAAGTTGAATGCAAATCTTTCTAGTAAGGTTTATTTGAGTGACGCCATGTTTCTGGTCGGCTTGGGACATGAGAAGCTTGAATTTTTGAAGAGGATAGAAGATGCTCTGATCCACCCGGTTTTTTCTGTTTTTCTAGGGAGAAGGTCATGTCCGCCGACGCAGCCGATGGTAAAAGGCATATGGGAAGGGGATGTGTATCAGAACCTTTTTGACTATGAATGGATGGTTCCGGAGTGGAGAAGAAGGGAGTTGTTTCGTTTTTCTGATACGCTGCGTCTGAGAATCGTAATGGAAGATGTTCGGGGAGACGCTGCCAAGAAGGATGTTCCTCTGTCCTATTCTCCTTTCAGGAGAGAGTATGGCTATCGGTATGTGAAGGAGATGGCCGGAAAAACCGTGTACAGAGAGCAGGTTTATACTGCAACAGAGCATGATCCAATGCTGGAATTGGGGTGAAAGATATGTATTTGTCCAGAGTTTTGCTGGATATATCAAAAAGAAAAACGCAGATGGCCCTGGCTTCTCCCGGAAAATTTCACGGTGCGGTGGAGACTGCGTTTGCGGAAAAACAGGAAAGGAATCTGTGGCGCATCGACACATTGCAGGGAAAGACTTATCTATTGCTGCTCAGTGCCGTAAAACCTGATTTGGCTGTGATAGAAAAGCAATTTGGCTATGAAAATATCCACGGGGAATCAAAAGAATATGAAAAGCTGCTGAATCGAATACAGAAAGGGTCTGTATGGCACTTTCGTCTGACGGCAAATCCTATCCACAGCGTGAAAAATGGAGAAGGGCGTGGAAAAGTTACCGCTCATATTTCAGAAAAGCATCAGCTGGAATGGCTGAACCGGCAGGCGGCGAAAAAAGGATTTTATGTCTTGCCGGAGACTGCACGTGTACAAGGGGTTAATTGGAGGAGATTTTATAAACAAAACAGGGGCAGGAAGGTATGCATTCTGGAAGTGACCTATGAAGGTATGTTAAGAGTGGAGAATGCGGATTTA
The DNA here is from genome assembly GCA_910588405.1 of uncultured Lachnospiraceae bacterium. Classification (GTDB taxonomy): domain Bacteria; phylum Bacillota; class Clostridia; order Lachnospirales; family Lachnospiraceae; genus Paralachnospira_A. The sequence goes on along the minus strand of CAJUPT010000002.1, from coordinate 191,419 downwards.
CTGAAACAGGCTCTTGTGGATGGTGTAGGCAGGGGAAAAGCGTATGGCATGGGACTGCTTACGGTGGCGGGGATGGAGGGATAGATGGAAAACAGGATGGGCGTGGAAAAACCCGGAATACAGGCGCTGCCGCGTATTCAGGATCGCATGACGTTTATTTATTTGGAAAGGTGCAAAATCAGCAGGGAGAACGGCGCGATCACAGTGACAGACCAGGAAGGCGTTACCAGTATTCCGGCGGCAGCTATTTCAGTGTTGCTGCTGGGGCCAGGTACGGATGTAACCCACAGGGCGATGGAACTGATCGGAGATGCAGGTGTTACGGTGATCTGGGTAGGGGAGCATGGCGTCCGGTATTATGCATACGGTCGGGCGCTTACCAGCCATGCCACACTTTTAATTCGTCAGGCGCAGCTGGTGAGCAATGAGAAAAAGCATATACAGGTTGCCAGGATGATGTATCAGCTCCGTTTTCCGAATGAGGATGTTTCAAAACTGACCATGCAGCAGTTAAGAGGACGGGAGGGGAGCAGGATTCGTTCCGCTTATCGGGAGCAGGCAAAAAAATGGGGGGTTCCCTGGACAAAAAGGGACTACCGTCCGGATGATTATGAGGCGGGTGATCCTGTTAATAAGGCATTATCTGCGGGAAATGCCTGCCTGTATGGGCTGGCCCATGCGGTGATCTGCGCTCTTGGATGTTCCCCTGGGCTTGGGTTTGTTCATGTGGGGCATGAATTGGCATTTGTATATGATATTGCTGATTTATATAAGGCAGAAACGACGATACCGGTTGCTTTTGAGATGGCTGCGGAAGATACGGAGGATATCGGAAGTGCCGTCAGGCGGAGATTGCGTGATGAGTTAAGGAAAATGCATATTTTAGACAGGATGGTTCATGATATTAAATTTTTGCTGTCTGATGGGGAATGGGAAGAGGAAGATTATAAAAGCACCCTTTATCTCTGGGATAATTTGCAGGGGGAACTGGAACATGGCGTTTCCTATGCGAAAGTTGGTGATAGAAAATGATTGTTCTGTGTGTGACGAACTGTCCGCCTGCATTAAGGGGAGATCTGTCTAAATGGATGAATGAGGTAAATACGGGTGTGTATGTGGGCAAGCTGAATGCTAAGGTGCGGGATGAATTATGGGACAGGGTTTGTGACCATATAAAAAATGGACAGGCGACCATGGTGCATTCAACAAATAATGAGCAGGGATATGCGTTCCGTACGCATCATACGGCGTGGATTCCGGTTGATTATGAAGGGATTACGCTGATGAAAAAACCGTTCGCGGTAAAAAGCGGGGAAGAAAGTTCTTTTTTGCAGCCAGGATTCAGCAAGGCGGCAAAATATGAGAAGCTAAAACATCTGAAGACAGGAAAAGAAGTTCAGGAATATGTGATAGTAGATGTTGAGACCACCGGTTTGGATTATAATCAGGACAAGATAATTGAAGTTGGTTTACTGAAAATTGGCAGGGATGGGATTAAGGAACAGTTTCAGTGTTTTGTTCAAACTGATAAAGTGATACCGGAAAATGTTGCGAATTTGACAGGGATAACAAATGAGATGATTCAACAGCAAGGGATCACGGAGGAGGATGCTGTTGATAAAATTATAGAATTTATTGGAACTGATCTAATTGTGGGCTATAATGTACAATTTGATATCAGGTTCCTCCAAAAACTTGGAGAGCGTGTGGGGAAAAATATTACGATAAGGAAAACAAAAGATGTTTTGCAGATTGCTCGCCGGGAATTGGATGATTTGAAGGATTATAAGCTGGAGACAGTGGCTTCATATTTTTCATTGGATATTGGTGATGTTCATAGGGCGTTGGAAGATTGTATGTTGGTGTATGGGATTTACAATGAACTAAATAAATGTTAGGATGTTAATGGTGGGAATTGTTGGATTTACGGGCAATTTTTAGTGTTTTCCCCGCAGGTGCGGGGGTGATCCTGACTTGGTGCTAAAGAAGTGCCACGAAGAACTGTTTTCCCCGCAGGTGCGGGGGTGATCCTGAAAGCCGTCACGCTCCCAAAGGTCGGAAATTGTTTTCCCCGCAGGTGCGGGGGTGATCCTAAAGGGGAAATAGAGGGTCAAGCAGTATGCCAGTTTTCCCCGCAGGTGCGGGGGTGATCCCGCTCTATGTCGCTTTCACGTTTCCTTGACCAGGTTTTCCCCGCAGGTGCGGGGGTGATCCTCAAGGGCATAGAGATTCATGACCGCCGTGAGAGTTTTCCCCGCAGGTGCGGGGGTGATCCTACCCAGGATGCCGCCAACGATACAGCAGATAGGTTTTCCCCGCAGGTGCGGGGGTGATCCGGAGCGAGTATCATGCGTGTTCCGTATTGTATGGTTTTCCCCGCAGGTGCGGGGGTGATCCTTATCAACTGATTCCTTCATACAATTTCTTACTGTTTTCCCCGCAGGTGCGGGGGTGATCCGGCCGATGCTCGCCACGGAACCGGCAAAACTGCGTTTTCCCCGCAGGTGCGGGGGTGATCCTTTCTCTTTTAAACAATTTGTTCCACACCGCCTGTTTTCCCCGCAGGTGCGGGGGTGATCCTCCACGGTTTGGAAGGTGAGTTGATGGCAAGGAGTTTTCCCCGCAGGTGCGGGGGTGATCCTAAACAGTGGTGACGATGTGTCAAAGAAAGTCAGTTTTCCCCGTAGGTGCGGGGGTGATCCTGCAATCCTGACCGCCGTAAAAAGGCTTGCCGCGTTTTCCCCGCAGGTGCGGGGGTGATCCTACAGTATAACATACACATATACCAGAGTATATGTTTTCCCCGCAGGTGCGGGGGTGATCCTGGAGTAACGTCTACCAGAAATGATAGAGAGGAGTTTTCCCCGCAGGTGCGGGGGTGATCCTCAAAATGAAGCTGACAGACGACAACTATTATGGTTTTCCCCGCAGGTGCGGGGGTGATCCTCGTTAATGACGCGTTACTTTCCGGATAGCGGCGTTTTCCCCGCAGGTGCGGGGGTGATCCCTCAAGGGCGGGGCGAGAAGCACAATATATAAAGTGTTCCCTGTATGGGCAGAGTTTATCCAATGTTTTCCATATCCATTCTTTTTATTGCTTTGTAATATAGTAACAGCACTTTACAACTTTTTTATTTTAAACAACAAAAAACATACAATCTACTCCATTTGTTGTATAGTATAAGCGCGAACAAATTTTTACAAAAACAGGAGATTGTATGTCACGCTTATTTTACAACAGAAACCATACTTTTAGCAAGCTTTTTTGGTTCTTTGGACATTATTTTCAGGATAACTCAAGACCAACCGCGGAAAATCTGTTCCTGCTGGCCATTTCCATGCTGGCCCTGGATTCCTTCCGTTCCATACGGTTTGCATGGCTGCATATTATTTCTAAGCTTACAGGTAAGTCCCTGAATTCCTTTTACTATACGCTGGGCTATGCCGCTTTTGACCACCTTAGATGGATGGCTGTGACCGCCAGGCTTGCGTTAGGCTGTGTACCGCCTTCCTTGAAAAATTCCGTCGTGTTCCTCTCCATTGATGATACTATGTTGGAAAAATATGGTGCGAAATTTCAGGCCCGCTCCAAGTTGTTTGACCACGCCGCACATAACGGCTCCAATTACCTGAATGGGCACTGCTTCGTTAGCATCATGCTGCATGTGCCGTTAGAGTCAGCGGACGGGATTACTTACCTTTCCGTTCCCCTAGGCTACCGCCTGTGGACGAAAGAGCTTTCCAAACCGGATCTCGCTGCGGACATGGTGCGTTCCGTTATGGCGGAACTTTCTTCCTGTGGGCAGGTCATCCTTTTGTGTGACAGCTGGTATCCCAAGAAGCCTGTCACAGGGCTTGTGACAGAATTTAAAAATCCGGAAATGATCTGCTGTGCAAGGTCAGACACGGTACTTTATGACCTCCCCGGTGAAAGAACCGGCAGGCGCGGGCGTCCGCGCACCCGTGGGGAGAGGCTGAAACTTTCGGCTATCACTTTGGATAAACCGGAAGGCGCGCCTTATTACATGGGATGCCGCAAAGTCATTACAAACCTGTGGAAAGACCGTACCGTTTATGCCTGCGTGACAGCCGTTGACCCTGAAAAACCCGGTAGTCTCCGCCTGTTCCTATGCACGGCAGCACCAGAAGGAATAGCAGCCCATTCGGAGAAACAGGCAAATGAAAAAATCCGCAGTTACAGTGCCTGGGGTATGCTGCCGCTGGGTCTGTTCTCGCTGCGATGGAACATAGAGACCAGTTATTATGAGACAAAAACATTCTGGTGTTTCCGTAATTACATGGTCCGCTCTGTGAAAGGGATTGAAAGGCTTTCCAACCTGATCTGTATCAGTTACGCGGCTGTGCGGCTGCTCCCATACTGCTGCAGGGAATTCCAGGATTACCAGGGACAAAGCCCACAGGAAACCCGTTACCAGCTGGGAGAAAAAATCCGCATGGACATAATAATCCACAGTTTGGGGCAGGCCATCGAAACTATTAAAAAAGACTTTCCACTAAAAATGGCTTTCCAGGAGCTTATACGCAAATGAGGTTATCTATAAGAAGCTGTAAAGTGCTATAAGATATAAGCTAACCTTGCTAAAATATTCTAAATTGACGTAGGCTGTATAACCATATATAATGATGGTAATGAAAATATGAAAAGCATGAACAATAATATAAATATTAGTTAAAAGGATAAGATATGTGGCTTGCAAACCAATGGAACGACTATGAGATACTTGATACCTCCGGGGGAGAGAAGCTGGAGCGGTGGGGGGATTATATTCTGGTCCGCCCTGACCCGCAGGTGATCTGGAATACACCGAAAATCCATAAAGGCTGGCGGAAGAGGAACGCCCATTATCACCGAAGCGCGAAGGGCGGCGGCGAATGGGAATTTTTTGATCTGCCTAAGCAGTGGGAAATTCATTATAAAGCTTTGACCTTTCAGTTAAAACCCTTTAGCTTTAAGCATACCGGCTTATTCCCGGAGCAGGCGGCCAACTGGGACTGGTTTTCGGAAAAGGTTGTCCGGGCGGGCCATCAGGTGAAGGTGCTGAATTTATTTGCCTATACGGGCGGAGCGACATTGGCGGCGGCTCAGGCGGGGGCCAGTGTGACTCACGTGGACGCCTCTAAAGGGATGGTGACCTGGGCTCATGAGAATGCCCGGTCGTCGGGACTTGAGGATGCGCCGATCCGGTGGATTGTGGATGATTGTATGAAATTTGTGGAGCGGGAAATCCGTCGGGGCAATCATTATGACGGGATCATTATGGACCCGCCCTCCTATGGCCGGGGACCAAAAGGAGAAATCTGGAAGATTGAGGATGCGATTCACCCACTGGTCAAGCGCTGCAGTGAATTGCTTTCCGACCATCCGCTGTTTTTCCTGATCAATTCTTATACCACCGGCCTGGCGCCGGCCGTGCTGGCCTATATGTTGTCTATTGAAATAGGGAAAAAATATGGCGGAAAGGTTCGCGCGGAGGAACTGGGCCTGCCCGTGACGGAGACCGGTCTGGTTCTTCCCTGCGGAGCCAGCGGACGGTGGGAAGCATGAGAAGCCGGCAGATTTGTGTGAGCTGTACGGAAGGACTTGGCAAAACAGATGAAAAGACACAAAAAACTGGTGATTACTGGAGGAATATTTGTATTAGTGTCTCAGGTGCTGCTGGCAGTTTTGACTGCTCCGCCGTCAGCGGAGACTTTATTGCAGACGGAATCCGATGACCAGGCGGAAAAAACCATTTTTTCCGCATATGCGGAACTTCCGCCTGTAGAATACAAAGAGATTGCGGAGGAACATCCTTTTTATGGAATGGCAGGCGTGCCAAAAAGCCAGGGCAGCGGGCTGATTTTTGAAGGGCTGACCTGGGAGCAGTCGGCGCAGATGATGGATGCGGCGCTGGAGGGAACGAAAAGCGAGACGGAGCCGGAATCAGAGGATGAGACGGAAACCGAGCCGCTTTCTTTATATGAGAACCGGGTGGTGATCACAGCGGCGGCATATCTGAATATCAGAGCGGAGAACGATCCTGATTCTCAGGTGGTCGGAAAAATTTATCACGGAACTTCGGCAGATCTTCTGGAACAGGGGGAGCAGTTCAGCAAAATTGCCTCCGGTTCCATCACCGGCTGGGTTTCCAATGAGTATATCCTGACGGGAGCGGCGGCCGAAGAATATGCCCGGCAGCAGGGGTCTGTTACCATAGCGACCGTTACGGCCAGCTGGCTGAATGTGAGGGAAAATCCGGATACGGAGTCTGATGTGGTGGCGACGGTGGAAGCGGGTCAGTGGTTCATTGTCACTGATCGGGGCGGCGGATGGGTCAAGATTGATTATACTTCTAATATAGAAGGATATCTGAATGAAGACTATATTGCTGTCAGCCAGAGCTTTGGACAGGCATTCTCCATCGCGGAGGAACAGGAACTGATGCTGCTGGCGGAGGAGAATGCGGCACTGCGGGAGGAGAGCCAGGCGACGGAGGAAAAGAAGACTGCGGAAGCTTTGGCGGCATCAGAGACCGCGAAAAAAGTGGAGACTTCAAAGGTGGCCGAGAGTACGAAACCGCCGGAAACCACAAAAGTGTCTGAGTCCGAAAAAGTTATGGGAGAGACAAAAGCTTCGGAGACTGCCGGGACGGCGGAAACGTCAAAAGCTCCCGAAACGACAAAGGCTGCGGAGACCACGAAACCGCCGGAAACGACAAAGACTCCTGAAACAGAACCGCCTGCCGGTGTGGACCCCGCGGATTATGATGATCTGTATCTTCTGGCGGCAATCATCCAGCTGGAAGCCGGTCATAATTATGACGGATGCCTGGCCGTGGCCAATGTGATCTTAAACCGTGTAAACAGCGGCTCCTACCCCAATTCCATCCACGGCGTGATCTATCAGTCGGGCCAGTTCCCGGGAACGGGCGCAGGCGGCACCATGGAGAAAATCCTGCTGGCAGGTCCCGGCTCTACGCCGAAAAGAGCGGCGGCGGACGCCATGGCAGGAAGCAATAATATAGGCGATTATACACAGTTTACCCCGGATTCTCATGCATCTTCCATAGAGTATCCCTATTCGGAGTATAAAGTGGTCGGGGGGAATTGCTTCTATAAAAAATAATCAACGGCTGAAAGCGGCGCTGAAATGCTGTTTTCAGCCGTTTGTTGTTTTCTGTGTGTTTTAGACGCTCCTTGGTGGCGCTGCACGTTTTTCGTTATGATTTCGATCAAAATCTTTGTGCATTGGCAACAGCGTTTTCATTCTGATTTTATAGTAGAATATAACCATAGATCAAGGAGTCGGGGAAGGACTGTATGTAGTTTTCCCGGAGACGGTAATGAAATGTACGCCCAGAATATCTGTTTGCCTGCTTAAGCAACTGATTTTACGCAGGCTTTGTGATGACTGCTGAGCGTGCATTGAACACAAGGAGGAGGAGTGATATGAGCAGAGAAGATTACCAGAAGCGTTTAAACCGTGTGAATGATGCCATTGCGTTAAAGGAGCCGGATACGATCCCGTTTATGCCGATTGTACAGTGCTTTCCCTATCTGCAGGCAGGGTATTCCATGGCAGATATTCTGTACGATACAGATCTCGGCAAAACAAAAAAGAGTCTGTTCCAGTATCTGGACGCCTATACGCCGGATGCCATGTTCGGCCACAGCTATGTAAATATCGGTCAGGGGCCGATTCTGGAAAAGGTACAGCCCAAGACAATCCGCTGGGCCGGTATGCCGGGAAATGTGATTGACAAGGATTCTATCCATCAGTTTATAGAATTTCCGGTATTGGAAGAGGAAGAATTTAACCAGTTTTTCACTGACCGGGCCGGATGGGTGCTGAACAAGGGATTGCCTAAGACAAATGGATTGTTTGAGCCTTTTGCCGGTTTTGCCGCCGGCAGCATGGGCGTATTCAACAGTCATGGTATGGTGGCCGCAGCGGTCAGCACGCCGGAATTTAAACAGATGATGCAGACCCTCTGGGAAGTCAATGACATGAACAATGAATTGAACGGCCGCCTGCATCAGCTGGACGCAGAGATCGAGGAGTACGGATATCCGGTGCTGGCTACCGGCTTTGCGGGGGTTCCCTATGACGGATACAGTGATTTTCTGCGCGGTACACTGGACGGACTGGCCGATTTGTATGAGCGTCCCGATGAGGTAAAGGCTTATTGCGAGGAACAGCTGGCGGCGACTTTGGAGCTGGTGAAAATGCAGGGAAAGATCATGCCCGGCAAACATGTGTTTATGGCGCTTCATAAGGGTATGGACGGGTTTATGAGCGACGAGCATTACCGGGAGTTTTACTGGGACCATCTGCGTACGATTATCAATTGTATTATTGACTCCGGGCTGGTGCCTTATATTTATACGGAAGGAAAGTACGACAGCCGTTTGGAGTGCCTGAAAGAGGTCCCCGCAGGCAAGGTAATCTATCACTTCGAGGAAGTGGATATGATACGGGCAAAGAAGATACTGGGCGATACGGCATGTATTTCCGGCGGCTTCCCCGTGTATCTGCTGGACTACGGCACAAAAGAGCAGGTGATCGATGAGGCGAAACGGCTGATCGACGGCTGCGCGGCCGGCGGCGGATTCATCTTCGAGACTTCCTGCGGCATGGATCTGGCGAAGCGGGAGAATGTGGAGGCGCTGATGGATACGGTTCGAAACTACGGGAAGAAGTAGTATCATATAAAATATGCTGCCGGTATGTTTTCCCGGATACTTCGTAATGATTTGCCAGCAGGATATTTGGAAAAATTTCCGGAAACATAGAGTGGTTTGATATGACAGGGGCTCGTCAGAGAATGATGAGCTCCTATTTTTCGCATGAACTTCTGTATAGTAGCTACGGTTGTTTATAGTAATTTGGAACATAAAAAGTTTAAAGTAAAAAATAGTTGGGCGGCTGATTTTCAAACAGGGCTTGCAACATTTCATTACTCAGCTTTAAAGATTTCAAAACCATATGCAATATTTATACAAGAAGAATATAGTGGGGATGCACATTTTCCACCTCTGCCCGTTTCCCCAGCTGGCGAAGCATGTACTGAATCCCCGCTACCGTCAGACGGTTATGCGGATAGTCCAGCGTTACAAATAGAGGTTCTTTTTGCAACGCCTCTATCGTTTTTCCATCTCGGCAACGGCTGGCCAGATACCTCCGCAGGTAGAATTTTACACCATCTGTCAGATATGTTCTCCGCTCTTTACTGCCTTTTCCATATACTATCAACTCCTGTTTCCCCATTTCAATATCACTCACATTCAAGGATGCCAGTTCTGAAACCCTGACGCCTGTGGAATACAAAAACTCAACCATAGCCATGTCTCTGACATTATCACAATTTACTCGCAAAGCTTCCAGTTCCTCCGCCGAAAACGGTTTTTTAATAGTCTTTTCCACTTTCAGCATCCCAACTTTCTTGACCGGATTACTATGCACTAGCTCCTCAGTGATTAGAAAGTCCCAGAAGCTAGTGTACTGTCTGGCTTATATTCAGGCAAACCTCCTTGTCTATTTTCCTGATAGCACTGCTCCACAAGCCTCAGCGTAGCCACCGCTACGCCTACGTTTGTGAAACAGCACTCTCAGAAAAATATTCTGCGGAGTTTTACCAGATATGAACCAGACAGTACACTAGACAGATAGTGCAGCCTGGTCTGCATCGTGGACATCCCGATTCCTCTCTTTTCTCGCATGATGCCGTAATAATAGCGCAGATCCATCCCTGTTATGTCCTCTAAGCGCTTTCCCAGGAAATTCAGCATGTTATAATTTCATTGGCATAATTTCGCAGGGTATTATCTTGCCGGTTGATAGCTTTCTTGCTGGCAATAAACATCTTAATCTTTACTTCATCGCCATCTTGTCCGGTGGCTGCCAACTCCGTACACTCTTTTTGCACTTCCAAGCCGTGAAAGTTGACGTATAACACATTTTTCAGATGCTCCTGCTGCCTTGGTTCCAGATGTGAAGTCATTTCAGGGATCACTTTCTCTAAAATTTTTTCTATCATGGTTATCTCCTCCTTCCCCTAATTATAACAAAAAAGAGGGCTTGAAACCCTCCCCTGAACATGGTATTATAAACATAGGAAAAGCAACCGCCCACAAAGTGGTTAGCCTCCGGGACGATATAAGCCTACCCGACTGCCAAGTACAAGGTAGGCTTATTTATTTTCGCTTGTTGTTCCTATCTATGTAGGCAAGCAGTGCGATGAGGAATGAACCGCCCAAAAATAACAGGCTAAATACTTCATATGTCGTCATACGCACCACCTCCCTTCTTTTGCAAGTTAGGGAGGCTTACCATCTTGTAACACGGTTGTTTTCCATGCTGTAATCATATCATAGTTCCCACCATTCGACAATATCCTCTTTTCTCCGCTCCATAATATAGTAATATGCAGGCAGTCAGCTCTGTTTTTTGTAATTAATAAAAATTTTTTCTATCATGCAACAAAATGGGAGGAATGGTACACTATAAGATTGTAGAAACGAAAGTTGTGAAAATATGCGCTTCCGGCATTTTGGTGGGAGCACATAAATGTAATCAGGAGGAATCATTTTATGAAAAATCGTTTTGATCATCTGTTTTTCGCATTGATGCTTGTACTTATGCTGGTATTGGCAGGCTGTTCCGGTAAAAAGGATGAGGGAGGCACGACTGCCGCCGATACGGCGGGAACGTCGGAAGGAACATCCCAGGGAGCCTCAAAGGAGGAAAGCGGTTTGCCGCAGACGGACGCAGATGGGGAGGCACCTTTGCGGGCCATGTATCTGACGGACAAGATCGGAGAGTACCTGTTTATCGGCACGGAAAACGGCACATTGTTTGTAGCCCCTGTCCCGGAAGAGCTGTACGGTATGGACGGAAATCAGCTGACGGCGGATCAGCTGTCCGTGGGCACGGTGGTAGATATTTACGGAAATAATATGATGCTGGAATCCTACCCTGGTCAGTATCCCGGCGTATCAAAAATGGTAGTAGTCAAGGAAGGAACGGAGGCCGATACGGAGCCTTACCAGTATCTGATCGATGAAATCTATACGGAGCCGGACCCTTCCCAGCCTCCTTTTATGGATCTGGAATATCAGAATGAACAGGCAAACGTGGTAGTGATTTTGAGCCAGGGCGGCTATTCCTGGTCTTACACCGATGAAAACGGTGAGACGCAGAACGTGGTAGCTGACAGCGCGCATATTCTGGCATGGGAACAGCTGGTAGATGTGACGCTTAAGGAGCCTGCAGATATGAAGCTTTCTCCTTCGCAGCCTCTAAAAGACGTGGAGGTAACCCGCTGGCCGGCAGAGGCCAGAGGAACAGAGATCGGCGACATGCCGGAAGGTGAAACCGTGGAAGTGACTGAGGAAGACGGCAGCTTCCGGATCAAAGAGGTGGAGCCGGGTTATGTGTATCTGGTGAAAGGAATCTGGGAGAACGGAGAGGCAGAGTTCGGATTTTATACGAAATAAGGGAAAAGAAAGCCCGCGGCGGAAAGCTGCGGGTTTTAACACTTCAATTCTATGATATGAAAAATCGCCATATATCAACCGATATATGGCGATGAGAGCTGGGCTACAAGGATTCGAACCTTGAAATGCTGGAGTCAGAGTCCAGTGCCTTACCGTTTGGCGATAGCCCAATTTCTGTGAACGAAAAGATTATATAACATTCTCCTGGAAAAAGCAAGCCCTTTTTTAAAATTTCAATTAAAAAATTTTTTATAAAAATCCATAAAAATAAAAAAGGATTCCTGAGCAAATTACCAGTCAAAAAAACCTGCACACAAACGCCGCCCCGCCTCCTTCCCGGTCCTGAACGGAGATTTTTCCATTGTGGGCATGAACAATCTCAGCGGCAATGGACAAGCCCAGGCCGAAGTGTTCCGTTTGCTGTCCGGTCTGCCGGGTTCGGGCTTTGTCTGAGCGGTAGAATCTGCGGAAAATTTTTTCTTTTTCTTCATCGGGCACACCGATCCCGGAGTCTTCTACCCGAATCTCAAAGCTGCCGCTTCTGTCATAATAGTCCAGCCGGAGGGAAATCTGCCCTCCGAAAGGCGTATAGCTGACGGCGTTGTGCAGCAGGATTTCCAGCAGCTGTATCATCCGGTCCTGGTCGCAGGCAAAGGCGGGAACGGACTGTTCGGGCAGATCGATCAGAAAACGGATATTTTTTTCGCGGGTTACAGGCAGAAACGCCTCATAAATATTCAGAATCAGCGTATCCAGCTCCAGCGGCTTTTTTTGGACAGTAAGTGCATGGCTGTCTGCCTTTGCCAGCGTCAGCAAGTCGTCCACCAGACGAGACATGCGCAGGCATTCGGAACGGATGATGTCCGGAAACTGCGTCTGTCGCTGTTCCGGCGGGCATTGGCAGGCGGGCAGGGAGGAAAGGACCACGGCCAGCGGTGTGCGCAGTTCGTGGGAGGCGGCGGCGATGAATTCATTCTGCTTTCGCTGGCTGTCCTCGATGGGCAGCAGCAGCTTTCGGGTAAAATGCCAGGAAAAGAGAAACAGGCAGAGAGCGGCGGCGGCATCGATCAAAAGGAACAGGATTCTTTGGGAGCGGATCTGTCTGTTTAGAGGTTTCATGGAAGTCAGGATCAGGATATCGATCTGTTGTCCGTTTCGGGCAATATAAGCCTGGCAGCCGTAAAAAGCTTCCTGTCTCACGGCCGAATCGAAAATAAATTCATTGTGCTGGAAAAGAAAGGGAGACAGGCGCAGTGTTTCCGGTGGGAAATTTTCCTGCGCGTAAGCGCGTCCTTCCTCTGTCAGAAGCCGGATATCCGGCTCCTGTTTCAGCCGGTCGTGCAGCAGAGGCGTCCCATTGTCCAGGATGCTGATCAGGTACCGGCCGTTTGATTCCGCCTGGGCCAGCCATTGGTGGGTCAGTGTTTCCTGCCGGCCGATATTGGAGAGAAGGGTGCTGACATGATTCCGGAAAAAGAGAAACTGACTTTCTTTCATGCTCTGTTCCGAAATAAAGAGATAGAGCGCCGACATGACCAGCAGGATAAAGATTGTGACGCCGGCGCATAAAAAAGCCAGGCGGTGATGCACTTTTCGGAACATGAGGTCCTCCTTATTGTTCGCTTTCTGTCAGCCGGTATCCGACGCCCCGGGCTGTCATGATGGACGCATGGCTTCCCACAGCTTTCAGGCGCCGGCGCAGGAAATGGATGTAATTGTCCAGATTTCCTTCCTCCACCTCGAATTCCATGCCCCATACCCGGGAGAGCAGGATAGGGCGGGACAGGATCTGACCCGGATTGCGCAGGAATATTTCCAGCAGGGTTCCTTCTTTTTTGGAGAGAGAGCATTGGCCGGCGGGTCCGTGCAGCCGGTTTTCCCCCATGTCCCAGACGAGATCGCCGAAAGAAAGCTTCTGATTTTGCTCCAGACGGCCGGGGCGGCGGCTGACACAGCGGATGCGGGCCAGCAGCTCTTCAAAAGCAAAGGGTTTGACCAGATAATCGTCCGCGCCCAGATCAAGCCCCCGGACCCGGTCGGTCAGCTCTCCCAGTGCAGTGATAAAGATAATCGGGACGCTGTTATGTTCCTTGCGCAGTTTTTTCAGGATGGCGGTCCCGTCTATGGAGGGCAGCATCCGGTCCAGCAGAATCAGGTCATAGATCGGCTGTCGGGCATAGTACAGCGTATCTTCTCCGTCAAAACAGGCGTCCACATCGTAACCTTTTTGTTCCAGCTGATCTTTTAACGAAGCATTCAGATTCCGGTCGTCCTCCGCAAGTAAAATCCGCATAATGGTCTCCTTCCGTATAAAATTTGCTGTTTTGACATTGGCACTCCTAAATGATTTTGAATAAATAACAGTAATGCCTGCGATTTTTTTATATCCTATGATATTAAAAATGCTTCACGCGGATGCGCAGGGTCTGCCCCAGCGAAGCGAGGGTACGCAAACGCAGGAAGCATATAAGCTATGGTCCGCCTGTCGATATCGTAGCAGAGAAATCTCTAAAAAAGTATTAAAATCCTGATAAAGCTTAATTTGCTGATTTATCATATATAATATCACAAAAGTCGCATATCCTGTGGCGAAAATATGATTTATCTTCACGGCTTTGCCCGTATAATTCAAACTTTCTCATATGGGGGATAAGAAAAGACCCGCAAAAGGGCAGCGCGGAAACAATGCCTGATCAGCATGACTTGTAAATGCTGGCAATTATTACTGTTCAGGTGACACTATTACGCGAGGTGTTTCATGCATGCAATGCATGAAATCCCGAGTTACGTAAGCGTGAAATTATGCAGAATGCATAGTTTCTGTGCATCGCGAAGCGTGTTACTGGTCGCGGAGTGAACAGTAACTGGCAATTCGCTGTTATTTCATGGAGGTTACGGTTGACTATGGAAAAAACGCAATGTATAATTTATAATAGGTGTTTCATGGCGCCGTATTGGTTTGGAGAAAAGAGAGGCGTCTGTGAGATATGAACTGACAGTTCAAATGAGGAGTGGAAAGATGGAAAAAGTATTGATCGTGGATGACAGCTCCGTGCAGGCCGCCCGATTAAAGGCTATTTTGGAAGATGAATATAAAATTACCATTGCCCAGACGGCGGAGGAGGGACTCAGGCTTGTAAGAGCCGAGGAGTATTCTCTGATTCTTCTGGATGTGGTGATGCCGGGGATGGACGGTTTTATGCTGTTGAAAAAGCTTCAGGAGGAAGTGATCACGCAAAGCGTTCCGGTAATTCTGATTACCAGTCTTTCCGATACGCGGAATGAGTATAAAGGGCTTACGCTGGGAGCGGTCGATTACATTTCGAAGCCTTTTCACCCGCTGATCGTAAAGGCAAGGGTCAATACACATATCAAACTGTATAAATATCGGAAACAGGTAGAACGTCAGTCCCAGATCGATCAGCTGACCGGGATTGCCAACAGGCGGCAGCATGACCATTACAGCGCGGTTAAATGGAAGGAGGCCATCCGGCTTCAGGTGCCGTTTTCCATCTGTATGATGGATATTGATCATTTTAAGGTGTACAATGATACGTTTGGCCATCCTGCGGGAGATAAGGCTCTTGCCAGTGTGGCGCGGGTGATTTCCTCGCATCTGCAGCGCAGTACGGATTTTGTGGCCCGTTACGGCGGGGAAGAATTTGTGGCGCTGCTGTTTGGAGACGGCGCCGATAAAGCTTTTGAGCATCTGAAAATGATTCGGCAGGAGGTAGAGAACCAGCATATTCCTCATGATCCGTCCACAGCCGAATGGGTTACGGTCAGCGCAGGGGGCGTTACCATCATTCCGCGGATGGAGCATTCCTATGCGTCCTATCTGAAAATTGCGGATACCATGCTGTACGACGCGAAAAAATTTGGCCGGAATATGGCCGTATGGGCCAATGAAAAGATGGAGCAGTGGAGAGAAAGGTAAAAAATCTGATACATAGTTTTCCTGAACAAAACAGGGCTTTCGGGTTTGAAGTTTAAAACCGGAGCCCTGTTTTTCTGCCGTTTTAGAGAAAAAATAAAGAAACGCAGATTATGCTCATTACAGCACTGAAAATGATTTATTTGGAGGAATGTCATGAAAAAGTGGAAAAAGACAACGGCCTTTGTTCTGGCAGCATTAATGCTGTTATGCGGCTGTTCACAAAACGGAGGAGGCGGCGCGGCCGGGGACGGCAGGCAGGCTGCGGGTCAGGGCGGAGGACAGACCGGGAGTCTGCCCGAGGGCGGAACAGGGCGGTATCTGGAACATGAATCGGAACTTTCAGGGCAGCTTTCCAGTCCGGCGGGTCTGGTCCGTCGATCTGACGGCAGTCTGGCAGCGTTAGACTATGACAGCGGGCTGTATCTGTCATATGACGGCGGTTTAAGCTGGGAAAAAGGGGAATGGGGCAGCCTGCCGGAGCTGGCTCAGGAAAACTATATTATGGCCTCGGCTCATTCCCCGGAGGGAAATACGGTGGCGGCTTATATAGCGCCGGAAAATATGAGAGAGGACGGGAAATGGAACCCCATTTATATCCTGATCGATCCGGAGGGAAATCAGAGAGAGCTTCCGATTCAATGCGACAGTGAGACCGGGTATCTGAACCGGTTCTGGTATCTGGGAGAGGGCATGCTGTATGGACAGGGATTTGACGGGAATGTATATCAGATTTCGGAAACTGACGGCAGCATGAAAAAGGTTCTGGATATGTGGCTGGTGCATATGACGGCCGTAGGAGACCGGCTGCTGCTCACCCATCAGGAGGGCTTTACGATTTATGACCCGGCCACAGGAGAGCAGACGGAGGATACCGTGCTGAATGAGTTCATGGAGAAAAACTTTAATGGCGTGGACCTGCTGGGGAACACCGGAGTATATTCGCTGCTGGCGGCGGGCGGCGAGGACGGACAGACAGTTTATCTGGCCTGCCAGGACGGCATTTACAGCCATGTTCTGGGGGGCAGCCTGATGGAACAGGTGGTGGACGGCTCCATGACCTCCCTTTCCGATCCCCGCTATGGCATGGTGGGCATGGCGGCATTGGATTCAGGGGAATTTCTGGTGCTGATGATCAACGGTCTGTTTCGTTATACTTATGATCCGGATATCGCCGCCGTCCCGGAAAAGCAGCTTCAGGTGTACAGCCTGAGGGAAAACCAGTTATTGCGTCAGGCGATCACATTGTACCGGAAACGGCATCCGGAGGTCTATGTGAATTATACGGTGGGAATGGATGCGGGCAGCGGCGTGACCCGGGAGGACGCATTGAAGACGCTGAATACCCAGATCGCGGCGGGAAACAGCCCGGATCTTATGGTGCTTGACGAACTGCCTGTGGATTCCTATATGGAGAAAGGGCTGCTGGCTGATCTTGGCAGATGGCTGGACCCCATGGAGGAAGAACTTTTTACAAATGTGACCAGTCTCTATCAAAAGGACGCTCATCTTTACGCAGTGCCCGTGAAATTCATGATTCCCACGATACTGGGCAGCCGGGACACGGTGGAGCAGATCAGGGATGTGACGACGATGGCAGATCAGATCGAGGCGCTGCGCGGTCAGTTTCCGGAAGGAAGTATTACCGCTGCATGCAGCGCCCGGGAAATGCTGGAGCTGTCAGGGATTTATGATTCCTGGAAATGGCTGGATGAAAGGGGCAGGGTGGACGAAGCCGCTCTGGAGACATTTTTCAATGAGGCGAGACGGAGCTGGGAAGCCGAGAAGGCCGGATTGTCCGGTCGATCTGTGGAGATCCATGAGGAATATGTGCGGGAGTGGAATGAGAGCCGGGATGGTAGGTTATCTCTGGGCCGCTATTATGATTTCTTCATGTATGGGGACACCAACGCGATGTATTATTATATGGGGGAACAGCGGCTTACCCTTGGTTTTTTAAACGGCATGAGTATCAATTTCGGAATGCTGACCAGCGCGATTAAGAAGACAGGGCAGTCGGATTACCGGTTTTTGCCGGGGAAGGACGGGATGCTGTTTCTGCCCGTGATGTCCGTGGGAATCAGCAATAATTCAGCCGAACAGGAGCTGGCGGGGGAACTGCTTACGGTTCTTCTGTCGGAAGAAAATCTGAAAGAGGATTATACCGACGGCTTTCCGGTAAACCGCAAAGCCTTGGCAGCTCAGAGTGTCAATGAGGACGGGAACGTTTACAGCAGCTACGTGGTGGCGGAGGACGGCGTCCAGGAGGAAATCACAATGGATTGGCCTTCCGAGGAGGAATGCCGGCAGCTTGCAGAACGGATTGAGGAGCTGGGCTGTCCTGTGATTGGAGGAGGAACCCTTTGGGACGCGGTGATGGATACGGGCGTAAAAGTGCTGGAGGGAGAAATGACGGCCGCCGAAGGCGCGGAGGAGATTGTGCGAAAGACGGCGATCGAGCTGGCAGAGTAGGCGAGAGTCCGTCGTAAAGGAAAAGAAGGTGAGGAAGTGAGAGAGAAGCAGAAGAAAAAGGGCAGAAGCGTCAAAAAGCCGGTCAGTCTGCCGACCTGGACGGGGTTTATGGTTCCCAGTCTGCTGGGCGTGACGGTTTTTGTGCTGTTTCCCTTTGCGGATGTGGTTTGTCGTTCTTTTTCTTCCGCTCTGGGGGGCAGGTTTACCGGGTTATCTAACTTTCGGACAGTGCTGTGCAACCAGGCTTTTTGGCTGGCCGTGAAAAACACGGTTTGTTTTACGGCGGTCTGTCTGCCGATTCTGATTGGCACAGGGCTGCTGATCGCCGTGGGGCTTGGCAGGATGAAATATGCCCGGCTGCTCAAACCGTTGTTCCTTTTTCCCATGGCCATGCCGGCCGCCACGGTGGTTCTGATCTGGCATCTGGTATTTGCCCGGCTGGGACTTTTAAACGGTCTGGCGGACGGTCTGTTTGCCCGGCTGCCGGCCGTTGTCTCAGAGGCTTTGGGACTGAAGGGCGGTCCGGTCCGCATTGCCTATATGGATACGGCACTGTCCTTCTGGGTGCTGGTGTTCAGCTATGTGTGGAAAAATCTGGGATACACGATTGTTCTCTGGATGGCCGGGATCGCAGGGATTCCGGCCTCAGTGACGGAGGCGGCCAGGATAGACGGCGCAGGAGAGAGGCAGGTTTTCCGGTATGTGATTCTGCCGAACCTGAAAAGCAGTCTGTACACCATAACCGTGCTGTCTCTGCTGAATTCTTTTAAGGTATTCCGGGAGGCGTACCTGGTTGCGGGGGCTTATCCCCAGGAAAATATTTATCTGCTTCAACATTTGTTTAATAACTGGTTTGTCAATATGGAGCTGGATAAGATGGCGGCCGGGGCGGTATTGGCGGCTGCGGCGCTGCTGGTTTTGATTTTGGGGCTGCCTGGTCTATTAGAAGAGTAGTGCGGATGATACAATTATCATAGGGGATCGTGTACGGTCATGTTGAACAAGGTCTTGTATATTGTGGGTGCATGATATAGCCGTAGTCAAAAAAGCGGGAAGGAAGACTGTCGTTGCAAGTGAAAATTTTGAGAATAAGGCGGAAATTATCCATGTTTTTGTCGGGCTGCTGCCTGACTGCTTTGGCGCTGCTCTTTTGCTCTCCGGTGCTGATTCTGCTGTCAGGTTCCTTGACGGGGCGGTATGAGCTGCGGCAGATGTTAAAGCCGGTTCTGGAGGATGACTTGTATTCCGCGGATGAAGTTATGGGGCAGGATACAGCCTTGTGGAAGACAGTGCCCCAGTATCCGACAGGGGAACATTATCAGAAGCTGTTGTTTTTTACGCCTCAGTTTTTTACGGTGTTCTGGAATTCCGTGAAGCTGACGGTGCTGATTATCGGCGGGCAGCTGCTGATCGCCGTTCCGGCGGCCTGGGCGCTGGCAGTCTGCCGGTTTCGTCTGCGCAGAGCGTTATTTATCCTTTATGTGATTCTGATGCTGATGCCTTTTCAGGTGACGATGCTGTCCCAGTATCTGGCGCTGAACAGGCTGTCTTTGATAAACACCCACTGGGCGGTCATTTTTCCCGCGGTGTTCTCCACATTCCCGGTATTTCTGATCTACAGAGGCTTTGCGTCGCTGCCGGAGGAGCTGTTAGAGGCGGCCAGGGTGGACGGGGCAGGAGAGTTTCGAATTTTCTGGCATGTGGGGCTGCCTCTTGGGATGCCGGGCATATTGTCGGCTGTCGTCCTCGGGTTTCTGGAGAGCTGGAACCTGATCGAGCAGCCGCTGGCATTTCTGGAAAATAAACAACTGTGGCCGCTGTCCCTTTACCTGCCGGAAATTGGTCTGGGGCAGGCGGGGACGGCGTTCGCGGCGTCGGTGATCACACTGATTCCCAGCGGCCTTGTATTCTGGCTGGGACAGGATTATTTGGAGCAGGGGATTATTTCTTCTGCTTTAAAAGGATGAGCGGATTTTGAAAATGCGTTGGAGATTGGTAGTGTCAAATGAACTATGAAAACAGCAACGAACCGGACAAGCCCCGGCAAATCGTAAGCGGCTAAAGGACATCCGCTAACTATTTGCCATGCATTGCACGTAAGGGTCTAAAAGACAGACCCTAAGTGCTCATAGCGACGGGAGGGTAGTTGCGGAACTGGATTAAAAGGGGAGTCGTGGGATGAAACAGAGAAAAGCGGCGGCCTGGTTACTGGCCGGTTTTCTGACAATGATGTTTTTGTGTACGCTGATTTCCAGAGGGCTCTATGCATCCGGGCTTCCCCGGGTCGTTACCGGGACGCCTGACAGGCGGTCGATCGGGCATGTGGCGGAGGCGGAGGGCTCCATAGTGCCGGGAAAAGAGCTTGCGGTGAATGTCCCTCAGGGAATCCGGGTCAGAGAGGTTTTTATTCAGCCGGGAGACGAGGTCGGTCCCGAGACACTGCTGTTTGCGGCAGACCAGACGGATCTGGGAGAGCTGATCAAAGAAAAGGAGCTGGAGATTGAGAAGCTTCGACTAAGTATTGAGGATATGGAGCGGAACGAAAGTCTGGATCAGCAGAAAAAGGGGCTGGACCGAAAGCGGGCGGCGCAAGATGCGGCGAGTGACAGTCAGAATGAGAGCAGAAATGTGGAGCGGCATCAGCGGGATTTGCAAAAAGCGGAGGAAGAATTGGCCAGCCATCTGGCAGAGCGTCCTGAGGTTACGGACCCGAAGGAGCGGGACAGACAGAATCAGGACTATGAAAATCAAGTAAGAGAAGAAAAAGAGCTGCAAAAGCAGATTATAAGCTTAGACAGGCAGATCGAGGAGATGCGGTCGGACAGCGCCGGGAACGGAAGCGTGAGTGGAAATCAGAGTGGAAATCAAAGTGGAGATCAAAGCGAAAACCAAAGTTCCGCAGAAGCGGAGCTGCTTCGTCAGAAACAAAAGGAGCTGGCGGCGCTGAGAGAAAAGCTGTCCGAACTTCAGTTAGACTCTGGGGAAAAACCGGATTATGGCGTAGAGGACGGGGAAGTGACGGCTTGGGAGGAGAAGAAGCGTCAGCTGGAGGATGCCGTGGAAGCTGCGAAACGGGGACTGGAAGATGCGGGGAAGCAGCAGGAGGATAGTCTCAGGCAGGGGGAGCGGGAAATGGAAGACGCCGCCTGGCCGGAGCAGGCGGACAGTACGGTACGGCAAAATCGTCTGACCATGGAGCTGGAACAGGAACGGCTGGAGCAATACCGGCGGATCTATGAAGCCGGAGGAAAGGTGTACGGCGAACAGCCCGGATTTGTGACGGAGCTTGGGATTTGCTCCGGCGATCGGACTGCAGACAGCCCGGTGATTCGCTATGCGGCCCATAACAGTCCGTTTCGCTTAAAAGCGACCCTCACAAAAGAGCAGAAAAAATATGTGAATCCGGGCGATCAGGCGGAGGTAAGCCTGGGGAACGGCCGGAAGCTGGAACTGGAAATCACCTATCTGGCTGAGAGCGAGACAGCTCCCGGCACTTATGATCTGGAAATCGATCTGCCCGGTCAGGACGGTATTCTGGGCATGAGCGGCAGTTTTCGTGCAAAAACTCAGTCGGACAGCTACGAATGCTGCGTGCCTGCGGAAGCGGTTTATTCTGAAAATCAAAGGTATTATGTCTATGCCCTGGGGCGCAGGCAGACGATTCTGGGAGAGGAGCTGGCCGTGGAAAAGGTTCCGGTGACGGTACTGGACCAGAATGAGAAATACGCGGCTTTAGAGCCCGGCGTGATTACATCGGAAACCGAGGTGATTGTGAGAAGCGATAAGGAGGTGAAGGAAGGGGTGATTGTGAGGTATATGGAGTGAGAATGGGGGCTTGGAGGGGGGATGAAAGCCCCCTCCTTAAACTATTGGCCGATAAAATATTCCTTGTAAAGTTTATTTCTATACTGTTTATCTTGTGTGGCTTTGATTACATCCTGTGACCGGATTGTTCTTCATCAGCTTTGCTTTATCCTTATCATATTCATCAAACCGTGTTTCATGAGAAAAGATATAGAAAGGAAATGCAATCATTCAGCAGTGTGCGGAACACATCGTCATATGGTGTGTTTGTGATCCTTACATTGTCCATTGTTATCATCCCTTTTGTTATATATTACCATACCGTATAAATTTACTCATTTAAAAAAGCATTGTTTCGAAAAGAATTTTGTCTTTCAGATCAGCCCCGCCGCCATCGGCAGATACATACTGACTGAGGACACATAAGTTACCAGCAGCAATCCGGCTAAAATAGCGCCGTAGTACATCAGCATATAGGGCATAACCCCGGACAGTGTAGTGTCCCCTACCTTGATTGACACAAACAGGGTGTTTCCCACCGGCGGAGTGATATTTCCGATACAGAGGTTGTATACCAGGATCAGGCCGAACTGGACCGGGTGCATGCCGAAGGTTTTCACAATGGGCAGAAACAGCGGCGTGAAAATCAGGATGGCCGGGGTCACGTCCATAAAGGTACCGGCGACAAGCAGGATCAGGTTCATGATAATCAGAATAACCATTGGGCTGTCGGTCAGCCCCAGCAGCGCCGAGGCGATGGCCTGGGGAATCTGGGTGAAGGCCATAACCCAGCCCATAATATTGGACACGCCGATGAGAAATACGATCATGCCGCTCATCCTGGCGCTGTCCACCACCGTTTTCCAGAAAGATTTCCAGGTGATGTTCCGGTAGCAGATGCCTAAGAATAATGCGTATACCACGGCGATGGCAGAGCCTTCCGTGGCTGTGAAAATTCCTTTTACGATACCGCCGATTACCACCAGGATCAGCGATAGAGAGGGGATGGCACGCAAAGTAGATATGCCCAAATTTTTCCAGTCATACTTGCCCAAAGTTCCCTGATATCCTTTTTTTACTGCAATGCATACGGCCACGGCCATACAGCAAAGGGCCCACAGAATGCCGGGAATATAACCGGCCAGAAACAGGGCCGCCACAGAGGTGCCGCCGGATACCAGAGAGTAGGTAATCAGCGCGTTGGAGGGAGGAATCAGCAGTCCCGACGGGGCCGAAGCGGCGTTGGTGGCGCCGCAAAGGGCCTTTTCATACCCCTGTTCTTCCTCGCCCTGGCGCACCATGCTGCCCACTGCCGCAGCCGCCGCGGAGGCAGAGCCGGAGATTGCCCCGAACAATGCGTTTGCGCCGATATTAGTTACCAGCAGAGAGCCGGGCAGTTTCCCCAGAAGAGCAAGGACAAAATCCACCAGTCTTTTGGCGATGCCCCCCTGATTCATCAGGTTGCCGGCCAGCACGAAAAAAGGAATCGCAGTCAGGCTGAAATTGCTCATGCCGACGAAAGTACGCTGGGCTGCCGTCAGCACGGAAACGTCCGGCGGCACGGTAGGCAGGATGGCCGCCAGAGAGGAGATGCCGATGGCATAGGAAATGGGAACGCCCAGAACCAGCAGTACCAGCAGAACTGCCATAATGATAATCAGCGATTGAATTGCCATAGCTTACACTGCCTCCTTTTCAGCTTCCTCTGCCTCGGTACGGGGCAGGCTGCCATGTAAAATGTCAACAATATTTAAGATGGTATAAATTACGTTCAGAATGCCGCTTAAAGGCAGTATTATATAGAAAATGCCGATGGGGATGCCCAGAGAAGAAGTCATCTGCCCCATAGCCAGGTTTGTGATCTGCACACCGCCGAGAATCAGAATGACAGCGGAAAAAAGGCAGGCGACCGTTTCAGCGAAAACGGACAATGCCTTCTGCGCGCCGGGACTGGCCTGCTGGGCCAGCAGAGGGATATTCATATGTCCCCGCTCCCCGGTCACTAAAGAAGCGCCGAACAGGGACATCCAGGCAAACAGATAGGAAACCAGCTCCTCCGACCAGGAGGAAGGCTGTTTCAGAAGATAACGGGTAAAGACCTGCCAGCAGGTCAGTCCGACCATGGCCAGGAAGCTTGCGCCGGCCAGACAGTTCAGCGCCTGGTTAATTGTGTTTCTCAGTGATTTCATTGTAGGTTCTCCTTTTGCCGGATGCTATTTTCTCATATTCCATAGGTTCGGGTTCAACAGACATTTTCCGGGGTGCTGTCAGTCTGAATCCCTTTGTGCCGGGTATATGGCATTATAAGTCTGGATGGCGTTATAAATATCCTTGAGACCCGGATTGTTTTGCAGGATAGATTTGTGGAGCGGTCTGCAGGCTTCCACAAAAGGTTCCTGATCGGGATACAGAAATTGTACGCCCTGTTGGTTCCGGGCCCTGTCCCTGGCGTTTTCCACCGCCTCAACCCATGCTTCCCGCTGTACCTGGTTCACCAGCCGGAACCCTTCCTGAAAAATATCCAGCTCCTCCTGGGACAGCCCGTTTAAAAAGGCGTCGTTGGCAATCAGAATGTCCGGCACCATCTGGTGCATGTCGTAGGAATAATATTTGCATACATCTCCGTGTCCGTTATCAGTCAATGCCATTTCATTATTTTCCGCCCCGTCGATAATATGAGACTGAAGCGCCGTATACACTTCCCCGAACCCCATGGGAGCGGCGGAGCCGCCTAACAGGCGCATCATCTCCACATTGGTGGGAGACTGCTGCACACGGATTTTCAGTCCTTTTAAATCTGCCGGGCTTTCGATCGGTTTGTTCACCGTATAAAAATTCCGGGTGCCCGCGTCCAGCCAAGTGACCGCCCGAAATCCTGCTTTTTCCGTGGAGTCGAAAATGGGCTCCGTGATCTTTGGGTCATCCATGACCTGGTGATAAGCTTCGGAGCTGGCAAAGAGGTAGGGCAGGTTAAAGATTTCATAATCCTGACTGAAGGTTTCCAGAATGGCGTTGCTGGCGATGCAGAAATCGATGGCGCCTGTCTGGGTCAGCTGTACCATGTCCGTCTGGGAACCCAGCAGCTCGCTGGGGTACACCTCTACCGAATACCGGTCTCCTAATTTTTCATTGATATAATTCTGGAATGCCACAAGCGCCGTATGGGTGGGATGGTTCACCGACTGGTTATGGCCGATCCGCACAATCCGCTGCCCGCCGGCAGCGCTGCAGCCGGTCATTGAAAATGTCGCGGCCAGTATGATTATGGAAAATATCAGATGTTTTCGGAAATTGTTCATCAGTATGATTGTCCTTCCTGTGCAAAGTTCCGAACGATTTGGGCTTCGTCCGTTTTAAGTTATCCTGTAGTATGTGTGGAAAAAAGAAAAATTATGAAAAAATATTTGCGGATATAGCCAATGGGATAAATTGTGCGGCGAGATTCA
The DNA here is from genome assembly GCA_910588405.1 of uncultured Lachnospiraceae bacterium. GTDB lineage: Bacteria > Bacillota > Clostridia > Lachnospirales > Lachnospiraceae > Paralachnospira_A. The sequence continues at coordinate 166,267 of CAJUPT010000002.1, read as the reverse complement.
TAAGAATGAAGAAGATTCTGTCTATTTTTCGTTGACAACGGTATGGGATAATGATACTGTTACAGGGGGGAGGATTTTACGGTCCATGAAGAAATATAAGAAGATTATTTTTGTGTGCGAGGATAATACCTGCCGCAGCGTGATGGCGGAAGCGATCATGAACGGCTTTAAAAATTCCCTGAAAGGCGGACAGGAGCTGGCCGTGGTATCCAGGGGACTGGTCGTCCTGTTTCCGGAGCCGATGAATCCAAAGGCGGTGGCGATTTTGAAAAGCCGTCAGTTAGAGCCGACCCATGAGCATTCCATCTCATTGCTTGCGGAGGATTTGACAGAGGATACGCTGGTGATCGCCATGACCGAAGCGGAGTGTCTTTCGGTGGCGGAGCAATTCGGCACGGTGGCGGATATCACAACGGTCAGAAGGTTTGTGGGGCAGAGCGGCGATCTGGAGGAGCCTCACGGAAGCCTGTCTGACTATGGGATGTTTTTCGAGCATCTGGATTTGCTGGTGAAGATGGTGGCGCAGGCGCTTTTGAAGGAGATTGCGGAGGAACCGTCAAAGGAAGAAAACGAAGAATTTACCGGTGAGATTGAAAGCGGCGGAGAACGATCCAATGAAAAAGAGGATGATTTAATAATACCGGCTGAATAAAAAAGCTAACATAGAGCCGGCAGGTATATGCGATGCCGGGCGGCAGGAGGAGAATATTATGATAGCGTTAGGCAGCGACCATGGCGGATATGAATTGAAACAGGAGATCATCTCCCATCTGGAATCGAAGGGAATCGCGTACCGGGACTATGGCAGCTTTAGTCCGGAGCCGGCGGATTACCCGGAGTATGCCCATATCGTAGCCCATGTGGTTGTGAATGGGGAGTGCGAAAAAGGAATTTTGATCTGCGGCACCGGAATCGGCATCTCGATTGCCGCGAATAAGGTAAAAGGAATCCGTGCTGCCGTCTGCACCGACTGCTTTACGGCGGAGGCCACCCGTCTGCATAATGACGCGAATATCCTGGCTCTCGGCGGCCGGGTGGTGGGTCCGGGGCTGGCTTTGAAGATTGTGGACACGTTTCTGAATACGCCCTTTTCGGGGGAGGAACGGCATAGCCGGAGGATATCTAAGATCGAAGAATCAGATTGAAAGAAATGTCAGGCGGCAGTTTCAGCAAAACAATTGTATGGGCAAAATTCATTGCCGGGAGTCTGAGAACAGATTTCCGGCTTTTTGCGCAGGCAATGAGCCAGGTGGGAGCGGCCTGGGTCGCCCTCTCGCCCTAATGGGCTCACTTGTGCTTGCACTTACATCTGGCGGATGCCGCGTTCATCGGGTAGGGGAAAGAATAAACTTAATGTGAATTTTATTGTAAAGAAAAGCGTTTTTTTGTATAATTGAAGTGTAGCAGGAGCAGGATATATCGTATCTTGTGTTGCGGATATTTAGAAATCGAGATGGCAAGGTGTCAGGCGATACAAAACAGACAGAGAAAGTCATGGCAAAGCGTACCGCAAAAAATAGTGTATTCCTTGACCTTTTTCAAAACAAGAGTTATTTACTGAAACTGTATAAAACGCTCCACCCGGAGGACTCTACGGCGACAGAGGACTCTCTTACGGATGTGACAATTACAAATGTTTTGACCGATAATCTGTATAATGATCTGGGTTTTATTGTCAATAATAAAGCTGATGATACTTGTAGAGGCACAATCTACATGGACAGTGAATATTTTAGTAAGAGTTTTGCTGTATCTGGCACAAAGCTATCATGAGTATTTCCAGCGTACCAGCCAGGACTATTATAAAAGTAAAAAGGTCAGAATGCCCAAACCCGAACTGTATGTGATATTTACAGGTAATAAGGGCAGAAAACCTGACAGGTTGCTATTGTCAGAGGAATTTTTCAAGGGTGCGGATATAGATATTGAGGTTAAAGCAAAAGTGATCTATGAAAGCGATACGGATGATATCATTAACCAGTACATCATTTTCTGCAAGGTTTTTAACGAACAGACAAAGCTGCATGGAATGACGAGAAAGGCGGTTACGGAAACAATCCGCATATGCAAGGACAGGGATGTTTTAGGGGAATATTTAGCGCAGAGAGAAAAGGAGGCTGTAACGATTATGATGAGTTTATTTGATGAAGAAGAGATCATGAAATCGTTTATCAGAAGCGAAAGGCATGATGCAGACAGGGAAACAGCAGAAAGGCTGATAAAAAAAGGAAAAATGACTCTTGAGGATATTGCGGAGTGTGTCCCGTCATTGTCCTTTGATGAACTGCGAGAACTTGAAGCCGAGGTTATGCAATTGGTGTAATCGTAAATCAATTTAATATTAAAATAGTAGCGTTAAGGGTGCATGGAACAGCAAAATTGGAGAACAGGGCACGACTGTTTTGGAGAACATTTTTATATAAAGAAAGACAGCGCCGCCGCAACAATAATCGTCGGCAGCATATTTGCCACCTTAAAGGTGTTTTTCCAAATCAGATTAATACCCACGCAGAAAATCAAAACAGAGCCGGTCAGGGAAAGGCAGTCGATGGCCCGGGCCGTCAGAAGAGGCTGAATAAACCGGGCCAGTATGGTGACGGAGCCCTGGAACAGCGCTACCGGTATGGCGGAAAAAATACAGCCTTTTCCCATGGAGGAGGCCATAATCAGGATAATGATAAAATCCAGGATGGCTTTCGCCAGAAGCAGGGTATAATCTCCCGTCAGGCCGTCCTGGATAGCGCCCACCACCGCCATGGCGCCGATACACACGGTAAAGGAAGAAGTGACAAAGGCATCCAGAAACCCGGCGTCGCTTTCATTTCCGGTTTTTCGTTTCAGCCAGGAGCCAAACTGCTCGATCCGCATTTCAATATTTAAAAATTCCCCGATTAAGGAGCCGAATACAAAACTTAAGATAATCATCATGCTCTGCCCGCTTTCCAGCGACTGTCCTGATATGGCCAGCATTTTTTCCATGGCGCCGCCGATGCCGATAAAAACCACGCAGAGGCCGGTAGCTTTTGTTACGGTGTCCTGCATCCTTTCCGGAAATATATTTTTCAGCAAAATACCGGCCAGCCCGCCGGCGATAATCGCAACCGTGTTGATCAGTGTTCCAAGTCCGGCCATTTTTAAATCAAACTCCTTTATCAATTAAGATGTATTCCCGAAAACTTTCAGCCTTTGTTTTTGCGAATGAGTTTCCGCGATCCGTGCGAAAACTCAGGTGCGGCGAGGCTTTCAAGGTTCCGTGATATATTACACTGCGATACGACGCAGTCATAAAGCCAGGTATTATTTTAGCACATTGTGCCAGAAAATGCCACTGGTTCTTTTTATCAATATATTTTTATTGAAAAACAATAAAAAATTATTGAATTTCAAAATTTGATATGCTATAATCCCATATAAATCCAGATGAGGAGGTTTTAAGGTTATGAAGTGGACGCCAGGCCGGTCAGTTTTTTTGTCCAAAATATGTGTGTTGTTGTTTGTGGCGGCTTATGTGGCGGTAGTGCTTGCCTGCCCTGTAGTTGTGAAGGAGTATGAGACGCTGCGGACGGCGCAGCTTCCGGAGGTTCATGAACGTTTTATGATGGCTACGATCTATCTTTGCGCGGCGCCCATAGGCGTGATTTTATGGAAGCTGTGGCGGCTGCTCTGCAATATTGCCAGGGAGCAGATCTTTGTCAAAGAGAATATTAGCTGCCTGCGCCTGATTTCCTGGATGTGCTTTGCGGTGGCGGCCATTACCTTTGTTTCCGCCTGGTATTATGTGATGTGGATGGTGATTGCCTGCTGTATGGCTTTTATGGGGCTTCTGATCCGGGTCATTAAAAATGTATTTGAGCGGGCGAAGGAGATTAAAGAGGAAAATGATTTTACGATTTGACCGCAGGCTTAGCGTTCTGTCCGGTTTATGGGGACGTGATAAAGAAAAGGGGTTTTGAATTTTCACATGAAGAAGGGAGCAGAAGCAATGCCGATTGTTGTAAACCTGGATGTGATGATGGCGAAGCGGAAAATATCATCCGGTGAACTGGCGGATCGGGTAGGCATTACCCAGGCCAATCTTTCCGTCCTGAAAACCAATAAGGCGAAGGCGGTGCGGTTCTCCACGCTGGAGGCCATCTGCCGGGAGCTTGATTGCCAGCCGGGGGATATTCTGGAATACATGAAATAAGGTGGAAGATTGGATATAGGTTTAGTACACAAGGAGGGATGGAGGATTGGAAGAAAAGGAAATTTTTGAGGCGGAAACTGTGGGAGAAGGCACAGAGAAAGTGGGAAATACGGAGACGGAAAACTGTGAAACAGAAAATTGTGGAACAGAAATCCATGAAGTGGAAAATCATGAAACAGAAAGTCATGAAACAGAAAATGAGGAGAACGAAGAAACCGGGAAAGCTGTGCCCAAACCTTCCGTTCCCGCCGTCCCTCAGAAAACGGAATGGCTGCTGGCGGCGCTTTTGTTCCTGGCGGCTTATGTCTATTATAACTGCATGATTCCCGCCCCCTGGCTGGAAAAACTGATGGAGCAGGGCGTGAAGGTCAATTATGGAATATTGATGAGTATATTCACGCTGCTGTTTATCATCGCGGCGCTGTACTACGGAAATAAAAAAGGAAGAAAACCGGGAAAGGAAAGCTGGCTTTATCTGCTACTGACGACAGCTGCGGCGCTGTGGATTTTGATTTTCATAAACAGCGTGCAGCCCATTGGTTTTTATGTAGTCTTCTTTCTCCATGGCGCGGCGGTATACTGGCTGGCAGTACTGGCCGGCAAGCGCAGGGGTAACGCGCTGGATGAATGGGCGATCAGCGACCTGGGCCGTGGGCTGTTTTCGATTCCTTTTTCGAATTATGGAAAGCTGCTTTCCACAGCGGGAAATCTGGGGCAATGTCTGGTACGCAGCAAAAGAGAAAATTCTAAAAAATTCAGCCAGATATTACTGGGCGTTGGCTTAAGCCTGCCGGTGCTCTGTATCGTACTGCCGCTGCTGGTCAGCGCCGACAGGGGCTTTGCCCGTGTGATTTTTAATATTCTGGACAGTTTTGCCGGCGGTTTCAGCTTCCGCCCCTGGGCGGACCTGACGATGACGCTGCTCATAGCCATGTATCTTTTCGGTATGTTTTTCGGAATGTTTAACGGTCCTGATGTGACCCAAAAGAAGCGGACCGCGTTTTCCCAGGTGGTGATGGTCAGCTTTCTGATGGTGTTTGTGGCGGTATATTGCCTGTTTTTTGCCGTAAAGGTGGCGGGGATATCCGGAGCCATGGAGCAGATCGAAGCGGGGACGCTGTGGACCAGCACCTATGCCAGAGACGGCTTTTTTGAGCTTTGCTGGATCGCTGCGATTAATTTTCTGATGTTTTCTCTGGTGAAATGGTACTCGCCCCGGGCGGCACGGCTGATGAAGATTACGCTGTCGCTTCTCGGCGTTCAGACGCTGGCGTTTATTTGTCTGGCATTTTCCAGGATGGGCCTGTATATCAGCACTTATGGGCTGACCTTTAAGCGGGTGTTCACTTGCTGGTTTATGGGGATTCTGTTCATCACCTTTGGGCTTCTGATGGCGGAGCTGTGGAAAAAGTTTAACGGATTGCGCGTTGCGGTGATGATCGGGGCAGTCTCATTTCTTGCGCTGGCTTACAGCGACATGCCGGCCTGGATGACCGCCTACAACACTTCCTTTCAGGCAGGCCGGGCGGTGGAATGTCAGAAGGTATCGGGCGGAGATTATATGAGCATTCTGTATGAGGGCAGGGAATATGTGCCCTTCTGTGCCATCGACCCCAGGTGCAGGGGGGATTATCTGGGGTACATGGAGGAGGACGAGGATGACAGGGTGTATGAGTTTGAGGGATATTCCGGACAGGAGTGGATTATCAATTATCTGGACAGCGGGCTGATGAATGATTGTATGCTGTATAAAGAAATCAGCGTGACGGAGAGTCCGGAAGGGCTGTCCAGTGAGTATGAGTGGAATCAGTGAATGGAATCAGCGCCTGAAATGGCACGGATTGATTCGAAAATATATGATACTGAACTGCAGGTTTTCAGATGTGCAGTATCGTAAAACAGTTTTCAGTGAGGCAGTCGGAATAGATATTTTCTGACTGCCTTTGGTGATTTCCTGTGAATTTTGCTTGAAATTTGGCGTTTCGAATACTGTTCATTTAACGAAATGTGTGCTAGAATAGCCCATATGTTATTCTTTGATGGACAAGGTTCGACCACCCGAAATGGCATAAGACAGCGCTGAACAAACTTTGAAAGGGGAGCCGCAAACAATAGTGGAGGGACATTTTATGACACAAAAACGTCAGGATTATATCAGTTGGGATGAGTATTTTATGGGGGTGGCGCAGCTGGCAGGGTTCCGGTCTAAGGACCCAAACAGCCAGGTGGGGGCCTGTATCGTCAGCGGGGACAATAAGATTTTGTCCATCGGCTACAATGGATTTCCGGTAGGCTGTTCTGACGACGAATTTCCCTGGAACCGGGAAGGAGAACCTTATGACAGCAAATATTTTTATGTCACCCATGCGGAGCTGAACGCTATCTTAAATTATCGGGGCGGGAGTTTGGAGGGAAGCAAAGTGTATGTGACGATGTTTCCCTGTAATGAATGCGCTAAGGCGATTATTCAGTCGGGGATCAGAGAGGTGATCTATGATTGTGATAAATATGCGGATACGCCTGCGGTGAAAGCTTCCAAGCGCATGATGGACGCGTCGGACGTCATTTATCGGCAATACCAGAGTACGGGAAGGGTCATTGAACTTCGGCTGTGAAAAGGGCAAAGACATCCGCAGCGCGGTATACAGGGGCAGCGGCGGCATAAAATCTGGCTGCGGGTGGGAAAAGACAGGATTAGGTTACTTTGCCTTGCCTATGGCTTTGATTCTGGAGGTAGCACACAATGACAAAGAATGGAAAATTAGAAAGATTTTCTCTGAAAACGGTTTTATGCTGCATAGTTGGCGCTGCGGTATTGACGATATTGCTGGCGTCTACAGTGCTGCGTTCGCTGTTTTATACAAGGAACGGACAGGATCTGGATCTCATTATCACCAATCATGGGATACAGGATGAAAACAGCATGGAGGAGGAACCGGGTACGAATCTGGAGATCAAGTGTATCCAGGGAATCGACCATGAGATGATTCCGGAAACAGAAGGGTGGCATGCGGGCGGATACGGCATAGGCTGCGACAGGACCGAGAAGGAGACCTCGCTGGTGATTCCAGTGACAAATTGTCAGTATATTACCATGAGCCTGGTGAGCTGTTCTTCGGCAGGGCCGATCACGATTCAGGTGGGGGACACGGTGGAGGAGCTGAACCTTTACAGCCCCGAATGGCATCGGGTGATATGGAATTACCATGTACCCAGTAAATGGTCTTTATGGGAGAGCAGGGCCGATGTCTTGGCGCTGTTTGCTTTATGTCTGTCGATTTTGCTGCTGGCCTGTTATTTCAGAAGCAGGCGTCTTAGCGGCGCAGTGATCTTCCAGAAGCTGTATCATATTGGCTTTTTTGCGTTTTTTATCTGCATTTTGGTCTATGTCATAAAGCTGCGGCTGGGGGATGCGCCGGGGAGAATCCTGACGGCGATGCTGCCGTTTTTGGCTGCGCATCTGCTGCTGGGCTGGGTGTGCCGGAAGGTGAAAGAGCCTGCGCCAATCATTTCTGTTAAATTTCTCAAATTGACAGTGTGGGATCTGCTGTTTGCCGTCGGTTTGTTTATCATGCTTCAAGTTCAGATTTATATGGGACGGCAGCTTGCGGTGGAACCGGGCTGGGATTTTGGAAATGTATTTTACGGGGCTTTGGAGGTGGCGGAGAACGGGCATCTGGTGAATTTGAATAACTGCTTTCTGCAATGGAGAAATAATCTGTTTGCCGTTATTTATCTGGCCGCGATGTTTAAGGTAATTATGCTGTTCCAGCCTGTTTCGATTTTTACCGGGATCTGGATCAATGTCATGATGATCGATCTGGCTGTCGTTTTGATTTTCCTGTGGATGCGTAAGGTTTGGAATCCTGTGAAAGCATTTTATGGCGCTGTCATTTGTTTTTTTCTGTCGCCTTTTTATCTGTATGTGCCGATTTTTTATACAGATACGCTGTCGCTGCCTTTTGTGGCAGGGATTTTATGGCTGTATGAGTGGGCCGGACAAAGGGAAGCGGATGGGAAAAAAGCCTGGATTGGCTATGGGGCGTTGGGCGTGCTCTGTTTGACAGGCAGTTTGTTAAAAGGAAGCCTGCTGGTGTTCGTAATCGCTATTGTGCTCCATATGCTGCTGCGGCAGGCGGCTCAGAAAACAAAACGTTTTACTTTTGATAAAAGGAAAATGATTTGTCTGGGATGCTTTTTAACTGGATTTCTTGCTGCTTTTCTGATATGGACAGTGTCGATTCCCGCCAGCCATGTGATTAATTATGACGCGCAAGAGCAATATGAGTTCCCGGTTGTGCAGTCTTTGATGATGGGGATGGGAGGTATTGGGAACTGGCAGGGAATCGATGATGTGCTGGCAGCGAATACGGACACCATTGCAGAGAGAACCCAGGTCTGTACTCATATGCTGCAAAACCGGATCAGGGAAAAGGGACTGGTCGGAGTGCTCAAGCATTTTGTAAATAAAGGTGCGAGGGTCACATGGGGAGACGGTCTGTATTTTACCTATGAGAAATTAAAACGTGATCCATTATATGAGTCCTGGCTGCATGACTATGTTCTGTGGGACGGCGTTCATTTTACGGATTTGGAGAGATGGACGACAGGCTTTCATATCGTCATGCTTCTATTTGTGCTTCTTTCTATTTGGAAGGGGATAAGAAGCAGAGAGGTAGACAGCGTATCGTTTGTCAGATTGATCGTATTGGGCATTATGCTGTTCTTCTTCCTGTGGGAGACGAGAACCCGGTATTTGACGAATATTACGCCTTTGCTGGCGGCGATGACTGTGGATGGAAGCTGTGATCTGGCCGGTCTGCCGGAGCAGTGGAGAAGAAGGAAAAAGCAGAGAACACGGGAGCTTGTGGATGAAAAGACAGTATCAAATGGCGTAGGAGAAGCAGCAGCGGACAGGCCCTGAATGTTCGCTGCAAAGCCTCGGGAGCTGCAAATTATAACGATTGAGAGGTTTTTGGATGGAAAAAATCAGTAAGGTGGCAGTGATTCCCTGTCCTTCCTACGACCAGGTGCAGGTAGAGCAGGCCGTCCGCGACGGGCTTCGCTGTCTGGGAGGTTTAAACGGTATCGTCGGGCGGGAAGAAAAAATTTTGCTAAAGTTGAATCTGCTGAAAAAAGCTGATCCCGATCAGGTGATTACCACCCATCCGTCGGTATTTTCCGCTGTGGGACGGTGTTTGAAGGAATATGGCTGTGAGGAGATTTGTTATGGGGATTCTCCGGCCATGCAGCCTTTTCAGGATGCTGCCAGAGCTTCCGGGGCGGAGCAGGCGGCAAAGGAGCTGGGAATTTTACCGGGTAATTTTACGGAGCATACGGCGCTGAAATACCCTGAGGGGAGGACGGCTAAGGAATTTACGGTCAGCAAAGGGGTTGTGGAAGCGGATGCGATTATCAATATCTGTAAGATGAAAACCCATGCTTTGGAACGGATTACCGGGGCTGTGAAAAATATGTATGGCTGTATTTATGGCACACACAAAGCGGCCGGTCATGCAGTGTATCCGTCAGCCACGCATTTTGCCTCCATGCTCTGTGATCTTCATGGAGCGGTGAAGCCCCGGCTGCATATCATGGATGGGATTGTGGCCATGGAAGGGAACGGCCCTTCCTCGGGTACGCCGGTGTCCATGGGCGTGCTGCTGTTCTCAGAGGACCCGGTGGCGCTGGATACGGTATTCTGCCATCTGATCCATCTGGAGCCTTCACTGGTTCCTACCAATTTCTGTGGCCAGCAGTACGGAATCGGCACGATGGAGGAGGAGAAGATCAGGCTGCTGACAGTTGACAGGGGCGGTTTTCATGGGGAAAGCGCATCGCGTCTTACTTTTGAGGAGAAACGGTCGGAAGGAGCGTCAGGGGGAGAGCAGCCTGCGAAGGAAGCGTCTGAAAAAGAGATGCCCCGGGAGGAGGCGCCCGCGGAAGAACCGCCAATCAGAGTATTTACGATGGAAGAACTGGTAAGCCGGTGGGGACATCCGGATTTTTCAGTGGACAGAAATCCTGCTTCCGAGCGCGAAGACTGGAAGCTGCTCCGCCGTGTAATGAAGCCCTTTCAGCAGCGGCCCCAGATTCATCCAAAGCGGTGTATCCGCTGCGGAATCTGCGTGGAAAGCTGCCCTGTGGAGGGGAAGGCGGTTTCCTTTAAAAATGGCCGGGAAAAGCCTCCTGTCTATGATTATGTGAAATGTATCCGTTGCTATTGCTGTCAGGAAATGTGTCCGAAGAAGGCCATAGACGTGAAAAATTCCTGGCTGTCCCGTCTGCTTAGATAGGCGGGAAATCGGAATGATTTTTGCAAAAAAGTGTTGCAAAAACGCAGAATGGAATTAAAATGTAAGGGAAGTTGCGGAACGATAAATGGAGGTGCCGAAATGGCTATGACGAAAAAACCTGTGACCGGCATGAAGGATATGCTGCCTGCGGAGATGCAGGTACGGGATTATGTGATCGGACTGATCAAGGAGACTTATAAGGGATTTGGCTTTACGCCGATGGAGACGCCCTGTGTGGAGCATATTGAGAATTTATGCAGTAAGCAGGGGGGCGACAATGAAAAACTGATTTTTAAGATTTTGAAGCGGGGGGAAAAGCTGAATCTGGAGACGGCACAGTCGGAGCAGGATCTGGTGGACAGCGGTTTGCGCTATGATCTGACCGTTCCGCTGGCCCGTTATTACGCCAACAATTCCAGTCAGCTCCCAACTCCTTTTAAAGCCCTTCAGGTGGGCAGTGTGTGGAGGGCGGAGCGGCCGCAAAAGGGACGGTTCCGTCAGTTTGTCCAGTGTGATATCGATATTCTGGGGGACCCTACAAATCTGGCGGAGATCGAGCTGATTCTGGCGACCACCACCCTGCTTGGAAAGCTGGGATTCCAGCAGTTTAAAGTCCGGATTAATGACAGGGCGGTGCTCAAAGCGATGGCAGATTACTGCGGATTCCCGGAGGACGCTTACGATAAGGTCTTTATTATCCTGGACAAGATGGATAAGATCGGCATGGAGGGCGTGGAGAAGGAATTGCTGGAAAGCGGTTTCGCCGCAGATTGCGTTGAGAAGTATCTGGGACTGTTTCAAGCTATAGAGGGTGAGGCAGATCCCATCGATGCGCTGAACCGGCAGATGGCAGGCGGACTGGACAGCCAGACGGCGGAAGGGCTGAAAACCATTATGGACAGCGCGAAGGCTGCTGCTGCCGCGGAATTTGATATTGTGTTTGACCCCACTCTGGTGCGGGGAATGTCTTACTATACGGGAACGATTTTCGAGGTCGAGATGCCGGAATTTGGCAGCTCCGTAGCCGGCGGCGGCCGTTACGATAAGATGATCGGCCGGTTTACAGGCAATGAGACCTGCGCCTGCGGCTTTTCCATCGGTTTTGAGCGGATTATTACCATCCTGCTGGAAAAGGGCTTTACCGTGCCGTTCCAGGCGGAGAAAAAGGCGTTTCTGGTAGAAAAGGGAATGCCTGCGGACAGGCTGTGCCAGGTATTAAAGGAAGCCAAAGAAGAGAGAGCCGGCGGAACGCAGGTTCTGGTAGTGACGATGAACAAAAATAAAAAATTCCAGAAGGAACAGCTGGCGAAGGAAGGATACCAGGAGTTCAAAGAGTTTTTTAAAAAATAAACTGCGGACCGCAGCGGAACTAATTTAGGAGGAAAATAGATATGGCTGAATCTATGCAGGGGCTGCACCGTACCCATCGGTGTACGGAGGTTTCTAATCAAAATATCGGTGAGATTGTCACGGTGATGGGCTGGGTACAGAAAAGAAGAAATCTGGGGAGCCTGATTTTTGTGGATTTGCGGGACCGTTCCGGGCTGTTCCAGTTGGTATTTGACGAGAATGATATCGGGAGCGAAGGATTTGCAAAAGCCGGGGAGCTGAGAAGCGAGTTTGTCATCGCCGCTACCGGAAAGGTGGAGGCCCGTTCCGGCGCGGTCAATGAGAATCTGGCCACAGGAGATATCGAGCTGCGGGTGACGGATCTGCGCATCCTGTCAGAATCCCAGACGCCGCCCTTCCCCATTGAGGAAAACAGCGCGACCAAGGAAGAACTGCGGCTGAAATACCGTTTCCTGGACCTGCGCCGGCCGGACATTCAGCGGAATCTGATGACCAAAAGCAAAGTGGCGATGCTGGCCAGGAACTTTATGGCGGAGGAAGGGTTTTTAGAGATCGAGACGCCGATGCTGACAAAGAGTACGCCGGAGGGAGCCAGAGATTATCTGGTGCCCAGCCGGATTCATCCCGGTTCCTTTTATGCCCTGCCCCAGTCTCCCCAGTTATTTAAGCAGCTTCTGATGTGCTCCGGCTATGACCGGTACTTTCAGATTGCCCGTTGCTTCCGGGACGAGGATCTGCGGGCGGACCGGCAGCCGGAATTTACCCAGATGGATATGGAACTGTCCTTTGTGGATATCGACGACGTGATCGACGTCAATGAACGGCTGCTGGCGAAGCTGTTTAAGGAAATCTGTGACGTGGAGGTGTCCCTGCCCATTCAGAGAATGTCTTATGCGGAGGCCATGGACCGGTTTGGGTCCGATAAGCCGGATCTGCGGTTCGGCATGGAGCTTACAAACGTGTCCGAGACAGTGAAAGGCTGCGGTTTCGGCGTGTTTACAGGCGCATTGGAGAACGGTGGTTCTGTCCGGGGCTTAAACGTAAAAGGGCAGGGTCAGATGCCGAGAAAAAAGATCGATGCCCTGGTAGAGTTTGCCAAGGGCTTCGGCGCCAAAGGACTGGCCTATATGGCGTTGCAGCCTGACGGCAGTGTGAAGTCTTCTTTTGCGAAGTTTATGACGGAGGAAGAAATCCAGGCGTTGATTCAAGCTATGGATGGACAGCCGGGAGACCTGCTGGTATTTGCCGCAGACAAGAATAAAGTGGTGTTTGACGTTCTGGGAAATCTGCGTCTGGAGCTGGCAAAGAATCTTGGACTTCCGGAGGGAAATCATGAGTTCCGGTTTGTTTGGATCACGGAGTTTCCACTGCTTGAGTATTCCGAGGAGCAGGGACGGTTCGTGGCGATGCATCATCCGTTTACGATGCCCATGGAGGAGGACCTGCACCTGATTGAGACCGATCCCGGCGCGGTTCGGGCGAAAGCCTATGATATCGTGCTGAACGGCTGCGAGATCGGCGGCGGCAGCGTCAGAATTCATCAGAGCGACGTTCAGGAGCAGATGTTTAAAGCCCTTGGATTTACCAAAGAGCAGGCCCACAGTCAGTTTGGGTTCCTGCTGAACGCTTTCCGGTACGGCGTACCGCCTCACGCGGGACTGGCTTATGGCCTGGACCGTCTGGTGATGCTGATGACAGGCGCAGACAATATCCGTGAGGTGATTGCGTTCCCGAAAGTGAAGGATGCCTCCTGCCTGATGACGGAGGCGCCGGGAACCGTGGATCAGAAGCAGCTGGACGAGCTGGGAATCGCCATTGTGGTGCAGGAAGAAGAGAATACCCAACAGTAGTATTGCTTTGGATACGCACTTATTCCCCTGCGCCGCATATATTGGATATATAATCCATGAAAGGCTTCAGTCTATGAATAATATGTGGAGAAATCCGCCTTATTACCAACCGTTTGTCCGTGCGGGCCAGGCTTATCGGGAGCCTGTGCCTTGCTGGCCGGGGGAGTCAGGCTTTCTGACGACGGAGTTTGGCGATTACGGAGACTATCAGATCCAGCAGGTGATCGGTACCCGCTGGCCGGAGAATCTGGCCTATCGGGAGGCGACGCAGCCCCATTTCTGGATGCCTGAGCGGGATGAGGAATGGGAGAATGAACAGGATATCGAATATTTTATGGAACTGTATCCCGGCCAGACAAAGACCATGCAGCGCTATGTGGAAGGAATCTGCGATCATTTTGATTATGACGGTTCCCCGATTTACGATGAGATTCCGGATCGTGTTGCCATGATGCGTTTGAGAGATATGGTACTTAAAAACGCCGGGGAGGATGAAACCCTGTTTGGAAAGAATGGGTATTTCGGTGAACCCGGCTGCGGGGCCGCAAAAGACATGGCAGAAATTTTGCTGTACCACGAGATTGTAAGAAGACGGCGTCAGAAACGGGGAATGTTATAAAATTGTAAAGAAAAATGGGTTGTGGTTTTATCTTTCAGCCTTTACAATATAGTCATGGCAGTGAGCTGTCATGGCTATATTTGCGTTTTGCGGCGTATGCATTTTTGTTGAATAACGTTGTACGCCCAAAGCGCGAAGCTTGTGTGACATGATTTTTATATGCAAAGGCATATTAATTTATAAAATAGAAAGCAGTCGTCTATGAAGCATACCAATCAAGTAGTGAAAAGGGTACTGATCCTGTTTTGTGTGTTTTGTGTCACAGTTTCGGGTGTGGTTTTTTTTATGCGCAGAGAAGAACAGGAGGATAGGGTTTACGCACCGTCTCTGCGGCCTTCGCTTCCGGTGGTCTATATGGAAGTGGAGGGGGAGCGGGTGAACGCCCTGCACGGGTATCAGACGAAGCTTGAGGCCCAGTATACCAGGGATACTGTTACGCCGCTGCCGGAGGATCGGAGTCTGGCGGTTACGGCGGAAAATTGTGACGAGGAAATTATCAATATTTCCTATGAGATCCGCAGTTTGGATACGCTACGTCTGGTGGAGGATACCCAGCTGAAGGAATGGGATACGGTAGAGGACGGGGTAGCAGCCCGGCTGCCCATTCAGAACCTGCTGGAGCCGGAAAAGGAATATCTGCTGACACTGATTTTATCTACACGGTCTAAGCCTGCCGTATATTATTATACCCGGATTACCCTGGCGGAGCAGTTTCATACCAGGGAAATGTTGGATTTTGTAAAGGATTTTCATGATAAAACCTTTGATCCCGTGCTGTCGGAAGAATTGGTCATCTACATGAAACAGAACACGGCAGACCGGTCAACGCTGGCGGATGTTACTCTGCATTCCACGTTTTCCCAGATTACCTGGGGAGACTTAAAGCCCCGTCAAGTAACGCAGCCGGAGATCTCCGTCAAAGACATGAATGAGACGATCGGCTCCTTTACGATGTCCTATCTGGCGGAGGCCGAGAATCCGGACAGGGAGAATCAGACCGATCTTTACCGCATAGAAGAATTTTACTGTGTCCAGTGGTCGGAGGCCCAGTGGTATTTGCTGGCGTTTCGGCGGACCATGAATCAGATTTTTGAGCCGGAGCATCTGTTGGCAGCGGACCGCTCCATTGACCTTGGAATTCAGGAGGCTGATGGGATTCAGGCGTTGAACAGCGAGGACGGTCAGTGGATCGTATTTGCCGTGAACGGTCAGCTCTGGAGCTATCACGGTCAGAGCGGGGAGCTGATAAAGGTATTCAGCTTTGAGCAGGAAGGAGAACCGGATATCCGGAACAGTCTGCGGGAACATGAGATTCAGATTGTCGAAGCGGACAATGAAGGGAATGTCCACTTTTTTGTATATGGATATATGAATAACGGCGTTCACGAGGGCTGCGTCGGCATGTCCTTTTATGAATATAGCCGGGCGGATAACGAGTTGTCAGAAGTATTTTATCTGCCCTCCACGATGCCCTATCAGGTGCTGAAGGAGGAGGTGGGAACGCTGTCCTATTTAAGTCGGTCCGGGCTGTTTTATCTGATGTTCGGCAACAGCATCTATGCAATCGATTTCGAGGGCGATGAATTTGTGGTTGTGGTGGAGCAGGTAAAGGAAGAGGGTATGGCGATCAGCAGCGACAGCAGTGTAATCGCATGGCAGGACGGAAAGGATGCGCGTCACGGAACCCAGATCCATGTGATGAATCTGGATACGGTTGATCAGTATACGATTCAGGCAAAGCAGGGAGAGTGTATCAGAGCGCTGGATTTTATCGAGAAGGATTTGATCTGCGGCATTGCCCGGGAGACTGATGTGGATGGAGCAGACGGCTTGTCGGCGGAGCTGTTTCCGATGTATGCGGTGGAGATTTACGGCCAGACGGCGGAGCCTGAGACCAGGTATGAAAAGTCTGGCGTCTATATTTCCGGCGTGGGTGTGGAGCCGGGCAGCATCAAGCTTTACCGGATGCAGAAAAAGGCCGGCGGAGACTATCGGGAGATTCAGGAGGATGCCCTGATTCAGAATTCTACACGGGAGGAGGATACCTCCCAGGTGCTGACACAGAGCTATTCCGAAGCCAGGCGGACTGTGTATGTGATTCCCAAAAAACAGGGGGGCGGTTTTGAAACTCAGGAGTTGAAAGTGACCAGCCCTTCCGGAATTATTGCCGGAATTAATGAGATCAGTCTGCAGGGCCAGAAGGGCAGCCAGGAGAAGGATACCAATTATTATGCTTTTGCCTATGGAAAGCTGCAGAAAATCTGCGGTACGGCGGCGGAGGCCATTCAGCTGACCTATGACGATGTGGGGACGGTGGTGTACGGAGACGGAAATTATGTGCTTCGAAGAGGCTACCGTGCGCAAAACGGCCGGAGGGTTACGGCGCCTGCCGTTGCCGCTTCTTCAAAGGAGGGCAGTCTGGCGGCCTGTCTGGAAACGATGGTAAAAATGACAGGGGAGGTTGTCAATGCGGCCGAGCAGTTGGAAGAAGGCAGAGAACCGGCAGAGATCCTCGGGGAAAAGATGCCGGGCAATGCCCACGATCTGACCGGATGCGGGCTGGAACAGGTTCTTTACTATTATCTTTCCTTCGGTTATCCGCTGATTGCGCGTACCCAGGATCAGGGGGCCGTGCTGATCACGGGCTATGGTTATCAGGATTTGTATCTGTACAGTCCGGTTACTGGGGAGGAGACATCCATGGAAATTGACGACGCAGTCCGGTATTTTGAGGGGAATGGAAATGTGTTCATCGGATATATTCCATAATTGCCGGACCGGGGCTGATCCGGATGTTTGGAAAAAAGGATTTTACAAAAACAAATCTTGTGCTATAATCAGATAAGAAATGCGTAATTAAAATTTTAGAATTTTGATGTGTTTTTACACATTTGCCATAATAGACGGGTATTGTTGCCCGACGCGGCGAGCGGATCATAGTAAGGCGGGGCTGGAAGCGGGTTTCCGCATTTGCCCGGGATGATGCGGTCTATGCGCGAAGAAAGAGGAAAATATGATTCAGTATATTATGAAAGGCGGCAATCCGCTGGTGGGCGATGTGTCCATCGGCGGAGCGAAGAATGCGGCATTGGGTATTTTGGCCGCCGCGATTATGACGGATGAACCTGTGGTGATCGGGAATCTCCCCAATGTCAGGGATATCAACGTGATGCTGGATGCCATCAAGGGAATCGGCGGCATCGTAGAGCGGATCAATGAGCACAGCGTGCGGATCATCGGAAGGACCATCCATACCGTAAGCGTGCAGTATGAATCGATCCGGCGGATTCGGGCATCCTATTACCTTTTGGGAGCGCTGCTGGGCAAGTACAAAGAGGCGCTGGTGGCGCTGCCCGGAGGCTGCAATATCGGTACCAGACCCATTGACCAGCATCTGAAAGGGTTTACTGCGCTGGGAGGTGTGAATCATATTGAAAAAGGCGCCGTGGCAGTCAGAGCCGAGAAGTTAAAAGGCAATCATATTTTCCTGGATGTGATCTCTGTGGGCGCCACCATTAATATTATGCTGGCGGCGGTTCTTGCAGAGGGCCGTACGATTATTGAAAATGTGGCCAAGGAGCCCCATGTGGTGGATGTGGCCAATATGCTGAACAGCATGGGCGCGAACATTAAAGGCGCCGGCACCGACGTGATCCGGATCAACGGCGTGGAGCGGCTCCACGGCACGGAGTATTTTATCATTCCCGATCAAATCGAGGCGGGAACCTTTATGATGGCTGCCGCAGTAACAAAAGGGGACGTGATGGTGCGGAATGTGATCCCGAAGCATCTGGAGGCCATCAGCGCGAAGCTTCTGGAGATGGGATGCGAGGTGGTGGAGTTTGACGACGCTCTGCGGGTTGTGGGAAAGCCGCGTATGCGGCATACCCAGGTAAAAACCCTCCCCTATCCTGGATTTCCCACGGATATGCAGCCTCAGATGGCGGTGGCTCTGGCGCTGGCGGAGGGGACCAGTATCGTAACGGAGAGTATTTTCGAGAACCGTTTTAAATATGTGGATGAGTTAAGCCGCATGGGCGCCTCGATTAAAGTGGAGGGCAATGTGGCGGTAATCGACGGAATCAGGTGTTTTAACGGCGCTCATGTCAGCGCGCCTGATTTGAGGGCCGGCGCCGCGTTGGTGATCGCCGGGCTGGCGGCCGACGATTATACGGTTGTGGATGACATAGAATATATTCAGCGGGGTTATGAAAATTTCGACTTGAAATTACAGAGCCTTGGTGCTATGATAGAACAGGTAACTGACGAGAGAGGCGTTCAGAAGTTTAAGCTGCGGGTCGGATGAGCATAGGCAGGCAGAAGGGTACGTCATCAGTTGCGGCAGCAGATGTACTGTTGTGAGAACAGTATACTCTTTGAACAATATAATAAAGAGTAAGTTATTCCCTTATTCAGAGTGATGGAGATACATAGGATCTGTGAAGTCACGGCAACCCCTGATATCAGGAAGGTGCCTACCTGAGCGAGTGATCGAACAATAAGGTGGATTCCCGATAGAACGAGTCCGCTTTTGCGGGCTCTTTTTGTATCATGGGGATGCAAAGGGACGCCAATACGGGTGAGAATGCTTTATGAAGAAACTGAGAAAATCTGTGATTAGTATACTGGCATTTGCCATCCTGTGTACGGCCTGCCGGTCCGGAGTGGCCGCCCCTTCTTTGGACCGAACGCCGGTATTGCATCAGGATTATCTAAAATCCGTTCATTATTTCGGGGATGGGTGGGCGGTGAATTTCTGGAATTGCGAGCCGGATCAGATCGATGCGCAGCTGGACCGGATTGTAGCCGACGGATTCAACAGTATCATTTTGGTGCTGCCCTGGCGGGAATTCCAGCCGGAGATCGGCGACGGACGGCTGAACGGTTATACGGCGGATCAGCTGCGGCTGGTGTTTGAAAAGGCGGAGGAAAAAAAACTGGGGGTTATGCTGCGGCCGGGTTATACCTGGGATTATTATGAGGCGGACAGCGTTCTTCCCCGCTATTATAAGCTGATGGGGGATCGGACTTATGAGGATGCCTGGCTTTCCTATCTGGAACAGATTTATCAGATCGGTTCCGACTATGAATGCTTTCTGGGAGGCTTTCTGTGCTGGGAGGATTTCTGGAACTACACTTACACGGCAAAGGCGCTGGGCGCGGAGAAGCTGGGGGCGGAGGAAGCGGAATTTATCGGCTATCACCGGTATCTGAAAGAGCAGTATACGCTGGAACAGGTGAATGAATGGTATGGGGAAAATTTCACAGACTATTCCCAGGTCTGGTTTCCGTCAGAAGAAAGCCCTGCGCTGAAATTGTTTTTTGGGTTTTATGACGATTATCTGAACCGGCTGCTGGCAAAATCCCAACAGGTTTTTCCCAATCTGTCCATGGAGGTGCGGCTGGACGCGGATCTGGCTGCAGATCAGGCCGGCGATTTCTACTATTACAGCCATGAAGCTACCTATGGCTGCCAAGATTCGGATTACACTGCGGTGATGTACGGTATTCCCATGGGCTTTGCCAATCAGGGCGAGCGGGTCGGTTATGAGGAGGCCATGGTTATGACGGAGACGATTCTGAATGGTCTTCTTGAGAAAAATCAGGGAAAAGACGTATATATCGACCAGTTTCTTTATGCGGACAACACGCCGGGCTATGAAAGCAATGCTCAGATCGTGGAAGAGCAGATCGGCGATTATCTGGAGCATGTTCATCGGATTCTGGAGGAGAAAACCATGGGATACGGCGTGTGGACCTATCAGGATTATGGTGTGGACCTGCTGTACAATCCCCAGTTTGCCCTTGGATTTGCCGGCTGGGAGACGGAAGGGGAAGCGGAGGCGGTAAGGGAAAACGACTCCATGCAGGCGAGACTCGAGGCCGGCGCGCTGCTCCGGCAGAATATTCCGCCGGGCAGAAAAACCGATACCGGAGAAGACCGGATCTATGTGACCGGCCAGTACTCCTGTGAGTCGGAGACCATCCTGACAGTGACCCTGGGTCAGGCCGAATCGGCTGTGGTTTCCTGTAAGCCGGGACAGAACGTAAGCTGGCAGCTTGACTTCCCCAATACGAAAGATTATACTCTGACCATCCAAAGCGGTGGGACAGTCTATATAGATAACTTAAAGGTATACGCCCATGTTCAGAATGGCATGCTCTATGACCTGAACGGTCAGGAAGGAGACTGCATCAAAAGTCTCCGTAAGCTGAACCGGGAACTGGGCCGGTAGTTGCGGAACTTAAGTCAAAACAGCAACGGACCGAATGAGCCCTGAGAGGATTTATGGACGCAAAGCGGCCGAAAATTCTCTCAGAACCAAGGGGCTCGGGAGGGAAGTTGCGGAACTCAATTAAGAAAGGGAAAAGATGGAAAGACGTTTATTTACCTCAGAATCTGTAACAGAAGGACATCCGGATAAAATCTGCGACGCGATTTCCGACGCGATTTTGGATGCATTGATGGCCAAAGACCCCATGAGCCGGGTGGCCTGCGAAACATGCTGCACCACCGGTATTGTGATGGTAATGGGAGAGATTACCACAAAGGCTTATGTGGATATTCAGAAGCTGGTGCGGGATACCGTGGCCGAGATCGGCTATACAAGAGCGAAATACGGCTTTGACGCCAATACCTGCGGCGTGGTGGTAGCCCTAGACGAGCAGTCCTCCGATATCGCCATGGGCGTGGATAAGGCGCTGGAAGCCCGTGAAAACCAGATGAGCGACGAGCAGCTGGAAGCCATCGGCGCAGGCGACCAAGGCATGATGTTCGGTTATGCCACCAATGAGACGCCGGAGCTGATGCCGTACCCCATCGCCCTGGCTCATAAGCTGGCCAGAAAGCTGACCGAGGTAAGAAAGAACGGAACGCTGAATTATTTGCGTCCCGATGGGAAGACTCAGGTGACAGTGGAGTATGATGAGGCAGGGAAACCGGTGCGTCTGGATGCGGTGGTGCTGTCCACCCAGCACAGCGAGGATGTGACCCAGGCGCAGATTCATGAGGATATCAAAAAGTATGTGTTCGATCCGGTGCTGCCCGGTAATATGGTAGATGAGAACACCAAGTTCTTTATCAATCCTACCGGCAGATTTGTGATCGGCGGCCCTCACGGCGACAGCGGTCTGACAGGCCGGAAGATTATCGTGGACACCTACGGCGGCTATGCCCGTCACGGCGGCGGCGCTTTCTCCGGAAAAGACTGTACAAAGGTAGACCGTTCCGCCGCTTATGCGGCCCGCTATGTGGCGAAAAACATTGTGGCGGCCGGACTGGCGGACAAATGCGAGATTCAGCTTTCCTACGCCATCGGCGTGGCACAGCCCACCTCTGTGATGATCGATACTTTCGGCACCGGGAAGCTGTCCGATGAGAAGCTGGTGGAGATCGTCAGAGAAAACTTTGACCTGCGCCCGGCCGGCATTATCAAGATGTTAGACCTGCGCCGTCCGATCTACAAGCAGACAGCTGCTTACGGCCATTTTGGCCGTGACGACCTGGATCTGTCCTGGGAGCGCACGGATAAGGCGGAAACTTTGAAAAAATATCTGTAAAGGTATTGACAAAAAGGGAAAAAATTGAAAAAATAATCTGACAGGGGGGCTGTTTTCCGGCCGCCCTGCCTGTGAATATGCACAAAGTTGCGGAACTCAAATAAAATCAGCAACGGACCGTACAAGCCCCAAAAGGATTTACAGACGCGAATGCGGCAGGAAATTCTTTTAGGATCTGAGGGCTTGGGAGGGGTTGCGGAACTCAATTAGGAGGAATCATTTATGGCAATTTTAGTAACTGGCGGCGCCGGTTATATCGGCAGCCATACCTGTGTGGAATTGTTAAACGCAGGTTATGAAGTAGTGGTAGTGGACGACCTTTCCAATTCATCTCAGGAATCTCTGAGACGGGTGGAGGAGATTACAGGGAAAAAGCTGACCTTCTATGAGGTGGATATTCTGGACAGAAGCCGGCTGGAGCGTGTATTCGGCGCGCAGCAGATCGATTCTGTTATTCACTTCGCCGGCTTTAAGGCAGTGGGTGAATCGGTGAGCAAGCCCTGGGAATATTATTATAATAACATTACGGGCACATTGGTTCTGTGTGATGTGATGAGAAATCACGGTGTGAAAAAGCTGGTGTTCAGTTCTTCCGCCACCGTTTACGGAAATCCGGCCACCGTGCCCATCAAAGAGGATTTCCCCCTGTCCGTCACCAATCCTTACGGCAGAACCAAGCTGATGATTGAGGATATTCTCCGGGATATGTCCTTTGCGGACCCTGAGTGGAACGTGGTGCTGCTGCGCTACTTCAATCCCATCGGCGCTCATGAAAGCGGCCGGATCGGAGAGAATCCCAAAGGTATTCCCAATAACCTGATGCCCTATATCACCCAGGTAGCCATCGGCAAGCTGCCTTTCCTGCGAGTATTTGGAAACGATTACGACACGCCTGACGGAACCGGCGTCCGGGATTATATCCATGTGACAGACCTGGCGATCGGCCATGTTAAAGCGATTGAGAAAATGAACGGAGAAAAAGGCGGTATTTTCACCTACAATCTGGGTACCGGAACCGGCTACAGCGTACTGGATATTGTTCATGCTTTCGGAAAAGCCGCAGGGATGGAGCTTCCTTACGAAATCCAGCCCCGCCGCCCCGGCGATGTGCCCACCTGTTACGCAGACCCGTCCAAAGCGGAACAGGAGCTGGGCTGGAAAGCGGAGCGTGATCTGGATAAAATGTGCGAGGATTCCTGGAGATGGCAGAAGAATAACCCGGAAGGGTATGGAGAAGAATAAGAAAATCAATGTAAGTATGCCTGCCTGATCTGACCTTAATCATGAGAACAGGCCGG
The DNA here is from genome assembly GCA_910588405.1 of uncultured Lachnospiraceae bacterium. Classification (GTDB taxonomy): domain Bacteria; phylum Bacillota; class Clostridia; order Lachnospirales; family Lachnospiraceae; genus Paralachnospira_A. The sequence continues at coordinate 143,108 of CAJUPT010000002.1, read as the reverse complement.
AGAGCGGATATGGCAGGGGGAAATAAAAGTAAGAGAGGCTATGTGACATGGCAAAACTGTGTATCGGTATCGACGTGGGCGGTACCACAGCGAAAATCGGTCTGCTGTCTACAGAGGGCGTGATTCTGGATAAATGGGAGGTTCCTACCCGGAAGGAAATGAACGGGAGTCACATTCTGCCGGATATCGCCGCTTCCGTCCTGGAATATCTGGACAGGCATGGAATCGGAACGGAGATTATTCTGGGGGCCGGAATCGGCCTGCCCGGCCCGGTAACGCCTGACGGCAATGTGTCGGTGTGCGTTAATCTGGGCTGGAAACAGGAAAGAAATCCGGAAAAAGAACTGAGCGGGCTGCTGAACGGCGTCTATGTGAAAGCGGGAAATGACGCCAATGTGGCGGCTCTGGGCGAGATGTGGCAGGGCGGCGGCAAAGGCCATAAAAACATTATGCTGTTTACGCTGGGAACCGGCGTGGGCGGCGGCGTGGTAGTGGATGAAAGGATTGTGGCAGGTTTCCGGGGCATGGGCGGCGAGATTGGCCATATTCGGGTGAATTTTGATGAGGAGGATGCATGTAACTGCGGGAACCACGGCTGTCTCGAACAGTATGCTTCCGCCACGGGCATTGTAAAGGTGGCCCGGCGTGCCTTAGCTGATTCGAATGCCCCGTCGGTTTTGCGCAACAGGGCAGGTTTCGACGACGAGGCCGCGGTGGCTGCGTGCAGCTTCAGCTGCAAAGACGTTCTGGACGCGGCAAAAGCGGGAGATGCCATAGCCCTCTCATCCGTCCGTACCAGCATGCGCTATCTGGCTTTGGCCATGCACTATATCAGCCATATCACAGACCCGGAAATTTTCGTCATCGGCGGCGGCGTGTCGAAAGCGGGTCAGTTTTTGCTCGACATCATCGAGGAGTATTATAAGGCATTTACGGTGATGGGAAAAGGCAGGGCGGAAATCGGCTTGGCCACGCTGGGTAATGACGCGGGGATGTACGGCGCGGCGCGGCTGGTTTTGAACCGGGAGTCATAAATATATAAAATATTAAATAAAAATAACCTTGGAATACCAGTTTTGTCAGCGGTTCCGAGGTTATTTTATTTTTGATGCTGTCTAAGCAGTAGCAGAGGTCTATTTGGTTTTTGTCGTTGATTATAGGATGCCGCTGCATGATTTACAGGGTTTTCCGGCGTGATAAATTATGATAGAATAGTTCTTGAACAGTGATAAAACAGAACTATTCTTTCAGAACTTCACAAAACCAGTTACAGCGAAATTCCGAAAGTGAATAAAAGGTCAGGGAGGCATGAATATGGCCAGAACGATCAGCATTGGATGTCAGGATTTTGAGACACTCCGAAAGGAAAATTATTTCTATATTGATAAAACCTTTTTTCTTTCAGAATGGTGGGAGGAAGGGGACAGCGTGACGCTGATCACCCGTCCCCGGCGATTCGGAAAGACACTGAATATGAGTATGACAGAACAATTTTTTTCCGTAAAATATGCCGGCAGAGTGGAACTGTTTGAAGGGCTTTCCATTTGGAATAATGAAAAATACCGGAATTTGCAGGGAACTTATCCGGTGATTTTCCTTTCTTTCGCGAATGTAAAGGAAACCGACTATCGATCGACGGTTCGGAGGATCAATCAGATTCTTGCGGATTTATATTCTGACTTTAGCTTTATTTTGGAGGGGGACTGCCTTCTTCCGGCGGAAAAGGCGTATTTTCAAAGTGTTTCCGATGATATGCCAGAAACTACGGCGACCATCTCTCTCCACCGCCTGGCAAAGTACTTGTATAAGTATTATAACAAAAAGGTGATTATCTTGTTGGACGAGTATGATACGCCCATGCAGGAATCTTATGTGGACGGATATTGGGATGAGCTGGTCTCTTTTACCAGAAGTCTGTTCAATTCTACATTTAAGACAAATCCTTATCTGGAACGGGCGATCATGACGGGCATTACCAGGGTCAGCCGGGAATCGATCTTTTCTGATCTGAATAACTTGGAGGTGGTGACAACCACTTCTGAAAAGTATGCGGATAGTTTTGGGTTTACTGAGGAAGAGGTTTTTGCGGCATTGGATGAATTTGTGATGTCGGATCGGAGATCGGAGGCAAAAAGATGGTATGATGGATTTACCTTTGGAAAGTATGCGGATATTTATAATCCCTGGTCTGTCCTGAACTATCTGGATAAAAAGAAAGCGGCGCCTTACTGGGCAAATTCCAGTTCTAACAGTCTGGTAGGAAAATTGCTTCGGGAGGGAAGCAAGGGAATTAAACAAAATCTGGAAGGATTGATGCGGGGCGAGACGCTGCAGGTTGAGATTGATGAACAGATTGTATATGGGGAACTGCGTACAAAGAGGAATTCGGTTTGGAGCCTGCTGCTTGCGAACGGTTATCTGAGAGTACTACAAGTGGATGCTATTGAGTTGCCGGGGCATTGGAGCTATACGCTGACCTTAACCAACAGGGAAGTACGGATGATGTTTGAAAGTATGATCCGGGGCTGGTTTTCAGAACAGGATGAAAGCTATAATGATTTTATCAAAGCGTTGTTGGAAGATGATGTGAAAGCTATGAACCATTACATGAATAAAATAGCGTTAAATACGTTCAGCAGCTTCGATACGGGGAATAAACCGTCAGAAGCATCGGAGCCGGAACGCTTCTACCACGGTTTTGTCTTAGGACTTCTGGTGGAGCTGTCCGACCGCTATGTCGTAATCTCCAACCGGGAGAGCGGCTTTGGCCGTTATGATGTGATGCTGGAGCCAAAGCAGGGGGATGATGGGATCATCCTGGAATTTAAGGTACAGGATGCGGAGGAAGAGAAGGAGCTTTCGGATACCGTGGAGGCAGCTTTAAGACAGATTGAGGATCGGAAATATGAAGCTGCGCTGGTGGAGAAAGGGGTTCCTGGGGAGCGTGTCCGGATGTATGGGTTTGCTTTCTGCGGGAAGAAGGTGCTGATCGGAAAGAGGGCAGGAGGAGATGGTGTTTCCATTTAAAGTAAAGTCAGAATAGCTATTACGCACAGAGGGCGTGGCTTCTCTGATTGCCTGGAAGCACCCGTTTCTGCAAAGTGATTTTGCGGTCTTTTGCTATCTGGCGGCTCAGGTGGAAAAGGTTATGGCGAGAAAGGCGCGGCTGCTTACAGGGCAGGCAGCTCCTTTTTGGCAAGGTTTGGCCGCATTAAGGAGATCACCGGGATTGATTTTGACGACAAGATGTCCATTGTACAGGTGCGCATGCTGATTTATCTGATGGATATGGAGGGAGAGTAACCGTCATAGGGACTAAATGTACGGTTTTACTCGAAATTGACAAACAGTTTGCCGTATTGTTTTTTACGGCGCGCCGTTGTACCATGTCAGCATCAAAGACAGTGGATGTCCGGACAGAAAGAGAAACAACGTATGTATGCTGTGCAGGGGCCGAAATCAAATGTTGAAACTAACTTTGAGCATAAGTGGGATCGTACAATAAAAAAAACTTGCACACCCTTCCGATTTATGTTAGTATTTTTTAAGTGAATACAGGTGTTCTTTAGCGGTGGAGGCAGATCGTGTTTTCACCGCTATTTTAAAGTGAACTTTCATCATTCAGCCACGCTTACGGGCAGTGGCCGCATGGCTATCCATACTATGAAGGCCGGAGACTTTTATAGTGAATTTTTTTAACATAAAATTATAACCAAGGGAGTGAACGGACGATGAAAATAGCAGTGATGGGATATGGCACCATCGGATCGGGTGTTGTGGAGGCGCTTTCCATGAATCAGGACAGCATCTCAAAGAAAGTGGGTCAGCCCGTTGAGGTAAAGTATGTTCTGGATCTTCGGGATTTTCCGGAAGATCCGGTTCAGGAGAAGATTGTTCATGATGTCTCCGTGATCGAGAAGGACCCGGAGGTAGGTATCGTGGTGGAGACGATGGGAGGCACGAAGCCGGCCTATGATTTTGTGAAAGCCATGATTCTGGCAGGAAAAAGCGTGGCGACTTCCAACAAAGCGCTGGTGGCCGCTCACGGCACGGAGCTTCTGCATCTGGCCAGAGAAAAGGGCGTAAATTTTCTGTTTGAGGCCAGCGTAGGCGGCGGTATCCCCATTATCCGTCCGATGAATACTTCCATGACCGGGGATAAGGTGGAGGAGATTTCCGGAATTTTCAACGGCACGACCAATTTTATTCTGACCAAAATGGCTCAGGAGGGAACGACCTTTGACGCGGCGCTGAAGGAAGCCCAGGAGCTGGGCTATGCGGAGCGGGACCCTTCCGCGGACGTGGAGGGACAGGATACTTGCCGGAAGATCGCTATTCTCACCTCTGTGGCTTACAATCATGAGGTGGATTACACCGATATCTATACGGAGGGTATTACGAAAATCACGGATATGGACGTGCGCTACGCGAAGGAGCTGGGACGTTCCATTAAGCTGCTGGCCATCAGCAAAAAGACGGACGATAAGTATTTTGCCATCGTGGCGCCCTTTATGCTCTCTCCGGAGCATCCCATGTTCGGCGTGAACGGGGTGTTCAATTCCATTATGGTAAAGGGAAATGTCAGCGGCCCTCTGATGTTTTACGGCAGCGGAGCGGGAAAACTGCCGACCGCCGGGGCTGTGATCGCCGATGTGATCGCCGCCACCCGGAACATGGGCAGAGGCGTTATGTCCATCTGGGATGGCACGAAGCTTCCCGTAGAAGACAAAGGGGAGCTGACCAGCCGGTTTTTCCTGCGCATAAGCGGCAGCAGGGCGGCAAAGGAAGAAGAGCTGCGGAAGCTGTTTGAAATCGAGACTGTTGTGGAACTTCCGGGTGAGGATGAGTTCGGCGTTGTTACCGGGCCGATGACGGAGAAAGCATTTGACGGGAAGCAGGCATCGCTTGAGGGTGTGCTTGGTATGATCCGGGTCGGCGAGTAGTGAGCTGTCTGAATATGAACCAGGAAGTATAAATTTAGAAGTAAACAGGAGAATCAGCGTACTCCCGGAATCTGACTGCGGCTTGAAAGGCAGGGATTTTGGGAGTATACGTTCTTGTTAAGGAATTGTTCGGCAATCAATCAGACAGACGGGTATTGATACGAGGCAGATGGCTGATTGATTTTGCGACAGTTTTTAAGGGGTTATCGTATTTATGGATATTATCAAAGTGCTTACGGAAGAGCTGGGCATCCGGCCGGGGCAGACGGAGGCTGCAATAAAGCTGATCGACGAGGGAAATACCATTCCCTTTATCGCCAGATACCGGAAGGAGGTCACAGGCTCCCTGGATGACGAGACGCTCAGGAATCTGGACGAGCGGCTCAGATATTTAAGAGGGCTGGAGGAGAAAAAGGCCCAGGTTCTGTCCACCATTGAGGAGCAGGGCAAGCTGACGGAGGAACTGAAAAAGGCTATAGAGGATGCCGTGACGCTGGTGGCAGTGGAGGATCTTTACCGTCCTTACCGTCCGAAACGGCGGACCCGGGCCATGATGGCGAAGGAAAAGGGGCTGGAGCCGCTGGCGGAGGCCATCTGTGCCCAGGCGCTGACACAGCCGGTGGAGGCGGAAGCGTCGGGGTATGTGGACCCGGAGAAGGGCGTGGAGACCGTGGACGACGCCATACAGGGCGCCCAGGACATTATTGCGGAGCAGATTTCCGACGAGGCTTCTTACCGTACGTTTATCCGCCGGCTGACTACCCAGGAGGGACGGCTGGTCTCGGAGGCGAAAGATCCGGAGGCGGATTCCGTGTACGGCATGTACTATGAGTTCAGCGAGCCGGTGAAAAAACTGGCGGAGCACAGGATTCTTGCCATCAACAGAGGAGAGGACCAGAAGTTTCTGTCGGTAAAGATCGAGGCGCCGGAGGACCAGATCCTCAGCTATCTCGGCAATAAGATTCTGATCGGTGACAATCCTCATACGACGCCGGTTCTGAAAGCGGCCATAGCGGACAGCTATAAGCGGCTGATCGGACCGGCCATCGAGCGGGAGATCAGGAATGAGCTGACCGAGCGGGCGGAGGATGTGTCGATAAAGGTATTTGGCCAGAATCTGACCCAGCTTCTGTTACAGCCGCCGATTACGGGGCAGATCGTGCTGGGCTGGGACCCCGGTTTCAGGACGGGCTGTAAGCTGGCTGTCGTGGACGCCACAGGAAAGGTGCTGGACACGGCGGTGGTATTTGCCACGGCGGGGTCGAAGCGGCAGCTGGAGGAGTCGAAAAAGGTATTGAAGGACCTGATCCGCAAGTATCATGTGACGCTGATTTCCGTTGGGAACGGAACGGCATCCCGGGAGTCGGAGCAGGTGATCGTGGAGCTGTTAAAGGAGCTTGACGAGCCGGTGCAGTACATTATTACCAATGAGGCAGGAGCCTCCGTCTATTCGGCCAGCAAGCTGGCGACGGAGGAATTTCCCGATTATGACGTGGCCCAGAGAAGTGCCGTCTCCATTGCAAGGCGGCTTCAGGACCCGCTGGCGGAGCTGGTGAAGATCGATCCCAAATCCATCGGCGTGGGACAGTATCAGCATGATATGAATCAGAAAAAGCTGGGCGAAGCGCTGAACGGCGTGGTGGAAGACTGTGTGAACCGGGTAGGCGTGGACCTGAACACGGCTTCGGCCTCACTGCTGGAATATGTCTCGGGCATCACGAAGGTAATCGCCAAAAATATCGTGGGATACCGGGAGGAAAACGGCCGGTTTGTGAACCGGAAGCAGCTTTTGAAGGTGGCAAAGCTGGGGCCGAAGGCTTATGAGCAGTGCGCCGGCTTCCTGCGCATCTCGGAAGGGGAAAATCCGCTGGACGCTACGGCGGTGCATCCGGAAAGCTATGAGACGGCGGCGGCTTTGATGGAACGGCTGGGCTACAGCCCTGAGGATCTGCGTTCCGGCGGCTTAAGGGATATCGGAAAGAAAGCCCGAAGCGTCAGCAATCTGGCAGAGTCTTTAGGTGTGGGAAAGATTACTCTGAACGATCTGGTGAAGGAACTGGAAAAGCCATCCAGAGATCCCCGGGATGAGATGCCGAAGCCGATTCTGCGCACGGATGTGATGGAGATGGAGGACTTAAAGCCGGGGATGACCTTAAAGGGGACTGTCCGGAATGTGATCGATTTTGGCGCTTTTGTGGATATCGGCGTTCACCAGGACGGCCTGGTCCATATTTCCCAGATGGCGGACCATTATGTAAAGCATCCGCTGGAGGTGGTCAGCGTGGGAGATATCGTGGAGGTTAAGGTGCTGTCGGTAGATCCTGCGAAGAAGCGGATACAGCTTACGATGAAGTCGTAAGTCTGCAGCCTGGACAGATGCGGGCGGCGGAAAAGCAGGTGCTGAGCGATTCCAAGAGTACATCTAAAGGAATAGGATGAACTTAGTTTGGCTGCAAACCATGAAAGGGAAAAACGATGGGACAGGACAGACCGGTAATCAAAATGTCCGTACGGAATCTGGTGGAATTCATTTTTCAATCCGGGGATATCGACCGCCGCCGCCGGGGGAAAGAGGCGGACGCCATGGCGGCGGGCAGCCGGATTCACAGGAAGCTGCAGCGCAGTATGGGCGGAGGCTACCAGGCGGAGGTTTCTCTGAAGCTTGAGGAAGCGCTGGGGCCCGGCCTTCTTCGACTGGAAGGGCGGGCGGACGGTATTTTTCAGGAGGACGGCCAGGTCTGGATCGATGAGATTAAGGGGATGTACCGGGATGTGGCCAGGATGGAGGAGCCTGTCTTTGTCCATAAAGCCCAGGCCATGTGTTATGCCTATATTTATGGCAGGCAGGAGGGCCTGGGGCAGATCGGCGTCCGGATGACCTATGTGAATCTGGAAACAGAAATCCGGAAATATTTCCGTGAGCTGTTCACTTTCGGACAGCTTGCCGAATGGTTTGAGAGCGTAAAAACGGCCTATGAAAAATGGGCCGTATTTCAGTGGGAGCATCAGGCAAAAAGGGATCGGACGATTAAAGAGGCAGTCTTTCCTTATCCTTACCGGGAGGGGCAGCGCAGGCTGGCGGCGGCGGTTTATCGTTCCGTTGCCAATAAAAAAAATCTGATGATTCAGGCGGCCACCGGTATCGGCAAGACGCTTGCGGTGCTGTTCCCGGCGGTAAAAGCCATGGGAGAAGGGCTTACGGACAAGCTTTTTTATATGACGGCGAAAACCATTACCCGGACCGTGGCGGAGCAGTCCCTTCACATTCTCTGTGAAAACGGACTGTGGTTTTCTTCGGTGACGCTGACGGCCAGGGAGAAAATCTGCCCTTTTGATCAGGCAGAGTGTAATCCGGCTGCCTGCGAGAGAGCCAGGGGACATTTTGACCGGGTGAATGAGGCGGTTTATGATCTGATTGTGCATGAGGGTTTTGCGGGAAGGCAGACCATATTGGATTACGGCGAGAAGCATCAGGTCTGTCCTTTTGAATTGTCTCTGGATACGGCTTATTGGATGGACATGATTATCTGCGATTACAATTATGCCTTTGACCCGGACGCGTATCTGAGACGGTTCTTCGGGGAGGGCGTAGCGGGAAATTATCTGTTTCTGGTTGACGAGGCCCATAATCTGGTGGACCGGGCCAGGGAGATGTACAGCGCTGCCATTGACAAAGAGGATTTTCTGGAGACCCGGAAGCTTTTGAAGGAAAAACATCCGAAGATTGCCAGACAGTTAAACCGCTGCAATCAGCTTTTGCTGGAATTGAAGCGGGAATGTGACGATTACGCGGTACAGGAGCAGCTGAGTCAGCTGGTTATGCCTTTTTCGGCGCTTTATACGGAGCTGGAAGTTTATCTGGAAGAAAGCGGGGAGTTTGCGGAGCCGCCGGTACTGGGTTTTTATTTTAAGCTGCGGTCGTTTATGAATATTTATGACATTGCGGACGAGAACTACCGGTTTTATACGGCCCATAAAGAGGACGGGCGGTTTATGGTGAAGCAGCTGTGTATCAATCCGGCTAAAAATTTGCAGGAAAGGCTTTCGAAAGGCGTCAGCGCCGTCTTTTTTTCGGCCACCCTTTTGCCGGTGGGGTATTATAAGGAGCTGCTGACCGGAAACCAGGAGGAATATGCCATTTATGCGGAGTCTCCCTTTCCGAAAGAGAACCGGCTGATCTGCGTGGCGGAGGATGTGAGCAGCAGGTATTCCCAAAGGGGAAAGTGGTCTTATGAGAAAGTCTGGCGTTATGTGGAGGAGGCGGTAAAGGCGAGGCCGGGAAATTATCTGGTGTTTTTTCCGTCTTATCAGTTTATGGAGCAGGTGGCGGCCTGCGGAGGGGAGAGTGCGACTGCAAAAACCCATTCAGACGCGTTTCGATTGGTTTTGCAATCCGGAAATATGGATGAAAAAAAGCGGGAAGCATTCCTGGAAAATTTCCGTCCGGACAATCAGGAAAGCGTAGTGGGCTTCTGTGTGATGGGCGGGATTTTTTCGGAAGGGATCGATTTAAAAGGCGAGGCGCTGGTCGGTGCGCTGATCGTGGGAACCGGTCTTCCGCTGGTCTGCGCGGAGCGGGAGATTATCCGGCAGCATTATGATGCGAAGGCAGACGACCATGAAACGATACTTGGGTCAGGCAATCGTGAAGTCGCAATTGGCCGAAGCAGTAAAACCGAAGACTGCCAGGAAGGTGAAGATGAAAAAAAACAGGGCATTGTAGCCGGAGATTTTCAGGACGGTGAGGCTGTAAAAATCCGTAATACTGCCCGGAAACAGACTGGCTTTGACTATGCCTACCGTTTCCCGGGAATGAATAAAGTCCTGCAAGCGGCCGGAAGGGTAGTCCGGACCGCTGAGGACAAGGGTGTGATACTTCTTTTGGATGACCGTTTTACGCTGAGGGAAAACCGCCTGCTGTTCCCACGGGAGTGGGAGCATATGTATCGGGTTAATATTAGCAATGTGGGAAATGTCATCCGTCGGTTCTGGGAATCCGGATCTGCGGATCATCAGAATTAGCAACAGAAGCTCTTATTTGACACCGCTCAATGGCATGTCAAATGGGAGCATATTTTATTTCCCTGCGAATAAAGAAAATTGCTTGTTAATATAAAAGTAAACTGAAATAGGTCACGATATTACAACCGCAGTCATAATTCATCTCTTTCAATGCGGCCATCTGCATAATCAGGATGCCGTGGCTTTCGATGGTGGAAAACCGTCTCTCGGGATGATGGCAGGGCTCGTCAGGATAAGCACATTCTTCGCAGATCATGCAGCCGGTAGTCAGCGTCAGCACATCGGGGAAATGCTCTTTAAAAGCCTGGGTAATCTGGTAGGACACTTCCTCATGATCCCGGCGGGCATCCAGGCAGCCTTCCATATCGAAGGAATCCGCCACATCGGTGACAGTGGAGAACAGAAAAGCGTGCTGATAATGCTGGCACTTCTCGATGCATTCCTCGATGGTGCCCACCACGGGAGGACAGGCCCAGGAGTGGCCGTAGCGCTTGCAGTCAGTCTGGCAAATGGTGCGCACATGGGGGGAGAAGATCAGCTCCTCCCGCTCCAGAAAGCGGTACTCACAGACCGGATAATCTAATATGAAGCTTTCGATGATTTCTTTATGATTTTCGGGTACGGACATGGCGGTTTCCTTTCTATAAATATAAGGTGTATTTGTCATTTGTTTTCGCGTGCAACGGCATGGTCCGGGCTGCATTCGCGGTTTTTTGCTGTTGTTCATCATATCATAAACGCGGCGGGTTGGCAAGAAGCGGGGAAGTCATGAAACGGGGGAGGGTCGGTTTTGCGGATACAGATATTTTCGGGGGGAATATTCTCCGGTTTTATGCACAAAATCCCATACATAAAATAACGCCCCGAAAATCAGGAAAAAAATTCTTGCATTTCCCGAAAACATCGTGTATACTTGTAAATGCTGTGGCATGATAGCTGTGAAGCGCGAGGTTGCTGCCTCTTAAAATCAGTTAAGACGGCAGGTTTTCCGTGGAGCGAATGTCAAGTTAGGAAACTGGCGACAAGTCACTG
>CAJUPT010000002.1:0-132101 GCA_910588405.1 uncultured Lachnospiraceae bacterium | reverse complement strand
CGAAAAGGAGGCGACTTTTTTTATGGCAAGTCAGGTAATGAGAATCACATTAAAGGCATACGACCATCAGCTGGTGGATCAGTCAGCCGGAAAAATCATCGACACTGTAAAGAGAACGGGATCACAGGTGAGCGGCCCGGTACCGCTGCCCACAAAGAAAGAGGTAGTGACCATCTTAAGAGCGGTTCACAAATATAAGGATTCCAGAGAGCAGTTCGAGCAGAGAACCCACAAGAGACTGATTGACATCATCGCGCCTACCCAGAAGACCGTAGACGCCCTGTCCAGACTTGAGATGCCTGCAGGTGTGAATATCAATATCAAAATGAAACAAAAATAATCTAAAAGAGTGAAAATCCTATTGCGGACGGCTCCCATTAACGGCGGCCCGAGGCAAGTCTAGGATGAACACGCAAGTGTTCCGCTGTAGATGAACAGGAGGTAAAATAGTTAATGAAGAAAGCAATTTTGGCGACAAAGATTGGTATGACGCAGATCTTTGCAGAGGATGGGACGCTGACTCCCGTAACCGTGCTCCAGGCAGGCCCCTGCGTGGTAATGCAGATCAAAACCATTGAGAACGACGGCTATGAGGCGGTTCAGGTCGGATTTGCGGACAAGAGAGAAAAGCTGGTGAGCAAGCCGGTGAAGGGCCATTTCGACAAGGCGGGCGTATCTTATAAGAGATATATCAGAGAGTTCAAGCTGGAGAATGCGGCCGATTACAAGCTGACCGACGAGATCAAGGCAGATATTTTCGCAGCCGGCGATAAGGTAGACGCGACGGCGATCTCCAAAGGAAAAGGCTTCCAGGGCGCGATTAAGAGACACGGACAGCACAGAGGCCCCATGACCCATGGTTCCAAGTTCCATCGTCACGCAGGTTCCAATGGTTCCGCATCTGATCCGTCACGTGTATTCAAGGGGAAGAAGATGCCCGGACAGATGGGCAACAAGCAGATTACCATCCAGAACCTTGAGGTGGTAAGAGTGGACGCTGAGAATAACGTAATCTTAGTGAAAGGCTCTGTTCCCGGACCGAGAAAAGCGCTGGTAACACTGAAGGAGTCAGTAAAAACAATCTAATTGTTTTTTACCATGAAACTCAGTGAAGCAAGCTCTGTAAGAGCGCAGCCTGAGCGCGAAGTTTCATGTATACGGCGGCACTTAGCGAATCCGAATCCGCAGGATGCGGAATGAGCTTAGTAACGCTGTTCTAAGGAAGGAGGACCACACAGATGGCAAACGTATCTGTTTATAATATGAAGGGCGAGACTGTGGGCACATTAGAGCTGAATGACGCGGTATTCGGCGTTGAGGTAAACGAACACCTGGTACACATGGCAGTCGTGGCACAGCTTGCGAATAAACGTCAGGGCACCCAGAGTGCCAGAACCCGCGCCGAGGTAAGCGGCGGCGGAAAGAAACCCTGGAGACAGAAAGGCACCGGCCACGCAAGACAGGGTTCAACGAGAGCGCCTCAGTGGACAGGCGGCGGCATTGTATTCGCTCCGAAGCCGAGAGATTATACAATCAAATTAAACAAGAAAGAAAAGAGACTGGCTCTGAAATCAGCGCTGACCAGCAGAGTGAACGAGGGCAAGTTTATCGTGGTGGATCAGATCGCCATGGACGAGATCAAGACAAAGAATTTCAAAGCGATGCTGGACGCTCTGAACGTAAACAAGGCGCTGGTGGTGCTTGACAGCAACGACCAGACCGTGGTGAAATCCGCAAGAAATATCGAGAACGTGAAGACGGCTCTGACGAACACGATCAACGTATACGATATTCTGAAATACAATACGGTGGTAACAACGAAGGCTGCTGTGGAAACAATCGTGGAGGTATATGCGTAATGGCTGATATTAAATATTATGATGTAATCCTCAAACCAGTTGTAACAGAGAAAAGCATGAATTCCATGGCGGAAAAGAAATATACCTTCCTGGTTCACACGGAAGCGACCAAGTCGATGATTAAAGAAGCTGTGGAGAAAATGTTTGAGGGAACAAAGGTTGCCCGTGTAAACACAATGAACCTGGACGGCAAGACCCGCAGAAGAGGCAGAACGATCGGCAAGACCGCAAAGCGGAAGAAAGCAATCGTTCAGCTGACGGAAGACAGCGCAGATATCGAGCTGTTCGCCGGTTTATAAAAATAAGCGGGAGTTTCTCCTGACAGTTTAATAAGGAGACGCCAGAGAGCGTTTCAATAAGATTTGTACCAGCGGCAAAAGCCATGCCTGAATAAAAGGGAGATAAGCCTTCGAATCAGCGAGATGGCTGGCCATACCTGAATATAGGCGCGGCAGGCGCGCCTGATAACATTGTTGAAAGGAGTAACAAAAATGGGAATCAAAGTATACAACCCATATACACCTTCCAGAAGAAATATGACCGGTTCCGATTTTTCCGAGATTACAAAAAGTACGCCGGAGAAATCACTGACCGTTTCTTTGAAGAAGAATGCCGGACGTAACAACCAGGGCAAAATCACAGTGAGACACCGCGGAGGCGGAAACAGAAGAAAATACAGAATAATCGACTTTAAGAGAAGAAAAGACGGCGTTCCCGCAACGGTAATCGGCATCGAGTACGATCCGAACAGAAGCGCGAATATCGCGCTGATCTGCTATGCGGACGGCGAGAAAGCATATATCCTGGCTCCCGAAGGGCTGACAGACGGCATGAAGGTGATGAACGGCCCTCACGCCGAGGCCAGAGTAGGCAACTGCATGCCTCTGGAAAACATCCCGATCGGTGCTCAGGTTCACAATGTAGAGCTGTACCCCGGCAAAGGCGGCCAGCTGGTACGTTCCGCCGGAAACAGCGCACAGCTTATGGCGAAAGAAGGAAAATACGCAACCCTCAGACTTCCCTCCGGAGAGATGAGAATGGTGCCCATTATCTGCCGTGCCACCATCGGCGTGGTAGGAAACGGCGACCATGCGCTGATCAATATCGGTAAGGCGGGCCGGAAGCGCCACATGGGCTTCAGACCTACGGTACGCGGTTCCGTGATGAACCCCAACGACCATCCCCACGGCGGTGGCGAGGGCAAAACCGGTATCGGACGCCCGGGTCCCTGTACTCCCTGGGGCAAACCTGCTCTTGGCTTAAAGACCAGAAAGAAGAATAAGCATTCCAACAAGTATATCGTGAGAAGAAGAGACGGTAGGACGACGAAATAAGAAGGAGGGAAACCTGTATGGGACGTTCATTGAAAAAAGGCCCGTTCGCGGATAAATCGTTATTAAAAAAGGTAGAGGCGCTGAATGCTTCCGGTGAGAAACAGGTGATTAAGACCTGGTCCCGCCGTTCCACGATTTTCCCGCAGATGGTTGGACATACAATCGCAGTTCATGATGGCAGAAGACATGTGCCAGTATATATCACCGAGGATATGGTTGAGCACAAGTTAGGCGAATTTGTAGCCACGAGAACTTACAGAGGACATGGAAAAGACGAGAAGAAATCCCGTCGGTAATCCGCTTGATTCGGAAAGGAGGAAAAAACCATGGCAAAAGGACATAGATCCCAAATCAAACGTGAAAGAAATGCTGTTAAAGATACAAGACCTTCAGCCAAGTTATCTTATGCCAGAATTCCGGTGCAGAAAGCATGCTTCGTGCTGGACGCCATCAGAGGCAAGGATGTTGCGACAGCAAAAGGTATCCTGGCATACAGTCCCAGATATGCTTCTTCCGTAATCAAGAAGCTGCTGGAATCCGCCATTGCGAACGCGGAGAACAACAACGGTATGAGCGCCGACGGACTTTATATTGCAGAGTGTTATGCAAATAAGGGGCCGACCATGAAGCGAATCAGACCGAGAGCACAGGGCAGGGCTTACAGAATCGAGAAGAGATTAAGCCATATTACAATCGTGCTGGATGAAAGATAAGGAGGGTCATAATGGGACAGAAAGTTAATCCTCATGGTTTGAGAGTCGGCATCATCAAAGACTGGGATTCCAAGTGGTATGCGGAGGCAGACTTTGCCGACAATTTAATAGAAGATTATCAGATCAGAAAATATTTAAAGAAAAGACTGTACAATGCCGGTATCTCCAGAATGGAGATCGAGAGAGCGTCCGACCGTGTGAAGGTGATCATCCATACGGCAAAGCCCGGCGTGGTAATCGGCAAGGGCGGCGCTGAGATCGAAAAGTTAAAGGCAGAGGTTCAGAAGATGACGGCGAAGAAGCTGTTCATCGATATCAAAGAGGTAAAGAGACCTGACAAGGATGCCCAGCTGGTAGCCGAGAATATCGCGATGCAGCTGGAAAACCGTACTTCCTTCCGTCGTGCCATGAAGTCCACCATGTCCAGAAGCATGAAGGCCGGCGCGCTGGGAATCAAGACTAGCGTATCCGGACGCTTAAGCGGCGCCGATATGGCACGTACCGAGTTTTACAGCGAGGGAACGATCCCGCTGCAGACATTAAGAGCAGATATCGACTATGGTTTCGCAGAAGCAGACACCACCTACGGCAAGATTGGCGTAAAGGTATGGATCTACAAGGGCGAAGTACTTCCTGCAAAGGGAACTAAGGAAGGGAGCGATAAATAATGTTAATGCCGAAAAGAGTAAAACGCCGTAAACAATTCCGCGGCAGCATGGCTGGTAAGGCTACCAGAGGAAATAAAATCACTTATGGAGAATATGGTATTGTTGCCACAGAGCCCTGTTGGATCAAGTCCAATCAGATCGAGGCCGCCCGTATCGCGATGACCCGTTACATCAAGCGTGGCGGTAAAGTATGGATCAAGATTTTCCCGGATAAGCCGGTTACCACAAAACCTGCTGAAACCCGTATGGGTTCCGGTAAAGGCTCTCTGGAGTACTGGGTTGCGGTTGTAAAGCCGGGCCGCGTGATGTTCGAGATCGCAGGCGTATCCGAGGAAGTGGCCAGAGAGGCTCTTCGTCTGGCTATGCACAAGCTGCCCTGTAAATGTAAGATTGTATCTCGTGAGGATTTGGAAGGCGGTGCTAACGGTGAAAACGAATAAATTTGTAGAAGATTTAAGAGCAAAGTCGAATGTAGAGTTAGAACAGGAATTAGTAGCTGCGAAAAAGGAGCTTTTCAACCTGAGATTTCAGAACGCAACAAATCAGTTAGAAAACACAAGCAGAATTAAAGAGGTGCGTAAGAATATCGCCAGAATTCAGACTGTGATTACTGAGAAGGCCAATGCGTGATAATAGTTCTAATGAAGGAGGAGCTGTTGTGGAAAGAAATTTAAGAAAAACCCGTAGAGGGAAAGTTGTCAGCGATAAGATGGATAAAACCATCGTAGTGGCCATCGAAGAACACGTAAAACATCCTTTATATGGCAAGATCGTAAAAAGAACTTATAAATTAAAGGCGCATGACGAGAAAAATGAGTGTGCCATTGGCGATACCGTTAGAGTAATGGAGACAAGACCTCTGTCCAAGGACAAGAGATGGAGACTTGTGGAGATTATCGAAAGGGCGAAATAGTCGAAAGGAGTAAGCAGGCATGATTCAGCAGGAAAGCAGACTGAAGGTAGCTGACAATACAGGCGCAAAAGAATTGCTCTGCATCCGAGTGATGGGCGGTTCCACAAGAAGATACGCGGCAATCGGCGATGTGATCGTTGCTACCGTTAAAGATGCAACACCAGGCGGTGTTGTCAAAAAAGGCGATGTCGTAAAGGCTGTTGTAGTACGTACAAAGAACGCAACCCGTCGGAAAGACGGTTCTTATATCAGATTTGATGAGAATGCGGCTGTTATCATCAGAGATGACCAGACCCCCAGAGGCACCCGTATTTTTGGGCCTGTAGCAAGAGAGCTGAGAGACCATCAGTTTATGAAGATCGTTTCCCTGGCTCCGGAAGTATTATAGGAGGTGTAGACAGTGGCAACGAGTAAGATTAAAAGAAACGATACGGTAAAAGTCATTGCCGGCAAAGATAAAGACAGAGAAGGCAAAGTGCTTCATGTAGACCCCAAGAACCACAGAGTTGTGGTTGAGGGCGTAAACATGGTGACGAAGCATACGAAGCCCAGCGCTGCGAACCAGGCAGGCGGCATCGTCAGACAGGAAGCTCCCATCGACGTGTCAAACGTAATGTACCTTCACAATGGCAAGCCCACGAGAATCGGTTTTGAAGTGAGAGACGGCAAAAAAGTTCGTGTGGCGAAGGCAACCGGCGAAGCAATCGACTAATTCGAAGAAAGGAGGTTCCGGAAGGTGAGCAGTAGATTAAAAGAAGTCTACAAAAACGAGATTGTAGACGCAATGATGAAAAAATTCAACTATAAAAATATTATGGAAGTTCCGAAGCTGGAGAAAGTTGTCATCAACATGGGCGTAGGCGAGGCAAAGGAAAACGCCAAGGTTCTGGAGACCGCGGTAAAGGATCTGGAGACCATCGCCGGGCAGAAAGCTGTCCTCACAAAGGCAAAGAAATCCGTGGCAAACTTCAAAATCAGAGAGGGTATGGCCATCGGGTGCAAAGTGACCTTAAGAGGCGAGCGGATGTACGAGTTTGTGGATCGTCTGATCAACCTGTCCCTGCCCCGTGTACGTGACTTCAGAGGTGTGAATCCGAATGCCTTCGACGGCAGAGGCAATTATGCGTTGGGTATCAAAGAGCAGCTGATTTTCCCTGAGATCGAGTACGATAAGGTTGACAAGGTAAGAGGCATGGACATCATCTTTGTCACCACGGCAAAGACCGATGAGGAAGCCCGCGAACTGTTGGCATTATTCAATATGCCTTTCCAGAAATAATTAGGAGGAATATCTCATGGCTAAAACTTCGATGAAAATTAAGCAGCAGCGTAAAGCGAAATTTTCAACAAGAGAATATACCCGCTGCAGAATCTGCGGCCGTCCCCATGCTTATCTGAGAAAATACGGAATCTGCAGAATCTGCTTCCGTGAATTAGCATACAAGGGCCAGATTCCCGGAGTAAAGAAAGCAAGCTGGTAAGAAGGTAATAGGTTATTCATATAAAGTAGGAGGAACGAAAATGACGATGAGTGATCCCATTGCAGATATGCTTACAAGAATCCGTAATGCAAATACTGCGAAACATGATACAGTAGATATTCCTTCATCCAAGATGAAATTAGCTATTGCCGACATCCTGGTTCGGGAAGGTTATATCAGAAAATATGATGTGGTTGAGGACGGCAATTTTAAGACCATCCGCGTTACGTTAAAATACGGCAAAGACAAAAGCGAGAGAATCATCTCCGGACTTAAGAGAATTTCCAAGCCGGGCCTGCGGGTATACGCAAGCACCGAGGATCTTCCGAAGGTTTTAGGCGGCTTAGGAATCGCGATCATTTCCACGAACAAGGGCGTGATCACAGACAAGGAAGCGCGTGAGTTAAACGTAGGCGGCGAAGTGCTTGCGTTTGTATGGTAGGCATTGAACACTTGGCGAAACATTGAACACTTAGCGAGGTTCTTTCGAGCTTAGTGTGAAAGCCCTTCGTGATTCTTAGCGAGGTTCTTTCGAGCTTAGAAGAACGAAGTATCAAACTATTAATTTGGAAAAATATGGAGGTACGGGCATGTCACGTATAGGAAAAATGCCAATCGCGGTACCGGCAGGCGTAACTGTCGATATTGCAGAAAATAATAAGGTGACTGTAAAAGGTCCTAAGGGAACTTTGGAGAGAGTGCTGCCGGAGGAAATGGAGATCAAGCTGGAAGGCGCTGAGATTGTGGTATCCAGACCCAATGATTTAAAGAAGATGAAATCACTGCACGGTCTGACCAGAACACTGATCGCCAACATGGTGAAAGGCGTTACGGAAGGTTATGAGAAGGTTCTCGAGATCAACGGCGTTGGTTACAGAGCCGCAAAGCAAGGTAAAAAACTGGTTCTTTCCCTCGGTTATTCTCACCCTGTCGAGATGACGGACCCTGACGGACTTGAAGCTGTGGTAGACGGACAGAATAAAATTATCGTAAAAGGTATCGATAAAGAAAAAGTAGGCCAATATGCTGCTGAAATCAGAGACAAGAGACGCCCTGAGCCTTATAAGGGAAAAGGTATCAAGTATGCTGACGAAGTGATCAGACGTAAAGTCGGTAAGACAGGTAAGAAATAATTAGGAGGGTGAACTTAGAATGATTAGGAAAGAAGCAAGAAGCAAGGTTCGTGTGAAAAAACACAATAGAATTCGTAATCGTTTCGCCGGTACTGCCGAGAGACCTCGTCTGGCTGTGTTCAGAAGCAATAATCATATGTATGTGCAGATTATTGACGACGATGCCCAGAATACCCTGGTTTCCGCATCTACACTTCAGAAGGACGTAAAGGCGGAGCTTCAGAAGACCAACAATGTGGAGGCGGCATCTTATCTCGGTACCGTGATCGCAAAGAAAGCGCTGGAAAAAGGTATCACGACGGTTGTTTTTGACAGAGGCGGCTTCATATATCATGGTAAGGTGAAAGCACTGGCAGATGCAGCAAGAGAAGCTGGTCTGGAATTCTAATCAAGGAGGAGAACACATGAAACGTACAATTGTTGATGCCAGCCAGCTTGAATTGACAGAAAAGGTCGTTGCGATCAAACGTGTTACAAAAGTAGTAAAGGGCGGTCGTAATTTCAGATTTTCAGCTTTAGTGGTTGTGGGCGACGGAAACGGACATGTAGGCGCCGGAATCGGAAAAGCCGCTGAAATTCCCGAGGCCATCCGCAAGGGAAAAGAGGACGCCGCAAAGAGACTGATTACGGTTCCCACCGATGAGAATAACAGTATCCCCCATGATTTCCTGGGCAAGTTCGGAAGCGCGCACGTTCTTTTGAAGAAAGCTTCCGCCGGTACCGGCGTCATCGCAGGCGGCCCTGTGCGTGCCGTTGTGGAGCTGGCAGGTATTAAAAACATCCGTACGAAATCCCTGGGCTCTAACAATAAGCAGAACGTTGTAATGGCAACGCTGGCCGGCCTGGCCGCGCTGAAGGTTCCCGAGGAAGTTGCGAAGAACAGAGGGAAATCCGTAGACGAATTAATTGGCTAAACTGGAGGGAAACGAAAAATGGCAGATAAATTAAAAGTCACATTGGTGAAATCTCCGATCGGCGCCGTGCCGAAGCAGAAAAAAACTGTCGAAGCCCTTGGCCTCAGAAAACTAAACAAGACAGTTGAGCTGCCGGACAATGATGCCGTAAGAGGCATGATCTGGCATGTGAAGCATTTGGTAAAGGTAGAAGAAATCTAATATTGAGTAAAGGAGGTGCGGAGAATGGATTTATCGAATTTACATCCTGCGGAAGGTTCCAGGCAGAGTGATGATTTCAGAAGGGGCCGTGGACACGGTTCAGGAAACGGCAAGACGGCAGGTAAAGGCCATAAGGGACAGAAGGCGCGTTCTGGCGCTACCAGACCCGGATTTGAAGGCGGTCAGATGCCCTTATACAGAAGAATTCCCAAGAGAGGCTTTACGAACAGAAATTCCAAGGTGATCGTGGGAATCAACGTATCCGCTCTGGAGCGGTTTGAGGACGGCGCAGAGGTAACGGTAGCTGCGCTGGTAGAGAACGGCGTGGTGAAGAATCCCCGCGACGGCGTTAAAATTCTTGGAAACGGTGAGCTGACCAAGAAATTAAATGTGAAGGTGGATGCTTTCAGCGAGGGAGCAAAGACCAAAATTGAAGCTGTAGGTGGAACCTGCGAGGTGATCTGATATGATTAAAACACTGAAAAGAGCATTTCAGATCCGCGAGATACGGGACAGAATCTTATTCGTGTTTTTCATTTTGGTCGTGATCAGAATCGGATGTCAGATTCCGGTTCCTGGTGTGAATACTACCTATATTGCCAGTCTGCTTCAGGCGCAGACTGGCGATGCCTTTAACTTTTTTGATGCGATTACGGGCGGTTCTTTGATGAACATGTCCATTTTTGCATTGAATATCAGCCCTTACATCACCTCCTCCATCGTGATGCAGCTTTTGACTATTGCGATTCCGAAGCTGGAGGAGATGCAGAAGGACGGCGAGGACGGGCGGAAGAAAATCACGATGATCACCAGATGGCTGACGATTGTGCTGGCTATCATTGAGGGAAGCGCCATGTCCATCGGCTTGGGCGCCCAGGGACTGCTTCCCGTATATACCTGGTATACCGTTTTAGTGGCCGTGGCGGCTATGACCACCGGCGCCGGCCTGCTGATGTGGCTGGGCGAGCGGATCACGGAAAAGGGTGTGGGAAACGGTATCTCCATGGTCCTGCTGATCAATATCATTTCCGGTCTTCCTGATGATTTTGTCACGCTGTACGAAAGATTTATCGCAAATGCCGACGTGGCCATGAAGGTGCTGGCGATTGTGATTATCGTGGCCGTATTGTTTGCCATGCTGGCGTTCACAGTGCTTTTGCAGGATGGCGAGAGAAGAATCCCGATTCAGAATTCCGCGAAGATGTCGAACCGTATGATGGCGGCGGGGCGTTCCTATAACAAGCCGTTGGTTTTAAAAGTAAACACAGGAGGCGTAATCCCGGTAATTTTTGCCTCCTCTTTGATGACGACCCCCGGCATGATCGCTCAGTTTTTCAATGTAGATTATTCGACGGTCGGCGGCAAGATTCTGCTCGCGCTGAACTCATCAAACTGGTGCCGTCCCGATGCGCCCGTTTATTCGATTGGACTGGTGATTTACTGTGTTCTGATCGTCGTGTTCGCGTATTTCTATACGTCCATCACTTTTAACCCGATTGAGATCGCGGATACGATGAAGCGGCAGGGCAGTTTTATCCCTGGCATCCGGCCCGGAAAGCCCACCTCGGACTATCTGGCAAAGATCCTGAATTATATTATTTTTATCGGCGCAGTCGGCCTGATGATCATCGCGCTGATTCCGATCTTTTTCTCAGGCATCTTTAACGTAAGCCGGCTTTCCTTTATGGGAACCTCTCTGATCATTATCGTAGGCGTAATCTTGGAAACCTTGAAGCAGGTGGAGACGATGATGCAGCAGAGAAGCTACAAGGATGTGCGTACGGAAGGGCTGTTTATCAATTATTAATGCTGACAAGGCGATTGTTTATATGTGCGAGGCGATTATGATTTCATAATCGCCTAAGCATGTATATGGTCTTAATCAATACGGCATGTATCAACATTCCATAAAATGGGAATGCTTATAGGAGAAGAACGTATGAAGATTATTATGCTGGGTGCGCCTGGGGCCGGCAAAGGGACACAGGCAAAGAAAATTGCGGATAAGTATCAGATTCCCCATGTTTCCACCGGTGATATTTTCAGAGCCAATATCAAAAACGGCACTGAACTGGGAAAAAAAGCAAAAACCTATATGGATGCCGGACAGCTGGTGCCTGACGAACTGACAGTAGATCTTTTAATGGACCGGATCAGCCAGGCGGACTGCGCGAACGGCTATGTATTGGATGGATTTCCAAGGACGATTCCACAGGCGGAATGTCTGGAAAAAGCATTGTCCGGGCGGAATGATGCCGTGGATTTTGCAATCAACGTAGAGGTTCCCGATGAAAATATCGTGGCAAGGATGAGCGGCAGGAGAGCCTGCCCGGCCTGCGGCGCCACTTATCATATCGTACATATTCCCACAAAGGTAGAGGGAATCTGCGACCGCTGCGGCGGAGAACTGGCGCTCAGGGACGACGACAAGCCGGAAACCGTGAAAAACCGTCTTTCCGTTTACCATACACAGACAAAGCCGCTGATTCAGTTCTACGGCGATAAAAAAGTGCTGCATGAAGTAGACGGCACCCAGGAGATGGAAAAGGTGTTTGCCGATATCGTGAAGGTACTGGGAGAATAACCTATGGCGGTGACAATCAAATCAGCCCGGGAAATTGAACTGATGAGAGAAGCCGGAAAAATACTAGCTGTGGTTCATGACGAAATGGCAAAGGCATTGAGGCCGGGCATGTCCACCATGGATATCAATCGGGTGGGAGAACAGGTAATCCGGGATTTTGGCTGTACACCCTCTTTTCTGAATTATAACGGATATCCCGCGGCCATCTGCGTTTCCGTAAATAACGAGGTGGTTCACGGGATTCCCAGTAAAAAGCATAAGTTACGGGAAGGGGATATCGTCAGCCTGGATGCCGGCGTATGCTATAAGGGCTACCATTCCGACGCCGCCAGAACGCTGGCAGTGGGAGAGATAAGCTCCGGGGCAAAGCAGCTGATCGAAGTGACCCGTCAGTGCTTCTTTGAGGGAATCCGGTATGCCAAGGCTGGAAACTACCTGCATCAGATTTCCGCTGCGGTCAATGCCTATGCGGACCGTTATCGCTATGGTGTGGTCAGGGAGCTGGTCGGCCATGGCATCGGCTCCAGCGTACATGAGGGACCGGAAGTGCCAAATTTCAGGCAGCGGCGCAGAGGCATTCGCCTGATCCCCGGAATGACGCTGGCGGTGGAGCCGATGATCAATATGGGAAAACGGGATGTGGAGTGGCTTGATGATCAGTGGACCGTAGTAACCGCAGACGGGTCTCTGTCCGCTCACTATGAGAATACCATACTGATCACGGACGGAGATCCCGAAATTTTATCCATGAGGTGAAATGCATGCAGCCCTTTGAGACAGGAAGTCTGGTAAGGTCGAAGGCCGGCCATGATAAAGACGATATTTTTGTGATAATAGGACAGCAGGGCGAATATGTATGGATAGCCGACGGAAAGAGGCGTACCGTGGAAAAGCCCAAACGGAAGAAAAAGATGCATCTGTATCCCATCTGTCATCCGGATGCGGTCAGGGAAGGGAGCATGAAGCTTTTAAAAGACGGCCCGTTTCGGAATGAAGATATCAAATATGCAATTAAGTTGTACAGGAGGTCATGAACCATGTCAAAAGCCGACGTGATTGAAATCGAAGGCAGGGTCGTAGAAAAACTGCCCAATGCCATGTTCCAGGTGGAACTGGAAAACGGACATCAGGTGTTAGCCCATATCAGCGGAAAGCTCCGCATGAATTATATTCGGATTCTGCCCGGCGATAAGGTGACTTTGGAACTTTCGCCTTATGATCTGTCCAAAGGGCGGATTATCTGGAGAGATAAATAGGTAATTTCCATGAGCGGGGACCGGCCGCTCGGGTATATAAAGTTATGAAAAACCGGAAAAACTGGAAAAAAGGAAAAAGTCTCTTGCATTATTATTGGCAAAATGCTATAATGAATGGCAGACTTTTGGAAAGGAGTGAATTACTGTGAAGGTCAGAGCATCCGTAAAGCCAATCTGTGAGAAATGTAAGATCATCAAGAGAAAAGGCAGTATCAGAGTGATCTGCGAGAACCCCAAGCATAAGCAGAGACAGGGGTAATAAGTGTAGCTTTTTAAGGCGGCTGCAGCAGGGACTACCAGGAACCGCCTGGACCAGTTGTTCTTGCTGATTAAGAGTTATATATTTATTTCTTGCAAAATTTGACGGAATCACGCAAAATGAAATTCCAATTCAAAAATCACGAAAAGAAAGTGTACGCACAACATTTCAGGCGTCAATGGGAATTGACGGGCTGCGTATGCTCGTTTTTCTGCGTTTAAGGCGTATGATCCATACGCCTGAGAGACTGTGAGCACTTAGCTCACCCCTATACCATAAAAAAGAATATTACTATGGAGGTGCAATACACACATGGCTCGTATTTCAGGTGTTGATTTACCAAGAGAAAAACGTGTTGAAATCGGCTTGACTTATATTTATGGCGTCGGCCGTGCGACATCAAACCGTGTTCTTGCCGAAGCAAATGTAAATCCTGATACCCGCGTCAGAGATCTGACTGACGAAGAAGTTAAGAGAATCACTACGGCTTTAGAGAACGACCACGTACTGGTGGAAGGTGATCTGAGAAGAGAGATCGCTCTGAATATCAAGCGGCTTCAGGAAATCGGTTGCTACAGGGGAATCCGTCACAGAAAAGGACTTCCCGTACGCGGACAGAAGACCAAGACAAACGCAAGAACGAGAAAGGGCCCGAAGAAGACGGTAGCGAACAAGAAGAAATAATTCGATTGTTTCGATTTCGTTCTTACGGGCGATGGCCGGATGGCTCACAGGCACCCATTT
Source organism: uncultured Lachnospiraceae bacterium (assembly GCA_910588405.1). Classification (GTDB taxonomy): domain Bacteria; phylum Bacillota; class Clostridia; order Lachnospirales; family Lachnospiraceae; genus Paralachnospira_A. The sequence goes on along the minus strand of CAJUPT010000002.1, from coordinate 118,042 downwards.
TCATCCGCGGCAGGATGATAGGCAGACGGTATGCGGGAGACTGTGAAAACCACAGGTCTGCATGGTTATTTGGATAGTTACTATTTAGAAAGGAACCCTCTAGGGAAAGGTTAGTTTAAATGGCGAAGAAAGTGTCAGCAAAGAAAGTGACAAAAAAGCGTGTTAAGAAAAACGTTGAACGCGGACAAGCGCACATTCAGTCTTCTTTTAACAATACAATCGTGACCCTGACGGATACTCAGGGGAATGCTCTTTCATGGGCGAGTGCGGGCGGTCTGGGATTTAGAGGTTCAAGGAAATCTACTCCCTATGCTGCTCAGATGGCGGCAGAAACTGCAACAAAAGCAGCTTTGGTACATGGTTTGAAATCCGTTGACGTTATGGTAAAGGGACCCGGTTCAGGCAGAGAGGCCGCGATCCGCGCCCTGCAGGCCTGTGGTCTGGAAGTTACCAGTATCAGAGACGTGACGCCGGTACCCCACAATGGTTGTCGTCCGCCCAAACGCAGAAGAGTTTAATTTAGGAGGAAATGAAAAGTGGCAGTAAATAGAGTTCCAGTTCTTAAAAGATGCAGATCTCTTGGTCTTGAGCCTATGTATTTAGGGATTGATAAAAAATCAAAGAGAGAATTAAGAAGAGCCAATAGAAAAGTAAGCGAGTATGGTCTCCAGTTAAGGGAGAAGCAGAAAGCAAAGTTCATTTATGGTGTATTGGAAAAACCCTTCAGAAATTATTATAAAAAGGCAAAACAGCAGAAGGGCCAGGTAGGCGAGAACCTGATGATCCTCCTGGAGAGAAGGCTGGATAACGTAATGTTCCGCGCCGGTTTTGCCCGTACCAGAAGAGAAGCAAGACAGATCGTCGATCATCGTCATGTGCTGGTAAACGGAAAGTGCGTAAACATTCCCTCTTACCTGATTAAAGCAGGCGACGTGATCGAGGTGAAGGAGAAAAACAGAGACTCCCAGAGATATAAGGATATTCTGGAAGTGACAGGCGGAAGACTCGTTCCCGAATGGTTAGATCCGAATGCAGAAGCTTTAACGGTGACTGTTAAAGAATTACCTACCAGAGAAGTGATTGACGTACCCGTTGATGAGATGCTTATCGTCGAGCTGTACTCCAAGTAAAAGGTTAGTTGATCTGTTTCTGATTCGTATGGCTTAGCGACATAGGGCATCCCTCAGTCATAACTCAAAAGGAGGGTCTTAATAGAGTGTTCGATTTTGAAAAACCTAATATTGAGATTGTTGAAATCTCAGATGACAAAAAGTATGGAAAATTTGTAGTGGAGCCGCTGGAGCGGGGCTACGGTACGACCCTTGGGAATTCCCTGAGAAGGATTATGCTGTCCTCTCTGCCTGGTTCAGCCGTGAGCCAGGTAAAGATCGACGGTGTTCTGCATGAGTTCAGTCCGATTCCCGGCGTGAAGGAAGATGTGACCGAGATTATCCTGAATATCAAGGAGCTGGCGATTAAAAACAACAGTGACAGCAACGAAGTCAAGGTGGCTTACATTGAGTTCGAGGGCGAGGGCGTTGTGACAGCCGGCGATATTCAGGTGGATTCCGATATTGAGATTCTCAATAAGGATCTGGCGATCGCCGCCTTAAGCGGCGGACCTGACTGTAAACTGTACATGGAGCTTACGATCACAAACGGAAGAGGTTATGTCAGTGCGGAGCGCAATAAAGATGAAGAACTTCCGATTGGTGTCATTGCAGTAGATTCCATCTATACGCCTGTGGAGCGTGTGAATCTGAAAGTTGAGAACACCCGTGTCGGTCAGATCACAGATTATGATAAATTAACACTCGACGTATACACGAACGGCACGCTGGCGCCGGATGAGGCGGTCAGCCTTGCGGCGAAGGTGCTGAGCGAGCATCTGAATCTGTTTATCGATCTTTCCGAGAATGCCAAGACCGCAGAGGTTATGGTGGAGAAAGAGGATAATGAAAAAGAAAAAGTACTGGAGATGAACATCGACGAGCTGGAGCTGTCCGTGCGTTCCTACAATTGTCTGAAACGGGCCGGGATCAATACCGTGGAGGAATTGTGCAACAGAACTTCGGAGGATATGATGAAAGTCAGAAATCTGGGACGGAAGTCTCTGGAGGAAGTACTTGCGAAATTAAAGGAGCTGGGTCTGGAGCTGAATCCCAGCGAGGAATGATCCTGATCATCCTATCAGGATACCTGAATTAAATTATGAGAGAGAATTTATGGAAATTGCCGGCCGCTGTGGCCCACCATTAAAGTAAGCCGTATGCCGGACGCCTGTCAGTAAGCCCGATGTGCATGGCAGTGTGTTCCACAAATGGAGGAAATCATGGCAGGATATAGAAAATTAGGAAGAACATCTGACCAGAGAAAAGCGCTGCTCAGAAGTCAGGTGACCAGTCTTTTATACCATGGAAAGATCGTGACCACTGAGTCAAAGGCAAAGGAAATTCGCAAGATCGCCGAAGGTCTGATCGCGATGGCCGTGAAAGAGATGGATAATTACGAGACCGTTACCGTGACGGCAAAAACGCCCCGCAAGGATAAAGACGGCAAGAGAGTAAAAGAGGTTGTGGATGGTAAGAAAGTGACTCTGTATGACGAAGTGCAGAAGGAGATCAAAAAAGACAAACCTTCCAGACTGCATGCCAGAAGAAAGATGCTTGAAGTGCTTTATCCTGTAAAAGAGGTTCCCACAACTCTTGCAGGCAGAAAGAAGGGGACAAAGCAAGTCGATATGCCGAAGAAGCTGTTCGAGGAGATCGCGCCCAAATATACCACCCGCCATGGTGGTTATACCAGAATCGTGAAGATCGGGCCGAGAAAAGGCGACGCCGCGATGATGGTGCAGATTGAATTAGTATAAGAAGTTTTTGCATTGCTTTATAATGAGAGAAGGCTGAGTATTCCATGGAATGCCATGGGGTATTCAGCTTTTGATTTTTGAGAATTTAACACATATTTTTCTTGCATAAAAAGAGATAATCCAGTAAAATAATAAATCGAAGATATGGCGTAAGATGATATTGGTTTTTGACACATCAGTAAAAGCTTGAAAACAGCTTTTTAAATTTACTTATATGACGCGGCCAGCGCGTCGGTAAAGAGGAAACGATGGGAATCATAAGAACTGCAAAGCTGGTTTATGAATATATTCAGCGTGATGAGGAAAACAAGGTGACAGAGGTCAACCGGGCCGTCGACGCTGTAGACGTGAATATAGAAGCGGGCGAGTTTGTGGCTATTTTGGGGCATAACGGCTCAGGGAAATCTACTCTGGCCAAGCATATGAATGCCCTTTTGCTGCCCACGGAGGGCACGATCTGGGTGGAAGAGGACGATACGAAGAATGAGAGCGCACTCTGGAAGATCCGTCAGACGGCAGGTATGGTATTTCAGAATCCGGATAATCAGATCGTGGCCAGCATTGTGGAGGAAGATGTGGGATTTGGCCCTGAGAATATGGGGGTGGAGACCAGAAAGATATGGGAGCGGGTGGATGAAAGTCTGAAAGCCGTCGGGATGACGGCTTACCGCAGTTTTTCTCCCAACCGGCTGTCCGGCGGGCAGAAGCAGCGTGTGGCCATTGCAGGCGTGATGGCGATGCGGCCCAAATGCATTGTCTTGGACGAGCCTACCGCCATGCTGGACCCCAACGGCCGGAAGGAAGTGATCCGGACTGTGCGGGAACTGAATGAGAAAGAGAATATCACGGTGATTTTGATCACCCACTATATGGAAGAGGCCATCAGCGCTGACCGGATTATTGTGATGGATGATGGGAAAGTGGTGATGGAGGGGAAGCCGAAGGAAGTATTTTCCCAGGTAGACAGGTTGAAAGAATACCGGCTGGACGTGCCCCAGATGACAGAACTGGCCTTTGAATTGCGCAAGGAAGGGCTGGCGCTGCCGGAGGATATTTTAACGATAGAAGAGATGGTGGAAGCATTATGTCGATTACGCTGAAAAATGTGAGCTATTGTTATAATCAGGGGACGGCGATGGAGGCCCATGCGCTGAAAAATGTAAATTTGGAGATTCCCGACGGACAATTTATCGGCCTGATTGGCCATACCGGTTCGGGAAAATCTACGCTGATTCAGCATTTGAACGGGCTGATCCGGGCCACCTCCGGGGAAATCTGGTATGGCGACCAGAATATTTATGCGGAGGACTTTCGCATGAAGGAGCTGCGCAGCAGGGTGGGCCTGGTATTCCAGTATCCGGAGCATCAGCTTTTTGAGGTGGATGTGTTTACCGACGTTTGTTTTGGTCCTAAAAACCTGGGGCTCGACCCGGAGGAGGTCAAGCGCCGGGCGGAGGAGTCTCTGCGTCTGGTAGGGCTTCACGAAAGCTATTATGAGAAATCCCCTTTTGAGTTATCAGGGGGAGAGAAGCGCCGGGTGGCGATTGCCGGTGTGCTGGCTATGCAGCCGGAGGTGCTGATTCTGGACGAGCCGACGGCGGGGCTGGACCCTAAGGGCAGGGATGATATATTGGATCAGGTGGCCTATCTGCAGAAGGAACGGCAGATCACGGTGGTGTTGGTGTCCCACAGTATGGAGGACGTGGCGAAATACGTGGACCGGATTATTGTCATGAATCATGGCGAAGCGGCTTTTGACGGCACTGTCAGAGAGGTGTTCAGCCATTATAAGGAGCTGGAGGCCATTGGCCTTGCGGCGCCTCAGGTCACTTATCTGATGCATGCGCTAAAAGAAAAAGGATTTGCCGTGGATGAGAATGCGACCACGATTGAGGAAGCGAAAGCATCGATTTTAACGGTTTTCGGGAAATGAAGGATTTGTATGCCGATTTATCTGTTTTTGACATTATATGTATGCCCGGAAAACAGGAGGGAAACTGAAAAATGAGAAGTATAACTTTGGGCCAGTATTATCCGGTGGACTCCCCTATTCATAAATTGGACCCGCGGGTAAAGCTTGCGGTTACGCTGCTGTATGTATTTTCACTGTTTTTTGCCAAAGGACCGGCCGGCTATCTGGTGGCGGTGTTCTTTCTGGCATTTTATATCCGGATTTCCAATGTGCCCTTTTCCTTTATCGTAAGGGGGCTGAAACCGATTATTTTTCTTTTGGTTTTCAGCGTGATATTTAATCTGGTGCTGACGCCGGGCGAGGTTCTGGTACGTTTCTGGATTTTTAAGATCACGAAAGAGGGGTTAAATCTGGCCCTTTATATGGCGATTCGTTTGATTCTTTTGATTATCGGCTCTTCTATGATGACGTATACGACGACGCCGAATCAGCTGACAGACGGACTGGAAAAGAGTCTGGGTTTTTTGAGAAAGGTGCATTTTCCGATTCATGAGATTGCCATGATGATGTCCATCGCCCTGCGGTTTATTCCGATTCTGGTGGAGGAAACGGATAAAATTATGAAGGCACAGATGGCCAGAGGGGCGGATTTTGAAGAGGGAAATCTGATTCGGCGGGCAAAAAATCTGATTCCGCTGCTGGTGCCTCTGTTTATTTCGGCTTTTCGAAGGGCTACCGACCTGGCCATGGCCATGGAGGCCCGGTGTTATCACGGCGGGGAGGGGCGGACGAAGATGAAGCCTCTTCATTATGAACGGCGGGATTTCGTGACATATGGCGCTGCCACATGTTATCTGGGGCTGATTGTAGTTACGAGAGTGTTTCTGTAACAGAATGGCGGAGCTTTCGGACTGTCGTTAGCGATCTGATTAGGGCAAATTGCAGGCTGTGCTGCCAGACTGCAGAACTGGCTGAGACAAGTATTTGTTAAGGCTGCCGGTTTTAACTGTAGCCGTCTGCGGGTTTTAGCAAATAGGCGGGGACAATCAGTGATGGAAAGACCGGAAGCAGTGTCGGAAGGATGAAGAGATGAAACGGATAAAACTGACAGTAGCCTACGACGGAACCGATTACTGCGGATGGCAGCTGCAGAAAAACGGCATTACCATAGAACAGAGGCTGAATGAAGCGATCACGCAGCTGACAGGTGAGCCGGTGCGGGTGATCGGAGCCAGCCGTACTGATTCAGGGGTTCATGCTATGGGGAATGTGGCGGTGTTTGATACGGATACCAGGATTCCGCCGGAAAAGCTGGCATATGCCTTAAACGGCAGGCTGCCGGAGGATGTCCGGATACAGAGCTCCGAGGAGGTTTCTCTGACTTTTCATCCCAGAAAGGCCAACTGTGTCAAAACCTATGAGTACAGGATCTGGAATCACCGGTTCGAAAATCCGGTGAAAAGGCTTTACAGTTATTTCGTTTTTCTGCCATTGGATGCTGATAAAATGCGGGAGGCGGCAGCTTGTCTGGTTGGAGAACATGATTTTTGCAGTTTTGCGTCCTCCGGGAGTCAGGCGGAGGAAACGGTTCGAAGGATATACAGTCTGGAAGTGCTGAAAGAGGAGTGTGAAATCCTTCTGCGTGTCCGCGGAGACGGCTTTCTTTATCATATGGTAAGAATTATCGCGGGAACGTTGATTCAGGCCGGAATCGGCGCATTCCCGCCTTCTCATGTAAAAGAGATTCTGGATGCGAGGGACCGGCAGGCAGCGCCCCAGACCGCGCCGGCAAAGGGGCTGACGCTGGTGGAAATTGCGTATAAGAAAGAACTTCAGGACTGTCTGACGGTTCGAGAGCGAGAGTGGTCCTATGGGATCTGGCAGAGGGAAATTCCTCTGTCCGGCGAGTCTTATATCTATATCCATCATTGTGAGAACGGAGATTTTGATAGGACCGTGAGAAGGCTGGTCAAAAAAACCATGCGTGACGGAGCCAGGAAGGTGTGGATCTGTGACCGGGCCGGCCGGCTGAAGGAATGCAGCCGGGGAGAATGTCAAACGGAAGAATATCGTTTTGAAAAAGATTGCCTGCCAGTTTTGCAAACAGGGGTTTTTGAACCATATTTTCCGGATGGCGGTATAAAGGACGGGGAGTGGTTTTACTGTGAAAAATTTTAAACGGTATGGAACGCATATGGAAAACCCCTGAAAAAATGTCAGTAAGCCATTGACACACCCCGGTTCGTGTAATATAATATAAAGGCTGTGAATACCGATAAAATGCTGATCCAAAGCCCCGGTGTGCATTTTAGATCGTATTCATGATTAAACTATGTGTGTTTTATTCCCGTGAAAATGATTTGTGTATATAACTTATATCTATATAAAATTAAATGCAAATCATTTGGTAAATTGGTATACTCGTGAGTAGAATTGGTGCAAGGAGGATTCAACCAATGAAGAGTTTTATGGCTAGTCCATCGACAATCGAGAGAAAATGGTATGTAGTTGATGCCACCGGACATACATTAGGTCGTCTGGCCTCTGAAGTAGCAAAGGTTTTGAGAGGAAAGAACAAACCTATTTTTACGCCGCATATGGATACCGGCGACTATGTGATCATCGTAAACGCTGACAAGATCAAAGTGACAGGTAAGAAGCTGGAGCAGAAGGTTTATTACCGTCATTCCGCATATGTAGGCGGCATGAAGGAAACCACTTTAAAGGAGATGCTGGCCAAGAAGCCGGAGCGTGTAATTGAGCTGGCCGTAAAGGGAATGCTTCCCAAAGGACCTTTAGGAAGAGCAATGATCAAAAAGCTTCATGTATATGCCGGTTCTGAGCATGGACATGCAGCGCAGAAGCCGGAAGCATTGAATTTTTAAGAAAGGTCTGAAAGGAGGAGATTACAGTGGCTAACGCAAGATTTTACGGAACAGGAAGAAGAAAAAAGAGTATTGCCAGAGTTTATTTAGTACCGGGAACCGGTAATATCACGATTAATAAGAGAAGCATCGACGAGTATTTCGGCCTTGAAACATTAAAGGTTGTAGTACGTCAGCCTCTGGCTGCCACCGAGACGCAGGATAAGTTTGACGTGCTGGTGAATGTGCACGGCGGCGGCTTTACCGGCCAGGCAGGCGCAGTTCGCCATGGCATTGCCAGAGCGCTGCTGCAGGCAGACGGCGAGTATCGTCCGATTTTAAAGAAAGCCGGCTATCTGACCCGTGACCCTCGTATGAAGGAGAGAAAGAAGTACGGCTTGAAGGCTGCAAGACGTGCGCCGCAGTTCAGCAAGCGTTAATTACAAGCAGAGTAAGAGATTTTATGAAACCCTTGAAAATCCACAATATGTTTTCAAGGGTTTTCTTTATATCTGCGTCCGGACGATGTTCCGGCAGATATGCCAGATACTTTAAAGGATCTATTCCATTGGCTTTTCCCGTCTCGATCATGAAGGATACGATCATACTTGCTTCCGCTCCATCCGGTGTATCGCTGAACAGACAGTTTTTTCGGCCCACTACCAGAGGGCGCAGACTATTTTCACTTATGTTGAACCGCTCCGTCTCCAGCTCGAAGATTCCGCCTCTCCCTTACTTTAGGATAACTCCACAACTCAGCTTTTCCAGTAATTTCTCCGGTCATATCGTCTCGCAAAATGTCAGCTATTATGCCTGCTCCTCCGTCAGATTTCGCTCCCCCCACTGTTTCATATAGGCAAGCACATCGATAAAGCTTTTGCCCAGTTCTGACAAATTGTATTCTACCCTTGGAGGGATTTCATGGAAGTCATGGCGGATCAGAAAGCCGTCGGCCTCCAGCTCCCGGAGTTGTTTGGTCAGGGAGGATTCGGTGATTTCTTCCAGCTGACGGCGCAGCTGGCCGAACCGGTGGATATCGTAGAACGCGATATAGTAGAGAATTTCCAGCTTCCATTTGCCACCCAGTATTTTCTGCAGGGTGGACATGGTTTTGCAGCGTCTGACCATGGTTTCGGTTTTTCGCATTTGGGACAGCCTCCTGATATGATCTGACTTGTATCATACCACTGATATTGTGACAGGGCAAGGTACTGTAAAAAAGTACAGTACTTTTTATTTTACCGTACAATGCTATAATACGGACAGATGCGATGTGGTCAGGACAGAGCAGGGCGGTGATCCGCCGTAAGCATATGTCCGAACACACAATAAATTAAGCAAACCCCAGGAGGTGTTGTTATGCATTACAAAGGAACGATCTGGCGGCCCCCTTATGAGGCGTCTTCTTTGCTGCTGCAGGTAACGGCGGGCTGTACCCATCATCGGTGTAAATTTTGTACTCTCTACGACGATCTGCCCTTCAAATTCAGACTGTCGCCGGTAAAGGACATAGAGAGCGACCTGCTGGAAGCCCAGCTCTGGGGCACAGACCCCATGGCCATGCTGTCCGCCCGGCTGCGGGGGCTTCCCAGGCCGGAGGCTGTCCGGCGGGTTTTTCTGGTGGGCGCCAATCCTTTTGTTCTGTCATTCCGGCGGCTGAAAACCATTGGGGAGCTGATACACAAGTATTTTCCGACAGTCGAAACCATCGGATGTTTTGCCCGCGTCACCGACATGGCATTAAAAAGCGATGAAGAACTAGCAGCCCTTCATCATCTCGGATATGACGGAATCACAATTGGGGTGGAAACGGGGGACGACAGGGCGCTGGCCTTTATGGACAAAGGGTATCGGTCACAGGATATTGTGGATCAGGCCGCACGGCTTTCCGCCGCTGGTATCTCTTACAATTTCTTTTACCTGGCAGGCATCTGTGGCGCGGGCCGCGGCGTGGAAGGGGCACAGAAAAGCGCGGAGGTTTTCAACAGAACCCGTCCGGGGCTTATCGGCTCTTCCATGCTGACGATCTTCCCGGAATCCCGTCTGTATCAGGAAATTCAGCAGGGCAGCTGGGAGGAGGAGGGAGAGCTTGAGAAGCTTGAGGAGCTGAAAGCGCTGATTGAGAATCTGTCCATCGATACCAGAATCGTGACCGACGGCGCCTCCAATCTGATTCAGGTTCGGGGAAATCTGCCGGGAGATCAGAAAGAGCTGGTCAGCAGTCTGGATCGTCTGATCAGGAATGCCGACGAAAAGGCGCTGCGGGAGTACCGGGTAAATCTGCGGCATCTGTAAGTATGGCCGTAAAGACGAGTGGCAGCCCTATTTCCGGCACCGGATCGAATCGGTCAGGATCTGCTGTGGCTTCATATTCTCACATCCACGGTTATGTACGCCAAATATGTGGTGGAAGGGATTCTTCCGGATAATCAGGAAACCGAGGACACGATCTTTCAGCTGCTGACTACCGGTCTGAGCGGTTATCTGAAACCGGAGAAGCCAAACAAGAAAAAATAGAAGACATACCGCTGTAAAAGAGGTTGTTTTTTTAAAATGATTCAATATTTATTACGCCTGATTATTTTAATTGTTTTTTATTAAATGATAGGCGTTTATTATGTCTATCATTTAATGAAAGAAATTCTGCACCAGAACCATATAGAGCACCGTCCCTCCGGCAATGCTCAGCAGCGTATTCCGTTTCCATTTATGGAGCAGAAAAATAAGACCGATGGCGATTGCCTCCGGCAGCCCGTGATAAGCGGAAAATACCGCGTCTTTCAGGCAGTAAACCACTAAAAGCCCGATCACCGCATGAGGCAGAACCGTTCCCAGCCAGGTGATATAGCCGGGCGGCGTCTTCCCTTCCGGATATATAAGGAAGGGAAGAAATCTTGTCAGCATTGTTCCCGCCACAACGGCAAGGATGGTGATGATATGTTGTGCTGTGGTCATTTGACAGCCTCCGTTTATTATCATTCGGCAGCGCCTCCGGGTATTCGGAGAAATGGCGTTGCGTTCATAGTTTGTTTCACACTGTTTGTTTTGCTAAAGACACATCAAGTCACGTGCCGTGTGTTTCCGGGAACATATTCTTTTTTCTTCCAATCGTAAAACACAATATAATCAGCGCCATGGCCGGCAGGATCAGGCGCTTGCTTCCGAAAATCAGCAGGCAGGCAAAGGTGCATCCGACTCCCGTGAGCGCCGGTCTGTGGTCTTTGCTTTCCTCCCACTGGTTCAGGAACATGACGACAAACAGCGCCGTCATCACAAACTCAATACCTCTGGTATTAAACCGGATCACATACCCGAGAAGGGAGCCCAGCGTTGCGCCGGATACCCAGTAAGCCTGGTTCAGCAGCGTTACAAAAAACATAAACCATCCCCTGTCCACATCCGGCGGCGGCGTTACGCTGCAATTAATCGTAAAGGACTCGTCGCACATCCCGAAAATCAGATAAAACTTCTTCCATCCCATATGCTTGTATTTATCAAGCATCGAAATCCCATAAAACAGATGTCTTGCGTTTACCATCAGGGCGAGGAAAAACCCGCGGAGGGGGTCAAAGGCCGACAGCAGCAGGTTCACCGTCACAAATTCCATCGACCCGGCAAAAATAAAAAAACTCATCAGCAACGGATAAAAAACGGAAAATCCTTTGCTCCGCATCAGAAAACCATAGGACATTCCCAGAAACAGGAAGCCCACCGCAATCGGTATCGTATGGGGCAGGGCGGCCTGAAATGCTTTTTGCTTCATCGTTAAGTACTCCTTGCGTTATTTATTAGGTAAAATTCGGACCGGACGAAACGCCGCGTTGAAAAATTTTGTTTCTATCTTAACAGGCGCTGTGTAAAATATCAATACTGAAAAAAGTTCACGTTTTCACATTTTTTGAACCTTCCGCAGTATGTCGACAATGCGCTGGAGCGGTGGAGGGATAGCAGGCAGCCGTCCTGGAAACGGGAGGAATGTCGTTAAGGTTTTTGTTATTCGGTATTGTGCCTTTGATGATTGGATGATAGAATAAAAGAAAAAGGCGGACTTTTCCATTCAAAACAAATCTATGCGGCAGGGTGCATATGCCATGCCATACAATATAGATGGGGCATGGCATATGTTTTCCTCAGCACCTGCTTTTGCAGCTGACAAAAATGATTTCACAGAATCAGATACTGCGAGATTTCAAAAGCACATATTACGGATAAGGAGAGCCTGCAAAGCGGGGACGGCCACATATGAATATAAGAGGATTGCAAACATATAAAAAATACGGAACGGCTCTTCTGATGGTATTAATCGCTGCCATCCTGACGCTGATTGCGGCTTCCGGGTTGTTTCGCGCTGTGGATTTGGCGGCCTCGGATGCCTTTTACCAGAGCCGGAGCGCCTCGGACGGGAAGATCGTCCTGGTGGGTATCGACCAGAAGGCTTTGGAGGAAATCGGGCCTTATAACCAGTGGGGGCGGGATATTATCGCCATGGTTTTGGAGGCGCTGAATGAGTCGGAGGACTGCCGCCCGGCCGCCATTGCCGTAGACGTGCTGTATTCCGGCGAGACGAATGCAAAGGCGGATGCTTGGCTTGCGGAAGCGGCAGGGCAGTATGGCAATGTCATTACGGCCTGTGCGGCGGAATTCGGCAGCGCTCTTATCGAGGATAGGGCGGGGGACTATTACCTGGACACCTTTTCCATAACTGCCTTTGAAGAACCGTATGAGGCCCTGAAAAGGGCTTCCAGCCAAGGGCATATCAATGCCATGATGGATACGGACGGAATCCTGCGTCACCATCTGCTGAAGCTTTCTCTGCCGGACGGGACAGAGGTGCCATCCCTGGCACTGGAAGCGGCCCGGATGTACCGGGCATATCACGGGATGGAGCCGGTAAAGCTTCCCCCTGTGGACGCCAGGGGCTTTTGGTACCTGCCTTTTTGCGGCGTTCCGGGAGACCTCTATGAATCTATTTCCGTTGCGGATCTTATCTTTGGGGAGATCCCGGCAGACTATTTTGCCGGGAAGATTGTCCTGATCGGTCCCTATGCGGCGGGCCTGCAGGACAGCTATCTGACAGCTGCCGAACATGCGGCTCCCATGTATGGGGTAGAGTTCCAGGCGAATGCGGTACAGGCCCTTTTATGGGAGGATTATAAGCGGGAGGCCGGGGACGGGATACAGCTTGCGGCTTTATTCGCAGTGCTGCTTTTTGGCTTGGCCGTATTCCGCAGAAAAAGGCTTCGGGTTTCTACTCTTCTTTGGGCTGCTCTTTGCGGAGGCTCGCTGCTTTTGTGCAAGGTGATGTATAGCCGGGGACTGGTGCTCCATGTGCTGTGGATTCCGGTGGGAGTTACCGTTCTGTACGTGGGCGGCATTGGCTTTCACTATGTGCAGGCGGCATTGGAAAAACGCCGTGTCACCCATACCTTCCAGCGCTATGTGGCCCCGGAGATCGTAAGGGAGCTTTTAAAAGAAGACTCTGAAGCTTTGGAGTTGGGCGGCCGCCTGACTGAGATTGCGGTGCTGTTTGTGGATGTCCGCGGATTCACTCCCATGTCCGAGCTTTTAAAGCCTACGGAGGTGGTAGAAATCCTAAACCAGTACCTCACCCTGATTTCCGATTGTATTTTAAAAAACGGCGGAACGCTGGATAAATTCGTAGGGGATGCGGCTATGGCCTTCTGGGGGGCGCCCTTGCCCCAGGAGGATTATGTGATGAATGCGGTAAAAGCGGCCTCGGATATGGTGGAGGGCTCAAAGGAGTTGTGCGAAGCGCTTCTGAAGAAATATGGCAGAACGGTATCCTTTGGCATCGGCGTGCACGCAGGGGAGGCCGTGGTGGGAAATATCGGCTCCTTAAAGCGCATGGATTACACAGCCATCGGCGATACGGTGAATACTGCAGCCCGGCTGGAAGCCAATGCACCGGGCGGGACGATCTATATTTCCCGGGCGGTAGCGGATGTACTGGGTGATCGGATTCGCACCACATCCCTTGGCGGCACTGTGAAGCTTAAAGGGAAGAAGGAGGGCTTTGAGGTACTGGTTATGGAGGAAATCTGTTAGTGGAATACCCCGCAGCAAGCTACGGGGCATTCCACCCTCGCGGCAGTCGCCAAATATACGTACAAGCACGTCTACTTGGCTCGCTGCTCACGGGAATAGAGGATGGAAATATGGATCATAGATGGAGCATTGAAGTCTGGGGCGTCAGGGGCTCTGCACCGACTCCCGGCAGGGATTTTATGGAATACGGGGGGAATACGTCCTGCATCCTGGCAGAGCGAGGGAATGAGACGGTAATTTTCGACGCCGGAAGCGGGCTTTTGGGGCTTGGGAAACATTTGAAAGAAAGTGGCAAAAAGCGTGTGCACATTTTACTCAGCCATCTGCATATAGACCATATCAACGGGCTTTTTGGCTTTCCTCTTTTTTTAGATCCGGAAGGAGAGATTCATCTCTATGGGAGAGGAGGGGAAGGGGGATGCCTTTGGGAACAGTTAAAGTGCTTGTTAGGCAGGCCCTACTGGCCTCTTGGGCCGGAGGATTTTCCGGCCCGGCTGGAGATTCATGAGATCCGGCCTGGGGAAGCCTTTTATCTGTCAGAGGGAGAAGAGAACCTTGTGGAGGTGCGGACTTTGGAGGGAAATCATCCGGGTGGAAGTTTGCTTTACCGGCTGGAGGTAGGGGGGCAGAGCATCGTCTACGGGCTGGACTGCGAGATGGATGGCAGGATAGCACGGGAGCTTAAGGAATTCTCAAGAGAGGCCCAGCTTCTGATCTGGGATGCGAACTTTACTGAGGAAGACCGGAAGATCCATCCGGGCTGGGGCCATTCCTCCTGGGAGCAGGGGCTTTGGCTGGCCCGGGAATCGAAAGTAAAAATGGTTTTGATGACCCATTTTTCCAGGGAGTACACGGACGAATGCTTAAGGCAGCAGCAGAAGCTGGCGGAGGGCGAGGATCAGATCTGCCGTTTTGCAAAAGAAGGGATGGTGATACGGTTATGAGACAGGAGGATATGGAAAAAATCTTAAAGGTAGGCGTGCTTCTATCCGCTGAGCGAGATCCGAACCGCCTGCTGGAACGGATTTTGGAGTGTGTGATGGAGCTTGCCCATTGCGATGCGGGGACACTGTATCTTAAGGATGGGGATGCGCTGGCTTTTGAGATTATGCGCAACGATACGCTGAAAACCTACTCGGGAGGGACAAAAGGAAGGCCAGAGCTTCCGCCGGTGCCCTTAAATCGGAGCAATGTGTGCGCCATGGCTCTTTTGGATAACCGAACCATCTGTATAGAAGATGTGAAGGATAATAAAGATTATGATTTTTCCGGCCCGATCCGCTATGACGCCATGACGGGCTACAATACCCGTTCCATGCTGGTAGTTCCTATGCGGAACCGGGAAGGAGGGCGGATCGGCGTGCTCCAGCTGATCAATGCCCTGGATGAGAATGGCAGCGTATGTGCCTTTGCCCCAGACATGGCGCTGGTAATGGAATCTGTGGCCTCCCAGGCGGCCATTACCATCCAGAATGTCCGTTATATGGAAGAGATTAAGGAGCTGTTCCAGTCCTTTGTGCGGGTGATGTCCTCGGCCATCGATGAGCGGACACCTTATAATGCCAGTCATGCCAGGCATATGGCCGAGTGTGGAGGACGATTTGTAGATTACCTTGGCACCTGCGAGGGTGAGAAGGCATTTTCCCAGGAAGAAAAGGAAGAGTTCCTTATGAGCATTCTCCTCCATGATATCGGAAAGCTAGTCACTCCTCTTGAGGTGATGAACAAGGCGAAACGGCTGTTCCCGAACCAGCATGCGGACATAGCCCACCGGCTGGAAGTGATCCGCCTTCGGGCTGAAATCGACTGCCTGGCCGGGCGGATGACCGTGGAGGAGAAAGAAAAGCGGATATCAGAGACACGAAGAGCCTGGGAGCTGATAGAGGAGATTAATGGGACCGGCTTTGTGCAGGACACGCTTTTAGAGGGGCTTAAGGAGCTGCAAAAGCGGGATTACATAGACGAAGACGGCGAGGCGCATCCATGGATTGAGCCGGAGGAATACAGGATGCTTTCTATTCGGAAGGGGACCCTCTCCGAGGAAGAACGGGAAATTATGGAGGAGCATGTGTCCGTCACGGACCGGCTGCTGTCACAGATCCATTTTTCCGGCAGCCTCTCCCATGTGCGGGAGTGGGCCTCTGCCCATCATGAGTTCCTGAACGGGACAGGATATCCGAAGCATAAGCGGGCTGAGGAGATTCCCTATGAAGTGCGTATGATCACCATTTTGGATATTTTCGATTCCCTGGTGGCAGATGACCGGCCTTATAAGCGGGCTATGCCGGTGGACAGGGCGCTTTCGATCCTGAAAGCCATGGCGGAACAGGAAGGGAAGCTGGATTTGGGGCTGACAGAGCTGTTTATTAAGAGCAGATGCTGGGAAGCGGGCTGAATGCCCTTCCCAGCATGATTGTTAATCGTGGTCCATCTCGTAGCTGATGACTTCCCCTGTCACCGCGTCGATCTCGTATTCATATTCCATGTTTGCCACGTCAAATTTCACTTCATATTCCGCTTTGCCGTGATCCTGGTCAAAGTCTACCTCTAATTTGCTTACGTCCTTCTCATTTACATTGGCATGGGCAAATGCCGCCGCCTTTGCCTGGTCAGCCGAGATATATGAGGTCTGGCTGTTTTGTGAACCGGCGGCGTTCCCTGCTTGGCCCTGGGCCGCGGGAGGCGTGTAGGATTCCGCGTCATAATCGAAAGAAAGGATTTCTCCGGTTGCCGCGTCGATTTCATAATCATACTCTGTGTTCCCGGCATAAAATTCCACATCGTACTCGTCGCGTCCGTGATCCCGTTCCAGCTTCACCTGCATGTATACGGCGTCTGATTCGCTGACGTTGGCATGCCGTAAGGCAATCTGTTTTGCATCCTCCTCGGTTATGCCCTGGCCTTGTGCAGCGGCAGGCGTTTGGTTTCCGGCAGGCTGCTGCGGTGCTGCGGCCTGTGCTCCGCCCGTTTGTGCATCCGGTGCCGCTGCCTGTACGGGCTGGGTTTCAGATGCTGTTGTCCGTACGGGTTGTGTCTCGGCCGCTGTTGTCCCTTCCGTCACGGCCTCGCTACTTTTGTTTCCAGTCTCCGGGCTTTCGGTCGTACTCTGCGCAGGCGCTCCGTTTTTCCCACAGCCGGCCAGAGATAAAATCATCACAGCGATGCAGATGACACCATACCATTTTCCTGCCCTATTTTTTCTCATGCTTTTCTCCTTTCGATTTCCCATTCCGTCAGTTCCGGAATCAGTCCCAATGCGACCATGGCCCGATACAGTCCGTCCGCCTCTACGGTTTCCGTGATATAAGAGGCATAGGGCTCCAGAACCGGGTCGTGCTTTCCCATCGCCACGGCATTTGGAACCGCCTCGAACATGGACAAATCATTGCCGCTGTCGCCGAATACCCAGGCATTCTCCCGACGGATTCCAAAATGCTCCAGCACATAATCGATGACCTTCGCCTTGGAATGTCCCTTCGGCACCAGCTCATAAAACTGGCCGCCCCGGTGGACCACGTCAAACCACCGGGCTGATTCCCGGCAAAATTCTTCGTCATGGCTGTCCGCATCGCCAAAGGCGATTAATTTGCTGAACACCGGATAAATGTTGTCCCATCCCACATGCACTTGGATTTTCTCAGCGGAAGCCCCGTAAATCTCTGTCACTGCCGGGAACCTGGAACTGTGATCCTGAAAATAAATGCTGTCTCGGCCTTCTAAAACAGCGTCCATATTGCACTGAGCAATCAGCTTAAGGAACGGCCTCCCTTCTTCCTCCGGCACATCTCGGTAAAATAAATGCTCGCCGTTATAGACAAGATCCGTTCCGCAGCCACACAGAAAACCGTTAAACTTCATCTCTAGCACTTCCGCAGGAATGGTACATAATGTCCGCCCTGTGTTGATAAATACCAGATGCCCCTGTCTGACAGCCTCGCCGATGGCAGCCTTAGCGCTTCCTGGGATTGTTTGGTTGATTTCGCTTAAAATCGTTCCGTCTATGTCGAAAAAAAGCGCCTTTTGTCCATTGCGTTGCTTCATCTTAAGCCTCCCCCTTTCTTGCTCTGATAATTTCTATTATAGCAAAAATTTGAGGGAGATGTTATACAAAATATTTTCTTGAATGCTGACCATGCGGAATAAATTTTACAACAGGGCCGATATTTTTACGTTTCTTCCGGTACGGGAAATCCAAAAAACCTTACCGCATTGTTATAGCATATTCCTTTGATGATTCTCTCTAGCATGTCCCAATCCTCCGGATATTCCCCCTGCTCAACCCAGCCGCCGATCAGGTCGCAGAGAATTCTTCTGAAATATTCATGTCTGGTATAGGACACAAAGCTTCTGGAATCTGTCAGCATCCCGATGAAATTACCCAGAAGTCCCTGATTTGCAAGATTTGTCATCTGGGCAGCCATACCCCTTTGATTGTCATTAAACCACCAGGCGGAACCATGCTGAATTTTCCCCGGGATTCCGGCCGCACCGTTCTGGAAACAGCCGATGACGGTTCCGATGGCCGTGTCATCATTGGGATTTAACGAATAAATGATGGTTTTTGGCAGCGTATCCCTGTATTCCAGGCAATTCATAAAATCCGTCAGGGCATTTGTAGAGCCCCGTCCCCCAATACAGTCAAACCCGGTATCCGGCCCCAACTTCTCATACATCCGACGGTTATTATTCCGTTTACAGCCATAATGGATCTGCATCACCCATCCCCGGCGGCTGTATTCCTGTCCGCAGAACAGCAAAAAGGCTGTCTTAAACTGATCTAGTTCCGTCCTGTCTGGCAGGTATTCTGGCTCTGCCAGCCGCTTAGCGAAAATCTGCTCGACCTCCTGCAAAGAAGCCGGCGCAAAAGGCACATATTCCAGTCCGTGGTCAGCGGCCAGGCAGCCCATGGACTGAAAATAGTCCATCCGCTTCCCCAATGCCTCCTTCAGCGCTTCAAAGCTGTCTATTTTCATGCCAGCTGTCTCACCCAGCCACCACATATATTTTGGAAAATCTGGTTTCTCCATATTCATGGCTCGGTCCGGCCGCCAGGTGGGGAGCACTTTCAGTTCACAGAAAGGATCGGCAGCAATCGCCTGGTGCCATTTTAAATCATCCGAAGGGTCGTCGGTGGTGCACAAAAGTCTCACCCGGCAGCGGCGGATCAGATTTCGCACGCTCGTGGAATCCTCCTTTAATTTTTGGTTGCACAGATTCCATACCTCCTCGGCTGTGTCGCCGTTTAAACAGCCGTCGTAGCCGAAATATCGTTTCAGCTCCAGATGGCTCCAGTGGTACAGCGGATTGCCGATGGCCATGGGAAGGGTTTCCGCCCATTTTTGGAATTTTTCCCGGTCAGAGGCGCGACCGGTAATGTATTCCTCCGCCACGCCGTTTGCGCGCATCTGCCGCCATTTATAATGGTCGCCTCCCAGCCAAACCTGGGTAATCGTGTCGAATTTCCTGTCCAGGGCGATATCCTCTGGGTTAATATGGCAATGGTAATCCAGAACTGGCAACCTTTCCGCCCACTCATGATAACATTTTTTTGCCGTATTTGTGGACAGAAGAAAGTCCTGGTCCATAAATGATTTTGCCTGCATAATGATTGATGCCTCCTTTTTCTAAGTTTTGCCGCCGCCGTTCCCTGCGTGCCCGATTCAGACTTGCTTTCTGGCTGCTCTTTTCCGCTTATCTTTTCGAGTTTCGCCCTTGAATCGGCCGCTTAAATCGTATATAATGATGGTTAGCCGCAACGATATCATCAGCATGTCATATGCTGTTTCCCTATATTGTTTACATTACGACAGGGAGAAATTCTAATTTTAAAAATTTTGGAGGAAATCAATGATGGATTTAATAAATATTCGCGATCTGTTTCGAAATACGGATAACTATGTGGATCGGACCATAAAAGTCGGCGGATGGGTGCGCAGCGTGAGGGGTTCCAAGGCATTTGGCTTTATCGTACTGTCTGACGGCACATTTTTTGAACCTCTTCAGATCGTATTCCATGATACGATGGAGAATTTCCAGGAAGTTTCAAAGCTGAACGTAGGCGCGGCTATCATTGCGGAGGGTACGCTGGTGGCCACTCCGGAGGCGAAGCAGGCTTTTGAGTTGCAGGCTGACACCGTTACGGTGGAAGGAGCCTCTGCACCTGACTATCCGTTACAAAAGAAACGGCACGGCTTTGAATTTCTGCGGACGATTCCCCATCTGCGCCCCAGGACGAATACGTTTCAGGCAGTGTTCCGGGTACGTTCCCAGATTGCGTTTGCCATCCATGAATTTTTCCAGAAGCAGGATTTCATCTATGTCCACACGCCGCTGATCACGGCCAGCGACTGCGAAGGCGCAGGGGAGATGTTCCGTGTCACCACTTTGGATATGGAAAACTTGCCGAAGGCTGAGGATGGAACCATCGATTATTCCAAGGATTTTTTTGGTAAGGAGACCAGCCTGACCGTCAGCGGTCAGTTAAATGTGGAAACCTACTGCATGGCCTTTAAAAATACTTATACCTTCGGCCCTACTTTCCGTGCGGAAAATTCCAACACCACCCGCCACGCGGCCGAATTCTGGATGATCGAGCCTGAAATGGCTTTTGCTGATTTGAACGATAATATGGCCGTGGCCGAGCAGATGCTGAAATACATTATCTCCTATGTAATGGAGCATGCGCCCGAGGAAATGGCTTTCTTCAACCAGTTTGTGGACAAGGGCCTGATCGACCGGCTGAACGGGGTTTTAAATGCCGACTTCGGCCATGTGACTTATACTGAAGCGGTGGAGCTTCTTGAGAAGCACAATGATTCCTTTGATTATAAGGTATCCTGGGGCTGTGACCTGCAGACCGAGCATGAGCGGTATCTGACCGAGCAGATTTTTAAGCGCCCTGTTTTTGTCACCGATTATCCGAAGGAAATCAAGGCATTTTATATGAAGATGAACGAAGATAATAAGACCGTGGCTGCCATGGATTGCCTGGTGCCCGGCATCGGTGAGATCATCGGCGGCAGCCAGCGTGAGGATAATCTGGAAAAGCTGACCGCTCGTATGGAGGAGCTGGGATTAAAGAAGGAGGACTATACCTTTTATCTTGACCTGCGCAAATATGGTTCCGTGCGTCATTCCGGTTTTGGCTTAGGGTTTGAGCGGGCTGTTATGTACCTGACTGGCATGTCCAATATCCGTGACGTTGTTCCTTTCCCCAGAACCGTGGGGAACTGCGAACTGTAGCGGAGACTTGCCATGAAATTAGTCCACATCGCAGATCCTCATTTGGGCGCTGCGCCTGATACCGGCCATCCCTGGTCCAAAGCCCGGGCCGATGCTCTCTGGCAGACCTTTGCTAAGGTATTGGCCCGTACGGAGGAAGAGCAGGCGGATCTTCTGCTGATTGCAGGCGATCTGTTTCACCGGCAGCCTCTTCTGCGGGAATTAAAAGAGGTAAACGCCCTGTTTTCCCGGCTGACGCATACAAAAGTAGTTATGATCGCCGGTAATCATGACTGTATTACCGACAGATCTAACTATCGGCAGTTTACATGGTGTCCCCAGGTAATTTTCTTCCAGGATATGCAGCTGCAAAAAATACGTTTTCCCGAGCTTCACACCACCGTTTACGGACGCAGCTACCACAGCAAGGAGGATAAAGAGCCGCTCTATACACCGATTCCGCTGGAACCGGCAGAAGATATTCATATTCTTCTGGCCCATGGCGGAGATGCGGCCCACCGGCCCTACAACAGAAATCAGCTGGCACAGGCTGGTTTTCATTATGTTGCCTTGGGACATATCCATAAGCCGGATATGAACTTTTCCGACGGTATTGTAAATCCAGGCTCTTTAGAGCCCATCGAGCCCAATGATTACGGTTCTCATGGCTTTGTGATCGCAGAGATTACCAGGGAACAGACAAAGGTGCGGTGGGTTCCTTTTGCGTCGGCGGAATATATTCCCATGGAATTCCGGGTGCAGCCAGCCACTACCTCTATGATTTTAATGGAAACCATATTGAAGGCGATCCGGCAGAAGGGTGAAAACAATATTTACAAAATACGTTTGACCGGCCGAAAGGACCCGGACATTCAGTTTGGCCACGATTTTTCCGGTGGGGTTCCGGCAGCTTTGTCAGCTCCGCATCTGAAGATCCTGGATTTTCAGGATTTGACAGAGCCGGATTATGATTTTGCCCGTTTGGCCCGGGATCATGCCGATGATCTGATCGGCGCGTATATCAAGGCGCTGACTTCTGATGAGATGATGCGGCCATATACAGACGCATCACAGAAGGGGGCTGCGGCATCGCAGCAGCAGGAACAGCAGATTCGCAGCAAGGCGCTGTATTATGGCGTAAAAGCGTTGTTAGATACTGCACAAAGAAAATAGATCGTTCCATAAAGCTTTACATAGGAGAACCTTCAGCTTGAAAATACTAGAGACCAATATTCGACATTTTGGTAAATTCCACCAAACTTCTTTTGCCTTTGGTGATCATATAAATATATTGTATGGAAAGAACGGGGCGGGTAAATCCACCTTACATACATTCCTTCGCAGCATGTTATTCGGCATGGAACGGAAAAAGGGCCGGGCAGCCCACTCTGATGAATACAGCAGGTATATGCCCTGGATATCCTCTGGCGATTATGGCGGTTCCCTCAGACTTTCTCAGGAAGGCCGGGTTTGCCAGTTCACACGGAACTTTCTTGTTGATCCCAAAAACCTGGAAATTTTTGATGAAACCAGAAACAAACCGGTTCCGGCAGACGCCGACTTTGTCAGTCAGATGCGAAACGGTCTGACAGAGGTTACTTATGACAATACGGTTAGCATCGGTCAGCTGCGGGGAGAGACATCCCCGGCTATGGCGGATGCGCTGAAAAATTACATCAGCAATCTTCACAATGCCGGTTCGGGCAATGTGGATGTCGCTGCAGCGATCGCCGCGTTAACCATGCAGAAAAAACAGTTATCCGCCCAGCTGGTTCCTGTCGACCAGAAGGCGTACGACGCTCTTTCAGCTGAGATCCAAAGGCTGAACCAGCAGTTGCTTGCGCACACGGCGGAAGGACAGAGTCTGAAACTGCGGGAACAACTGCAGCTGCTTCAGACCGGACTTGAGGAAAAAAGAGCGGATTACCGGATTCTTTCTGATCGGGTTCAGGCTTGGAAACAGCGGCTTGAGGATAATGGTGTGGAATCTGTCGAACAGCTGCAGCAGGTGGAAGCGGTGGCTGACCGGTCTTATTCCGCCTATTTTCGCTATAAAGGCGCATATCGCTTTACCCGTCATCCGCTGATGCGGGGGCTGCTTTTATTATTAGCGATTGGAATGTTTGCCGCGTCCTTTTTCACGATCTTTCTGACAAATGCTAATTTTTCCAATGACAGTTATTTACCCGTACCTTTCCTGATCCTGTTGTGCGTACTTTTTTTCGCGGCAGGCAGGCTTCTTTTATCTCTGCGTCGTCATGGCTGGCTTTGGAACCAGGCCAGGGAGCAGCTGCGCAATCTTTTTTCTGTTTATCTTGGTACGCGGGAAATTCGGCCTGGCAATTATGACCGGCTGAAAAACAGGCTGAACGATTCCATCTCCATGATTGACAGGGTTAAAAGCAGCCAGACACTCTGTGCTGAGCTGGAAAGCAGTATTCGTTCCTTACAGGAAGAAGAAAACCGGATTCTCCGTATGCTGGAAGGACTTTCCCGTGCGGACTGGACGAATGAACAAAATCAGGAGCAATTACAGAACGCGCTGAACAGACAGGAGGTCCTTAAAGCACAGCAAAGGAAAAATAACGAGATTTCTCTGGAAATTGAGGCGGTAAAAACGGCGATCTCTACCATACGGTCCATAGCAGAGGACTATCACATAAGCTTTGTGCCGCGGCTGAATAAAAGCTGTTCTGATATACTCTCAAGCCTTACCCAGGGCGCATATGACTATATGGCTGTAGATGACAACCTGAATCTGTACATCAGGTCCGAAAAACGTAATTTGCCCTTGCATGCGCTTAGCCGGGGGACGGTGGAGC
This sequence comes from uncultured Lachnospiraceae bacterium, assembly GCA_910588405.1. Lineage (GTDB taxonomy): Bacteria > Bacillota > Clostridia > Lachnospirales > Lachnospiraceae > Paralachnospira_A. Next base: position 94,288 of record CAJUPT010000002.1, on the reverse strand, counting down.
AGGTTTATCTGGCTCTCCGCCTGGCGCTGGTGGACTGCTTCTGGCCGGATCAGTCGGTTCCTCTTTTCCTGGACGACAGCTTCGCCCTCTATGACGACGAGCGTTTGGAGCAGGCGTTATTGTGGTTGGAACAAAACTATAAAGGTCAAATATTCCTATTTACTTGCCATAATCGAGAGGAAAAGTTGTTAAATATGCACAATATTGATCATGTTTTTATAAAGATATATTAGAATTTCGTCGTTTTATCCATTTAGTTTTTTTCATAATCTGATATAATAGTTACAAATTTATCAATCTCATTGCAGAAAATGGAAGGGAGGACTTATTTTTCGTTTTCTGTGGCAACTATGGTGAAAGAAGCGTAAGCTTCATCAGAAAGGGGAGATTTCTATGAATTCACCTGCAGAAATTGCAAAAAATTATGTACCGATTGGAAAAGGCAAAACCACGATGAAGGCCAGCAAGCTGTTTGTTCTGGGAATTATGGCCGGTATCTTTATCGCCATCGCAGGCGTAGGTGCTTCTACGGCATCCTGCTCCATCGGCGGTTCCGTGGGTAAGCTGGTAGGCGCATGCGTGTTCCCGGCAGGACTGACTCTGGTGATCCTGGCTGGCAGCGAGCTGTTTACCGGTAATTGTCTGATCATTATCTCTGTTCTGGAGAAGGAAGCCACAATCGCAGGCATGCTGCGCAACTGGGTGATCGTATACCTGGGGAACTTTGTGGGCAGTATTTTTGTGGCATGGGGGATGACGGCCTGTCATCAGTTAAGCCTGTTCGACGCTGCTTTGGCCGGCGCTACGATCAACACTGCTGTGGCAAAGGTTTCCATGTCCTTCGGAGACGCGTTCTTAAAGGGCATCTTCTGTAATATGCTGGTATGTCTGGCCGTTTGGCTCGGATTCTCTTCCAAGAGCGCAGCTGGCAAGATTGCAGCCCTGTTCTATCCGATCATGGTATTCGTTGTCAGTGGATTTGAGCATAGTATTGCCAATATGTTCTATGGTCCCGCGGGCCTGTTCGCTATGACCAATGCCGATTATCTGGCAAAGGCTACGGCTGATACCACCAAGCTGACCTGGGGCGCATTCTTCGCAAAGAATTTGCTGCCTGTTACATTGGGAAATATCGTCGGCGGCGCGATTTTCGTAGGATGTGTATATTGGTTCATCTATCTGAAAAAGGATGCAAAATAAAACATAACGATAAGCAGTCAGACATAAGAGGCCGGAAGCTGGATTTTTCCAGATTCCGGCCTTATTTTTATTTCCGAATGCTTCGCGTACGAACAGTGATGTTAATTATTTTTTAAACCGGACAGTATTGACATGGCGGGATCATGGCAGATATATTAATATAAAATTAGACAAAATTCGACAAAATATGATAAGGGGGAAGGTTTGGACAATGATTACCGGCAAAGATCTTAAGGAGGCAAGGCAGCGAAAACGTCTGTCCCAGGAGGAGGTGGCAGAGCTGTCAGGGTATTCCGTGAGGCAGATCAGCCGTTTGGAAAATGATAATAACATTGTACAGCTGCAGCGCAATATGAAGCTGCTGTCATGTTTGGATTTGATCAAGATTGAGGAATGAGGGTGAAAGAGAAATTCTTATTGATTGCGGCGGCGTGTATGTTATACTATAATCCATAAAAGCAGTAAGCGGTTAAAATCGCCCGCTGACGATTACGAAGTATCCGGCAAAATGTGCCAGTACCCAGGGCTTGCTTCGCGATAACACATTTTGCCGGATTTTTAAGCATTGCACATAAAGCTCTCAAAAGACAGAGACTTGGTGCTCGTAGCTATAAAAATATGTTTTTACATATTGGTGATACTGCGTTGATGGAGGATGACATGAGGTTTTCTAAACGAATGGAACATTTTGGAACAGGTATTTTTTCGATTCTGGCAGAGAAAAAGGCAGCCAGGCTAAGTCAGGGGAAGGATGTAATAGATTTGAGCATCGGCGCGCCCAATATTCCGCCGGCGCCCCATATTATGGAGGCGCTGGTAAAAGCGGCCGGGGAGAAGGAGAATTATCTGTACGCGATTCAGGATACGGACGAACTGCGAAATGCGGTGGCGGCATGGTATCAGCGGCGGTACGGCGTCATACTTGATCCGCAGAAGGAGATCGTGGCGGTGATGGGCTCTCAGGAGGGGCTGTCTCATTTTGCGCTGACGATTGTAGACGAGGGGGATACCGTGCTGGTGCCTGATCCCTGTTATCCGGTATTTGCGGACGGACCTGTGCTGGCAGGCGCAAAACTGCACTATATGCCCCAGCGGGAGGAAAACGGCTATGTGATCGATTTAAAGGAGATTCCGGAGGAAGTGGCAAGGCGGGCAAAATTGATGGTCGTGTCCTATCCGAACAATCCCACAACCGTTATGGCGCCCGACTCGTTTTATGAGGAGCTGATTGCATTTGCTAAAAAATATGATATTATCGTGCTCCATGACAATGCTTACAGCGAGCTGGTATTTGACGGCGCAGGCTGCGGCAGCTTTTTAAGGTTTCCCGGAGCGAAGGAGGTGGGCGTGGAATTTAACTCTCTGTCCAAAACCTATGGGATGGCCGGCGCCCGCATCGGATTTTGCCTGGGCAATGAGGAAATTGTGGAGCAGCTGACAGCGCTGAAATCGAATATCGATTATGGGATTTTCCTGCCGGTGCAGAAAGCGGCGGTGGCAGCGATTACCGGAGATCAGGCTTGTGTGGAAACAGTGAGAAGGGCATATGAGCGCAGGCGTGATGTGCTGTGCGAGGGCCTGACCGCTATTGGCTGGAAGGTGGATAAATGTCCGGCGACCATGTTCGTCTGGGCAAAGATTCCGTCCCGCTTCCAAAACCGCCCTGACGCGTCGAATACCTTTGTGATGGAGCTTTTGGATCAGGCCGGCGTGCTGGTAACGCCGGGCAGCGCCTTCGGTCCTTCGGGAGAGGGATATGTGCGGATGGCGCTGGTGCAGGACGAGGAGGCGATGAAGAGAGGAATCCGGGCGATCAAGGAAAGCGGGATCTTATGATGAAATTTCTGCTTGCGGCGGTCAATGCAAAATATATTCACTCCAATCTGGCGATATACAGTTTGAAAGCTTATGCTGAGGAACAAAGAAAGAACAGCCCGGATTGTAAGCCCTGGAGAGTCGAACTGGGAGAATATACGATTAATCAGAATACGGCGGAGATTTTGGGGGATATTTATAAACGAAAGCCGGATGCAGTCGGATTTTCCTGCTATATCTGGAATATGGATACGGTGGAACGGCTGGCATCCCTGCTTCACAAGGTGATGCCGGATATGCCGGTCTGGCTGGGCGGACCGGAGGTATCCCATGAGGCGGAAATGTGGCTTGCCAGGCTTCCGGGCGTTCGCGGAATAATGATCGGCGAGGGAGAAGAGACCTTTTCGGAGCTTCTGGACTATTATGAAGGAGAGCGGGAGTCTCTGGCGCAGATTCGCGGGCTGTGTTATCGGGAGGCGGATGGGATAGGTCCTGCGACGGGATACGGCGAACAAACAGGACATACAATTGAAGGTGTGGCCAGGGTAAAGGACATGGCGGAAGGAGGAACGCATATACGGCGTACGGCTGACCGGCCGCCATTGGAGATGAGCCGGATTCCCTTTCCATATCAGGGGATGTTCCGGAGAGATGTTTCTGCGAACTACTTTGTCCATAAGATCATCTATTATGAGAGCAGCAGGGGATGCCCTTTTTCCTGCGGCTACTGCCTGTCATCCCTGGATAAAAAGCTGCGGTTCCGCGACCTTGCGCTGGTTAAAGAGGAACTGCAGGTTTTTCTTGACGCGAAGGTGGCGCAGGTGAAGTTTATCGACCGTACCTTTAACTGTAAAAAAAGCCATGCCATGGCGATCTGGTCTTATCTGGCGGAGCATGACAACGGCGTTACGAATTTTCACTTTGAGATTGCCGCCGATCTGCTGGATGAGGATATGTTAGCGGTGCTGTCCGCGATGCGGCCAGGGCTGGTTCAACTGGAAATCGGCGTACAGACCACCTGCGGGGAGGCCCTTGCGGCGGTGGGGCGGAAAACCGATCCGGAGAGAATCGGACAGATGGTGGAACGGGTTTCTTCCTTTCACAATATCCACCAGCATCTTGACCTGATCGCCGGGCTGCCCATGGAGGGGTATGAACGGTTTGCACGTTCCTTCGACGACGTATACGCCATGGGGCCGGATCAGCTGCAGCTGGGCTTTTTAAAGGTGCTGCGGGGGTCCGTGATGCGGGAGCAGGCATCCCGGTATGGGCTGGTATATGACGACCGTCCGCCCTATGAGGTGTTGTTTACCGACTGGCTGTCTTATGAGGAGCTGCTGCGGTTAAAACAGATTGAGGAACTGGTGGAGACTTATTATAACAGCGGACAGTTTAAGCTGACATTAAAAGCAATGGGACACCGTTTCGCGTCGTCTTTTGCCATGTTCGAGGAGATGGCGGAATATTTCGCGGCCAGTGGTTATTTCGGTCTGAATCCTGACCGGGAGGCCCGCTATGGACGGATTTTGTCGTTTCTTGGAGAAAGGTGTCCGGAATACAAAGAAGTTGACCGGCAGCTTTTAACCTGGGATTTTTATCTGCGGGAAAACGCGAAAAAACGTCCTGGCTTTGCCCTGGACCAGCTTCCGTGGAAAGAGCGGATTTCCTGTTTTTTTACGGAGGAAAACAAGACCGGCCGATATTTTCCCCATTATAAAGGGCTGTCCTGCCGGCAGCTGATTCACAATGTGCATCTGGAGGCGTATACCTGGGATATTCCGGTGCTGGCGGAAACGGGGATGGTAGAGGAACGGGTGATGCTTGTCTGTTATGATTATGGGATGCGGGAACCCTTGAGTTATAACAGCGCGGTTACGATTCTGTGAAAAGTCTTGCCATCCTGATGAAAATGGCCTACAATAGAAGCCTGATGTAGCAGCGGACCTGCAAAACAGCAGCGGACCGGACCGGCCCCGGAAGGATTTACAGACGCAGGAAGCGGCTGGAAATCCTTCCAGGTTCAGGGGGCCGGGGAGAGCAGCAGCGGAACTGCAATTTAGAAAGGGTAAGTATGTATAGTAGAAAAAAACAGAAAATTATCATATCAATTATGGCAGTAGTGCTGGCAATCGTTCTTATTGTACCTACGGTATTGAGCTTGTTCATGTAGGGGGACCGGACTGCAAAGGAGAGCGAAAGCCGGCGTTAGGAGGGTGTTATGAAAAAAGGAAACGCAGCGGCTTGTGTACTGGCGGCGGCAGTTTTGTTTCTTTTGTGGCCCGGACGCGCTTTTGCTCAGGAAGAAGATACAATCGCCCAGGGGATTTTTGCAGGGGACGTGGAGCTTAGCGGACTTACCAGACAGGAAGCCCGCGCTGCGGTGGAGGCCCATGTCGGTCAGCTGGGAAAAAAAACGCTGACAGTGAAAACGGATACCCACGAAGACCAGATTACGCTGGAAAGACTGGGATTAAGCTGGGACAATGACGAGATTATCGAGGATGCGTTTCAGTATGGTAAAAACGGGAACCTGCTGGTCCGTTATAAAGCGCTGGAAAGTCTGAAATATGAGCGAAAGGTCTATGATCTGGACCTGTCTTTCCATGAGCGGCAGATTCGGTCCTTTGTGGAAAAGCTGGCCGTCTATGATGTGGAGCCGGTGGAGCCTACACTGTTCAGAAGGGACGGCGTGTTCGTGGTGGAGGGCGGAACCAACGGAATCCGGGTGGATATTCCCGCAACCGTGGAGCGGGTAAAAGAAACAATAAATGCCTGGAATCAAGAAACGCTTTTGGTGGAGGCTGCGGCTGAAATTACAAAGCCGGAGCGGGACCCGGAGCTTTTACGGGCAGTGCAGGATCAACTGGGCGCATATTCCTCAAATTATGCAACAGGAAATCTGGGCCGTTCCCAGAGCCTGGAGCTGAGCGCCGGCAGGCTGAATGGTACGGTGATTTATCCGGGAGAGACGATTTCCGTTTCCACGCTGATGGGACCGAGAACCATTGCCGGCGGCTACGGCGTGGCCGGTGCTTATATCGGCAACGACGTGGTGGACAGTGTGGGAGCAGGCATCTGTCAGACTGCCAGCACCCTCTATGCGGCGGCATTGTATGCGGAGCTGACTATTGTGGAGCGGCATAATCATTCCATGACGGTAAATTATATGCCGGCGGCTCTGGACGCCACGATTTATGCCGGCAATTCCTACACCAGTCCCCAGAAGGATTTAAAGCTTAGAAATGACTATGATTATCCGGTGTATATCGCCGCATATGCAGGAGGCGGAACCGTCTCTTTTGTAATCTATGGAAAAGAAAACCGCCCGGCGGAACGGTCCGTATCCTATGTATCCCATGTGATCAGCGAGATCTGGCCCACGGAGATCACATGGACGGAAGATCCCGGTCTGCCCTATGGATATCAGGTGCGGACCCAGGGCGCCTATGCCGGCGTGACCGCGTCGCTGACAAAGGTGGTGTCCATGAATGGAGCCGTGTCAGAGCGGACGCTGATTCACACGGATAAGTATAAAATGGTAAATGAAAAGTGGACGGTGGGCGTGAACCCGGCGCTGGCTTTTGACGCGGCGGGAAATATTGTAGCGGCGGAGCCGCCTGCAGCGCCGCCGGCGGAGGAAGGACAGGAGGTTCAGGAAGGACAGCCCGTACAGGAAGGTCAGGAGGGGCAGCCCGAGCAGGAGACAGCTGACGGGCAGCAGGCAGGAGAGAGCGCCGAAGGACAGCCGCCGCCGGAAGAGCAGCTTTCCCAGGAGCAATTGCCGGGATAGGTATCGCAGTCCGGAAAATTGGGCGGCAGGTTTAGAGAGCAGGTAAGATTGAGAAATGACGGATAAAAGGGCTTTGACAGATCCGGGACAGTGGGAATGGCAGGACCGGCAGCGGCTGGAGCAGGTTTGCGAGGAATTGGGACTGGCAGAGCCGTCGAATGGAGAAAAACTGACAGATTTTGGCTCCGGTGTCAGACCGGGCCAGGATCTGGTCATTGCCGGATACATTGGACTGGGCGGGACCATATGGATGGGCCGGCACAGAGAGGAAATACTGAGAAAAACCCTGCCGGAGGATTATGTGGAATCCGGCAAAGCCTTACAGGCGGATATGGACCGGGTTTCGGCTGCCGCGGTTTTGAATGCGGTGGTTTCGGAAACAGACAGGGGTAATTATGGGGCCGTCGTTGTATATGATGTGATTGAGGGGGGCATCTTCGCCGCTCTCTGGGAATTTGCCCAGGCGGCAGGGACAGGGATTTACGCACGGTTGAAGGACATTCCGGTACGACAGCAGACCATTGAGTTCTGTGAGGTATTTGATCTGAATCCTTATCAGCTTTTGTCCGGCGGCTGTACGCTGATAGCGGCGGACAATGGCTGCGATCTTTTGTACAAGATGAACCGGGCCGGGATTCCCTGTGCCGTGATCGGAAAGGTTACGAAGGACCATGACCGGGTGGTGGCGCATGATGATACCTGCCGGTATCTGACCAGGCCGCAGCGGGATGAAATATTCGAACTGTTATAACGGGTATGGTTTTCTAATGAATCATATATTATAAAGTCGGAGGTTAAGTTTGGAAGAAAGCTTTAAGCTTCCAAATCTACCCCGGATGGCGCGGAAGGCTGCGTCAGGAAGGAGGAAAGCATGAGAGAAAAGATTTTGGCTGTTATGGAGAAAAACAGCCGCATCGATTTGAAGGAGCTGGCAGTTTTGCTTGGTGAGGATGAAATCGCGGTGGCCAACGCCATCGCGGATATGGAAAAGGAGAATATCATCTGCGGTTATCATACGCTGATCAACTGGGATAATACTTCCGAGGAGAAGGTATCGGCGCTGATCGAGGTGCGGGTGACGCCCCAGAGGGGGATGGGCTTTGACCATATCGCGGAGCGGATTTATCAGTATCCGGAGGTAAACGCCGTATACCTGATGTCGGGGGCCTACGATTTTACCGTGATTCTGGAAGGAAAATCCATGCGGGCGGTGGCCCAGTTTGTGTCGGAAAAGCTGTCCACGCTGGATTCCGTATTAAGCACGGCCACCCATTTCGTGCTGAAAAAATATAAGGACCATGGCACCGTGCTGAGCAAAAGCCAAAACCGAGATGAAAGGATGCTGATTACGCCATGAGAAATCCCATATCCGATAAATGCGCGGCATTAAAGCCCTCCGGCATCCGTAAATTTTTCGACGTGGTAAGCGAGATGCCCGACGCCATTTCCTTGGGCGTGGGCGAGCCGGATTTTGACACGCCCTGGTTTATCCGGGACGAGGGCATTTATTCCCTGGAAAAAGGACGTACGTTTTATACCTCGAACGCAGGCTTAAAGGAGCTGCGTCAGGAGATTGCTAATTATCTGAATCGGCGGTGCGGTCTGACTTATGATCCGCTCCATGAGGTTGTGGTTACGGTGGGCGGCAGCGAGGCCATCGATATCGGACTTCGGGCTATGCTGGACCCGGGGGACGAGGTGCTGATTCCGGAGCCCTGCTATGTTTCCTATCTGCCCTGCGTGGAGCTTACTGACGGCGTGCCGGTGCCGATCCGGCTTGTGGAGGAGCATGAGTTCCGTCTGACAGCCGGACAGCTGGAGGAGGCGATTACGCCGAAAACAAAGGTGCTGATTATGCCTTTTCCCAATAATCCTACCGGGGCCATTATGACGAGAGCGGATCTGGAAGCGGTGGCCGAGGTAGTGGCCCGCCATGATCTCTTTGTGATTTCCGACGAGATTTACGCAGAGCTGACTTACGGAGGAGATCATGTGTCCATTGCCTCGATACCGGGAATGCGGGAGCGGACCATCGTCATCAACGGCTTCTCCAAGTCTTATGCCATGACCGGATGGCGTCTGGGGTATGCCGCGGGACCTGCGCAGATCATAGAGCAGATGACGAAAATTCACCAGTTTGCCATTATGTGCGCGCCTACGGTCAGCCAGTATGCGGCGGTGGAAGCGCTGAAAAACGGCGACGAGGCGGTGGCCGAAATGCGGGAGTCCTATAATCAGCGGCGCAGATTTGTGGTAAATGAGCTGCGTAACATGGGGCTTTCCTGCTTTGAGCCCCTGGGCGCTTTTTACGTATTTCCAAGCATTAAGAAGTTTGGTTTAAGCTCCGATGAATTTTGTACCCGTCTTTTGGAGGAAGAAAAGGTGGCGGTGGTGCCGGGCACGGCATTTGGAGACAGCGGGGAAGGCTTTATCAGAATTTCCTACGCCTATTCCCTGAACGCATTGAAGGAGGCCCTGGGCCGGGTGCGCCGTTTTACCGAGAGGTTAACGCATGCTTAACATTGTGCTTCATGAACCGGAGATTCCTGCCAACACGGGAAATATCGGCAGAACCTGCGTGGCCACGGGCGTCAGACTTCATCTGATCAGACCTTTGGGGTTTCAGATAAATGAAAAGGCGGTTAAGAGGGCGGGACTGGACTACTGGGATAAGCTGGACGTAAGCATTTACGATGATTATGAGGCTTTTCTGGGAAAAAATCCCGAAGCGGTGATTTATATGGCTACCACCAAAGGACGGCATGTCTATACGGAAGTATCCTATGAGCCGGACTGTTATATCATGTTCGGCAAGGAAAGCGCCGGGATTCCCGAAGAGATTCTGATAAACCATGAAGACCATGCGATCCGCATTCCGATGAGGCCGGAGATTCGGTCCCTGAATCTGTCAAATGCAGTGGCGATTGTGCTGTATGAGGCGCTGCGGCAGAATCAGTTTGGGCAGCTGCAGATGGAAGGGCAGCTGCACCGGCTCCAGTGGAGATGAAGCGCTCAGAGCGGTTTGGAAAGAAGTTTTGAGATCTGTCCGGATCATGTGGTAAATACGTCAGGAAAAGTGGGAAGAATGAAAAAACGAAGGATACGGATTGCTTTGGTATGCTGTCTGGCGTTAGGGATGGCGGTGCCGGCGGTCAGGGCGTATGCCGTGGAGGAGCGGCCAGAGGCTTTTTTTGCAGAGCCGGCAGGAATGGGAGAATCGGAAGAGCTTTCACGGCGTCTTCTGACAGCAGAGGAAGGAGAGACGATCCGGCTGTACGAGACAGTAACAGTGGACGGCCCGCTTTCTCTGGAAGGAAACGGCGCGGTGCTGACGCGGGCAGAAGGTTTTGACGGCCCCATGTTTTACATAGACGGACAGGGAAGCTTAGAGATCGGCGGCCTTGTTCTGGACGGGCGGGGAAGCAGCCTGTCCGGCAGTCTGATTATGAGTGAAGGAAGCCTGACCATTCATGACGGCTGTATCCTGCGGAATAATCACAGTGAAAATGGCGGCGCCGTTTACAGTACCGGCCGGCTGCTGATCGACGGAGGCGTTTTTACGGGAAACCGTTCTGATTTTCACGGAGGAGCCATATGGAGCGGCGGCTACCTGGAGATGAATGGCGGCTCTGTCTACGGAAACCGGGCGGAGGGAAATGGCGGCGGCTTTTACTGTGATTATGGAAACTTTATGCTGAAAGGCGGCCGGGTGGAGGGAAATGAGGCTTTGTGCGGCGGCTATGACCTTTACAGCCAGTATAAGGTGCTGTATGAGCCGGGGGTGATTAATTCGTCCCGATGCTATGGGGATTTGGAGCGTTATGGAGGGGAAGTTTCCGGTTCGCCCGCCTTTCAGGATAACGGGAAGATGTGGTTTGAATCCATGCCCAGCAACACCAGCTTTATTGTCGGCGGCTATGACGGTCAGGGCGGTTTTTACAGTCTTACTTATGCGGATTACGGTTTTGAGGCGTTTTTGCAGACGCCGGAGCAGCCGATGGAGCTGATTCAGACCGGACCGGGAGAGGAAAAAGAGGTGCTGAAAGGAATGGCTGTCAGCCAGTCGCTGGAATTTACGGAAGACGGAAACGGCGTGGAGGTCAGTTATCATATCCGGAATATCTCTGATGAATTGCAGTGTTACTCTCTGGGGGTGGGAGGAGACGTACAGGCGGACTCGGACCAGCATACGGCGGTATACCGCAACTATCATGGGTTTACGATCGAAGATACCAGAACCAGGGAGGAGGCAAAACGGCCATGCTTTCAGATTCTGTGCAGGAACCAACAGCCATATCGGAACAAGAAGCCGGATGCGGGGACAGGCGCTGCTCCCGATATCAGTATGGATACCAGTGAGAATGCGGGAGTTGATGCCGATGCCAGATGGCTGGGCGGTTCTGAAGAAGGAACGTACTATCATAATCTCTTTGCGGACAGCCCGGATATTCTGAAATCAGAGGAAGCGGATACTTTGCTGGCCTTTTCCTGGCAGAACCGGACATTGGGGCCGGGTGAGGAGGAAACGATCCGCTTTACGATCCGGCTGACTACTATGGGAGAGCAGTGGAAGGCGCATGTGGAAAGCCTAATTTTGGGACATAAAAAATAAGCCGCCGGGATCAGCTTAAGTCTCCGGCGGCTCTTTGCAGCGTGAAAATAAACTCTGTTCCCACGCCCTCCGTGCTGATCACGTCAATATTTTCATTGTGGGCCTGGATGATTTCCTTTGTGATGGAAAGCCCCAGCCCGGTTCCCTTCTTATCCTTTCCTCTGGACAGATCGGTCTTGTAAAAGCGCTCCCAGATTTTCCCGGTACAGTTTTTCGGAATGCCGATACCGGAGTCCTTGACGGAGACGAATATTTTTTCGTGCTGGTCGTAGGCTTCGATCCAGATCACCGATTCGTGATGAGAAAATTTAATGGCATTGTCCACCAGGTTATAGATAACCTGCTGAATTTTTCCCATATCCCCGTGAACAAGCAGCGCTTTGTCGGAAAATGTCAGATCCACGGTGATTCCTTTGGCGGAGCAGGAGCCCTCGAAGGTGGCGCAGGTGTTCTTAATCACCTGATTAATGTCGAAATCTGTCATAACCAGCTGCTGTCCTTTTTCATCCAGAGAGTTTAAGGTAAGCAGGCTTTCCGTCAGCTTGTTCAGCCGCTCGGTCTCGGAAATCACAATATTCAGATACCGCTCCTGATTCTCCGGCGGGATGGTGCCGTCTAACATGGCTTCGATGTAGCCTTTGATGGAAGTCAGCGGCGAGCGGAAATCGTGGGATACATTGGCAATAAATTTTTTCTGGTATTCCTCCGAATTATATAATTCCATGGCCATATAATCAAGGGTATTGGCCAGATACCCCAGCTCGTCGCTGCTGTGGAAGTTCAGCCGGTAGGTCAGGTTGCCGGAGGCGTATTCATTGGCAGCCCGGGTAATTTTCCGGATGGGAAGATATACGGTAAGCTGGAAGGTCAGAAGCACCAGCAGGGACAAAAGGAATACGGCCAGATAAGCCACATAGACGATATTCAGCAGGTCATACCGGCTTTGTAGCACCACAGATTCCGGCATGTGGATCAGCACATAGCCGTAGGTGCTGAACCTTCCGGTAATGGGAGCCGAGGCCGTGAGCACCGGTTCCCGAAAGCTGTCGTGAAAGTCCTGGAAGCGGTAATTGTTCATGGTCATGGTAGCGGCAGGATCGAAATCTTCAAAGGTCCTTCCCACATGACCGGAATCGCCGCAGGTGTCATAAGTAACCCGGCCGTACCGGTCCATAATCCAGATTTCAGATTCCAGATGGGCCGCCAGCCCTGCTAACTGGGGCTTCATGGCGTCAAGGCTGACCAGGGTGCCGGAATATTGTCTGCTGCATTCGGAGGCCAGGGCGTGGGCTTCCTGATACAGGGCGGACGCTTTCTGGCGGGACAGATACCGGTAAATGCTGCGGGAGGAGACTGTGGCCACGAAGATAAAGCCCAGAACGCCCACGGCCAGATAGCTTAAGATTAGTTTTAAATACAGCCGTTTGTTCATAGTGTCAGATTTTTACCTCAAATTTATACCCAACCCTCCATACCGTGGAGATAGCCCATGCGCTGTGATCCTTTACCTTTTCTCTGAGCCGTTTGATATGTACGTCAACCGTGCGGGTGTCTCCGGCGTAGTCATACCCCCATATGTGTTCCAAAAGCTGTTCTCTGGTAAATACCTGATTTGGCGAGGAAGCCAGAAAATACAGAAGCTCCAGTTCTTTGGGCGGCATTTCCACGGAGTGTCCCATGTAGATGACGGAATAATTGGTGAGATTAATCGTCAGATCCGGATATTCCACATATTCGCCCCGCTGCCTGCCGGTATCGGGAGCCTCGGAAGCCGGCGGCACAAAGGTGCGGCGCAGCACGGCCTTTACCCGAGCCACCAGCTCTTTGGAGTCAAAGGGTTTGATCATATAGTCGTCGGCCCCCAGCTCCAGTCCCAGTACCTTGTCAAATACCTCCCCTTTTGCCGACAGCATAATGATCGGGACCTGGGAATCCCGGCGGATCTCCCGGCATACCTGATAGCCGTCGATGCCCGGCAGCATCAGGTCTAACAGGATCAGGTCAGGCTGAAAAGAAGAAAATTCCTTTACGGCGTCCTCGCCGTTGTCAACGGTCATGGTTTCAAAGCATTCTTTCATCAGATAGAGGGAGATCAGCTCGGCGATATTGGCGTCGTCGTCAACAATCAATATTTTTTGTTTTGCGGTCAAAGTTGTTACCTCACTGTTAAAATTTCAAAGCTTTCATTCATGATGAATTTAGAATAAACGGCATACGGGTTATTGTGTAAAATCTACGATCGTTACGCCGGTGTCCCCTTCTCCGAAGGTTCCGAGCCGGAAGGACTTTACATATTTCAGCCGTTTCAGATGCTGATGAACGGCTTTTTTCAGCGCTCCCGTGCCCCGGCCGTGTACCACCCGAACCTGGGATAAATGGGCCAGATAGGCGTCGTCCAGATATTTATCCAGCTGGGCGACGGCCTCGTCGGTGGTCATGCCGATCAGGTTGATCTCAGATGAAATCTGAAATGATTTGGACATCTTGATCTGGCTGGCCCCCGTCCCCTTTTTGTTCCGCCGGGTTACGTCGCCTGTGGGTCCCGTGATGGTAGCTTCCGGGATCAGCTCCAGATCGGAGATATTCACCTGAGAGCGGAGGATGCCCATCTGCACAAACAGCTCGCCTCTGGCGTTTGGCAGGGAGCTGACCGTGCCGTTTAGATTCAGGGAAAGAACCTTTACGGCGTCTCCGATTTTAAATTCCTCCGCTTTATGGACCTTTCGGGGCTTTGGCTGTTTTTTCGCCGTCTTTGTCTCAAGCTTAGAGATCTCGCCCCGCAGCTGGGCCCGCTGTTCCTCCAGCGCCCGGCTTAAGTCGCTGTCAGCCCCCAGCTTGTTGATATTTTTAATGGTGCGGTCGGCTGTGGCCTTTGCTTCCAGAACAATCTGCATGGCTTCCTCCCGGGCCTTCCCGAGCATTTCCTCCCGGCGCTTGTCAAACTGCTCCTGCCTGGTCTGCAGCCGCTCTTTCAGCCGCTTTGCTTCCTCCCGGTAGCGTGCGGTCTCCTCCTGCTCCTTTGCCAGTGCTTCCCGGGAAGCATCCAGCTCGGCGATCACATCTTCGAAATCCTTTTCCTGCTTGCCGATAAAGGCGGAAGCGTTCTCGATCAGATGCTCCGGCAGTCCCAGCTTTCTTGAAATGGCAAAGGCGTTGCTCTTGCCGGGAATGCCCATCAGAAGCCGGTAGGTCGGCTGCAGGGTTTCCACCTGAAATTCACAGGAAGCATTTTCAACGCCCGGTGTGGACAGGGCGAATACCTTCAGCTCGCTGTAATGGGTGGTAGCCATGGTGCGGATGCCCATTTGATGAAGCCAGGTGAGGATCGACATGGCGAGAGCCGCTCCCTCTACCGGGTCAGTGCCCCCTCCCAGCTCGTCGAACAGGATCAGGGAATCTGAGTCCGCCTGTTCCAGGATTCTGACAATATTGGTCATATGGGAGGAGAAGGTACTGAGGCTCTGTTCAATGCTCTGCTCATCGCCGATGTCCGCGAAGATTTCCGGGAATACGGCCAGCTTAGAGCCTTCGAAAGCGGGAATATGCAGTCCCGCCTGCCCCATCAGCTGAAGCAGCCCCAGGGTTTTTAAAGATACGGTTTTGCCGCCCGTATTCGGTCCGGTGACGATCAGCAGGTCGAAACTGCCGCCGATCGTGAGATCGACGGGAACCACCTTGGTCGGATCAAGCAGCGGATGACGGCCGGACTTGATTTCCACATAACGGTTTTCATTAAACAAAGGCTCTGTTCCCTTATACTGCCGTGACAGGGCGGCCTTGGCAAAGATAAAGTCCAGCTGGGATAAGACGGCGATATTCTCAAGAAGCATGTCAGCGTATTCCGCCGCCTGCTGGCTTAAGCCTGCCAGAATTACGTCGATTTCTTTCTGTTCCGCCAGCTCCAGCTCCCGCAGATCATTGTTCAGCTTGACGATGGCCATAGGCTCGATAAAAAAGGTGGAGCCGCTGGAGGACTGGTCATGGACCATGCCGCTGACCTGGCTTTTGTATTCGGCTTTTACCGGGATGCAGTAACGGCCGTTGCGCATGGTGATGACCGCATCCTGCAGATAGGCGCGGTGGGTGTTTACCAGACTGTTCAGCTGGGTGTGAACTCTGTCGCCGGTCAGCCGCATGGAGCGCCGGATCTGTCTGAGCTTCGGGCTGGCGTCGTCGCTGACCTCCTCTTCTGAAATGATGCAGCGTTTAATTTCCGTGTTCAGCGGCGTTAAGGGCTCCACGGCGGAAAACAGAGGGGAAAGACTGTCGCCCTCGCTTTCCTCATTTTCCTGCCGTCCATAGTTTTTGGCCCGAGCGGCACAGTCTAACAGGGAGCTGATATGCAAAAGCTCCGTAAGATTTAAGGCGCTGCCGATCTGAAGCCGTTTGACGGAAGCCCGCAGATCTCTGGCGCCGGAAAAGGAAATACTTCCTTTTAAACGCACCCGGTTCTGGGCGTCGGAGGTTTCCTGCTGGGCTGCGCGGATCTCGTCGATCCGGTCCATCGGCAGAAGCTCCCGGCATTTCTGCGTGCCCAGGGGCGTCTGGGCATATTCTGTCAGTTTTGAGATGATTTTATCATATTCTAATGTCTTTAATGCTTTTTCATTCATAGTGTTCCTCTTTCGAACAATGTTTGTATATTGCTTCTAAAATTGTTTCAGACATTGCGTTTGCATATTCCTTCTAAAAATTGTTTCAAATGTTGCGTTTCAATATTGTCTCAAACATTGCTTTTCAAAACGTTCCTTTCAGCGCGGCGTTTGTCTGTGTGGGTATTTGCGGCGCTGTTCAGGCTGATCCGAACGTTTTTTCCGGATTTTTTCATCCTTCATCAGTATTATACACTAAAGTTTATGGTTTTCCTATATTATTTTTCTGGGAAACACTTCACAAGGCGTTGGTTTTCATCTATAATATTGGTCAGGAGAGTCTTGTGTCAGAAGGAGGATTCCCTGGTTATGACGGAGCAGGATAAAAGGCTTAAGGAAGCACAAAAGACAGGAACGGAAAAAGGCGGGCGGCAGACGGTTCCCCCTCCTTTTATCAGAGAAAAGATTGTAAAAAAACCGGTGCGCTTCAGAGAGCGGATTTTGCGCTTCCTTGCGCTTTTGATTCTGGCAGTGGTGATGGGCGCCGCCGCGGCCGTCGCCTTTGTGTCGGTCCGGTACAGGATGGAGCAGAGGCTTTATCCGGAGGAGACGGGGGAAGCGGTGGTGATTCCCAAGGACACAGATCCCCATGAGACGCAGACAGAACCGGCCCAGACGGCGGAGGAGACCGAGCCGCAGACGGAAGAGACGATGACAGAGGAAGATCTGGGCGAGATGATTCAGTCGGCCGTGGATGAAAAGAAGCTGGAGCTGTCCGATTATAAACGGCTCAGCACACTGGCTACGGGCGTGTGGAAGGAGGCGTCGAGAGGCTTCGTTACCATCACCTCCGTGCGTCAGAATGAAGACTGGTTTGATAATGTATATGAGAATGAGGGCCAGACCTCCGGAATTATCACTCAGGTGTCCGGCCGGGACGTACTGATTCTGACCCGTTTTGACAAGGTACAGGATACGGACGAGCTGGAGGTCACTTTTTTCAACGGTTTGAAGGCTCAGGCCCAGGTGCGGGGGGCGGACAGCCTGACCGGGCTGGCGGTGCTGAATGTGCCGGTATCGTCATTAAAAGCTTCGGATCTGGAGCTGATTACGCCGGCGGCACTGGGGAATTCCTATGCCCTAAGTCCCGGAACGCCGGTGATTGCCGCCGGTGATCCCTATGGCATGGTGGGCTCGATGGCGGTCGGCGCAGTGGTCTATACCCGGACTGATACCGGTGGGATCGACATGGATTTGCGGGTGATTGATACCGATCTGGGGCTGCCGGAGCAGTCGGGCGGATTTTTGCTGAATCTGGACGGAGAAGTGGTTGCGGTCTTTACCGCCGAGTACGGCGGCAGAGACGGCGCTATGACATCCGCCGTGGGTATTTCCAATATCAAAGGAATCATTGAGAACCTGTGCAATGGCAAAGAAGTGGCTTATATGGGCGTGAAGGGACAGGCGGTAACGGCTGAGATCGCCGACACCCACGATTTGCCTGTGGGGGTGTATGTGACGGAAACCCTGCAGTCCGGTCCTGCTTACCGGGCAGGGATTCAGAACGGCGACGTGATTACCGAGGTGGACGGCACGCCTGTTACCAGTATGCGGGAACTCCATGAAACGCTGCTTATGCTTGCGCCGGAGTCCGAAGTGAAAGTGACAGCGGTGCGGAAAGGGATCGACGAGGCACGGGAGCTGGAATTTACGGTGCAGCTGAGAAGCAGGTAGGGCAGCGGCCCTCCGTCATTAAAAAAGGGAAATTTAAAAATTAGATAATCGGTACGTAAAATATCAGAACATAGAAAGAGGAAATTTCAGTGAAATTTATTGAACTGTTAAGAGAAGGAGAGCACACGTCGGATATTTATCTCTGTAAAGTAAAACAGGTGGCGAAAACCAAAGCGGGGAAAAACTATTACTCGCTGGTTTTACAGGATAAGACTGGGACCATCGACGGGAAGGTGTGGGATTTAAGCAGCGGAATCGATCATTTTGAGGCGATGGACTATATCAGGCTTGAGGCTGATGTGACCTGCTACCAAGGAGCTCTGCAGCTGAATATCAAGCGTATCCGGGTGGCCAGGCCGGGGGAGTATGAGCCAAAGGACTTTCTGCCGGTTTCCCGGTACTCCATCGACGGCATGTACCGGGAGCTGCTGGATTATATCAATAAAATCGGCAATGAGCATCTGAAAGCGCTGGCCCGCGCCTTTTTCGTGGAGGATCAGTCCTTCGCGCAGGCATTCCAGTCTCATTCGGCCGCGAAAAGCGTGCATCATGGCTTCGTGGGCGGGCTGCTGGAGCATACGCTCAGTGTGACGAAGCTGTGTGAATATTACACGATCCGCTATCCGATTTTGAACCGGGATCTGCTGATCGCCGCGGCGCTGTTTCATGATATCGGGAAGGTGCGGGAGCTGTCCGCCTTTCCGGCAAACGATTACACGGATGCGGGGCAGCTGCTGGGGCATATCGTGATGGGCGTGGAAATGCTGGACGAGAAAATCCGAGACATTCCCGACTTCCCTCCGATGCTGGCGATGGAGTTAAAACACTGCATCCTGGCCCACCATGGGGAATATGAGTACGGTTCCCCCAAGCTGCCGGCGATTATCGAGGCCATGGCACTGAACTTTGCCGACAATACGGATGCCAAGCTAGAGACGATGAAAGAGTATCTGGAAGGAAATCATGCGGATGGAGAATGGCTGGGGTATAACCGGCTGTTTGAGTCGAATATTAAGCGGACGTCGAAGTGAAATACCCCGCAGCAAGCTACGGGGGGTATTCCACCCTCGCGGCAGTCGCCAAATGCCCATGTAAACATAAGGTGAGCCCGTCAGGGCGAGAGGACGGCCTGGGCCGTGGTCACTTGGCTCGTTGCTCGCGGGAATAAAGGGTTGAAAAATGGAAAGCAATCTTTTGAAAAATGATATTGTTACGACGGTAATAGAAGATATGAGTGAAAACGGAGAGGGTATTGGCAAAGTAGACGGCTATACCCTCTTTATTAAAGATGCCATTGTGGGGGACCGGGCGGAGGTCAAAATAATTAAGGTGAAGAAAAGCTACGGCTATGCTCGTCTGGTAAAGCTGCTGGTGCCTTCCCCCGACCGGGTCGTGCCGGTCTGTCCCGCGGCGGTCCCCTGCGGCGGCTGTCAGCTGCAGGCCATGTCCTATGAGGCGCAGCTTAAATTCAAAGAGAATAAGGTGAAAAGTCATCTGGAACGCATCGGCGGTTTCACGGATGTGCAGGTGCGGCCGGTTATCGGCATGGAAGACTCCTTTCATTACCGGAATAAGGCGCAGTTTCCGGTGACGCAGGACAAGGAGGGGAATATCCGGATGGGATTTTACGCAGGACGGACCCATTCGGTGATCGAGACGCCCCACTGTTATATCGGCCATCCGGTAAATGACCGGATTCTGGCGCTGGTAAAGGAGTATATGAGGCGGGAAGGAATCCGGCCTTATGACGAGACCCTCCATAAAGGGCTGGTGCGCCATATCCTGATCCGCCGGGCCGCCGCTACCGGGCAGCTGATGGTATGCCTGGTGATCAATGGAAGAAAATTACCGGCGGCGGACGGACTGGTGCGGTCCCTTTTCGAGATGGAGGGGATGACCACCGTCGGTTTTAATGTGAATATGGAGCGGACGAATGTGATCCTGGGAGAAAAGACCATGATTCTGCGCGGTCCTGGCTATATTACGGACCGGATCGGGGATATTTCCTTCCATATTTCTCCCCAGTCTTTTTTTCAGGTGAATCCGGTGCAGACAGAGAAGCTGTATGGGAAGGTTTTGGAGTTTGCCGGCTTAAAGGGGCAGGAGACGGTCTGGGACCTGTACTGCGGGATCGGCACGATTTCTCTATTTCTGGCAAGGAAAGCGAAAAAGGTATACGGCGTGGAGATTGTGCCCCAGGCGATTGAGAATGCCAGGGAGAACGCAAAGCTGAACCAGATCGGGAATGCGGAGTTTTTTGTGGGAAAGGCAGAAGAGGTGCTGCCGGAGTGGTATGAGAGGGAGAAAACCTATGCTGATGTGATCGTAGTCGACCCGCCCCGGAAGGGCTGCGCCAAGAGCCTGCTGGATACGATTGTCAGGATGAATCCGAAACGGCTGGTCTATGTCTCCTGCAATTCGTCGACGCTGGCCAGGGATCTGAATTATCTGTGCCGGGAAGGGTTTGCGTTGGAGAAGGTGCAGCCGGTGGACATGTTCGCGATGACGGTGGGGGTGGAGTGCGTGGCGGCGCTTAGTGGCGGAAAGAGTGCGGAGCATGATATTATTGAGGTCGACGAATGAAAAAATGAAGAGAAAAAGGCGGAAACCGTTTCGCCATCGGTTCCGCCTTTCCCTCTCGACAGTAACTTCAAATTGCTTTAGCACAACACCCAGTTACGCATATATAAACGTAAAAATCGAAGAAATATTACAAAAAATTTGAAAAAATCTTAAAAAAGTGAACGATACGAAAAAGTTAAAGTAAAAATTTCGAAGAAAACAGGAGGGTTCCGAAATGTTATTTGTTCATTATCCAAAATGCAGTACATGCCAGAAAGCGAAAAAATGGCTGGAGGCTCATCAGATCGCCTATGAGGAGCGGGATATCAAGACGGAAAATCCGTCGAAAGAGGAATTAAAAGGGTGGTATGAAAAAAGCGGCCAGGAGCTGAAAAAATTTTTCAATACCAGCGGTATGTTATATAAATCCATGCAGCTAAAGGATAAGCTTCCCGGCATGACGGAGGAAGAACAGCTAAAGCTTCTGGGAACGGACGGCATGCTGGTAAAGCGGCCGATTCTGGTGGGCGATGATTTTGTGCTGACAGGGTTCAAAGAGGAGCTGTATGAGCAGCACTGTAAGTAGATATGGTCAGCTGAACGTAAGATTTATTCCCGCCGGGTATTTCACTTTGTGAAGTTTTTGAAAGTACTGTTTGTTTATGAATCTTCGGCCGGAACGATTTTGAAACGATGTGGCGGTTTCGTCAGAAAGAGAGAACGATGAAAAAAATATTATACGGGATACTCGGCCTGTTTTTGCTTTCCTGCGGCGTGATGGCGCTGTATGCGTTCAAACCGGAGATGGTGGGAGCGTCAAACAGTTTGTTTCGCCGGGGGCAGGAGGAGACGGAAGCCGGTTACGGAAACGGGCAGCGGTCAGAGCTTTCAGATTCCGGAACAGGACAGAAAGGGGATGCGGATGGGTCAGGCGGAACGGATCAATCCGTTGGGTCAGGTGAACCGGACGGTGGAGTGACTGCCGCCGGGGAAACACAAAACGACGGCCTGTCAAATGCGGATGCGCTGCTGTCGAAGGAAGCCGGGGCTGACGGAACCGGCTACCAGCCGCCGAAACGGTCTGAAACGGCGACGGCGGTACCAGCCCAGGTAGAGGGCCGGAACGGCTATGAGCGGGTGAAAGAAGAAAGCGTCCAGGTCAGTCAGGACGCGGTGAGTCAGCTGGGAACCGGCCCCACCGGAGAGGGACTGACCTTTGACGCGGAGTACTATCCTTATTATTCCATGCTGGATGCCACCGGACAGCTGCTGTACCGTCAGCTTTATGCCAATGCCAATGCGCTGAATTCTGTCTTTAAGCCGGCGGCGGAAGTGGATGCGGGACAGCTGAAAAACGTATTTTCCGCCGTGTTCAATGACCATCCGGAGCTTTTCTGGCTGGATTCCTCCTATACCTGCAAATATCTCCAGAACGGTCCATGCGTGGAAGTGGATTTATCCTTTAATCGCACGGCACAGGATATAAATGATGCAAAAGCGGCCTTTGACGCCAGGGCGAACGAGATCATTGCCCAGGCCCAGGGCCTGCCGAATGCCTATGAAAAAGAAAAATATGTATACAATACGCTGATCGACGGCATTACCTATGATCTGGGCTCGGAGATGAATCAGAGCGCCTACAGCGCGCTGGTCAACGGCCAGAGCGTATGCGCGGGCTATGCCAGAGCCTATCAGTACCTGTTAAGACAGCTGGGTATTCCCTGTTACTATTGTACGGGCTACGCCGGGGAGGATCATGCGTGGAATATTGTCCGGCTGGACGACGGATATTACAATGTGGACCCGACCTGGGGAGATGTGGAGGGCAGCCGCTATGCTTTTTTCAATAAAAGCGACGCCGACTATGCCGACACCCATGTGCGCCAGGAGCTGTCCGTTTATCTGCCGCCCTGCAACGGGCAGGCTTACCGGGATCTGGACAGCGATTTTAAGCGGCTGGAGGAAACTGGGCTGGATGAGAGCCGGGTATTCGGAGATATGCAGAGCTATTATGGAGACTGTTATAATCAGATCACCGGAACCGGGCTGGGAGATTACACCTTTTATAATGTGCTGGAGGGCGAGGCGCTGTTAGACGAATGGTATCAGAATTATCAGGCGGATGCCTATAAGCAGGCTTATATGGAAGGCGCCATGACTGCGGTGGGAGCCTCCTCCTGCCAGATTTCTCTGGAAATTGAGGAATTGCACGGGAAACGGTTTCTCGTTACCCATACGGTGTCGATTCATTAGTACGACATCAATTAAGTTTCTGATGTATTCATTTTCAGGAAAGCTTGATGATTAACGTTTTCAGAGGCGTTTTGAATACGGCGCCGCAGATGAAAATTCAGACATTTGAAAAGCCAGGTATTCCCGCGATTTTCCGCCGGAGTATCTGGCTTTTGTAAACGAATGAAAAACGCTCCCTGCCGTTACCCGTTGTTTGCTTCCGCGTCATCCATCTGTTCGATCTTCTCAAATAAGTCAGAAATCAGGCAGCCGGTGGTTTCAAAATGAATATAGTCGGTCACATGCCGGTCTACCAGCACCTTTACCTGGGCGGGGAAATCCTCGTCCGCATCGTAAAACAGCACCTGTAGATGGACCTGGGGAAATGCCTCAAATTCATAGCACAGATCCCCTTTGTCCTGCCTGACGCCGCCCAGCCTTTTGCAGAGCGCCTCTAACTGGGCGATTCTCCCGGTAAAACGTTTTTCAAAAGGAGCAAACAGCGGGTCATGCTGAGGCTCCGTGCGGGAGATGATGCCGTCTAACGCCGTATTCGGCGTCCAGGCACCGGTGAGCATGGGCGTATCCTTGACGTAGTGGAGCAGATGGTAGCAGACCATGGCTTCATTGAAATACAGGCGGCTGCTCCATTCTCCGTTGATCTTCTTTTCCAGCGTGCCGTCCACAAGCCGCATCCGGTAGGGCGTCTGATAGTAGGACAGATAAAGATAGTCTTCGTCAGCCGTAAGCCCCAGAATGTGGACGACCCGTCTGGGGTCATAATTCTGAAAAAACGCAAGCCAGTGCTCTTTATGCGCTTCGTACTCGTCAAATAAAAAACCTCTGCACTGAAAAGCATGATAATTAACGCTCATGAATTCTCCCACCTCGCCCTTAAAATTTTGATGAATTTCCTATCCACATTATAACCGCATCGGCGGGTTTTGTAAAGAAAGGGCCGCAATGTTTCACCTTGACCATGAATGCTTTCCCTGTTATACTTGGAAGAAGAAAAACAAAATACATTACATGATGACAGTTGAGTATAAAATCCTCATAACGCGGAGGTGGTATTTTGAAAAATTATCATAGAATACTGGGGGTCAGCGAGGATGCCGAGCCGGAGGAAATCAAGGCGGCCTACCGCAAACTTGCGAAAAAATACCATCCGGACAGTAATCCGGACGATCCGAACATAAAGAAAAAATTTCAGGAAATATCTGAAGCCTATGAAGCTTTGCGCAAGGAGTGGAGCCGTTACGGGCATTTTCAGAGCAGCTTCAGGGAGGAACCCAGGCCCAAGTGGTCGTTCCACAGGGAGATCAGGATTCCCGTCCATCTGGAGCTGGAGGAAACGCTTATGGAGGTGGAGAAGGAGATTACCCATCTGATGCGGCTGTCCCATGATCTGGGATACGAATTGTTAAAGTGCAGGGTGAAGATACCGTCGGGCGCTTATCAGTATAAGAAGATCCCGCTTCATGAGATCATCTGCGAAGGGCAGGAGGCGTATGATCAGATTAAGGAGAAGCTGGAGAATACGGATGTTACAATTATTATTCTGCTGAAGGAGAAAAAAGGGTTCCAGATCAGAGGATATCATCTGTATACTGACATTTATCTGGATTATATGGATCTGGTGCTGGGGACGGAGATCGACGTGGATACGATCGAGGGAAAATATCATTACGTCATCAAACCGGGAACCCAGGCGGAGAGTAATTTCAGTCTGAAAAATAAAGGACTGATCCGACCTTACAAAATGGGCGGACGGGGCAGCCATTATGTGCGGATACATGTAAAGATTCCTACCGGGCTGACCAAACGGCAGCAGGCGGCCCTGGAATATTTCCGGGAGTTGATGAAGTACGACGAAGAGGAACCGGAAGAAATCCGGGAGGCGGAAGCCGGAAAGCAGGCAGGATAAAAGAGCGTCATTCAGGGATGAACATCAAACAGGAGAACGAAGAGAAATGCCTTCCGTATATGCACATGAACGTTTTGGCTGGCAGGTGTTAAAGCGGCTGCCGGAACCGATAAAAGCAGTTGTGGAAAAGCACAGGCGTCAGTTCGGAATCGGCCTGCAGGGGCCGGATTTCTTCTTTTTTTATAAAGCGTGGAAGTCGACTCCCGTAGCAGAGCTGGGACTTCGGATTCACCGGACGCCGGCTTCCGAATTATTTTCCGGTTTTCGGGAAATATTAAGGAAAAGTGAGCAGGATTCGATGGAAATGGCCTGTGCCATCGGAACTGTCTGCCATTTTATGCTGGACAGCACCTGTCACTGGTATGTGGATGAGCAGATCAGGGACACGGGGGAGAGCCATAATACGATAGAGACAGAGTTTGAACGATATCTGATGGAAAAGGACGGATTAGAGCCGCTGCGGTTTCCTGTGTGGAAATTTATTCCTGTAGATGAAGATACGGTAGATTGTCTAACCAGGCTGTATGGCAGGGCTGCTTTTGCGGCTGCCGCCGCATCCATGACTGCCGATGTCGTTTCCATGGACAAAAAAATTGTCCGCACCTGTTTAACAGATATGCGGCTGATTAAAAGGCTGCTGTCCGCTTCTACGCCTATGGGGCAGAAGCTGCTGCGCAGGGTGATGGGGATGACCGGACATTATGATGAGATACAGGGACATCTGATGGCGCTTACGCCAAATCCGCGGTGCGCACGGTCAAGCCGCAGGCTGCTGGAATTATCTGACGGCGCAGTGGAAGAGACGGCGGCACTGATTACGGAGTATTATGAAAATATTTGGACGGATAAGCCTTTGAACAGTCGATTTGATAAAGATTTTGAATGAAATTTTTAAATGCGCAGCCGCACTGTCCGTATAAAGGGCAGCTGTGCATACTATGATAAAGAAAGCCCATGAAACAGGCTGATGGCAGGAGGTGGAGTGCAGGGAGATGATGGAAAAGCAGAAATTGACCAAATTGGAATTATCCTGGATTCTTTATGATGTGGGGAATTCGGCTTTCGTTCTTTTGATTGCCACCATACTGCCCATCTATTTTAATTCGCTGGCGGAGCAGGCCGGGCTGTCCAAGGTGGAATATCTGGCCTATTGGGGCTATGCGGCTTCCGTCGTCACCTTGCTGGTGGCTGTGATCGGGCCGGTTTTCGGAACAATTTCTGATACGAAGGGTTATAAGAAACCGATCTTTACCATCAGTATGCTGGTGGGTGTTGCAGGGTGTGCGTTCCTGTCTTTTCCACGGTCGTGGATGATGTTTCTGGTTGTGTTTATTGTTGCGAAGATCGGGTATTCTTCCAGCCTGATTTTCTATGATGCCATGCTGTCGGACGTGACGGAGCCGGATCGGATGGACGGCGTGTCCTCCCAGGGGTATGCATGGGGGTATATCGGCAGCTGTATTCCGTTTATTGTCAGCCTGGGTTTAGTGCTGGGCGGCGAAGGACTTGGGATCTCCATGACGGCGGCCATGGCAGGGGCTTTTCTGATCAACGCGGCCTGGTGGCTTCTGTGTACTCTGCCCCTTCTGCGGCATTTCCGCCAGACCCACGGTGTGGAGCGGCTTTCCCATCCGGTGCGGGAAAGCTTTGTAAGGCTGGGGCATGTACTGAGGGATATGAAAAAAGACAGACGGGTATTTTTGTTTCTCGTCGCCTTTTTCTTTTATATTGACGGCGTTTATACGATTATCGATATGGCTACCGCTTATGGGGAGGCGCTGGGGATGGACAGCACCGGTCTTTTGCTGGCGCTTCTGGTGACTCAGCTGGTCGCCTTTCCCTTTGCCCTGATTTTCGGCTGGGCGGCGAGACGGTATGAGAATGATAAGCTGATCCGGTTCTGTATTCTGGCTTACACGGCCATCGCCCTGTTCGCCATTCAGCTGGATCAGCAGTGGGAGTTCTGGGTGCTGGCAGTCTTTGTGGGTATGTTTCAGGGCGGCATCCAGGCATTGTCCAGATCCTATTTTGCAAAGATTATCCCGGCGGAGAAATCCGGCGAATATTTCGGGATATTTGATATATGCGGCAAGGGCGCTTCCTTTCTGGGAACCGCGCTGGTAGGTTTGTTCGCACAGATCACCGGCAGCCCAAATGCGGGGGTGGCCGTCCTGGCGGTGATGTTTCTGACCGGGTTCCTGATATTTGGGAAAGCGGTAAAGGTTTAGCGGAACTCAATTTTGAACAACGGAAGTCCGTATGAGCCCCTGAAGGATTTATGGACGCGTCTGCGGCCAGAAATTCTTCCAGGTGCAAGGGGCTCAGGAGGACTGTAGCGGAACTCAATTAGGAGGTAACAATATAAATGAGTAACACAACTTTGCAGCGGGGAGCGGGGCTGCTGCTTCCGATTTATGCGCTGCCCGCCCCATTCGGCGTGGGCACTCTGGGAAAATGCGCATATGAATTTGTCGACTTTTTAAGCGGAGCGGATCAGAAATACTGGCAGGTACTGCCTGCAGGCCCCACTACATATGGGGATAGTCCCTACCAGTCATATTCCGCATTTGCGGGCAATCCTTATTTTATCGATCTGGAGATGCTGGTTCAGGAAGGACTGCTGAACTGGGATGAAATCAACCGCTTGTCCTGGGGAGATCATCCTTCCTATGTATCCTATGATCTGCTGTTTCAGAACCGTCCTCAGGTATTGAAGCTGGCCTTTGGCCGGAGCCGCCACAAAGAAACCGAAGAATACAAGCGTTTCTGCGAGGAAAACAGCTTCTGGCTGGAAGGCTATGCGCTGTTTATGGCCTGTAAGGAGCATTTCAATTATCAGGCTTGGCATAAGTGGGAGGAAGGACTGAAATTCAGGAAGCCGGAGGCGTTAAAGAGGTACGGCGAGCTGCTGAAAGAAAATGTGGAGTACCACAAATTCTGTCAGTATCAGTTTTTCCGCCAGTGGGAAAAATTAAAGGTTTATGCCAATGAAAAAAATGTGGAAATCATCGGTGACATTCCGATCTATGTGGCGCCGGACAGCGCGGATATATGGGAGCATCCGGAATATTTCCAGTTAGACGAGACGCTGACGCCTACCAAGGTGGCCGGCGTGCCGCCCGACGCCTTTTCCGATGACGGCCAGCTCTGGGGCAATCCGCTGTATGACTGGGATGCCATCGAGGAGACGGATTTTCTCTGGTGGAGAGAGCGGATGAAGGCGTCGGCAAAGCTGTACGACTGCCTGCGCATCGATCATTTTATCGGGGTTGTGCGGTATTATACCATTCCTTACGGGGCGTCAAACGCTAAGGAGGGCGAGTGGGTATGGGGCCCGGGGAAGAAGCTGATTAAGGCGTTAAAGGAAGAAGCCGGCCGTACCAAAATTATCGCCGAGGATCTGGGTATCGTGATTCCGGAGGTGGTGGAGCTGATGGAGGAGGAGGGCCTGCCGGGCATGAAGATCATCGAGTTTGCCTATGGCGGCGACAATACCAACCCTCATCTGCCTCACAATTACACGCCAAATTCCATCGTTTACGGCGGAACTCATGACAATGAGACGCTGGCCGGGCATTTCCGCGGAAAGTCCGGCTGGGAAGTGGAATACGCCATGGAGTATATGGGCATCAAGGAACCGGACCGGATGATCGACCGGATTTTCCGCACCGCCTATCAGAGCGTGGCCAGTGTGGCGATTTTCCAGGTACAGGATGTTCTGCATCTGGGCAATGAGGCCCGAACCAACGAGCCCTCGACGACAGGAAATAACTGGAAATGGAGGCTGTACCCGGGACAGTTGACCTATCAGGAGCAGGGGTATCTGAAACGACTGGTGTGGGTGTTCAGAAGGTAAAAGAAAAACAGGGCAGATATGGAACAATTATATTTGAAAGCAATGGGAAAAATTAATCTGGGCCTGGATGTGGTGAGAAAGCGAGAGGACGGCTACCATGAGGTGCGGATGATCATGCAGACCGTGGGCGTCTATGATCGGATCAGCTTAAAGCGCGGCCATACGCCGGGTATCCATGTCACCACCAATCTGTATTTCCTCCCGGTGAACGAAAACAACCTGGTATATAAGGCGGCACAGATGCTGATGGAGGAATTTCAGGTTAAGGAGGGGCTGGACATTCATCTGCAAAAGTATATTCCCGTGGCGGCCGGCATGGCCGGCGGCAGCGCGGACGCGGCGACGGTCCTGTATGGGGTGAACCGGATGTTCCGGCTGGGGCTTAGCCAGAAAGAGCTGATGGAGCGGGGCGTAAGGATCGGGGCGGACGTGCCCTACTGTCTGATGCGGGGGACGGCATTGTCCGAAGGCATCGGCGAGGTGCTTACCAGACTGCCGGCGGCGCCGGCCTGCAAAGTGATTATCGCCAAGCCGGGTATCAGCGTTTCCACGAAATATGTGTATGGTCATCTGGATGCGGCAGGGATCAAGGAGCATCCGGATATCGACGGAATGATAGAGGCGATTCAGGAAGGAAGCTATGAGGGGGTGGTGAGAAGGCTTGGAAATGTATTGGAAACGGTAACACAGGAACGGCATCCGGTCATCGGAGAGATCAAGGAGCTGCTTACGGCTCACGGCGCCGACGGCGCTTTGATGAGCGGCAGCGGCCCTACCGTGTTCGGGCTGTTCAGAGAGGAAAAGAAAGCCAGAGAAGCTTTGAGAGCGTTAGAAAAAAGCGGATTGGCAAAGCAGATGTACTTAACAGGGCTTTTTTCTCCATGATAAGGGGGATATGTTATGGAAGATCTCAAATTAGCAACTGATAAGTATCTTCCGCTCAGGGATGTGGTTTTTCAGACACTGCGGGAGGCGATTTTAAGGGGGAATATTAAACCGGGAGAGCGGCTGATGGAAATTCAGCTTTCTCAGCAGTTGGGGGTCAGCAGAACGCCGGTGCGGGAGGCGATCCGTATGCTGGAGCTGGAGGGCCTGGTCAACATGACGCCCCGGAAAGGCGCGGCGGTGGCCGCCATCTCCGAAAAAAGCCTGCGGGACGTGCTGGAGGTGCGGTGCGCTCTGGAGGAGCTGAGCGTGCGTCTGGCCTGCGAGCGGATGTCCTGGGAACAGTTCGAGCAGCTGCGAACGTCAAATGTAAAGTTTGCCCAGGTGGCCGAAGGGGAAGATATCACGGAGATCGCGAAAAGTGACGAGGCATTTCACGATATTATCTATTATTCTACGGACAATGATAAGCTGATTCTTTTGTTGAATCAACTGCGGGAGCAGATGTACCGCTACCGGATCGAGCATATCAAGATCAAGGAGCGGCGCAGTATGCTGATCCGGGAACATCAGGAGATTATCGACGCGCTCAGGGAGCGGGACAGCCAGACGGCAGTGCTTGTAATGCGCCGGCATATCAATAATCAGGAGATCCAGGTGGGGAGGAAGATTAAGGAGAAGGAATAGAGAGAAGAGATGGAAAGGCCGGGGGAACCGGCCTTTTATAATATTATTGTATTTCAGCGCACTATATGCAATAGCGAGACAGGCTGAATCCGATGGGGAATCAGTGATTTTCCAGCAATTCCAATAGTTTGAATTTGATTTTAACCGTTCGGGTGTTTTCGTTATCCTCTTCGTTTTCCATGTCTGCGGTGTTTTCCGTATTTTTCCTGCTCTCTGTTATATTGTTGTTGCTGATATTTTCCAAAGTTCCTTTTCGCAGGCTCAGGTATTCCGTTTCCGTCAGCTGCCGTTCCAAAATTTCCCGGGATTCCTGCGGAAATTCACAGCAGGTAGCGTCCGTGAAGCACAAGGGCGGATACATGACGCACCACCAGTTCTGCCCTTTGGCCTCGCCGATTTTTACCCGTAACGCTTCGTAATCTCCTGCGGGAAAGGTAAGATCGCCGTAGGTTTTTACGGGGAAGTAGCAGACGGCAAGTTCCAGAGAGACAGTGTCACCGCAGCCTTGGGACAGAAGGATTTTCTCAGCAGTTTCCTGAAGGTCTTCCATATGGAGGGAAGTCCAGGCTTTGGCTTCGCGGACATCGTTAAAATCCGGCGCATTCGCGTCCATATAGGAAAGAATGCCGTCCCGTACGGTCAGTTTCAGCGCCTGGTCCTCCGGACTGTCGCTGTTGGCCAGGACATGGAGCCGCAGGATTTTGCCGGCGATGGCAGTCTGGCAGGCGGCGGCGGAGCGGTCGATGCGGAGCCAGGCGGCAGTGAGGGCGGCCAGGATAGAACAAATAAGCGCCAGGGCGGTAAGATGGATTTTGTTATGTAAAAGGAATGTATTGATTGGTGCCGAAAAACGGCGAGATAATTTTTTTATAGAATGATTCATAAGAAAACTCCTTTTTTGTAGTCAATAGCTTCTTTTAATCAAAGTATTGCCTGAAAAAAAAGAGTTATACTTACTTTTTCTTTTTGGGATTTCTGTCCGATTAATTTGCAAAAATCATCTAATCATATTTTCGACTTCGTGATAAACAAATAATATAAAAACAGATTCTCCCAATTTTTTATTCATTTTTATATTCCGCGATGCATCACTGATCGCGTCAGGGAATATGGGAAACATAGAAACGAGTCACTGTATCAGTCGGTAATGAATATCATCGTGAAAGCAAATGCAGAAAAATTTGAGGAGGTGAAAGATGGTATGTGTGAGGCGTTGATAGAATTGATGAAGGATGAAATAGAAAATGAAGCGAACAAAAAAAGCATTGATAGCAGAAGAGATAACAGCGTTAGTGACAGCATCAGTGACGGCGTCAGTCACAGAGTCAGTAACGGTGTCGGTAACAGAATTAGTCACAGCCAGATGCGAGGACCCCATTTCATTTACTCTAATATTGAAATGCAGTATGGGGGCCTCTGTGAAAATGATCAGCCAGGAATTCCGGTAAACTTTCTTACTTTCTAAATTTACTCACAAAATCCCTCGCCACCGGCAGCATTTTCTCCACAAATCTGAAAGCCAGCGGGTGGAAAATATATCGATATTCGCCTACAAATTCAGTAAATGTGGCATTAAACCCGCTCTTAAACCGGTATAAACCATACAGATGATTGTCCTCAGAAAGATCGCCGGAGATTCCTTTAAAGTCATACATTTTGCAGCCGCTTTCCACAGCCCAGCGGATCATCTGCCATTGAAGCAGGTAGTTGGGCATTAGGTTTCTGTGGGTGTTGGAGGAGGCGCCGTACAGGTACCATACCTTGTCTCCGAATTTGGCGCAGATGGTCCCGGCGATGGCTTCGCCCTCGTGGTAAGCCATATACAGACGTACGTCTTCTCCCAGGTTGTCCAGCATATTGGAGAAATACTGGGCGGGACGAATCATAAACTGGTCCCTGGCGCCGGTTTCGATCATAATCCGGTAAAAATCATCCACGGCTTCTTTACCGCAGATTTTCACCTCCACGCCCTTCTTGATGGCCACCCGGATATTGTAGCGGGTTTTGGGTTTGAACATGGCCATGACCTCATCTTCGGTTTTTCCCTTGATATCAAGGCGCATCACATACTGAGGCTGGATATTTTCAAAGTTCGGCGCTTTGGGGGCAAGTACGAAGCCCAATGCCTTCATATGTTCCATAAATTCAGTTTCGTCAAAGGTAATGTCCGGGTCCAGCTTCAATACATAAGAGTGGTGTTTTTTTGCCAGTACCTTGGCGCCTTCCAGCAGGCAGGCCAGCATTTCTTTGTCATGGATATCGCAGACGGGACCTCTGGCAGCATACATCAGCGTCCAGGGCGTCAGTGGAATGCGGCGGATCAGCACGGACATGGCGCCTTTGATTTCTTTGCTCTCATCCCGTACGACAATCCCTTGGAACAGCCAGTAGGATTTCTGCCGGCTCCATTCCCAGCTCTGCTGCAGATGCCCCTTCGGGTGCCGCCGCACAAATGCTTCAAATTCTTCGTGATTTTCGGAACCGATAAATTCATATGTGTACATTCTATTTTAGACTCCTTTGAGTAATGTTATGCCTGTGAGCCGAATCCGTTAAAGCGTGTTGTCAGCACATTTTCCTGAATACTTTGCAATGATTTGCCGATCAATTCTCATTATTTCAGCGAGAATTGCGAATGATTTGGCAAATTCGTATGCTTGTGAGTATATATAGCTGTGGTTAAAATTTTTGATTTGATCAGTACGGCCGATGGAAAAAGGGCTTACCGTGCGGCCTGTCCTGTATCGGGCAAAATAATCTTTGGTACCGCCGGATGAATTAGCAATGGATTCACCTGCAGTGTTACCAGATCGCCGGTCTGGCAGGGAATATCGGTAACGTCGATCATCATATGGGCGACGCCCAGCAAACCGGCCAGCGGCGCATGCTTTCCATTGACAGATACCGTCTTTCGGTGATGGCCTGGCCGCAGCTTTAAAGACAGCAGATGAAGCAGACCATGGATGAAATATTCCGGAAAATCCCCATAGCCCAGGTAAATACCGTCGGTGTGGCCAATGCGTACCAATGCCAGGCGGCTGTCTCTTTTCAACGTCAAATGACTCTGGTAGCCGATCGTATCTCCTTTTCGGAAGGAACGGATCTCATAGATCGGCGCTTCCAGCCAAACAGCACTTTTCAAAGGAGCATTTCCCAGTGCCTGTTTTCCGTAAACAGTGGTTTTTCCCAGCAGAGCGGAACCCACTCTGACGGCGTCCATGTCCAAGTCTCCCACGGTCATGACAGCGGAGGAATTTGCGATATGCTTAAGGTCCGACGGGATTCCCATGGCTTCCAAGGCAGATACGCCGGTCAAAAACCGCTGCCGCTGCTGTTCTGCCTGCTGTCGGTACTTTTTTGGTCTGCCGGCTAAATGGGTGAAACAGCCTTCCACCGACAGGAAGGTGGTCAGTGGTTTCAGTTCCGGCATCCGGTTCCAGAGGAACCCGTAACGCCCCATGCCGGTTTCGATTTTTATATGGACTTTCGGCATAATGCCGGTTTCCTTATATACACGTTCCAGAAGGGGAATCTGCCATTCGGCCTCCAGGGAAAAGGTAATTGTTTGCTTTGCCAGCTCCAGGCAATCCTCATATTCCGCTACAGGCGACATCAGTAAAATGGGCTCGGTGCAACCGAACCTGCGCAGAGAGAGGGCTTCCCGGGTATTTGTGACCGCGTAAAAGTGAATGTCCAGCGCTTTTAAAATATTGTATTCATTCCACAATCCCATGCCATAACCGTTTTCTTTCACGACGGCGATGATGGTTCGGTTGGTAATAGAGCGAATCACGCCGATATTGTGAGCAATGGCGTCAGGGCTGACGACAAGCCTAGAAAATTTTTGATAAACGGCGTTGTCAGAATTTGTTTGATGGATGGTTTCGTCAGACATTTTTTCCTCTTTCTAAATCGAAGGTTCGCTGCAATTGATAAAACGTTTTGTCTGTAGTATCATCTCATTATTATAGATGACAGGAAATAATATTGCAAGGCAATGAATAAAAATAGTAAGGGCGCCGGGTAAAACTGGTTGAACATTTACATGAATAAAGGTAAAATAAGAATAATTCCGCAATGATTGGAGAGGAAAAGAAAAGATATGAAGAAAAAGACGGTAGCGGTATTATTTGGCGGACAGTCGACGGAGCATGAAATTTCTTGTCTTTCCGCCGTAACCATTATACAGAACATAGACCGGGAGCAGTATGATTTGCTGCTGATTGGCATTACCCGGGACGGAAGATGGCTGAAGACGAATTCCATAGAGGAGATTCAGTCGGGCAGCTGGGTGGGGGGAACGACAAGGGCGATCCTTTCGCCGGATGCCGGACATAAAGGTGTGCTTCTTTTAGAGGATGGCAGGGTGCAGCTTTTTCCGTTGGACGTGGTATTTCCTGTGCTTCACGGGGCCAGAGGGGAGGACGGAACGGTCCAGGGGCTTTTGGAGCTGGCAGAGATTCCCTATGTGGGCTGCGGCGTGCTGGCATCGGCAGTTACTATGGATAAACTGTACACGAAGATTTTGGTCAGCACACTGGGAATCCGGCAGGCAGATTATGAGCTGGTGTATAAAAACGAATTATCGGGGCAGAATGCCATAGAATCCGTGATCAGGCGAATCGAGGGCAGATTGGCTTATCCGGTATTTGTGAAGCCAGCCTGTTCCGGCTCGTCCAGGGGCGTGTCAAAGGCGTCTGATCAAAAACAACTGGAAACGGCTCTTTTGCTGGCGGCGGAGCATGACCGAAAAATTTTGGTGGAGGAAACTATTGTCGGCCATGAGGTGGAGTGTGCCGTATTGGGTGCTGAGGAGGCGAAGGCGGCCGGCGTTGGCGAAATACTGGCCGGGGCGGAATTTTACGATTACGAGGCAAAATATGAGAGTGAGGAATCCCGGACGGTTCTGGACCCCCAGCTTCCGAACGATGCTGCGAACCGGGTTCGGGAGGCCGCAGTTCGGATTTACAGACGGCTGGACGGCTTCGGGATGGCCCGCCTTGACTTTTTTGTGACGGAGCAGGGAGAGGTGGTGTTCAATGAGGCCAACACGATCCCAGGCTTTACGTCGATCAGCATGTATCCCATGCTGTGGGAGCATAAGGGGTTGTCCGTTTTTCAGCTGGTGAATAAGCTGATTGGGATGGCATTTCAGCGATAAAATGAATCAAGCAGATAGAGGATGGTATGGAAAAAGAGATTATAGTACGGGTGTTGGGCCGCCAGTATGACGGGGAGGACGCCGACGAGATGGAAGTCGTGACGACGGGAATTTACCATCGGAAAAATGGAAATCATTATATTTATTATAAAGAAATGCTGGAAGGCTTCGATGAGCCGACCAGAAATACGATTAAAATCATGGATGGTGGAAAACGGGTGCGGATCACCAAAAAAGGGGTGATCAACGCGCAGATCAATCTGGAGCAGGGAAAAAGCTACCAGTTTGTCTATACGACGCCATATGGGCAGATTTCCGTGGGGACGAAGGTGGAGGAGCTAACCTGTGAGATCACAGAGGAGAGTATCCGTTTTTCGGCCATTTATGCGATGGAAGTGAACTATGAGTATGTGGCCCATAACCTGATCCGTGTGGAAGCGGTCGGCCGGACAAAAGGATAGAGGAGATTTGGCTGTCAGCCTGGATGCTGCCTAAGAAATAAAAATATGTCCGTCTCTGTTGCTTAAAAGAGAGAGCGGACATATTTTTTATGCTTTCTGTTTTCTGAAACGATCCAAGAACTTTTTCTTTTTTGGTTTCTGTACCACGGAGCCGCGGATGTTTTTCACGCTGGTGATGTACAGGCCGCTGACCACGGCTTTTACTTCTGTTTTTATGGGAAGTATTTCGAATACCGCCTGGTCGCATAACAGGGTCATAATTTTGGGGCCGATCTTTGCTTTTACCACGGGAGCTTTGGTTCCCCGCAGATATTTGGGCGTCTGTTCATACACCTGTTTTGGAAGCCCTGCGTCTTTTAACTTCATCTTTTTCTTGTCTATGATCAGCATAGAAACCGTCTGGGCCATCTGCTCCATCAGAGCCTGTTGTTCCACCTGGCGTTTCTGCAGCTTTCTGCCCACAAACATCAGGATGACAAAAATAACGGCCAGGACGATTAGAATGACGAGCAATATCTTGGCAATGAGTGGCATGACTTTTTCCTCCTGTCGTAATGTATGTACCAATTCACTATTATAGCATTACTTTTTTATTCTGACAAGTAATGGGGGGCCTGTTTTGGAAATTTGATTCCGAAAATGATGCTTTTTCAGCGGTCTGCACCCATACGCAGCTCTAAATTGTAAGCTTAAAATTCTCCCCGATAATGTACTGTAATGACCGCTGTCCCGGCATATTGCTCATAGTCTCCAAACCGGTACTGACAATATACATCATAGGTGTTCTTGTGCTGCAATTCAGCAGTTTGGCGATATGGCCTGGCGCATATACGACTTCGATGGTCCTGTGGATATCGTGAAAAGTGATATTGTATTTTTCGCGCAGCAGGTCCAGCAGTGAAATATTGTTCATATCTTCATTCAGCAGGAAAGAATACCGGATCGGAAACCGGTCCTCCTCCACTGACATGGGAATGCCGCTGGCATAGCGGAGACGGCGCAGACAGACAAGCTGCGCGTCGTAAGGGAGACGGAAAAATTCGCAGTCGGCTTCTGTGGCCGGCTCTAAGCTAGAGGAAATCAGCCGGGCGCCGGGGATGCGGTTCATCTCTAAGCAGGCCTGCGTGAAGCTGTTGGCGGTGGACAGGTCACGGGATAGCTTTTTCTTTCCGACAAATGTGCCTTTTCCCTGTTTCCTGACGACCAGGTCTGCCTCGGCCAGCTCCTTTAAGGCGGCCCGGACCGTGATGCGGCTTACCTGATAGTATTTACTCAGCTCTGCTTCAGAAGGCAGCCGGCTTCCCTCCGGATACTCTCCGGATAAAATATCATTTCCGATGGTTTCGCTCAGCTGTTTGTACAGCGGCAGAATGTCCTCTTCGTTCAGTTTCATCTCTTTTCTGTTTTCCTTCCCCGATTTCATTGTTCTAAAAAAATTGTCGGAATAACAATTCAAATAAGACGTATTAATACAATATAAGATAGTGAAAAAAATAAAACTTGTCAAGAATATTTAGAAATTTGTAGAAAATAATCAAAAACTATTGACATATTATGTGATAAAATATATTATAATGATATAACGTTATAATACATTATAAGATGACAAGAGGATATAACTGGCAGAATTGACAAAAATGGTCCAAATCCGGAAAAACAATTTTTAAGAATTTATCAATGAAAATGGGGGAAATGAATATGACATGGACAAAAGAAATGTTCGGTGTAGAAAAACCGATTATTGCGCTGCTGCATCTGCAGGCGCTGCCTGGTGATCCGTTGTACGGCGGCGATATGGAGGGGGTATACCGTCAGGCGCTGGAGGACCTGAACGGGCTGCAGGATGGCGGCGTGGACGGCGTTCTGATCGCCAATGAGTTTTCGCTGCCCTATCAGATCAATGCAGATCCAGTCACCATCGGCGCCATGGGCTATCTGGTGGGCAGATTAAAGGAATTCATCAGGATTCCATTTGGCGTGAATGTGGTATTAAATCCGATGGCCAGCCTGGAGCTGGCGGCCTCCACCGGCGCTTCTTTTATTCGCAGTGCGTTTACCGGCGCCTATATGGGAGAAAATGGCGTGGTGAACACTGATGTGGCCGCTGTGGTTCGCAGGAAAAAAGCGCTGGGACTGGATCATCTGAAAATGTTATATAAGGTAAATCCGGAATCCGATGCCTATTTGGTAGAGCGGGATATCCGGGTGATTACCAAATCGATTCTGTTCCACTGTTCGCCGGACGGTTTGTGTGTATCTGGCGCCTCTGCGGGAAGCGAGACCAGCACGGACGCCATTGCGCTGGTGCGGTCTGTGGCAGGCGACACACCCGTATTCTGCAACACTGGCTGTAATGCACAGACCGCCGTAGAGAAGCTTAGCAGTTCCGACGGCGCGTGCGTGGGCACCACTTTCAAGAAGGACGGCAAATTTGAAAATAATGTAGATCCTGAGCGGGTCGTAGAATTTATGAAGGTGGTGAAAGCATTCCGGGAGACGCTGTAGCAGGAAAGGACGGAGCAGATGTGTCTTCGGGATTTCACAAATCGGACACAGCGGGATAACGGGAGCATACGAAGTGAAAAGTGAGAGAAAGAAAATGGCGCGATATTATCTAGGAATCGATATCGGAAGCTTTGAGACAAAAGGTGTGCTGGTGGACGAGCATTATCAGGTGGCATGCACCTGCGCGGTAAAGCATGTGATGGAGAATCCTGCGCCCGGTTACTTTGAGCACGATGCCGAGGCCGTCTGGTGGCATGATTTCTGCCAGGTATCTCGTGGACTGATGGAAAAGCAGGGAATCGGCCCGGAGCAGATCATCGGCGTAGGGGCCAGTGTGCTGGGCTGTGACTGTCTGCCGGTGGATGAAGCATGCAGGCCGCTGCGGAAGGCGATTCTGTATGGCATAGACGCCAGATGCACTGAAGAAATGGAATGGCTGACGGCGCATTATGGCGAGACAGGCGTACTGGAACGGTTTGGACATCCTCTCTGTTCCGATGATGTGGCCTGCAAAATTTTGTGGGTTCGCCGTAAGGAACCGGAGGTATATGAAAAGACCTTTAAATTTCTAACCGGCTCCTCTTATATTACAGCGAAGCTGACCGGAAATTATGTGATCGACCAGTTTCTTGGGAAGGCAGCTTTTCGGCCACTGTACCGGGAGGATGGTTCCGTAGATGAAGAAGAATGCAGCCTTTACTGCCGGCCTGACCAACTGTGTCAGTGTCGGGAGGTAACGGAGCTGGCCGGAACTGTTACGGCGCAGGCGGCTCAGGAGACCGGCCTTCTGGAAGGAACTCCGGTAATCGTCGGAACGGGGGATTCGACATCGGAGGCTGTCAGTGTGGGAATCGTGGAACCGGGCGAGGTGATGTTTCAGTTCGGATCGTCGCTGTTTTTCTACTACTGCGCCGACCGACCGGTGACGGACACAAGGGTACATGGCGGTAATTTTACAGTGCCGGGAACCTACAGCGTATCGGGAGGCACCAATGCGGCCGGCACACTGACCCGTTGGGTGCGAGACTGTTTCTACGAAGATCTGCTGAATGCACAGGAGCAGGGTGGGCCTGACGCTTACGGCGCGATGACAGAGACGTTGCCAGACAGCAGCAAAGGACTGATTTGTCTGCCCTATCTGGCGGGAGAGCGGATGCCGATTAACGATCCGAAAGCGAAGGGTGTGCTGTTCGGTCTGACCATGGAGCATGACCGGAGGCATATTTACCGGGCGGCTTTGGAGGGCGTGGGTTTTTCCCTGAACCAGAACGTGGAGCTGATGGAAGCGGTGGGACTGCCTGTGACTCATATTACCGCCGTGGGCGGAGGGACGAAAAACGGACCGTGGATGCAGATTGTGGCAGATATTATTGGCAGACCAGTTTACGTGCCGGCTATTACCGTGGGAGCCAGCTATGGAGACGCGCTGATGACGGCGATTGGGACAGGCAGCCTTAAAAACTTTAGCGAGTTGAAGCGGCAAATTAAGCCTGGCTGCGTGTACCATCCCGATCCGGAGGCCCATGAAAAATATACTGAAATGGCAGAGATATACAGGGAGCTGTATCTGGCTACAAAAGAGCTGATGCATAGATCATCGTGAGGACAGCGATGGATAAAAAAACAAAAAAGGAAGCGATTGTTCTGATGATGGCCAGTGCCGCCTGCTTCTCGGCCATGCAGCTGAGTTCCAGCCTATGTGCAAAGATTCCGGCCATGGAGCAGGTATTTTTCCGCAATGTGATGTGTCTGGCACTGTATGCCCTGGTTTGGAGAAAGGGGATTTCGGTTCTGGGGACCCGGCGGCAGCAGCCTCTCTTGTGGGCCTGGTCTGTGTGCGGCTGCCTGAATGTGGTATTCCTGTTTATAGCGGCGAAGACCGGGGATCAGGGAAGCCTGATGATTATAGGCCGTACTTCCGGGTTTCTGGTGGTAATTCTGGCGGCGGTGGTCTTAAGAGAGCGAGTGGGCCGGGAGCAGTATCTGGCAGTGCTTCTGGCCATAGGAGGCGGCATTCTGACGGCGGCTCCTGGCGGTGGTTTAAGCGGGGATGGCTTTACGTTCACGATGGCGGCGCTGTCCTCTCTGTTCAGTGCATTGGCGTCTGTCTGCCTGGGAATGCTGAAAAACAAGGTGCATGCGCTGACTGTGGCCATTCATTTTTCAGCGGTGAGCCTGCTGATGTCTGCTCCGTTTCTTTTGACAGATTTTACGGTGCCCGATGGCAGGCAGTGGATTTGTCTGGCCGGAATCGGCCTTTTTGGAGGACTGGGACAGCTGATGCAGATGTGGGCCTATGAGCGGGCGCTGGTGGGAGAGATTAATATATATGGATATTCCGGCATCCTTTTTTCCATGTTGTTCGGCCGGCTGTTCCTGGGCGAACGGGTGACGGCGGCCGCGGCCGTGGGCGGATGTCTGGTGATAGGGGCAGGGGTGTGGAGCTATCTGGCAGCCCGCCGGCAGGAAATTCTTCCGGAGTCAGGGGAGCTGCAAAATAGTAAGCGGCTAGAGGACAGACATTGAGTGCTTGCAGCGATGGGAGAACGGCAGTGGAATTTAAAAATGACGGAAAATATTAGTACTTTCAAAGTTAGTATTTTCAAACAAAGTAAGGGGTATGGAAATGACAGAGAGATTACAAAAAGTATTGGATTATATAGATGCGCACCGGGAAGAATACATTGAAGAACTGTGCAGGCTGTGCCGGCAGCCCAGTCTGGCCGGGACCGGTGAGGGTATACCGGAGACCATAGAGCTAGTGCGAGAGCAGATACGAAAAATCGGCGTGGAGCCGGAGCTGATCCCCACGGATGGCAATCCGGTGATTTATGCGGAATTGGAAGGGGAAAGCGACCGGGTGTACGGCTGCTATGACCATTATGATGTGCAGCCGGTGGACCCCATCGACCAGTGGGAGTCAGACCCCTTTGCCGCTGAAATCAGGGACGGCGTAATCTATGCCCGCGGCGTGGCGGACAATAAAGACGGACTGATGACCCGGATCTGTGCCGTGGACGCATGGAAAAAAGCCTGCGGTACACTGCCCTGCCATGTCAAATTTGTGTTTGAGGGTGAGGAGGAGATCGGTTCCCCCAATCTCCGGGCATTCGCGGACGCACATCCTGACCTGATTCAGTGCGACGGTTATGTGTGGGAGGGCGGCGAGAAGGAGAAGGACGGCCCCTGCGAGGTGACTATGGGTGTCAAAGGTCTCCTCTATGTATACATGAAAGTGAAAACCGCGCCCAGGGACGCACACTCTATGTATGCGGCTATTGCGCCGAATCCGGCCTGGCGGCTGATTCATGCCCTGGCTTCCATGAAAAATGAGAAAGGTGAGATTTTAATCGACGGTTTTTATGACGATATCATTCCTCCGTCGGAAACAGATCTGAGTTACCTTGATGCAGACCCCTTCAATCCCGAAGGGATAAGGGAGTACCTGGGAGTAGGTGCCTTTATCGGTGGCGAGACAGACAAGAAGAAGCTGTTATATGACCTGTATTTCCGGCCTACCTGCAATATCTGCGGCTTTACCTCCGGTTTCCAGGGAGACGGCTCAAAGACGGTGCTGCCTTCCGAGGCCAGCGTAAAGATTGATTTTCGCCTTGTACCTGGTATGGACCCCGACCATATTTTTGATCTGGTCAGAGCCCATCTGGACAGACACGGATTTACGGATGTGGAGCTGATCAAGGGTTCCGGAGAGCCGGCCTTCCGTTCTAACCTGGAGGCTCCTTTTACCAAAGCTATTATCAATGGCCTGGAAAAGCTGTACAACCATCCGGTGGCTCTGAAAGTATCCAGCGGAGGCACTAGTCCGATGCATGCATTCTGTCATAAAGCGGATATCCCGGCAGGCATGTTTGGCGCCAGCTCCGCCACGGCTAATATTCATGCACCCAACGAGCATCTAGCCTGCGACGCGTTTATCGAGATGATCAAGATAAACTGCGCCGTGATGGAAGAATTGTCCCAGTATTAAAGGGATATGGTACAGACAGGGAAAAAGAGATGTTTGGAGTCTGTGCGATTATGTATTAAGGCAACGAAAGGTTGTTTTGATAAAACGAAAAATATTTCCGAAAAGGAGGAGGAAAGAACATGAAAAAAAGAATTGCGTTGTTATTAACAATTGTTCTGACGCTGTCTGCCATGACCGCAGGCTGCGGAAAGAAGGATGACACTGCGAGCACGACTGACGGCGGTCAGGGAGTGGAAACGACCGCGGCAAAAGACGAGAGCCAGGCCGGTGCGGACGGAGCGGAGGCCAGAGTGCTGACCATCGGCATTGCGGCAGATCCCCAGACCGTAGATCCCCAGGCGCTGCTGTCCGGCGCCACCACAGCGGTGATAGATAATATGTACAGCAAGCTGCTGTCCCGCGACAACGATATGAATATCGTAAAAGATCTGGTGACGGATTATGAGATTGTGGATGACACTACCTGGACATTCACACTGAGAGAAGATGCCAAGTTCCATAACGGAGATCCGTTGACTGCCGAGGATGTAAAATTTTCCATCGAGCGTGCCGCCAAGGATGAAACGCTGATGGAATATCCGCACTGGAAAAACGTGGAGTCGGTGGAAGTGATCGACGACTATCACTTTAATATTAAGACCTGGGAGCCTTATCCGGCTTTGGAGGCGCTGCTGTCCAAATCAGGCGGACAGATTTTGCCGAAAGAATACATCGAAGAAGTAGGTATGGACGGTTTCCTGAAAGCGCCTGTCGGCTCTGGTCCTTATAAGTTTGTCAGCTATACCAAGGATCAGGAAATGGTGATGGAGCCGAACCTGGATTACTATGACGATGTGAACGCGACCTGGAGCAAAGTCATATTCCGGATACTGCCGGAGGAATCCACCCGTGTGGGTGAGCTGCTGTCCGGCGGCGTGGATATTATCAACAATGTGTCCCCCAATGAATGGGATCGTGTGAACAGCAATGACGGCACCAGCATACAGCTGGGCGAAGGAACTCGCGTATACATGCTGGGTATGAAGTGCAGCGAAGGGAATGAAACGGCGGATGTCCGTGTGCGTCAGGCCATCGACTATGCCATCGACGATAAGCTGATCGCGGAAAAAGTGCTGGACGGCGGAGGCGTACAGACTCTGACCCGTGTGGCGAACGGCGTGGTAGGACAGGATGAGAGCCTGTATGGCCAATATAACTTCGACGTGGACAAAGCAAATCAGCTGCTGGATGACGCGGGCTATCCGAAGGGAGAGGACGGCATCCGTTTCACACTGGGCCTGGAAGGCTCCAATGGCCGTTATATGCTGGACGGCGACGTGTGCCAGGCAGTGGCTGCAATGCTGGAGGAAAATGTGGGTATCAAAGTGGATCTGCAGCTGTATGACTCTACCACCTATGTGAATATTTTAAGCCCTCGTGAATTTAAGGATGCGGCGATGTACTGCTTCGGTGATAATTTCTTTGACGGTATTTACGCCATCGCATGCTACACGCCAGACTTCTCCATGGGCGAGACTGACTATGACAATGCGCGTGTCAATGAGCTGTACACCAGCGCCATGGCAAACATGAATCTGGAGGAACGGATCGAACAGATTCAGGAGGCGCAGCAGATCGCGGCGGAAGAAGTTCCTTATTCCAATCTGGTGAATTTGAAAATTGCCTACGGCGTAAGTGACGACATTCAGTTTACTGGCCGTCTGGACGAGATCTTTGACCTGAATTCTATTACGCTGAAATAAGGATACTGAAACAAAAAGCGGGGAGGCCTGTTTTGGGCCTTCCCTGTTTCCGATCCTGACAGCAACGGACCGTTCGGGCGTTTTTTACCGGGCGGAATGCTGTGAAATATGTACTACCGCATCTATCGGGTTGATTTCGTGAAAGTCTGGGAGTACATAAATGTGAAAGGGGTGATCCCGTGGGGAGATATATAGGGAAAAGAATTCTGCAGATTATACCGGTGCTGTTTATCATTTCTTTTATCGTCTTTTTCCTGGTGCGGCTGTCCGGCGATCCGGTAAATACCATGCTGCCCCCGGAGGCGACGCCGGCGGACCGGGCAGAAATGCGGACTGCTCTGGGACTGGATAAACCGCTGTTGGAGCAGTACGGTATATTTTTAAATGACGTGGCTCACGGACGTTTTGGCACCAGCCTGCGCTATGGCCAGGAGGCGACGGAGGTGGTGCTGGAAAAGCTGCCTGCCACTTTGCAGCTTGCCAGTATCTCCCTGGTGGTATCCACCATTTTGGGCATTGTACTTGGCGTTATATGCGCAAGAGCCAAAGATACGGCTTTTGACATTTTGTTCAGCAGTCTGTCGGTGGTGGGACAGGCCATGCCTAGTT
Organism: uncultured Lachnospiraceae bacterium; assembly: GCA_910588405.1. Taxonomy (GTDB): domain Bacteria; phylum Bacillota; class Clostridia; order Lachnospirales; family Lachnospiraceae; genus Paralachnospira_A. The sequence continues at coordinate 49,930 of CAJUPT010000002.1, read as the reverse complement.
TCTGGATCGGCATTATGTTGATTCTGTTGTTTGGCGTGAATTTAAAATGGCTGCCGGTATCCGGACCGGGAACCTGGAAAAACTTGGTTATGCCTGTGGCCACATTGTCCATCGTCACATCGGCTCAGGTAATTCCGCTGGTTCGTTCCAGTATGCTGGAGATTATGCATGAGGATTATATCCGCACAGCCAGAAGCAAGGGTTTAAAAGAACGGCTGGTGATCTATAAGCATGCCTTTAAAAATGCGCTGATTCCGGTGGTTACGATTATGGCCCTGCAGGTTCCGGGACTGATCGGTGGTTCCCTGATTACAGAGACTGTGTTCTCCTGGCCGGGTTTAGGCCAGCTGATGGTGCAATGTATCAACGGGAAGGATATGTGTGTGGTTCAGGCTTGTGTGGTATTCATCTCGCTGATTACGATTGTGGCCAATCTGGCGGCGGACATTATATATGCGCTGATTGACCCGCGCATTCGGTATTAAACGGGGAGGGCAGATATGGAAAATAAGGAGAAAAAAGGCATTCTGCACTGGATGCGCCTGCTGTTTGGCAGTCCGGTGGGAGCTGTCGGTTTCATAACGCTGCTGTTGGTGATTTTGGCTTCCCTGTTTGCCGGTCAGCTGTCGCCTTACGATTCGGCGAAGCAGAATCTGTTGGATAAGCTGATGCCCCCAGCCTGGTGTGAAGATGGAACGATGGCCCATCTACTGGGTACGGACAGTCTGGGAAGGGATGTGCTGACCCGATGTCTGTACGGCGCCCGCATCTCTCTCGTGGTAGGGGTCTGCTCGGTGGCAGTGGCGGGCGCGATCGGGACGGTGCTGGGGTTGCTGTCCGGTTATTATGGCGGATGGGTGGATAGTCTGATTATGCGTATCGCTGATGCCTTTCATGCGATTCCCCGCATCCTGCTGGCGATGGTGGTGCTGTTTGTGATGGGTCCAAGCGTGTTTACGCTAATTATGGTGATCGGCGTTACGAACTGGGTGACTTATGCCAGAATGATACGGAGCGAAGTGCTGACCATTAAGGAGAAGGAATATATCAAAGCCAGCCGGACTATCGGCGCTGCCGACTGGGAAATTATTCTGCGGCATGTGCTGCCCAATGTAGCGGCGCAGTTTATCGTGGTATCCACGATTTCAGTAGCCAGCTCCATTATTATTGAGGCAACCATGAGCTTTCTGGGGCTGGGAATCCAACCGCCTACAGTGTCCTGGGGCGTGATGCTGGCGGACGGGCGGAACTATCTGGCCACAAACTGGTGGGTTTGCACTTTCCCCGGCGTGGCCATTACCGTTACGGTGATGGGCATTATGTTCCTGGGAAACTGGCTGAGAGACGTGCTAGATCCCAGAAATCAGGGGATCAGGTGAATTTAGTATTATTATGTGGAGGACTGCAGCGGAACTCAAATTAGGAGGCGGAACTCAGATCAGGAGGCGGTAATATTGAAACAGTTAAGACAGGAACCAGTATTGGACGTTAAGAACCTGAATGTATATTTTAAAACCCGTTTCAGCCGTCTGGATGCGGTAAAAGGGCTGGATTTTCATGTGAATAAAGGAGAGGTTCTGGGGATCGTAGGGGAATCCGGCTGCGGCAAAAGCGTGACATCGCTGGCGGTGATGGGGCTTTTGGAGGCGCCTGGCGGCTATCAGGCAGATGAGATTCTGTTTGAGGGGCAGGATATCTCACAAATCAGCAAAGAGGAACGTAGAAGACTGCGGGGCGGCAAGATGGCTATGATTTTCCAGGAGCCCCTGACTTCTCTGAATCCTCTGCTGACCGTGGGAAATCAGCTGTACGAGCAGGTGAAAACCCATACGCCCGGCATTTCCAAAACGGAATGCAGGCAGCGATGTATTGAAATGCTGAGAAAGACCGGTATCCCAGATCCTGAGAGCACTTACCGCAATTACCCTGCATTTTTGTCCGGTGGTATGCGCCAGAGGGTTATGATTGCCATTGCCCTGGCCTGCAATCCGGCGCTGCTGATTGCAGACGAGCCCACCACGGCTCTGGATGTAACCATACAGGCGCAGATTTTAAGTCTGATGAAAAAGCTGCAAAAGGAATCGGAGACAGCCATCATGTTTATTACCCACGATCTGGGCGTGATTGCGGAGATGGCAGATCGGGTGATGGTAATGTATGCGGGGCAGGCGGTGGAGGTGGCGGATGTGATGACGCTGTTCCATGCGCCCTCTCATCCATATACGAAGGGTCTGTTAAGCAGCACCGTGAAGGTTCATGAGCTGTCAGACCGTCTGGAAACCATAGACGGCGTGGTGCCCACTTTAAACAATATGCCGGAAGGCTGTCGATTCGCGCCCAGATGTCCTTATGCCAAGAGCGTGTGCCAGACTGCTATCCCCGGACTCCGGCCGGCAGATGGTCATCCGGAGCATCTGACCCGGTGCATATTATCAGGAGGTGATGGGATCGGTGAGTGATTATTTGCTGGAAGTAAACGGATTAAAGGTATATTTTCCTGTGGGACATGGTTTTGGAAAACGAAAAAAGATGCTGAAAGCGGTAGACGGTGTCAGTTTTCGGCTCAAAGAAGGGGAGACGCTGGGAATCGTAGGAGAATCCGGCTGCGGAAAATCCACCTGCGGCAATGCGATTATCCGGCTTTTGAATCCGACAGAGGGAGAAATATTATTTGAAGGAAAAGATCTGGCCGCTATGAATCAGAAAGAGCTGCGGACCCTCAGAAGGGATATCCAGATGATTTTTCAGGACCCGTTTTCATCCCTAGACCCCCGTATGCGAGTGCGGGATATTATTGGGGAGCCTCTGATCAGCCATCGTGTGTGCGGCGGGGAAGCGCTGGCGGAACAGATTTACCGGCTGATGGAGGCGGTAGGTCTGCCACAGGAATATGCCATGCGCTATCCACACGAGTTTTCCGGTGGTCAGCGTCAGAGAATCGGTATCGCCAGAGCCCTTGCCCTGCGGCCGAAACTGATTATCTGCGATGAGCCGGTATCCGCGCTGGACGTATCCATTCAGGCTCAAATTTTAAATCTGCTGGCAGATCTGCAGAAAGAGTTTGGGCTGACTTATATCTTTATCGCCCACGGACTGCCGGCCGTGCAGCATATCAGTACCCATGTAGCGGTGATGTATTTGGGGAAGATCGTGGAAATGGCCGATAAGGTAACACTGTTCAGCCGTCCCATTCATCCATATACGGAGGGTCTGATGGCTGCGGTGCCGATTCCTGACCCGCAGCTGCGAAAGGACGATGCCCCACTTCTGGAAGGAGATATGCCCAGCCCCACCAGACTGCCAGAAGGCTGTCGCTTCCATCCCCGATGTAAATACTGCACGGAAAAATGTCGAACAGAACAGCCAGAGCTTCGCGATATGGGAGACGGTCATCTGGCAGCCTGCCATTATCCGCTGGAGCATGCGGAAGGGATATTGAAATAAAAGTGGGGAAGACGGAAGGATATATCGGAGGGAAGGACAAGAATGATGGAGAATGAACGGATCAGGCGGATTTTGGAGATGATGGAGCGGCAGCAGATAGATTTGCTTCTGCTGATGCCGTCGGCGGGCATGAAATATGCGCTGGGGGACAGTCCAATTGCGGATGAGCGTCTGTTCGTGCTGGCGCTGGCGCCGGGGAAAAAGCCATTTCTGCTGGCGAACAGCCTGTATCAGCTGGAAGCGGCAGAGCTGTTCGACGGAGAATGCGTGTTCTGGCAGGACGGCGAGGACCCTTATCCGGTTTTGTGTCGGCAGCTAGAGGTACTGGGGTATCGATGGAACCGGACGGCAGTGGAGCGCTCTACCCAGGCACAGTTTTTACTGCCTTTGCAAAAGCTGCTTCCAGGAGCCGGATTTGAGCCGGCTTCGGAGATTCTGGACCGGCTGCGTATCCATAAGGATGAGAAGGAACGGGAACGGCTGCGAAAGGCCAGCCGTCTGGGCGACGAAGCCCTTCGCCGGGTGATGGAGCGGGGCGGTCGGTGGATCGGGAAGACGGAAGCGGAATTTTTCGCCCGGCTGAGCTATGAGATGACCTGTCTGGGACTGGATGTGCCGGATGCCTGCGTCTGTGCCGGGGCCAATGCGGCCGATCCCCATTATGTGTCACGCCAGGGTATTATCCAGGAGAACAGCTGTCTTCTGGTGGATTTCGGGGGCACCTGGAAACATTATTACACGGATATGACCCGTACCTTCTGGTTCGGACAGCCGGATGCGGAATTTGAGAAGGTCTATGACATCGTTCGCCGAGCGAATGAGGCAGGAGAGGCAGCAGCCATACTGGGCCGTCCGATGGAGGAGATTGACCGTGCGGCCAGGAAGGTGATCTGCGATGCGGGATATGGGCAGTATTTCATTCATCGGACTGGTCATGGCGTGGGTATTGATGTCCATGAAAGCCCAAATGCGGCAGAGGGTGAGAAAGCCATTTTGGAACCAGGCATGGCCTTTTCCGTGGAGCCGGGTATTTATCTGCCGGGCCGGTTCGGTGTGCGGATCGAGGATCTGGTGCTGATGACGGAGGTGGGAGCGGAGGTGCTTCACAGCTATCCGAAGGAACTGACATGCTTCCGGCGGGAAGATGTCTGAACATGGGAGAAATTGAAAAAATGCATAGCGGCCGCCTTAGAGAATTTTCATTTTCTCAGGGCGGCTTTCTCAGGGCATATCTGAAACACTTCGCAGAATAGCGGCGCTTGAACAGTAACAAAAGTTCCTAAAAAATTCTCGTAAATATTGCATTTTTTCTTGATTTCCTTATTTTTCTATGCTATAATGGCAATTCGTGATATATTATTTTCCTTGCTCCCTGGGAGGCAGGGGGCCAGAGACCATAAGGAGGTACAAGAAGCATGAACAAGTATGAATTAGCTGTTGTTTTAAGCGCAAAACTGGAAGATGAAGAACGCGCGGCAGCCATCGAGAAGATCCAGGGTTACATTACCCGTTACAACGGAACCGTGACCAATGTGGACGAGTGGGGTAAGAAGAGACTTGCCTACGAGATCCAGAAAATGAGAGAAGCATTCTATTATTTTATTCAGTTTGAGTCTGACAGCGTATGCCCCAATGAAGTGGAGAGCCATATCCGCATCATGGAGCCTGTAATCAGATATCTGTGCGTAAAGCAGGAAGCATAATTCCCTATTAACGGAAAGATGCAGGTGTATAAATGAATAAAGTTGTTTTGATGGGAAGACTTACGAGAGATCCTTATATCAGTTACTCACAGGGCGAGCGTCAGATGGCCATCGCCCGGTATACGCTGGCGGTTGACAGAAGAATGCGCAGGACCGGGAATCCAGGTGAACAGACTGCGGATTTTATCAGCTGTGTGGCATTTGACAGAGCGGCGGAATTCGCTGAGAAGTATCTCAGACAGGGAACCCGCATCGCTGTCAGCGGAAGGATTCAGACCGGAAGCTATACGAACAGAGAAGGGCAGAAGGTTTATACAACGGACGTCATCGTGGAGGATCAGGAATTTGCCGAGAGCAAAGCGTCCTCTCAGGCTGGCGGCGCAGGCGCGGGATTCGGCGCGCCGTCCATGGACAGAGGAAACGCGGATTTCGGACAACCCCTTCCCAGCATGCCGAAGCCCGATCCGGGCAGCGCAATCGGCGACGGATTTATGAATATCCCGGACGGCGTCGACGACGAAGGACTGCCGTTTAATTAAAAGTAATTAGAATCAGCGGAAGTCCGTATGAGCCCCGGAAGGATTTATGGACGCTTGCGGCCGGAAATTCTTCCAGAACCAGGGGGCTCAGAAGGACTGTAGCGGAACTAAAATCAGCGGAAGTCCGTATGAGCCCCGGAAGGATTTATGGACGCTTGCGGCCGGAAATTCTTCCAGAACCAGGGGGCTCAGAAGGACTGTAGCGGAACTAAATTAGGAGGTAAAGAGCCATGGCATATAATAGAGGCGACAGAGCAGACGGACCTATGAAGAGAAGAGGCGGACGCAGAAGAAAAAAAGTCTGCGTATTCTGCGGTGAGAAAAACGGAGAGATCGACTACAAGGATGTAGCGAAGCTGAAAAGATACGTTTCCGAGAGAGGCAAGATTCTTCCCAGAAGAATCACAGGCAACTGCGCGAAGCACCAGAGAGCGCTGACCGTTGCGATCAAGCGCGCAAGACACGTTGCGCTGATGCCTTATACGATGGATTAATTACGGTAAAGAAACTCCCCATATCTTTTGATGTGGGGAGTCTTTTTACAGGATTCGCAAACTGTTTTTACAAAAATAATAACCGGAACGAGGTAAAAAATGTATATTGATCAAATAGGAGAATTACTGGCGCAGCATGTTCCCTGCGATAAAGAAGAAATCAAAGCCTTACTTGTAAAAAGCGACAGCAAGGAGCACGGGGATTTTGCCTTTCCCTGTTTTCCGCTGGCGAAAAAACTGCGGAAAGCCCCGGCGGCTATTGCTGCCGAGCTGGCGGAAAAAATCACCCTGCCCGACTGCTTTTCCAAATGTGAAAATGTGGGTCCTTACCTGAACTTCTTTGTGGATCAGGCCCATTTCAATGGTTATGTAATCGGTGAAATCAGTGAAAAAAAGGACCGGTACGGGTCCTCCGGGATCGGCGAGGGAAGGGCCTGTCTTCTGGAACATACCAGTATCAATCCCAATGCGTCGCCCCATATCGGACGGGCCCGGAACGCTATTGTGGGAGACTTCGTCGGAAGACTCTTAAAATTTGAAGGATATGACGTAAAGGTCCACTATTTTGTCAACGATATCGGCAAGCAGATTTCCATGCTGGTGCTGGGCGCCGGGGAACGGGAGGAAGTGAAGTTTGAAGATCTTCTCAGCCTTTATGTGGATATCAACAACCGGGTAAAGGAAGATCCCGAGCTGGAAAAGCAGGTGTTCGATCTGCTGTATCAGCTGGAGAACGGGGACGAAGCTGTCAGAAAGCGCTTCAGACAGATCGTGGATGTCTGTATCAAAGGACAGACTGCGATTTTCAACGAGCTGGGTATTTTCTACGACTGCTTTGACTATGAGTCTCAGTTCCTGTTTGATAATTCCCTGGAGGATATTATCCGGCAGCTTCTGGACAAAGGACTGGTGTTTGAGGATGATCTGGGAAGGTATGTGGTAAATCTGGAAAAGTATGGATTATCCCCGCTGGTGATTACCCGGGCGGACAAGACTTCCCTGTATCCTCTGCGGGATATCGCCTATACGATCTGGAAATGTAATCATAATGCGGATAAGAACATCATCATTCTGGGGCAGGACCAGGAGCTGTACTTTAAGCAGATCGCGGCCATTGTCACGGAGCTGGGCCACCGCCCGCCGGAAGTGGTGCATTATTCCTTCGTCATGCTGGTGGACGGCAAAATGTCTACCCGTCAGGGCACGGTCGTGCTGCTGGAAGACTTTATGCGGGAGGCTGTGAATAAGGCGGACGAGGGCATTATGGAGCGGGGCGAGCAGTCTGATCCGGAGCGGGCGAAACGGATTGCCTACGGCGCGGTAAAATACTCCATGGAGAAAACTTCCAACGAGCGGAACGTTATTTTCGACTGGGATAAGGCGCTGAGCTTTGACGGGGATACCGGCCCTTACATCCTGTATTCCTATGTGCGGATTAACTCTATCCTGAAAAAATGCGGCGCAGACACCGCCGACCTGAGCGGAACTGTCGATTATTCGCTGCTGAGCCTTGAGGCGGAAAATGACCTGATCACCCAGCTGTACGCATTCCCGGATGTGATTCAGAAGGCGGCAAGGGAATTCAGCCCCCATGTGATCACCCACTATATTTTTGACCTGGCCAAAAAATTCTCCGTATTTTACCGGGAGTGCAGCGTGATGAACGCAGAGGACACGCAGCTGAAAAATGCCAGGATCAAGCTGATTTTAAGTGTGAGACAGGTGCTGGAGAATGCCTTTGGCATTATCGGCATGGAGACAGTGGAGCATATGTAGGATGTACGATATCATTTTATTCGACCTGGACGGAACGCTGACAGACCCCGGCGAGGGGATTACCAATTCGGTGGCCTACGCATTGGAGAAATGCGGCGTTCCGGCGCCGGACAGAAGCAGCTTATATCGGTTTATCGGACCGCCGCTGCTGGATTCCTTTAAAGGGTTTTACGGTTTTTCGGAAGAAAAGGCGAGAAAGGCGGTCGCTTACTACCGGGAATACTTCCAGGAAAAGGGGATGTGGGAGAACCAGGTTTATGACGGCGTGGAGGAAATGCTGAAAACGTTGCGAGATGCCGGAAAACGGCTGCTCGTGGCTACTTCCAAGCCTGAATTATTTGCCAGACAGATTCTCACGCATTTCGGACTGGCGCAGTATTTTGAGTATATTGCCGGGGCCACGATGGATGAGACGAGAAACGCCAAGGACGCAGTGATCGCCTATGCCCTGGAAAGCTGCCATGTAACGGATTTGTCCCGGGCCGTTATGGTGGGAGACCGGGAGTATGATGTACTGGGGGCGAAAAAGGTGGGACTTCCCGCCATCGGCGTTCTGTTTGGCTATGGCAGCCGGGAAGAGCTGCGCGCCGCGGGGGCGGCGGCGCTGGCCGAACGGGTGGAGGAGATCTGCGGGCTGGTGATGTGACGGGCCAGCTCGGTTTGTTGCGGGAACTTTTTTAAAGGAACAGTCGGATATATGGATATGAATCTGAGAGGTAAAAGGTGGAAACCTGTTCATAGGTGTGGTGTGCGCAAGGCAGCATTGGCAGTTCTGGGATTACTGGCAGTGCTAAGTGCTGCAGGCTGTGGACGTTTACAGGATGATTTCGGAGATCACAAGAGTATAGGTTCTGGGAGAAGCACGGAAAACATAGAAAATATGGGAAATACGGAAAATACGGAAAACTCCGCTGAAAGCTTAACCGGTATTTCGCCGGAATTCGAGGTGAAAGAATCGTCTGAGGCGGAAGCGGCTGTTAAGCCTTCGGTTTCTGATGAGATGATTCTAGAATCTGTTACACCGGAAACGGAACCTGTGACATCAGAAGCTGATCTTATTGCCGAAGAAGTTGAGAAGTTGCTGGCTGATATGACCCTTGAGGAAAAAATATACCAGATGTTTATCGTAACGCCGGAGCAGCTTACAGGCGTTTCCACAGTTACGGCCGCCGGGGATGCGACAAAGGCGAGCCTTGCCCAGTATCCGGTAGGCGGACTGGTCTATTTTGCAGGAAATTTGGTATCCCCTGACCAGACAAAAACCATGCTGTCAAATGTGCAAAGCTATGCCGACGAGATCGAGGGCGTGGATTTATTTCTTTGCGTGGACGAGGAAGGCGGACGGGTGGCTCGGGTGGCAAAAAACGGGGCTTTTCAGGCTGAGAATATGTCGCCCATGGCAGATGTATCCAGTGTAGAGGAAGCATATCGCTGCGGAGATACGATAGGGGCATACTTAAGCGAATTAGGCTTCAATGTGGACTTTGCGCCGGATGCGGACGTACTGACAAACGGTGCCAACACCGTGATCGGAGACCGGTCTTTTGGCAGCGATCCGGAAATTGTCACAAAATATGCCATTGCTTACTCTGACGGTCTACATGCCCATGGCATGATGAGTACGTTCAAGCATTTCCCAGGACATGGTGCGACGGAAGCAGATACCCATGAGGGCTATGCTTATACGGATAAAAGCTATGAAGCGTTAATGGAATCGGAGCTGAAACCATTTCGCGCTGCCGGAGCAAATGGCGTGGATCTGGTAATGGTCGCTCATATATCAGTTCCTACGGTGACTGGCGACAATACGCCCAGTTCTCTTTCGGAGAAGATGATCGCCGGAATCCTGAGAGGGGAGCTGGGGTATGACGGCCTGATTGTCACCGATGCGCTGAATATGGGTGCGATCGCCGGGAATTACAGCTCGTCGTCGACAGCGGTAAAAGCCGTGACAGCCGGCGTCGATCTTTTGCTGATGCCCGGTGATTTGCAGGCCGCATACTCTGGTATTTATAATGCGGTGCGGAGCGGGGAGATTTCGGAGGAACGGATCGATGAGTCGGTGAGAAGAATACTTACCGCGAAGGTGAGATTAAGCCGATAAGAAATTAGTTGCCGGTATTTTAACAAATGCTTTATCAGAATGGAGGAGGAATACCACAAAAAAACATGCGCATGGTGCTGGCTGATGTCCATCGCATGTTTTTTGTGGTATATGTTATCGCAATCTTTCCTAGTGTACTGTCTGGCTTATATTCAGGCAAACCTCCTTGTCTATTTTCCTGATAGCACTGCTCCACAAGCCTCAGCGTAGCCACCGCTACGCCTACGTTTGTGAAACAGCACTCTCAGAAAAATATTCTGCGGAGTTTTACCAGATATGAACCAGACAGTACACTGGGTTATGGCAGTGCTTGAAAAGCTGTCACGAAAAGCTTTGACTCTGTTTATGACAATCGCTCTCCCTGTCCCGGAAATTCCACTAGGCCCTGGAGCCACACCTCTCCTTTAAACCGCCTGCCGATGGCGGGCTCACCTAACAAATCCAGCTTGTTGATTCCCACCCGCAGGGGCAGGTCGTAGCTTTCAATGGTCAGAATGTATACCTCCTCGCCGGTCAGCTCATTGGGAACCAGCTCGATCTCGCGGATGTCCCCCATAACCAGATAGTGGTCGCATTCTACACCGCTGGGCATAATGGTGGAATCCACGATGGAATAGATATCTTCGTACATCATTCTCCTGGAAATCTCCGCGTACAGGTCGATATCTTCCATGGTCAGGTCTTCGATGGCATCCTCATCTCCATGGCGGGCCGCTTCGATCAGGGAATTCCGCTTGCGGGCGGCGGCTTTTGTGCTGTAAATTTGTTCCGGTGTTTTCTGTACCGGAAAAAGGATTTTTCCTTCGGTGGACAGTCCGGTCAGAATCAGAGATACGCCGTCTGGCTGATAATCGTCCCGATATTTCAGCCGCATAAAATCCATGGGATTTTGCAGATAGAAAATCAGGGAAATCCCCAGTCCGGTTTCCTCGCAGAAGCCGGAGTAGGATTCGCTGTTGCTGTGGCGCATAATGGTGCAAGGAGCGGTGGATGTAAGCTGTTCCCCCAGCAGATAGGGGAAATAAAAATCCCTGGAAAATGTGCCGCTCTCGTCTTTTTCACCGCAGACGCATAACCCGAACAGCGGGCTGAAATGTTTGCTGTAGTGTACAAATTCCGCTTCCTCCGTGCGCAGGGATTCGGCCACGGCAGGGGCGGCTTCCACATCTGACAACAGATTGTCGATGGCATATTTTCTCACATATTTACTAAATCCGATAGAGCGCAAATATTTGTGCATAGATACTCCTTATGAGTGATATGGTGCAGGGGCCGCTCTCCTGTTTATTTTATGGCGGTCATGCCGCCCATATACGGCTGCAATGCCTTGGGAATGCTTACTGTCCCGTCGGCATTCAGATTGTTTTCCAGGAAGGCGATCAGCATACGGGGCGGGGCAGCCACAGTATTGTTCAGTGTGTGAGCAAAATATTTTCCGTCTGGTCCCGAAACCCGGATTCGTAAACGCCGTGCCTGGGCGTCTCCTAAATTTGAACAGCTTCCCACCTCGAAATATTTTTTCTGTCTTGGAGACCATGCCTCCACATCCACGGATTTCACTTTCAGGTCAGCTAGGTCGCCGGAGCAGCATTCCAGTGTACGGACAGGGATGTCCATAGACCGGAACAGATCTACCGTGTTCTGCCACAGCTTGTCAAACCACATTTTGCTGTCCTCCGGTTTGCAGACAACGATCATCTCCTGCTTTTCGAACTGATGGATTCGGTATACGCCGCGCTCCTCAATGCCGTGGGCTCCCTTTTCCTTTCGGAAGCAGGGAGAGTAGCTGGTCATCGTATAGGGCAGGTCTTCTTCCTTATTTAAAGTGTCGATGAATTTTCCGATCATGGAGTGCTCGCTGGTGCCGATCAGATACAGGTCCTCTCCTTCGATCTTGTACATCATCGCGTCCATCTCGGCAAAGCTCATTACACCAGTTACCACATCGCTGCGAATCATAAAGGGAGGGACGCAGTAAGTAAAGCCTCTGTCAATCATAAAGTCCCGGGCGTAGGAAATCACAGCAGAATGCAGCCTTGCAATATCGCCCATCAGATAGTAAAAGCCGTTTCCGGCCACCTTTCTTGCGCTGTCTAAATCAATGCCGTTAAACCGTTCCATAATCTCCGTATGATAGGGAATCTCAAAGTCGGGAACCACAGGCTCGCCGTATTTTTGTACCTCCACATTTTCGCTGTCATCCTTTCCGATGGGAACGCTGGGGTCGATGATGTTGGGAATCGTCATCATAATGGTTTTGATTCGTTCCTCAACGTTTTTTTCTTCCTCGGAAAGCGTCGTTACCCGGTCGGCGTTGGCGTTTACCTGCTGTTTGATCGCCTCGGCTTCCTCTTTTTTGCCTTGGCCCATCAGAGCTCCGATCTGCTTGGATAATTTGTTGCGGTCGGCTCTGAGTGCCTCTACCTCCTGTTTGATGGTCCGGTTTCTGATGTCTAGCTCAAGCACCTCGTCTACCAGTGGAAGCTTGGCATCCTGGAATTTATTGCGGATATTTTGTCTGACGATTTCAGGGTTTTCCCTGACAAATTTCATATCTAACATATTAAACCTCCTAATTTTGTAGAAATATGAATAAGAATCCTGCTTCGCAGGATTCTTCGCCTGCGGCGGGTCGCTCTGGCGACATTTTACCTTTCCGCCGCAGTGCGATCCTGCCCGGAGGGCTTTTTGTATCATAGGGGAGTTCGTAGAACTTTCCTATGATATAAAAAAGAATCTTCCGTCCTCTATCTGGGACGAAAGATTCCCTGTTGTCACCTAAGCGGACCTGATTGATATCAGTATTTTAATCTTTGGCTATTATAGTATAAAGTCTATGGTTTGACAAGCCCCAATGGCCGGTTTTGCAAAGGTTAATCGGGTTTTTTTGAACTTCCTTGAAGATCCTCCGGTTTTGTGTTAAGTTATTTGTGAATCGGCTGTTCTATGATGTATGCTTTGTACCATATTCGGAAAAGCTTCGCGGGAAAACTGACGGAGCGGTTTTCTTGAATGAGAGTCAAGTATATTGCGTGAGGGTTAGCCGATTAACACTATGATATGCAGGAGGACAGTCATGACATTTCAACAGTTATTAACCCGACCTTTGATTTATCTGGACGGCGGCACCGGTACGATGCTGCAGGCCAGAGGTTTAAAGCCCGGAGAGCGGACAGAAAGCTGGACTATCGAACGGCCTGAGGATTTGATTCAGATCCATCAAGACTATGTCAACGCCGGCGCTGATATTGTCAATGCCAATACCTTTGGCGTCAATAAATTCCGTTATCCGAGCGATACCAGTTACTCTCTGACGCAGCTGGTGGAAACTGCCATTGCAAATGCCCGCCAGGCGGTGAAACGGGCGGCAAAAGAGGGGGAGGTATTGGTTTCTCTTGATCTGGGACCCAGCGGTGAATTTATGGAGCCCTTCGGTGATCTTACTTATGAAGAAGCCTATGACAATTTCAGGCTTTTAGTGATTGCCGGGGAAAAAGCGGGGGCGGACTGTGTTTCCATAGAGACCATGTTTTCTTGTCAGGAGGCGAAGGCGGCCCTGGAAGCCTGTCGCGATCACAGCCGTCTTCCGGCGCTGGTTTCTTTTTCTTTTCAGGAAAATGGACGGCTGCTCACTGGCGAGACTGTGGCGGATGCGGCGAAAACAGCGGAGAGCTGCAGTGCTGCGGCTGTGGGCTTTAACTGTGGCTTTGGTCCGGTGCAGATGAAGCCGCTGGTAAAGGAAATGCTGGATTCCACATCGCTGCCGGTCATCGCAAAGCCCAACGCCGGACTGCCGAAAACGGTGAATGGGGAAACCAGGTACACCATGGAGCCGGAGGAATTTGCCGACGTGATGAGGGAGATTGCAAAGATGGGCGCTAGGCTCGTCGGCGGCTGCTGCGGGACCACTCCGGAGTTTATCCGTCTGCTTCATGAATGATTGTGATTTACGGCAATTTATTTAGGCTCTTCTTAACTTGCTGTGGCGTATTTGCCGGGCTATGGCTCAGACCTGGAAAAACCGATATGAAGCGGAAAACAAGCATGAAACTCTGATGTCAGGAATAAAATGATATCAGGGTTTTCTTTTTGCGCGAGTAGGAGAAAGAATTTTCCCTGCTCGATTTTGGAACCGACGTGCTGCCAGCTTGTAAAGGAGATGCCTATGATTCGTTTTGACCGCAGAAGAGTTCTCACTCTGTGCCTGATTTTGGGATTTGCCTTTTCTTTTGTATCCTGTTATCCTGCGATCAGGCAGGAGGAAACCGTCTCTGTTCCGCCCTCATATGAACAATATTCCAAAGAGGAATTAAAGACGAAGGAACAGTCCGTCCAGGAGGCTTTTGACGGGTTTACGGAAGGGATTTTTCGGGATTCCATTTTGCAGAATACGATCAGCCTTCATTACTATCTGACGGACCCCAAGGCTTTTGGAATAGAGGACTATCCGATTACGCTGGGGGAATATTCTTCTCAGGCGATCCGTCAGTCCCAGGAAAACAATACGGCTTTGCTTGCGCAGCTTCAAAATGATTTTGATTATGAAACGCTGACGGAAAGTCAGCGGCTTACCTATGATATTCTGAAAGCTACGCTGGAAACTTCTCTGGCCTGTGAGGAATATCCTTTATACTATGAATATCTCAGTCCTAATATGGGCGTCCAGGCGGAGCTTCCGATTCTCCTGGCGGAATACCATTTTTACAGCCGTCAGGATGTAGAGGATTATCTGGCTATTCTCTCCGTCCTGCCTGATACCTTTGCCCAGCTGATCGCCTTTGAGAATGAGAAAGCGCAGGCGGGCCTGTTTATGTGTGACGAGGGGGTGGAACAGGTGATTAAGGGCTGTCAGGACATTATCTCCGATCCGGAAAATCATTTTCTGACGGAAGTGTTCGCGGATAAGATCAATCAGCTGGGGGAATTGACCGAGGAGGAAAAAAATCAGTATATGGAACGGAATCGCCAGATGATGGCGGAGGCGTTTTTTCCGGCCTATCAGTCGCTGATTGACGGTATGACCGCATTGAAGGGCTCCGGAATCAATCCCGGCGGACTGGCAGGATTTTCCAACGGGAGAAAATATTATGAGGCGCTGGTGAAATCCACTACAGGCTCCGGCCGTTCCATCAAGGATATGAAGACACTGCTGCTGAACCGGCTGAACGAGGATTTATCAGCAATCAATGAAATTTTAAAGGATAATGAAAGTCTTTACACTCAGGCGTCAGAGTTTTCTTTTTCGCTGACAGATCCGGAGGAAATTCTGGCGGATTTAAAACAAAAGATTCAGACAGATTTTCCGGTTCTTGAAACGGAAACGACCTATACGATCAAGACTGTCCATCCTTCCTTAGAGGATGTGATGAGTCCTGCGCTGTATATGGTGGCTCCCATTGACAGACTGTCGGAAAATACGATTTATATCAATGAAAAGCAAAGTGGCGACAACCGGATGCTGTATGCGACTCTGGCCCATGAGGGGTATCCGGGCCATCTGTATCAGACTGTATTCTCCTGCGCCCAGGCGCCCTGTAATCTGCGCCGTGTGATCTCATTTCCCGGTTATTCCGAGGGCTGGGGGATTTATGCAGAATATTACTCATATAGTCTGGATGCCGGTGCGGACAGCCGGCTTGCCCAGATTCGCGCCCATAATTTTTCTGCCTCCATGGCGATTTATGCCTTGCTGGATATCTATATTAATTATGACAACTGGGATATGGAGAAAACGGCAGCCTTTTTAAAGGAATGCTACGGTGTGGAAAACAGCGCGGCTTCCGATGCCACCTTTCATATGATTGTGGCGGAGCCCGGCTATTATCTGAAATATTATGTGGGCTATCTGGAATTTTGCCAGCTGCGCCATAGGGCGGAGCAAAAGCTGGGTGAAGCATTTTCTCCTGTGGAGTTTCACAGGTTTATTCTGGAAACGGGGGACTGCCCGTTTTGGCTGCTTTCCCAGTATATGGAAAGATGGATGGCGGAGACAGAACAGGGGGCCGCTAAGAGCGACAATTGATATGCCGCATGGTTTTATCATAAGCCGCAGGCCGGTTTTATTTCCATGGGGGACTGGTTTGGTAGTCGGGAAAGATGTTCCCCTGCCGTACATCCCGTTCCTCCATCCCTTTCATAATCGTATTCAGCACCCGTTTCTTATTGCCGCTCCACGCCGGGGCGATCAGCAGCCGTTTTGGCCCGTCTCCGGTCAGGCGGTGAATCACCACATGGGGCGGCAGCGCTTCGACGCACCGGTAGAGCGTGTCGCAGTACTGTTCCAGGCTCATCACCTGGAACCGCCCCAGTTCATATTCCGTCGCCAGATCTGTTCCCTTCAGCACATGGAGCAGCTGCAGCTTAATGCCGTCTGTTCCCGTTTCTGCTGCAAAACCCACAGTCTTAATCATTTCTTCTGTGCTTTCTCCTGGCAGTCCCAGAATGACATGGGTGATAATGTGGCTAATGCCTGCCATTTTTAGATTTTTTACGGCCTGGATATAGCAGTCAGTCGCATATCCTCTGCGGATATATTCCGCCGTTCTTGGATGCATGGTCTGCAGACCCAGCTCCACCCAGACAGGTTTTATATGGTTCAGCCGTCCAAGCAAAGCCAGTACGTCAGGCGGCAGGCAGTCCGGCCTTGTGGCAATTGACAGGGCGACTATGTCAGGATGGGAGATGGCCTGAGAGAAAAGCTGTTCCAGATATGGGGCGGGCGCGTAGGTGTTGGTATAGGACTGGAAGTAGGCGATGTATTTTCCCTCTTTTATTTTTCGGCGTACCTGGTTTTTTGCTGTTTCTATTTGGTTCCATATCGGGGGAAACTTTGATGGGATCGAGTGTCCTGCCCGTAAGCTGTCGGGAGGAGATGGATTTTTTTCCCAAAATGCGCATGATGGATCTTCTGTAAGGAAAGTCTGTGCAAATTCTCCGGAGCCCCCGGCACTGCAGAAAATACAGCCTCTGTCCCCTAGTATTCCGTCCCGGTTGGGACAGGTCATCCCGCCGTCCAGCGCCAGCTTATAGACCTTGCAGCCAAAGGTTTCTTTCAGATATTGATTCAGTGAATAATAGCGTGAAACACTGTTCTCCATAAATGCGCAGGCTCCTTTTTTGTTTTTCTTATTTTAACATATGGGGAGAGTTGTGTATATGCAGTTTTGGTGATTAACAGTGCATTAACCATGTGAGTTTATTCTGAGGAACAAAATGAAGCAGATTTGTTTGAATAATAGAATGGGCAGGGAAAAATTTCCCTGCCATAAATTTTTTTGCGTCTCTGTTTGGTGCTATGGGGTTTCGCAGAATACGATATTCTACGAAATTCTGCAAAAATTCCCTATATTCACTAATAACTTATTCTTTTTGACCATTAATCTGACGGCAAAAGAAATCCGAAAAATTGTTCATATATTCCGCTTTAAGAGCCATGGACGGATGGACATACCGATTCATGGTAACTCTCACGTCGGCATGGCCGAGAAGCTCGCTTAAGCTTTTTACATCAAATCCAAATTCAACGCATCTCGTGGCAAATGTATGCCGCGTGGCATGAAAATTAGCTTTCGGAATGCCACAGGCTGTAAGTACTTTTTTGAAACGGTTTTGCATGGTTCTTGGCTCAACATACCGGTTTCTGTCCCCGGTCAGAAAGAATGCCCCCGGTATGTAATATTTCGCCAAGAGCCCCAGCAATGATTCCGGAAGAGGAATGGTGCGGTTTGAAGAAGAACTTTTCGGCTCCTGAATCCTAATTTCTGTCCTTTTTCCTGCCTGCGTGCCGATCCGAATGCGCTGCATTGTTTTATTGACATGCATTTTTTTCTCCTGGATACTGATATCGTCCCAATTCATCGCGCACAGCTCTCCGACCCGTATCCCTGTGAACAGACAGAGTAAGATTCCCAGCGATGACAAATCGATATGCTCAAGAAGATAGCGAACCAGAATTTCTTCTTCTCTGAGGCTAAATACCCTGATATCTGTCTGCTCCCGTTTCAAGCGGACACATCCTGTGGAAAACAGCACCCTGTGGTTCCTACGCAAGGCATAAAGACGGATTCCATTCAAAACAGACAGAATCTCCGCCACAGTCGACGGGGCAAGCCCCTGCTGTCTGGCTCCCCCGTCTGTCAGCAGGCAATTTGCAAAGCTGTGAATATGCAGATTTGTGATGTCAGACAGCTCGCTTTCCCCAAATTCCGGATATATGTACCGCCAAAGAATATCTTCATATTTGTTTTTTGAGGATTCTTTTACCGACATCGCCATTTCCGAAACCCATTTATCTCCAATAATTTTTACACTCCCAGCTTTTGTTTCAGATAATTTTGATTCCTCATATGCTCTTTTTGCCTGGTCTAATTTTACCTTTACGTCCCGGTACGTCTTTGCATAAACAGCGCCATACCGCAGCTTTCCGTTTACGTACTCTTTTTTATAGCGTCCTTCCCAGCGCCCGTCTTTTCTTTTGTAAATGTTTTCACCTGTTTTCGGCATAAAATGTCCTCCTTTTCTGACCAGAATTTTGACGGCCCTTAAATTCCATATACATGAAAAAAGACCTATGCCTATTATAAACATTGAAAATATGCCGATATAAATAACATAAACTGTCTATATCAGTAACCACGGATATGTTTCTCTACATACATATTTTCAGATTGTTTTGGAAGAATAAGTTATTTTTCAAAAAAGGTTGACAAACCATCTGTTGTCATGTTTAATTTAGAATAGGTTTTACAACAGATTGTTTCGTAGAATATCGTATTCTACGAAAATTTGTATAACCATTTATGTATGGATGTAAGATGGAGACGGGAGATTTGAGGAAAGATGGGGATGCCGTCAGAAGCGATATACAAAACGGTTTATCAATATAACAAGGTTCCGATCGCCGACGCTGACATGGCCCGTCTGCAGGAGATTGCCGAAGATTGTAGAAACGTGCGGAATTATGTCTATGGGCGGTATGGAGGGATAGGCGGCCTTGGGAAAATCTATCCGGGCTACACCGTACAGAATGAAATGACGCAAAGCGGGCTTAGGGAGAGGCTAGGGCTTCCTTCCGTGTATTTTTATCTTGCCGTTTTTGACGCGCTGGGGGATATCAAAAGCCAGTGGACGCGGACGAAAAAGAAAATTGAGAAAAATATTCGGTCAAATGAAGGCTTTACGCCGGAGGACAGGCACTATTTGCGTTTTGTGATGAAGCAAGGCTCTTGTTTTGAGAGTGTTATGTCAGGCGGGGAACCCTCCCTGTCCGGAAACTGGGATGAGAAATACAAAGAGGTCAGCGGCAAAGTCGACACCCACAAACTGGACCGGTACTTGCGCAGGCAGGTGCGAAGGCATTTGATCAGGCCGCATACGGAGTCGGCGGATGGTTTTTTCGTTTCTCCGAAAGCTTATCGGTATGCCGATCATGGAATTTATCTTTGCATGAAAGAAAAACGGAATCGTCTTTTTATCCCGTTACGAGATAATAACTGCTACAACAGGCAGGTTTATGTCCGCCTTTATCCGGAAGAGGGAAATCTGACCGTCAATGTGCCGGTGATAGTCAGGCCAAAGCATCCTTCAGGTTACTGCGGCGAAACGGCGGTAGCTATGGGGATGCGCAGTATGCTTGTGACAGACACCGGAAATGTGTATGGGGAACGGTATTTGGAATATCAGTCGGCATTGACAGATTATATACGGGAAAGGCTTCCCCGTCACAGGAGAAGTGCCGGGAGCAATCCGGGCATGAAAAAATATAAAGCGGGAAGGGCCAGGCGGGAAGCCGCACTGCACACTTATGTGAACGCTGAGATCAATCGGATGCTAGAGACAGAGAAGCCGGAAATCCTGTATTTCCCTAAGCTGCCGTCCCCGTCCTCCGCCGGGATAAACAGGAGAATAAATGCGACCGTAAGTATGTGGCAGCGCGGTTATATAAAAAGCCGGCTGATTCAGAAATGCAGGGAACGTTCCATAGAACCGGTGGAAGTATTTGGGAAGGGCATCAGCGGCGAATGCTCCCGCTGTGGGGCAGAAGGCAAAAGGGAAAACAGGTTATTTATTTGTCCGGCCTGCGGCCTGGAAATGCAGGAGAGACAGAACGCTGCCGTAAATGTCCTGAAAAGAGGGCGGGAGCCGAAAGAAAAAAGAAATCCCCTACTATTATGAGAACATAAATTAAGGAAAATTCTGATAAATATTTGAAGCTGAAATGGGTTCATTACGGATGATTTCTCGGATGAATACACCGGACAATGTATTTGACCAAAACCAGAGACGGGAGTAGGACCGTGGATGATTCTTTATGATAAAAAACAAAACGGCATTAGAAGCCGCCTTTGAAAAGGGGCGGGGATTGGATATGCCAGGACCTATGGGAACTTTCCGGCGGGACAGCCGCCGAGGGAGAAGTACCGGGAGCGAAGCGGACAGCAAGGCGCCTGCGCAAAGCAGCGGCGGATACTGCCCGCACTATCTGTGAAGATAGCCAATATGCCTTATTAAAAACATAAGCAGCGGATGGCCGGATGAGTGTGCTTGGCGGTAACGTACCGGACAATGAAAAGACTGCAATGTAAAAGTGTGTTGGGAGAGACGTATCATGAAAGTAGTTATTTTAGCCGGAGGGTTGGGAACACGTATCAGCGAAGAAAGCCATTTGAAGCCAAAACCGATGATTACCATTGGGGAGCAGCCGATTTTATGGCATATCATGAAATATTATTCACATTTTGGTTTTCATGATTTTGTAATTTGCTGTGGATACAAAAGTTATGTCATAAAAGAGTACTTTGCAGATTATTATCTTCATTGTTCTGATGTAACGTTTGATTTCTCGGAAGAAAATAAAATCGTTGTTCATGAAAATATAGCCGAACCGTGGCGTGTAACATTGGTAGATACGGGGCTGAATGCGCAGACTGGCGCAAGGGTCAAGCGGATACATAAATACATAGGGGAGGAAACTTTTATGCTGACTTATGGCGACGGGGTGGGCAATGTGGATTTGAATGCGCTGTTGGAACAACACAGGAAAACTGACGCGAAGGCAACGTTAACAGCTATACAGCCGGGTAGTCGTTTTGGCGTTTTGGAGATGAACGGTACAGGTGAAAAGATCGTTAGCTTTCGGGAGAAAAGCAAGGAGGATGGCGGCTGGGTAAACGGCGGTTTTATGGTTATGGGGCCGGAAATTTTCCGGTATTTAAATGATGATGACAGCTGCGTACTGGAACAATTACCTCTGGAAACGCTGGCGAAAGAAGGAAAGCTGGGTGTTTACAAGCATTACGGCTACTGGCAGTGTATGGATACCCAGCGCGATAGACGCTTTTTGGAATCTTATTGGAATAATGGCAATGCTCCCTGGAAGGTATGGTGAGTGATGCGCAAACAACAAATAAAACAATTTCTTGATTTGGTTAAAACACTGGAAACCGCCTGTGGTGAACTGAAAAGACAGAGAGCCGACAAGTTTTTAGATTTATGTGCGGAAATACAGGAGTTTGTGTCCTGCATGTTTGATTATGCGGAAACGGTATTTGGCGAAGATACAAGGCTGTCAAATCTTATCAGGGAATTATATGAATTGCTCTTTAATATTGCGCAGGGAAATGCCCATGTAAAACTGGTGTCAAAAAAGGCTTTTGAAATAAAATCAGAAGCGGCTAATCTGAAAGCCGATAAAATAGAAGTAGTTTTTTTCTGCTATAAGGCAAGTATGTCCGACTCACTGGAAAGCATATATTTTGCCGCAAAAGCTGATCCGGCCTGTGACGCATATTTTATTGCGGTTCCGTATTTTGACCGAAATCCGGATGGAAGTTTCGGTCAAATGCATGTTGAGGGGGAAGGGTATTATTCTGATCAATATGAGTTGACAGGCTGGCAGGAATATAATGTGGAAATCCGTCATCCGGATGTAATATTTATTATGAATCCTTATGATGGCCAGAATTATGTGACATCCGTACACCCGGATTTTTACAGCAGCCGTTTAAAACAATATACGGATATGCTGGTGTATGTAGAATACGGGTTGCCGTATTGGCTGTATCGTGACCCGTGCGCGGAAGAATTGCAGGAAACATTTAAGCAGAACAGCATATTATTGCCAGCGCATCTGCATGTGCAATACGATATCAGATATGCAAAAGAGTTAGCAGAAGCCCATAGACCGATGTTTGCTGCGCATCCGGAGATTGCGCGGCAATATGGCATGACACCGGAGAAAATTCGGGAAAAATTCATAGCACTTGGTTCACCGAAGTTTGACAAAATTATTTGTGCCGATAAAAAAGACTATACTTTACCGAAAGAATGGAATAGAAGAATAGAGGACAAAAAAATCATTCTCTATAATACCAGTTTGTCAGAACTTTTAAAATCCAGCGCACAGCAAGCAGAATCAACAGGAGTTTATCAGCCCCATGATAGTTGGTACTTTAAAAAGCTGCGTTCGATTATACGGGCTTTTTGGAAGAGGGAGGATGTGATTCTCTGGTGGCGTCCCCACCCACTGTTTGAAACCACACTGCGTTCTATGCGTCCGGCCTTTCAGGAGGAGTACACTGCAATTGTACGTGATTTTGAAAGCTCCGGAAAGGGTATCTTTGATGATACGGAAAATCTGCACAGGGCAATTATGTGGAGCGACGGAATGATTTCAGACGAGAGTTCGCTGCTTTTACTTTATACGGCCACCGGAAAGCCTTTTTATATTCCTTCGATCACAAAAGCGCTTTTGCAGCCGGATTATGAAGAGGGTGCGGACTTTCATGCGCCGTTGGCAAGAAGGATGGAAAATATGAGAGCGGCTAAAGGCGCTAATGTTGGGAATTGGAATTGCTGCATCTGGTGGGACAATTTTCTGGAAGAGGATGTAATGCGGAATACACATTTCTGTAATTTTGCAAACCGTTTTATTGATTATATTGTCCATCCGGAGAATTATCCGGAAAAAGAGGAATACAGAGAATTACAATTGAAAATGTTTCGGGATTTCGCGGTGAATGCGGACGGTACGGCGGGACAGAAAATATATGAATTTGTAAAACGGAAAGCATTGGAATAAAAATGTGGAGGATGAAGTTGTGAATGGAGAAATAATGCCAAAAGTCAGTGTGATTATGCTGACTTATAATCGTGAAGGATTTGTTTCCAGAGCAATAGAAAGTATTCTTATACAAACAGAGCCCGATTTTGAATTTATCATTGTGGACAATGGATCGAATGACCGCAGTGGAATGATTGCGGATTCGTATGCCGAAAAAGATGAAAGAATTCAGGTAATCCACAGAAAACGGGGAAATATCGGTTCGGGAAGAAATACGGGATTGGCCGCTGTCCGGGGAAGATATGTCACTTTTATTGATGATGATGACTGGGTGGAACCGGATTTTTTAGAGTTTTTATATAATCTGGCAGTGGAAAACGATGCGGACGTCTCCATATGCGGTGCAGCAGACAAGATATTTCATGAAAAAAAGATAATGACTGTTGAAGAGGCGCTTATTGAACTGATGTGGAGGAAGAAGTATAATATAGCCTTTCCAACAAAACTGTTCAGCCGCAGGTTGGCGGATCGTCTGCACTTCCCGGAGGAAGGCGTTTACGATGACATTGCAATGATGTATCGGCTTCTGGCGGAAGCCAACAGAGTTGCTTATCATGGTATTCCTAAATATACCTTTTTCCGTCACAAAGGCAATAATTCTGCCTGGACAACGGACCATAGGCTGCTCAACGCATCAATTTTGGAGGAGTATCTGGATGTTTATCATACAAGGACAGAATGGCTGAGCAAAAAATTCCCGGACAGCGCGCCGGTATTCCGGTATTTTGAATGGTCGTTTATGATTTCCATGGTGGAGAAAATACATCGGCTGGAATTGAAGGGCTGTGAAAAACAGTTAGATCAGATGACATGTGAGCTGCGAAAACACCGAGAGGAATTTTTGAAGGCGCCGGAGATACAGGAATTTGAGAAGAAGTGGGTTGATAGTTATATTCGAGGTGGACTCAATGGATAGAGGTGATGATGAAAAGCACAATATAAAGGTGATAATTTTTACAATGGCATATAATGCGCAGGAAACAATAGGCCGTACGATAACAAGTATATTGAATCAGACATTTGGTAATTTTGAATATTACATATTGGATAACGCTTCTACGGATAATACGGAAGAAGTCATATTCGATTATGGTAAAAAAGATGAACGTATTATACCGCTTCATGTCAATAAGAATGATCCGCCTAATGGAAGTGCAATTTTTAATACGCTTGTTTGGGCAACAAATGCAAATTATATTGTATGGTGCGATGCAGATGATACTTATACGCCTGATTTTTTAGAAAACATGGTTAATTTTGCGAATGCAAATAAATTGGATATTGCAGCTTGTGGATACGATAAGATCGACGGATTAACAGGCGAAGTTGTAAAGCATCGTACATTGGAAGAGCATCTGGTTGTTTACGGAAATTTATTTACTGAAATGTTTATACAATATAGAGGTTTTGTCTCTTACTTATGGGGAAAATTATATTCTATTCCGTTTTTAAAAGCTAAATCAACAACGCATACGCCTAAAAAGGAGCGTATTTGTAATGACTCTATAGGTGTGTTGGGATTGTTCAAAAAAGCAAATAGAGTTGGTATATATGGAAAAGCTATGTATCAATATTACCAGTATCCGCACTCTCTTTCTCACATAAACATTGAGGCAAGCCTAAGCAGCTATCGTGATTTATGGACAGCTACAAAAGAGTATCTGGAATATTACGGACCAATTTCTAAGTTGAATGAGGATTTCCTTTATGCTATCCATCTTTCCCTTGTAGATGAAGCGATAGGAAATGTGTTTGCTGCGGATTTGGATACGGAAAAGAAACTTGATTTGCTGAAACAAGTTTTCAGTGATCCGGTTTGGGGAGATACACTGAGACGGGATGCTAATCCAATATTTTGTAATTTGGCGGGAAGAAAAGAGTTTGTTTCCAGCGTAAAAAATAAGATTCTGAACCTACCGGAAATTGAGAGATTTCCTATAGAAAAACAATGTCTGTTTTCGTATTTCGATATATGATAATGAAAATTAGAAAGTTATTGGGATATGGATCTTTATGTACTTTGATGATTGCCTATTTTGTCTAAAGGAGGAAAAAGTAATGAACAAGAAATTAAGCGCCCGTCGGCTGGCCATTGTGCCAACAACCCGCTGCAGTTTAAACTGTAAACTATGTGGAGATTTTCTATACGGGCCTGTAAAACGGAGGCACATACCGCTAGAGGATGTCTGCGGTGATATTGACGCTTGTTTTGATTTATTTGACGAGGTGGTATGGCTTCAATTTGTCGGGGGAGAAGTTTTTGTTTATCCTGATTTTGCAAAGCTGCTCCGTTATGCTTTAAAATATATTGACCGTTTTGAGCGTTTAATTGTTGAGACGAATGCCACCATATTTCCCAATCAGGAGGAACAGGAGGCACTGTTGCAGTATGGAGACAAGCTTAGCATCTATGTCAGTAACTATGGTGAGCTATCTAAGGCTAGAGATCAGTTTGTAGATTTTTGCAATAAACATAATATTGAGTGTAACTTGAAAAAATACCATGACGAAGACCAGTATTTTGGCGGCTGGATTGACAACACAAATCCTCATGATTTGAAAGAACCGGGGTATGTGCTTGAAGCAAATGCCCGAAATTGCCCCCAGAGCCGTATAAAGAATATGCATGTTTATGACGGGAAGCTGCATCGCTGTGCAAATTCTTGTTTTATGCTGGAAATGGGGCTGTTTCCTCCGAAAGAGGGAGATTTTGTGCGATTGAGAGATAATAGCCTGACACGGGAAGAAAAGAGGGAGATCATATCCGAGTTTTATGAACGGGCAAGACGATCCTGCCGTTATTGTAAACAGAAATATATGGACATTTTGCCCAGATATCCGGCGGCGGAGCAGGTGTAAGAGGAGGTTCCTGATGAGTATTTTTGAGAAACATTTTCCGCTGGGACTTGGTACTTCCAGATTCCCAATCTCAGGGCCAAATGATACGGAAGGTATTGAAAAATCAATAGAACTGGCACGTCAGGCCCTGGAAATGGGAATAACCTACGTGGATGTCGGCTACAATTATTCAGCAGGCATGGCTCCGTTCGTATTAAAAGAAGCATTCCGGCAGACAGATCAATCGTTTTCCGTAACGGCAAAAGTGATGTATGGACAGGACAGAACGGCCGATGACGCCCGTAAACGTATAGAGTTGTATCTGCAAACGATGGGGCTGGAAAAGGTTCAGTATTTTACCTGCTGGACGATCTGGAATTATGATATATTTGAAAATATCATGAAAAAAGGTGGTATCTATGAAGGAGCTATGCGCTTGAAAGAAGAAGGGCTGATCGATCATATATGCTGTTCTCTTCATGCGGTTCCGGCTGATATTCTAAAGATCATTGAGAGAAAGGTGTTTGAAGGAATTACGGTTTCTTATTCGATGCTGAGTGCGGCAAATATGCGTCCTGTGCTGGATGCCGCCTATGCGAACGATATTGGCGTTGCGGTTATGAATCCGTTGGGAGGCGGCGTGATTGCCCAGAATAAAAATTATTTTTCCTTTGCCTGCGGTAAAATGGATGAAGGAAATACGATTCATGCGGCTTTGCGGTTTGTAAAAGCTCACCCCGCGGTGAATATCGTGTTAGGCGGTGTGAAAAACAGAGAAGAATTGGAAGACAGTGTGGGTGTATTCTCCGAGCCAGATCCGGAATTGCCTGCTGAAAGGCTTGAACGGGTTATGGGCAGCGTCACAGGCTTAAAAGGATTTTGTACAGGCTGTAAGTATTGTTCGGGATGTCCTCAGGGAATTCCTACGTCGGAGATTATGCAGGCGCGGAATAGCCTTCTGTTTGAACCGGTTGCCGCTTATAACCGTACGGAACCGGAAGAACTGCTTTATCATATTCAAATGTTCCGTCCGCTGCTTCATGATGAGGGCTGGCTGCCTGAGACAGCAGAAAATCCATGCCTTAAATGTGGAAAATGCGAAAAACAGTGTACGCAGAAACTGCATATCATGGATGCGGTGGAGGATACATACCGCCGTGCGGAGCAGGCATATTTTACAAAGGAAGCACATAGAGAGCGGTTGAAGGAGCTTTTGTATCAAAAAGGATATACAAAAGTTGGACTTTATCCCAACGGCGGATTTTCTAATTTAATTATCCGGCTTTATCAGGAGTTTTTCGGAGAACCGGAATTTGAATGGCTGCAGTTTAACAGTGACCCTAAAATGTGGGGAAAAACAGCTGATGAGAGAGTGGTTCATGGTCCGGAGGAAATTTCGGCACTGCAGCCGGAACTGATATTGATTTGTACTTATAAATATGATCAGGATATCCTGGATGGTTTACAACAGTATGAGACAAACGGAGTAAAGATTGAAAAGCTGCACAGGGAAAATGAAATGCCATGGGTGTTCTGAGGTTCTTAAAAACATTTGATTGTCTGTTGTATCGCTTCTAAAATTTAATGTAGAAGTCATGATTGAAAGTTTCAGGGCAGAAACTGCATTCAAACAAATTTTTGGCAGGCAGGCGCATGCAAATGTAAAGATGCCATTAAAGGCAAAGCATTTGCAGCGCTAAACCCTGCTGGCCATGCTTTTTCCGATAATTTCCTATACCCATTCGGCCATAAATTACAGAAATTTTGTGGAAATACAAGCAAAAAATGGATTGACAGCTTGAATTTGGCGTGCTATCATGTAAGATGCACTATTGTGGTGGCATATGCGCAATTGTAGTTATAGATATCAATGGCTGGCTGATCGGGTATGTCCGCTTGGTTTTGTTGCGTTTATTCCCGCAGGCAACGAGACAAGTGGCCATGTTTGCATGGGCATTTGGTGATTGCCGCGAGGGTGGAATACCCCGCAGCTTGCTGCGCATTTAGGCTATGATGCCCCGTAGTTTGCTGCGGGGTATTTCACTCGATTGTAAAAGTGCGGTCATGTTGGAGAAAACAACTGGCATGCGGGTTACTGTGTAACTGTTGACGAATATCGTAAAGAGAATAGGGGTGAACCGCCAATGGAAAATTTCAGAATACGCCCGGTGAAGTCCGGAAAAAGCGTGAGGATGAGTTACTCAAGGCAGAAAGAGGTTCTAGAGATGCCCAATTTGATAGAGATTCAGAAGAATTCCTATCAGTGGTTTCTCACGGAAGGCCTGAAGGAAGTCTTTGATGACATCTCGCCGATCGCGGATTTCAGCGGGCATTTAAGCCTGGAGTTTGTAGATTCTACTTTGTGCACGGACAGCACGGACAAGAAGATCTATTCGATCGAGGAGTGCAAGGAACGGGACACAACCTACGCAGCGCCGCTAAAGGTCAGAGTCCGTCTGATCAATACGGAGAAGGACGAGATTAAGGAGCAGGAAATCTTCATGGGAGATCTTCCTCTGATGACTGATACCGGCTCCTTCGTGATCAATGGCGCGGAGCGTGTTATTGTAAGCCAGCTGGTGCGTTCCCCCGGTATCTATTATGGCATCGCTCACGACAAGCTGGGAAAAGAGCTGTATTCCTGTACGGTGATTCCCAACAGGGGTGCATGGCTGGAATATGAGACAGATTCTAACGATGTGTTCTTTGTCCGTGTGGACAGGACCAGGAAGGTTCCGGTTACCGTTTTGATCCGCGCTTTGGGCGTGGGCAGCAACCAGGAGATTATCGACCTTTTCGGCGACGAGCCGAAGATCATGGCAAGCTTTTCGAAGGATGCGGCCACGAACTTTGAGGAAGGCCTTCTGGAATTATATAAGAAGATTCGTCCCGGCGAGCCGTTATATGTGGACAATGCGAAGAGCCTGTTAGAGAGCATGTTCTTTGACCCCAGAAGATATGACCTGGCCAAAGTGGGACGTTATAAATTTAATAAGAAGCTTCATATGAAAAACCGGATTGCCGGGCATGTGCTGGCGGAGGATGTGGTGGATATGGAAACCGGCGAGATCATCGCCGAGGCCGGGACAAAGGTGGATAAGGCCCTGGCTACCGATATCCAGAACAGCGGCGTTCCTTTTGTGATTATTGAAGGGGAGCACAGAAACTATAAGGTCCTGTCCAATCAGATGGTGGATCTGGCCAGCTATGTGGATTTTGACCCGAGGGAAGCGGGCATCAAGGAAAATGTATTTTATCCGAAATTAATGGAGCTGATGGAGGCGTACAAGGGTGAGGATTTAAAGGCGGCACTCAAGAAGCATGTGGCCGACCTGGTGCCAAAGCATATTACCAAGCAGGATATCTTCGCCTCTATCAATTATAATATGCACCTGGAGGGCGGCATCGGCAACAGTGACGATATCGACCATCTGGGCAACCGCCGAATCCGCGCGGTGGGCGAGCTTTTGCAGAATCAGTACCGTATCGGCTTATCCAGAATGGAGCGTGTGGTTCGGGAAAGAATGACGACACAGGAGATCGAGGGTATTTCCCCTAACTCCTTGATTAATATTAAGCCGGTGACGGCGGCGGTGAAGGAGTTCTTCGGAAGCTCCCAGCTGTCCCAGTTCATGGACCAGAACAATCCGCTGTCAGAGCTGACTCATAAAAGGCGTCTGTCCGCTTTGGGTCCCGGCGGTCTGTCCAGAGACAGGGCCGGATTTGAGGTTCGTGACGTGCATTACTCCCATTACGGACGTATGTGCCCCATTGAGACCCCGGAAGGTCCTAATATCGGTTTGATTAACTCTCTTGCCACCTATGCAAGGATTAATGAATATGGCTTCGTGGAAGCGCCTTATCGGGTGGTGGATAAATCGGACCCGAAGAATCCGGTGGTAACGGATGAGGTGATTTATCTGACTGCCGATGAAGAGGACAATTATATCGTGGCTCAGGCCAATGAGCCGTTAGATGAGGAGGGACATTTCCTCCGAAACAACGTATCCGGACGTTTCCGGGAAGAGACCTCCGAGTTTGAGAAGCGAACCATCGATCTGATGGACGTGTCGCCGAAGATGGTATTCTCTGTCGCCACCTCCATGATTCCCTTCTTGGAGAATGACGATGCGAACCGGGCGCTGATGGGCTCGAACATGCAGCGTCAGGCGGTGCCGCTTCTGATGACGGAGGCCCCTGCGGTCGGCACCGGTATGGAGGCAAAGGCCGCCGTGGACTCCGGTGTCTGCGTACTGGCGAAAAGAGAGGGTGTGGTGGAGCGCTCCGCCTCCGATGAGATCGTGGTTAAGACCGACGACGGAGAACGGGATATCTATCATCTGACCAAATTTAAGAGAAGCAACCAGAGTAACTGCTATAATCAGAAGCCCATCGTGGTAAAGGGAGACCGGGTACAGGCCGGCGAGGTGATCGCCGACGGTCCCTCCACCCATAACGGTGAGATCGCCCTGGGTAAAAATCCGCTGATCGGTTTTATGACCTGGGAAGGCTATAATTACGAGGATGCGGTTCTGATCAGCGAGCGTCTGGTGCAGGACGACGTATACACATCCATTCATATAGAAGAATACGAGGCGGAATCCAGAGACACCAAGCTGGGGCCTGAGGAAATCACCAGAGATGTGCCCGGCGTGGGCGAGGATGCCTTAAAGGATCTGGATGAGAGAGGGATTATCCGTATTGGCGCCGAGGTACGTGCCGGGGATATCCTGGTGGGTAAGGTAACGCCGAAGGGAGAGACGGAGCTGACCGCAGAAGAACGGCTGCTGCGGGCGATTTTCGGCGAGAAGGCCAGAGAAGTAAGGGACACTTCATTGAAGGTGCCTCACGGCGCTTATGGTATCGTGGTGGACGCCAAGGAATTCACGAGAGAAAACGGCGACGAGCTGTCTCCCGGTGTGAATCAGACGGTCCGCATCTATATTGCCCAGAAGAGAAAGGTTTCCGTGGGCGATAAGATGGCGGGACGTCATGGAAACAAGGGCGTGGTTTCCCGCGTGCTTCCTGTGGAGGATATGCCTTTCCTGCCCAACGGACGCCCGCTGGATATCGTGCTGAATCCTCTGGGTGTGCCTTCCCGTATGAATATCGGGCAGGTGCTGGAGATTCATCTGAGTCTGGCCGCCATGGCGCTGGGATTTAATATTTCCACGCCGGTATTTGACGGCGCCGACGAGATCGATATTATGGACACTCTGGATCTGGCCAACGACTATGTGAACCTGTCCTGGGAGGAATTCCAGGAGAAGCATGCCGCCAGCCTGCGGCCTGAGGTGCTTCAGTATCTGGGCGATCATCTGGACCACAGAGAGGTGTGGAAGGGCGTGCCTATTAACCGGGATGGAAAGGTACAGTTAAGAGACGGCCGTACCGGAGAAGAATTTGACAGTCCCGTTACCATTGGTCATATGCATTATCTGAAGCTGCATCATCTGGTGGACGATAAGATTCATGCCCGTTCTACCGGCCCTTATGCGCTGGTAACACAGCAGCCGTTAGGCGGCAAGGCGCAGTTCGGCGGACAGCGGTTCGGTGAGATGGAGGTCTGGGCGCTGGAGGCCTATGGTGCGGCCTATACGCTGCAGGAGATTCTGACTGTGAAGTCTGACGACGTGGTAGGTCGTGTGAAAACCTACGAGGCCATTATCAAGGGCGAGAATATTCCCGAGTCCGGTATTCCGGAATCTTTCAAGGTGCTCTTGAAGGAGCTGCAGTCTCTGGGTCTGGACGTAAGACTTCTGCGTGACGATAATACGGAGGTAGAGCTGAAGGAGAACGTGGATTGCAGCGACAGCGACTACCATAACCTGATCGAAGGGGAAGAACGACGGCTTGAGAAGAATCTGGGCGCTTTGGGCTATCAGGAACAGGAGTTTGTCGATGATGAGCTGGTGTCAGTAGAGGAAAGCGACGACGCGGACGAGGGAGACGGCGACGACGATGACTTTGTGGACAGCTATGCGGACGAGTACCCCGAAGATTTTGATGATTTCTCCGAGGATGAAGAAGAACTGGAATAGAACGCAAACCTAATCAGAACGAAATTAAAAAAGGAGTGCCATATGCCTGAGGGAGTAAATGAAACCTATGAACCGTTGATGTTTGACGCGATCAAGATCGGCCTGGCATCTTCGGAGAAGATATTAGAGTGGTCCAGAGGCGAGGTCAAAAAACCGGAGACGATCAACTACAGGACATTGAAGCCGGAGAAGGACGGCCTGTACTGCGAGCGGATTTTCGGCCCCAGCAAGGACTGGGAGTGCCACTGCGGCAAGTATAAGAAAATCCGGTATAAGGGCGTAATCTGCGACCGCTGCGGCGTTGAGGTGACCAAATCCAACGTGCGCCGGGAGCGGATGGGCCATATCGCGCTGGCTGCGCCGGTGTCCCATATCTGGTACTTTAAGGGGATTCCCAGCCGGATGGGACTGATTCTTGATCTGTCTCCCAGAACGCTGGAGAAGGTGTTGTACTTTGCCTCCTATATCGTGCTGGACGGCGGAGATACGGACCTGCAGTATAAACAGGTGCTGTCGGAAAAAGAATTCCGCGATGCTCACGAGACCTGGGGCAACCGGTTCCGGGTGGGAATGGGCGCTGAGGCGATTCAGGAGCTGTTAAAGGCCATTGATCTGGAAAAAGATTCCCAGGAGCTGCGATCAGCTCTTAAGGATGCTTCCGGCCAGAAGCGGGCCAGAATCATCAAGCGTCTGGAAGTGGTGGAAGCTTTCCGCAATTCCGGAAACCGTCCGGAGTGGATGATTATGGATGTGATCCCGGTGATTCCGCCGGATCTCAGACCCATGGTACAGCTGGACGGTGGCCGTTTTGCAACCTCCGATCTGAACGATCTGTACAGAAGAATTATTAACAGGAATAATCGTCTTGCAAGGCTGCTGGATCTGAATGCTCCTGAGATCATCGTCAGAAATGAGAAGCGTATGCTGCAGGAGGCCGTGGACGCTTTGATTGACAACGGCAGAAGGGGACGTCCGGTAACTGGCCCCGGAAACCGCCCGCTAAAGTCCCTTTCCGATATGTTAAAGGGAAAACAGGGGCGTTTCCGTCAGAACCTGCTGGGCAAGCGTGTGGATTATTCCGGCCGTTCCGTTATCGTGGTGGGTCCGGAGCTGAAAATTTATCAGTGCGGTCTGCCCAAAGAGATGGCCATCGAGCTGTTTAAACCTTTTGTGATGAAGGAGCTGGTAGCCAACGGCACCGCCCATAATATCAAGAGCGCCAAAAAGATGGTGGAACGGCTGCAGCATGAGGTATGGGATGTGCTGGAGGATGTTATCAAAGAGCATCCGGTTATGCTGAACCGTGCCCCTACCCTGCACAGACTGGGTATCCAGGCTTTCGAGCCGATTCTGGTGGAAGGTAAGGCGATTAAGCTGCATCCTCTGGTATGTACGGCTTACAACGCGGACTTTGACGGCGATCAGATGGCGGTGCATCTGCCGCTGTCCATGGAGGCGCAGGCCGAATGCCGATTCCTGCTTCTGTCGCCTAACAACCTGTTAAAGCCTTCTGACGGCGGCCCTGTGGCGGTACCTTCTCAGGATATGGTGCTGGGAATTTATTACCTGACCCAGGAAAGACCGGGCACAATGGGGGAAGGGAAGCTTTTTAAGAACATTAATGAAGCGATTCTTGCATACGAGAATAAAACGCTGGCGCTCCATGCCAAGATTAAAGTGCGTGTGACGAAGGAATTCCCGGACGGAAGCGTAAAGACCGGAATGGTGGAATCTACGCTGGGCCGGTTTATCTTCAACGAGATTATTCCACAGGATTTGGGATTTGTGGATCGGAGCGTCGAGGAAAACGCGCTGCTCCTGGAAATCGATTTCCATGTGGGCAAGAAAGGGCTGAAGCAGATCCTGGAACGTGTGATCAATATTTACGGCCCCACCGAGACTGCGGAGGTGCTGGATAATATCAAGGCCATGGGTTATAAATATTCTACCCAGGCGGCCATGACCGTATCCATTTCCGATATGACGGTGCCGGCCAAGAAAAAGGAGCTGATCGCTAACGCCCAGGCTACCGTGGACCGGATTGCCAAAAACTACCGTCGTGGTCTGATCACTGAGGATGAGCGGTATAAGGAAGTAATCGAGACATGGAAAACCACTGATGATGTGCTGACCCACGAGCTGCTGTCCGGCCTGGATAAATATAATAATATTTATATGATGGCCGATTCCGGTGCCCGTGGTTCCGATAAACAGATCAAGCAGCTGGCAGGTATGCGTGGATTGATGGCGGATACGACGGGACGTACCATCGAGCTGCCTATCAAGTCCAATTTCCGTGAGGGACTGGACGTGCTGGAATATTTTATTTCCGCCCACGGCGCCCGCAAGGGTCTGTCCGACACGGCGCTGCGTACCGCTGACTCCGGTTATCTGACCAGACGTCTGGTGGACGTATCCCAGGATCTGATTATCCGGGAGCTGGACTGCTGCAGCGGCAGTGATGAGATCCCTTATCTGGAGATCCGGGCGTTTATGGATGGCGCGGAGCTGATTGAGAGCCTGGAGGAGCGTATTACGGGTCGTTTCTCCGCCGAGGATATCACTGATCCGAATACCGGCGAGCTGATTGTAAAAGCCAATACGATGATTACCCCGAAGCGGGCGGCGGCAGTGGTGGCTACCGGCGCGCAGTCCGTGAAGATTCGTACGATCCTGACCTGTAAGTCTCATGTGGGCGTATGTGCGAAGTGCTACGGTTCCAATATGGCCACGGGCCGTCCGGTTCAGGTAGGCGAGGCCGTAGGCATTATCGCGGCTCAGTCCATCGGCGAGCCGGGTACCCAGCTGACCATGCGTACCTTCCATACCGGCGGCGTGGCCGGCGATGACATCACCCAGGGTCTTCCCCGTGTGGAGGAGCTGTTTGAGGCGAGAAAGCCGAAAGGTCTTGCGATTATCACGGAATTCGGCGGTATCGCCACGATTAAAGACACAAAGAAAAAACGGGAAATCATCGTTACGGACCCTGAGACGGGGAACAGTAAGGCGTATCTGATTCCCTACGGTTCCAGAATCAAGATTCAGGACGGCGCTGTTTTAGAGGCCGGTGACGAGCTGACCGAGGGCAGTGTGAATCCTCACGATATTCTGAAAATCAAGGGCGTGCGGGCCGTACAGGATTATATGATCCAGGAGGTACAGCGGGTATACCGTCTGCAGGGCGTGGAGATCAACGATAAGCATGTTGAAGTCATCGTCAGACAGATGTTAAAAAAGATCAAGGTAGAGGAAAGCGGCGACAGCGAGGTTCTGCCGGGTACCTCCATGGATGTGCTTGAGTTCAATGACATGAATGAAAGTCTGCTGGCAGAGG
The DNA here is from genome assembly GCA_910588405.1 of uncultured Lachnospiraceae bacterium. Lineage (GTDB taxonomy): Bacteria > Bacillota > Clostridia > Lachnospirales > Lachnospiraceae > Paralachnospira_A. Next base: position 14,537 of record CAJUPT010000002.1, on the reverse strand, counting down.
GCAAGCAACCGGCGGAGGGCAAGCAGGTAATGCTGGGTATTACCAAGGCGTCTCTGGCGACCAATTCCTTCCTGTCGGCGGCATCTTTCCAGGAAACCACCAAGGTGCTGACCGAGGCTGCAATCAACGGCAAGGTAGACCCGCTGATCGGTCTGAAGGAGAATGTGCTGATCGGTAAGCTGATTCCCGCAGGTACTGGTATGAAGCGGTATCGTTCCGTACGGCTGAACACAGATGTGGAGGAGAATGATGAGATTGTGATTTCCGAGGAGGCGGGTGATTTTGACGGCCCGGACGAATCCGAAGAAATGGATACGGTTGTTTCCGCAAGTCTGTCGGAGAATCAGGATGAATCCTATGACGAAACAGATGCGCAGGATGCTTATGATGAGGATGACAACTGGGAGGATGTCTTTGATGAGGAAGATGTCCCGGAGGACGAGGCCGTTCCGGAGGATGAGGATGACATTCTGATTGGGGAAGACATTTAAAAAAGCCTTCAAATCTGTCTGGCTGACGCAGCAAACTGTGTTAGAAAAGAGGAAAGCGTGAAAATATAGTGTAATGCCGTAGGGATTACGCTGTGTATAATGTATGGGGCGGAATTCCATGAAGGATACTGACGTATCAGTCTGGGATTTCGCCTCTGTTTTATATGATTCAGGAGGGGTCTATGAACATCCTCACGATGTAAAAGGAATCATCAGAGATGTGCGGGGCCTGTCCCAAAGAAGCAGAATTCTCACGCGCAGTACAGCAGGACTTATGATGGCATCCATGACGACAGTATTGTAGGGTTTGTAAATTAGGAGAGCGGATGGAAGTATATTACGGGACAAGACAGCGTCCCAGATCTTATGTAAATACGGCACTGGTGGTATGTAATGTCATTGTTTTCATTGTGTTGGAGCTGATGGGCTCTACGCAGGATTCCTGGTTTATGGTAAACCATGGGGCTTCCTTTGCGCCCTATATCCTGGAGGGCGGGAAGGAATATATGAGGCTGTTATACAGCGTGTTTCTTCATTTTGGGCCGGAGCATTTGTTTCATAATATGATTGGTCTGTTTTTTATCGGCGATAATCTGGAACGGGCCATGGGTCATATCCGCTATCTGGCCTTTTATTTGCTGTGCGGCGTGGGCGCTTCCGTATGCTCTATGACAGTCCATGCCTTTGTGGAGCCATTTACGGTGTCGGCAGGCGCTTCCGGGGCAATCTGCGGCGTGGTGGGCGGGCTGCTCTGGGTGGTAATGGCCAATCGGGGACGGCTGGAAGAAATGACCACCGGCAGGGTTGCGTTTTTGATTTTTTATCTGATCTATGGCGGCCTGCAAAGCACAGGGGTAGACAATATTGCCCATATCAGCGGCGCGTTGTTGGGATTTATTCTGGCATGGATTTTATATGACCCCTCTGCCGGGCTGATTCGGAGCCGGGCTTCCTTTGAGCAGCGGATGAAAGCAAAGAATCGGTTGCAGATTGCCATTGGACTGCTGATTTATGCGGTGGTCCTGTGGGTAATTGTTAAAATTACACAGAGTTTTGTTCTTTTTTAAGTTCATAATGGGGAAAACGGATATTTTAGAACGAAAACAGGTTGTATTTTACATAAACTGTGATAGAATTAAAAGCAATAAAAATACACAGGGAGGTACTAAATGGATACTTTTGTTTATGTATCTGTGGCAGCAGGCGTACTGGCACTTCTTTTTGTGTTTTTCCTGACGCAGAAGGTGGGTCGCCAGGAGGCCGGCACAGATAGGATGAAGGAAATTGCCCAAGCGATTGAAGAAGGGGCCAGGGCGTTTCTGACTGCCGAATATAAGATCCTCGTTGTATTCGTCGCAGTGTTATTTGTTTTGATCGGACTGGGGATCGGAAACTGGCTCACTGCCATTTGCTTTATCGTGGGCGCGGTGTTCTCTACCATTGCAGGTTACTGCGGCATGAACGTGGCCACGAAGGCTAACGTAAGAACGGCAAACGCCGCTCGTACCGGGGGTATGAATCAGGCGTTGTCCATCGCCTTTTCAGGCGGTGCGGTGATGGGAATGTGCGTGGTCGGTCTGGGACTGTTAGGTGTCAGCGGCATCTATGCCCTAACCCATGATACAGGCGTTCTGTTCGGCTTCAGCTTGGGTGCTTCCTCCATAGCCCTGTTTGCCCGCGTGGGCGGCGGTATCTACACAAAAGCGGCAGATGTGGGAGCCGACCTGGTAGGTAAGGTGGAAGCAGGTATTCCGGAGGACGATCCCAGAAATCCTGCAGTTATTGCGGACAATGTAGGGGATAATGTAGGAGATGTGGCAGGCATGGGAGCCGATCTGTTCGAAAGCTATGTAGGCTCCGTGATTTCTGCAGTGACTCTTGGCGCGGTGGCATTTCAGACGGAGGGGACGATATTCCCGATCCTTCTGGCAGCCGTCGGCATCGCAGCTTCGATCCTGGGTTCCTTCTTTGTAAAAGGAAAGGAAGACTCAAACCCTCATGCGGCGTTGAAAGCGGGAAGCTATTCTTCCGCTGCTATCGTAGTAATCGCGTCAATTGTGATGAGTCAAGTATTCTTTGGCGGCTTCAACGAGGCGATTGCAGTGATTGCCGGTCTGATCGTGGGATTGATCATCGGCATTGTGACGGAGATCTATACCTCTGGCGACTACCGTTCCGTAAAGAAGATTGCTGAGCAGTCAGAGACAGGCTCTGCGACTACGATTATCAGCGGTCTCGCGGTGGGTATGCAGTCTACGGCAGTTCCGATTCTGTTAATCTGTGTGGGTATCCTGATCGCATATTCCACATGCGGCCTTTATGGCATTGCACTGGCAGCAGTGGGCATGCTGTCCACCACCGGCATTACCGTGGCGGTAGATGCTTACGGTCCGATTGCCGACAATGCAGGCGGTATCGCCGAGATGAGTGGTCTGGATGAGTCCGTGCGTGATATTACGGATAAGCTGGATGCGGTGGGAAATACTACGGCTGCCATGGGAAAAGGCTTTGCCATCGGTTCTGCCGCTCTGACGGCGTTGGCGATGTTCGTTTCCTATGCGGAGGCGGTACAGCTGCAGACGATCAGTATTTTGGAGCCCCATGTAATTATCGGCCTGCTGGTAGGCGGTATGCTTCCCTTCCTGTTCTCCGCCTTTACGATGGAGAGCGTGTCCAAGGCGGCCTTTAAGATGATTGAGGAAGTAAGACGGCAGTTTAAGACTATTCCTGGCATTCTGGAGGGTACTGCGAAGCCGGATTACAAGTCCTGTGTGGCGATTTCCACCACTGCCGCGTTAAAGGAAATGCTGGTGCCCGGCATCATGGCGGTGGCAGCCCCCCTGTTGATTGGCATCCTGCTGGGCGTGGAAGCGCTGGGCGGTATGCTGGCAGGCGCGCTGGTGACTGGTGTGCTGATGGCTATCTTCATGTCCAATGCGGGCGGCGCCTGGGATAATGCCAAGAAATACATAGAGGAAGGAAACCATGGCGGTAAGGGCAGCGACGCACATAAGGCGGCTGTCGTGGGTGACACGGTAGGCGATCCCTTTAAGGATACGTCAGGGCCTTCCATCAATATCCTGATCAAGCTGATGACGGTGGTATCGCTGGTATTTGCTCCGCTGTTTTTAAGCATCGGCGGGCTGCTGTAGGAAAGGATATTGGAAAGAAGCTTGTCCGGCCGGAAAAGGATATTTGAAGAGAGTTTCTTCGATTAGGAAAGCTTTTTCAGCAGAAATACGGAAATATTATAATGAAAAGCTGGGAGACAACGGATACAGCCATACGGGGGGAATCCCCTGGGCGTTCGTTGTCTCCCTTTTGACTGAATATAAGCGTGTTAGTACACTAGAGACTGGCTTTGGGATGCCTACATTACCAGAGGCCTGACCGGGGGATCTTGAACCGGTGGAATATCCGGACCTGGCTCTGGCTGGCCAAGGGGCCGCCCCGGGATTTCGATTCCTGGCTGGCCAGGCTCATAGACCGTGTTTTTTCCCGGCAGCTCCATTGGCTTTTGAGATGGGAACTGTGCAGGGCGCGGTTCGCTCATTTTATCCATTTTATACCTCCTTCCTTATTTGAAAGCTTTCTTTCAATTCTGTCTTTTGAATTGCAGATTGCGTATTGTGAGATCAGCCCCTTTGGCATTTAACATGCGATGACGGGGCTGATCTTTTGTTAGTTTGTCCGGATGGAGGCATTATTATTGATCTTACAGGCAAAATCAAAAACCAGTGTAATAGCTTGGTCATAACAGATTGACTCTTTAAAATAATATGGCGATGCCATGAACCAGTGTACACAGCACAAAACCGCACAGCGCGGGAATCAGGATTCCTAAAAGGGTCCACTTCCAGCTGCCAGTTTCCTTATGAATGGTAAGGCAGGTGGTGGAGCAGGGCCAGTGCATCAGGGAAAAAAGGATGGTGCACAGGGCCGTGACCCAGGTCCAGCCATTGGCTGTAAAAATCTGCCGTAGCTGTGTATAATCCTCGATATTGACCAGCATACCAGTAGACAGATAGCACATCAATATGATGGGAATTACAATCTCATTTGCCGGAAATCCCAGAATAAAAGCCATTAGGATAACGCCGTCCATGCCCATCAGCCGTCCCAGAGGATCTAGATAAGCGGTTCCCCATTGGAGCAGAGACTGTCCTCCGGCGTATGTGTTCGCCAGAATCCAGATCAGAAGGCCGGCAGGCGCAGCGATGGCGACGGCTCTGCCCAACACGAAAAGCGTACGGTCCAATATAGAGCGGACCAGAATCTGTCCGATTTGCGGATGTCGGTAAGGCGGCAATTCCAGCGTGAAGGAGGAAGGCATGCCTTTCAGAATCGTTTTGGACAAAATCCAGGAGACGCCAAAAGTCATAAGGATGCCCAGGCAGATCAGCAGGGCCAGCAGCAGTGCTCCTGACAGGGAGGAGGCTGCGGTGGCGCCTGCGAAGAAAATAGTGATCAGGGCCAGCAGCGTGGGAAAGCGTCCGTTGCAGGGCATAAAGCTGTTGGTTAAGATGGCGATCAGTCGTTCCCTAGGAGAGTCAATGATCCTGCATCCGGTCACGCCTACGGCGTTACAGCCGAGGCCCATACACATGGTCAAAGCCTGTTTTCCGCAGGAGGAACACTTCTTAAACAGATAATCCAGATTAAAAGCCACTCTGGGCAGGTAGCCCAGATCTTCGAGAATCGTAAAAAGAGGAAAGAAGATAGCCATTGGAGGCAGCATAACGGAAATCACCCAGGCCAGTACCCGGTAAATGCCCAGGATCAGTGCCTCACGGAGAAAGGCGGGCATTCCGGCAGCAACAGCGGCATCCATCAGAACGTCCTGAAGCCAGAAAAAAAAGCGGGATAAAAGCTGGCTGGGATAGTTGGAGCCGGTGATCGTCAGCCAGAAAATGCCCATCAGAAGCAGAAACATCAAAAGGATGCCGGTTCGTGGGCCCGTGACCAGCCGGTCGATTCGATGATTGAAACGGCGTTTGTCGTCAGGGTTCTGAGATACGGCCTGGGCTGAGATTTGTTCGGCTTCCCGGATAAAAGAGACGGCAAGATGTTCGTCATGGAGCGGGGGACGAATGTTGTTTTCGTCAGATACCGTAATTGTCGTTTTAGCGGCGCCTTTATTATCTGTTTCCAGTAACTGTGAGGGCATTTCACACATTCGGACAGCCGTCGCTGCCAGTTCTTTGATGCCTTTTTTTACGGACGCGCTGCAGGGAACAACAGGCATCTGGAGCAGATCAGATAATAGTGTAAAATCAATCTCAATTCCTTTCCTCTGTGCTTCGTCGCACAGATTAACGCACAGGATTCCCCGGTTGGTTATCTGCCGGATCTGCAGCACCAGATTCAGGTTCCGTTCCAAGCAGGTGGCGTCGCAGACGATGATCACGGCGTCCGGATGTTCTTCACAGATAAAGTCTCTGGCGATCTCTTCCTCGGCAGAATGGGCCATAAGGGAGTAGGTGCCTGGCAGGTCCACCAGCGTATAAGTCTTTCCGTTCCGGATAAATTCACCCTTCGCGCAGGCCACTGTCTTTCCCGGCCAGTTGCCGGTATGCTGCCGCAGCCCGGTCAGCTCGTTAAATACCGTGCTCTTGCCCACATTGGGATTGCCCGCCAGCGCGATCACTGGTTTATGGTTCATGTGATACCTCCCATTATCATTGATGTACGCTTGCAGCTCTTTTATGCCGACTTTTTGCGGCGGATGAAAAGTGATCTTACAAAATCAGACACAGGCGAGACATTGAGCGTACATATTTTACTCGTTATATTAATGTATGAGAGAAAGGGAACTGTGTGACTGGGTTGGGGCGGTTCTGGCATATTGGCCCGAAAGCGGCATTGGTCGGCACTGTTAATCTCTTGATTAGCAGTGCCGATTTTAGTATAATGAAATTAATGAAAGAGGGGAAACACAGCCGGCCGATTATCCGGATTATTATCACAAGGATAAGGGATACATGCTCAGTTTTAATGTCAATAAGAAAAAGAAGGTGGGTGTGAACAGGATTGTACTGGGAGACAAGGTTTTGATAGAGGCCGTTGTCTAAAAAATGCCGTTGACTGGCACAATGCGTTATTTGTTTCACAGCGTTATTTATATATAATGAAATTGTAAAAGCAGATAGTGCCGGTTATGGCAGATGATAGTCTGATCTTCTGTTCCGGACGGGGCTGATTTTGGAGCGGGACCAGGAGCGTCTCATATGCGGAGATTCAAAAGAGCAGGCGATGAAACAGTGGAATGAAAAAGAAAAAAGTGGAATGAATGTAGGAGGAGGGGTTTGATATGTACACAACAGAGCGTTTTGAGGCCACGGTTCCGGTTGCGGAATACGTAAAGAATTATGTGGATGTGGACACATTCCTGGAATGCTGCAGGGCATGTCCTAATTATGAAAAAGTATGGTCCTGTCCGCCCTATGATTTTGATGTGTTGGAGTATTGGAACAAGTATACGACGCTGGAGCTTGTGGCGGTGAAGATCGTGTTCGATGAGGCGTATGCGGGAAAGGTGTTTCCGTCGCAAGAACTTCAGGAGATCATGGATGCTTCTCTGAAAACGGTTAAACAGGAGCTTTCCGGAGAACTGTTTGATCGGGAGCAGAAGACGCCGGGCAGTATCAGCCTGTCGGCAGGGTCCTGTCTGCTGTGCAAGGGGAGCTGCGGCCGAAAAGAGAATGAGCCCTGTCGCTTCCCGGATCAGATGCGCTATTCCATCGAATCCCTGGGGGGCAATGTGGGGCTTACCTTAAGCAAACTGATGGGAATCGAGCTGGAATGGATGGAGGAAGGAAAGCTGCCCCATTATTTTGTGCTGGTATGCGGGCTGCTGCGCTGAGCTGCTGACATGCGGACACCTGGAAAAACGGTAAATGACATGGGCTTTGTTTTGGGTGGTAAAGTATTAGAAAGAGACGATACTTTCGCTTTGTCCGGACAGTCTCTGTGGAGGTATCGTTGGGTGAAGGTATCGCGGTACTGTAAAAAATTTACATGGCGTTTTGCCTGAACAGGAGCGATATGGTACGCTGGTTTGACAGAAAAAGAGTATAAATATAACAAAATCCCGAAAAAAATACAGGAACTGGTCAGGGTTTTATTGACTTTACAGGTTAATGCCTTTATAATGTTAATACTTGTAATGTCGCAAAGAAGCGGTGTAACATCTGCGTTTTTGTGATATTTTTTTGCAGCATCGTTAAAATGCTGGGAAATGATAAGTGATTTATTAAGAGAACTACAATTAGGCAGAGGAGGAAAAAGAATTATGAAGCATTCTATGAAAAAGCTGACAGCGTTGCTGTTGGCCATGATTTGCGTATGCGCGATGACCGCCTGCGGTTCCAAAGGGGATACGCCTGCCACAACTGCTGCAAACCAGGAAACCGGCGGCGCAGATGCCAAGGAGACGGCGCAGGAAGCGGGAACGACTGCTGCGGCAGGAGAAGACGGAACAACCGCGGCTGCCGGAGAAGCCGGTACCACCGCTTCGGCAGCGGAAGACGGAAAAGTATTAAAAGTCGCCATGGAGTGTGGCTATGCGCCTTATAACTGGACCCAGCCCACGGATGCCAACGGCGCGCTGCCGATTTCCGGAAGCTCTGATTTCGCGTACGGATATGACGTGATGATGGCAAAGCATATCGCGGACAAGCTGGGGTATGAGCTGGAAATTGTGAAGCTGGACTGGGATTCCCTGGTTCCTGCCGTACAGTCCGGTACCGTTGACTGCGTAATCGCGGGACAGTCCATTACCGCGGAGCGGATGCAGTCCGTAGATTTCACGGAGCCTTATTACTATGCTTCTATCGTGACGCTGGTAAAGAGCGACGGAAAATATGCGGATGCGGCCAGCGTTGCCGATCTGAAAGGGGCGACCTGTACCTCACAGCTGAACACCGTATGGTATGACGTCTGCCTGCCTCAGATTGAGGAGGCGAATATTCTGCCCGCTCAAGAATCTGCTCCGGCTATGCTGGTGGCGCTGAATTCCGACAGATGCGACCTGGTTGTAACGGATATGCCTACCGCTATGGCGGCCTGCGTGGCTTATCCTGATTTTAAGCTGCTGGACTTCTCCGATACGGAGGGCGCTTTTGAGGTTTCCGAAGAGGAAATCAATATCGGTATCTCTTTACAGAAAGGAAATACGGAGCTGAAGGATGCCATCAACAGTGTTCTGGCAGAGATGACGCCGGAGGACTACACGAAAATGATGGATGACGCCATCTCCGTGCAGCCTTTGTCTAACTAATTAAAGAAATTTAATCCGGGTGGACACAGACGCATTATGTGATATGCCCTTTGGGTATTCATGGGAGCAGCTGTGTCCGCTTTTGTTACGATCGTATCCGGAAAGCAGCGCCGCATCATTATGATTCAGGATAAATTTTTTTGCCTGATCTGAACGGTATGGTATGTTGCGCCGAATTTTATGCGGCGTTATATACGGCCGGATTTTAAAAAGGAGTACAGTCATGAGTTTGCCACAGGATTTTATGGGAAGAATCGGTTATCTTCTTTCCATGTACGGCGAATCCTTTCTGATCGGAGCAGGCAAGACGATGATCATTGCCCTGGTGGGCACCCTGATCGGCTGCCTGATTGGATTTGCCGTCGGCATCGTGCAGACGATACCGGTTTCAAAAGAAGATCACATCGTAAAACGAATTCTGTTGTGGGTCATAAAACTGATTTTAAATATTTATGTGGAAGTGTTCAGGGGAACGCCCATGATGGCCCAGGCCATGTTTATCTATTTTGGGGCGTCCGCTATTTTTCATTATAATATGTCGACATGGTTCGCCGCGTTTTTCATTGTGTCCATCAATACCGGGGCCTACATGTCTGAGACAGTGCGGGGCGGTATTCTTTCCATCGATCCGGGCCAGACGGAGGGAGCGATGGCCATCGGCATGACCCACGTACAGACGATGATGAATGTGATTCTGCCTCAGGCGCTGAGAAATATTATGCCCCAGATCGGCAATAACCTGATTATCAATATCAAGGATACCTGCGTTTTGTCCATAATCGGCGTGGTGGAGCTGTTCTACACGACCAAGGGCGTGGCGGGAGCGCTGTATACGTATTTTGAGGCATTTACCATTGCCATGGTCATTTACTTTATTCTGACCTTTACCTGTTCCCGGATTCTGCGGTTCTGGGAGAGCAAGCTGGACGGCCCGGACAATTATGACCTGGCCACCACGGATACGCTGGCTCATACCAGCGGTATGTACAGATACCCGGATACCAGAAAGGGGGAAGATGCGTGAGTGACGGCAATATTTTGGAAATTCATCATTTGAGCAAAACCTTCGGCAAAAATGTGGTGCTGCGGGATATCGACTTTTCGGTGAAGCCAAAGGACGTGACCTGTATTATCGGGGCCTCCGGTTCCGGAAAATCCACGCTGCTGCGCTGCGTCAATCTGCTTGAGACGCCTACCTCGGGACAGATTCTGTACCACGGGGCCGATATCACGGACCGGAAAATGAATGCCCCCGCTTACCGGGCGAAGGTGGGAATGGTATTTCAGAATTTTAACCTGTTCAGCAATATGACCGTACTGGATAACTGTATGGTGGGCCAGGTTAAGGTGCTGAAAAAAGATAAGGCTGAGGCCAGGAAAAATGCCATGATGTTTTTGGAAAAGGTAGATATGGCCCCTTACATCAACGCAAAACCCAGACAGCTTTCCGGCGGCCAGAAGCAGCGGGTGGCCATCGCCAGGGCGCTGGCCATGGAGCCGGAGCTTTTGCTGTTTGACGAGCCTACCTCAGCGCTGGACCCCCAGATGGTGGGCGAGGTACTGAGCGTCATGCGGGCGCTGGCGAAGGAGGGGCTTACGATGATCATCGTGACCCATGAGATGGCCTTTGCCCGGGATGTGTCCAGCCATGTGGTGTTTATGGCGGACGGCGTGATTGTGGAAGAAGGAAAGCCGGAACAGATTTTTGAAGCGCCCAGGAATCAGCGGACCCAGGAATTTTTAAGCCGTTTCCGTCAGGGTTGACAGAAGCAGGTGTTTTGTGGTAAGATAAGGATACCAAAAAAATACAATATAAAAGGTGAATCCAAAGAAGCTTCTGCGGATAAACCTTGGAAAAGATCTTAAATTTTTGCACTGAGTGGATGATGATATGTTCGGAGTCGGAAGGCAGAAAGGCAGAGAAGCCGCCACAAATTGTGGGGCGGATTTTCTGTAAAGGGTCCAGCAGGAGTGTGCCTGTGGCACATTTTGTTGGGTTGTTCTGTGATACATGGAATTATGGAAGCCTTCACCATTTGGTGAGGGCTTTTTTGTATCATAGGAAAGTCCTCCGAACTTTCCTATGATACAAAAATGCTCCGCAAGGATGCACACGCAAACGCAGAGGAAGTTGTCGCTTGAAAGCGACGCGTTCACAGTGTGCGCTATTGCACTAAGCTCGAAAAAACCTCGCTAAGTGCAATATGTGTGCGGCGCAGAATCCTGCGAAGCAGGCTTCCTATTTTATGATTGAAAGAGTCTCTCCGGGCAAGCAGTCGTTTCAGCTTCATTTGGGAGGAACAGAGATGATCAAGATAGCGGTATACGGAAAAGGCGGAATCGGCAAGTCCACCACGGTTTCCAACCTGGCGGCGGTGTTCGCGGAAAACGGGATGACGGTGATGCAGATTGGCTGCGACCCGAAAGCGGACTCCACCTTTAATCTTCACGGCGGGATGAAAAAACAGACGGTACTGGAGCTGATCCGGGAAAAGGGAAAGGCGGTTACGCTGGAAGAGATGGTGACGCCGGGTTATAAAGGCGTCTTATGTGTGGAGGCCGGCGGACCGGTGCCGGGCATGGGATGCGCGGGCCGGGGCATTATCGCCGCGCTGGAAACGCTGGAGGAAAAGGACGCGTTCCGGATTTACAAGCCGGATATCGTTCTTTATGATGTGCTGGGCGACGTGGTATGCGGCGGTTTCGCCATGCCGATTCGGGAGGGATATGCCGAGAAGGTATTTGTGGTGACTTCCGGCGAGAACATGGCCATTTATGCGGCGGCCAACATCGCTATGGCGGTGGACAATTTTGCGGAGCGGGGCTACGCTACCTTAGGCGGCATCATCTTAAACCGCAGGAATGTGGAGCGGGAGACCGAGAAGGTGGAGGAGCTGGCGAAAGATATTCATTCACAGATTACGGGGACGCTGGAATTCAGTTCTGTGGTACAGAAAGCGGATGAACAGCGCAAAACAGTGATAGAGGCTTTTGGAGACAGCGACATGGCGGGGCAATACAGAACTTTGGCAAAGCAGGTACTGGAAGCCTGCGGAAAGGGCGGCAATGATTGATTTAAGGAATCCTGACGCAAAGGGAGCGCAAATGACAATAAAGGATGCCGGATCGCTTACCCCTTTTGACAGCGGCGTGGAATATTCCGCGCCGGCCAGAGGGCCCTGGAATATCGTGCATGTGGGTACGCTGGTTCCGGAAAGCCACCAGGTATTCGTATGCGCCCAGAGCTGTCTGCGGGGCGTGGTGCTGACAGCAGCGGAGATGAACGCCATGGACCGTTTTTCTACGATTGCCATTCAGGAGCGGAATATCTTAAAGGGCGATATGGAAAAGCTGATAATAAACGGCGTAACGGATATATTGAATAAACTGCCGAAGCTGCCCCGGGCGGTGGAGGTGTTCAGCAGCTGCATTCATGATTTTATCGGCTGCGATATGGAATTCGTATTCGGAAAGCTGCGGCGGGAATTCCCTAACGTGGATTTTACCGATTGCTATATGACGCCGATTTTGCGGAAAACGAAATTTACGCCGGACGCGAAAATGCGTCAGCAGCTGTACAGTCTTCTAAAGCCGGTTCCCCTGGAAGAAAAAATGGTTAATGTGGTGGGGAACCTGGAGCCTTTCTATGAAAAGTGCGAGATTCTTTCCATGCTGGAACAGGGAGGCTGGCAGCTGCGGGATATCAATTATTGCGGCGATTACGACGAATATCAGAAAATGGCGGCCAGCAGCGTCAATATCGTGACCCAGTCCGGCACATTGTCGGCCGGGGAGGCGCTGGAACAGCGGCTGAAGCAGAAGCTGCTCTATCTGCCTGTCTCCTATCGTTATGAGGAAATCGACGGGGAGCTTAAGCTGGCGGCCGAAGCCATGGGATTGTCGCTGCCGGATTTACAGGAGTTAAAGGATCGAACGGATCAGGCGCTGGCCCATGCGGCAAAGGTTCTTGCCGGGATGCCGGTGGCCATCGATTTTAACGCTACCACCAGACCTCTGGGACTGGCCAGGCTGCTGATCTCCCACGGTATTCGGGTGATTACGGTTTACGCCGACAGCTTCGGGAAGGAAGAGGAACCGGATTTTTACTGGCTGAAAGAGCATGCGCCGGAGCTGAAAATCAGCGCTACGGTTCATGGAAAGATGGTGGTGCTTCCCAGAAACGAGGCGGAGCAATATGGAGGAAGGCTGCTGGCCATCGGCCAGAAGGCGGCTTACTTTACCGGGACCAGGCATTTCCTGAATATGCTGGAAAACAGTGGACTTCACGGCTATGAAGGAATCATCCGGCTGGCCCGGTGGATGGAAGAAGAGGCGGTCAGAGAGCAGGATGTTCCGTCGATTATTCAGGTAAAGGGATGGGGGTGCTGCGGATGAGACAGGTATCGAGAGTGCTGTCCACCTATACGGCGGATGTGTCAGGGGTCTGCTCGGCGCTGTATGAGATGGGCGGTATGGTGATTATGCATGACGCCTCCGGCTGTAATTCTACATACAATACCCATGACGAACCCCGCTGGTACGATATGCCCAGTATGGTATATGTTTCCGGGCTGTCGGAGCTGGAGGCGGTGATGGGGGACGATGATAAGCTGCTCCGGGATGTGGAGCGGGCGGCGAAGGAGCTGCATCCCCGTTTCGTGGCCATTGCCGGCACGCCGATTCCCATGATGATGGGGACGGATTTTAAAGGGATTGCCAGGTTGTTAGAGCGCAGGCTGGGGATTCCGGTATTCGGGTTTGCCACCAACGGCACCCATTCTTATGTGTCCGGCGTCGGGATGGCGCTGGCTCAGGCGGCGAAAAAGTTCTGTCTGCCGAAGGAGCAGCTGTCAGGAGCAGACGGAGGCCAGAAGCCCTGTGTAAACCTTCTGGGCGTAACTCCTCTTGATTTCTCCGTGACAGGCAATGTGGAGGCGTTAAAAGAGGTTTTTCAGTCTGAGGGATATCAGGTGAAAAGCTGCTGGGCCATGGGAAGTGATTTCGAAGCGCTGATCCGGGCCGGCGAAGCCGATGTGAATGTGGCGGTGTCCGTGGCCGGGATTGAGACGGCGATAGTTTTGGAAGAAATGTACGGGACGCCATGGGTTCTGGGGCTTCCGGTAGGGCCGAAGCTGACCCGCAGGGTACTGGAAGCAATGGACCTGGCGTCGGCTACGGGAAAGAATCAGCTGCCGCTGGCGTTGGAGATAGACGGAGTGGCCGGAAAAACAGAACGAAACCACCGGCAGACTTACATTATCGGCGAGTGGGTCTGGGCTATGGCTCTGCGCTGCAGCCTGATTGCGGAGTACGGATATGACAGGGTATCGGTGATCTGCCCGCTGGAATCAGAAGAGTTGTTTGCGGACCGCCTGCTGACAGGGCGAGAAGAGCGGATTCCGGGTGTGCTGGATACCGCCGCCAGGGCCGGAGCATTTTTGGAGGATGAAGACCAGATCGAAGAACGGCTGAAGGATGCCGAACTGGTAATTGCAGACCCTATTTACCGCAGAGCGCTGCCGAAGGACAGGGCGGTGGACTTTATCGAATTTCCCCATGAGGGATATTCGGGGAGGATTTACCGTAAGGATATTCCGGTATTTATCGGAGAACAGTGGAATCAGTGGTTTGAAAGTAGAGAGTAAAATAGCGGCGGACCTGAAGAGGGGAGCTGCGGAACTAAAACAGCAACGGACCGTACAGGCCCCGGGAGGATTTACGGACACGTGATGTGGCCGGAAATTATTCCAGAGTCAGGGGGCCTGGAA
>CAJUPT010000001.1:279992-307768 GCA_910588405.1 uncultured Lachnospiraceae bacterium | reverse complement strand
TAGGCAATATGCGGCCTATAGAGACTTTTTCTGCTGTACAGCTGTTAAACGCCCGAGATTCTTATTTATTCTATCATAAGTGTATCTCGTATGCAAGCATACTCCTTCCTGGCCGGCCGCTGTGCCGGTTTCCCCTTTGAACTGATTCAGGATTCCATATTCATGACGAAAAAGTGTGGTTTTTGTAAAAGATTGTGCTATAATGGAACCGCATTTCGTACGGAACGGGTACGACTGACAAGAAACAATATGAAACAAGACATGCCGGTTTAAGGAGAATGCTTGGAATGGACAGAACGGGAAAACGTTTCAATTCCCTGACGGGACTGCGGGGGATTCTGATTTTTATGATTGTGATTCATCATATGGGGGGATATTTTGGAGAACCTTTTGCCTCTGTTCTGAATCTGCCGTATCAATGGGGCGGCGTGATGGGAAACAGCTTTTTTTTCATGCTCAGCGGCTTTGTGATTTCCGGCGGCTACCGGGACAGGCTTCTGTACAAAAGGCTGGAATTTGGTGATTTTATCAGAAAGCGGCTGGTGAAGCTATATCCGATGTATCTGATCACGGATGTGATTCAGGCCTGTTTTCTGGTATATGAGCAGGGGATGATCCTCAGTTTCAAAAGCATTCTGTCAAATGTCAAAGGTATATTACACCACAGATACGGATTTTAAATATTATCAGTTTTTCGGCTCCGACGATCCGGAAGAATTTCAGAACTATGTGGACAATGTAAAAGCGCTGTCTCTCTATGAAATCGAAGCCGGCGCATCTTTTGGAGATCAGCTTGTTACGCTGTCAACCTGTGAGTACAGCGTGGAGAATGGCCGGCTGGCTATCGTGGCGAAGAAGGTTGCCGATACGGAAGAATGATGTGAAAAACGGCCTGAAAAGAATCACAGGGAGAATGGAAAGCGCAGCATAAAATAGGCTGAAAGACTGGCATAAAAACGTCATATAATTGCAAAATTCTCATATATATAGGGATATAACTCGTATGGGGAGAACTTTGCGTGATGGATGAAAAAGAAACCATTTTGACGAATACCTGCAGTTTTTCCGGCATAAAGCCGATTATGATGGATCTGCCCTATCCGCCCGTGCAGGTCAGCGGACAGAATCAGGTATATGCCAATCTGCTCAGTGTGGATTACTGTGGTTCCGTGTCGGAGCTGTCTGCCATTACCCAGTATGTCAACAATGAGAACCGGCTGTTCATACGGAATTGTCAGACTGCCAGGACCATGCTGGGGCTGGCTATGGCGGAGATGATGCATCTGCAGAAGCTGGGAGAGATGATCGTGCTGCTTGGCGGCAATATTGATTTCACGGCCAAATATCAGAACGGGCGGCGGTGGATGTGGACGCCGGAGCATCTCAATATTCCGGAGCAGGCGAAAAAGATGGTGATTGCGGATATCGAAGCGGAAAAAGCCGCGATTAATCAGTACAGAGCCCATATGAAAATGATTCAGGATCAGGGGGTAAACGACGTGCTGATGCGGATTATTAAGGACGAGGAATATCATATTATGATTTTGCAGTCGCTGATATAAGCGGCGGCGGCGCAAAAAAGGCCGGCCGGCCATAAAGCGCAGGGCCGCAGATATGACGGAGCATGGACAAAAATATTTGGAGGGACACTGATTCAGTGTCCCTCCGCTATGTTTTCGATTGGCTGAACCGACGGTATGCACAGCGGTTCGAATGACCCGGACGATCCCGGAAACTCAGATTGTCAGTCCCCGGATCGGATTTCCTTCCAGGTCTTTTATGGTAAATTCCCGGTTTTCATAAATCATATAGCTGTGGGCGTTTCCTGCCTTCGGAATAGAGACGGAGCCGGGATTGATATAGATAATCTGTCCTGCCGGTTCCATGGCCTGGATATGAGTATGGCCGTGAATCAGCAGATCGCCGGGCTTCAAAGGCGGCAGGTTCTCCAGATTGTGAATATGCCCGTGGGTGATAAACCACATGCAGCCGGCTTCATAGATCGTCATATAATCTGCCAGAATCGGAAAATTCAGCACCATCTGATCCACTTCCGCGTCACAGTTTCCCCGGACACAAAGCAGATGCTCGCGGGCTTCGTTTAAGAGGGCGATTACGCCTTTGGGGTTATAGCCTTCCGGCAGATCATTGCGGGGGCCGTGGTACAGAAGGTCGCCCAGCAGAATCAGCTTGTCGGCTTTTTCCTCCTGATACAGTTCCAGGGTCCGGCGGCAGAAGCGCTCGGAGCCGTGGATATCTGAGGCAAACATTAATTTCATGATATTCTCCTGTCGTATAACGGTTTGATTGATCTGATTTTCGGATTTTTATGCCGCCTGCCGTTATTTGGTTCCGAAAATTCTGTCGCCCGCATCTCCCAGGCCGGGGCAGATATATTTATCTTCGTTCAGTTCTCTGTCCAGATGGCCGATATAAAGCTGAATGTCGGGATGAGCGTCGCACAGCCGCTTTACCCCTTCCGGAGCGGCGATAATGGACATGAATTTGATGGTTTTCCCGCCGTGCTTCTTGATAAAATCCACTGCGGAGACAGCCGAGCCGCCGGTGGCCAGCATCGGGTCCAGCACCACGATGGTTCTCTGCTCGATGGGGCTGGGAAGCTTGCAGTAGTATTCATGAGGCTCATGGGTGTCATGATCCCTGTACAGGCCGATGTGTCCGACCTTGGCAGTGGGCGTCAGGGCCAGAATGCCGTTTACCATTCCTAAGCCCGCCCGCAGAATCGGAACGATGGCCAGCTTTTTTCCGGTGATCATCGGGGTCCGGCACGTTTCCAGCGGCGTGGTTATTTCTATATCTTCCAGAGGAAGGTCACGCAGCGCCTCATAGCCCATCAGCATGGCGATTTCTTCGGTCAGCTTCCGAAATTCATTGGTTCCGGTATTGATATCTCTCAGCATGGAAATTTTGTGCTGAATCAAAGGGTGATCCAAGTAAGTTGCATTCTGACTCATAGCAGTCCATCCTTTCTTATGTATACAATAGTTTGACCCTACCTCTGCTATCATATACCAAACCGGGCCGCTTTACAATTCTTTTTCAAAATTTCGGTATATATGCCTGCCGGCGAAAGGATCTGCCGGCATCGTTCCGGTATTTCCGGTCAACGGCAAATCATTTGGCAAATAAGTATATTTCTGAGTATAATTTCAGGATTACTGCGGATTCTTATATATTAACAGCGAACTGACAGCAGCAGGCTCAAACCGGGCATATCCGGCAGGGCTGCGCAAAGAAGTGGAAACAGGAGGAATCTGCAAAATGGAAATTTTAAATCGAAACGAACACGGAAAAACCATTGAAAATCTGATGCGGGCCTTTGCGGGCGAGAGCCAGGCCAGAAACCGGTATGAGATGGCGGCCGGCCGGGCGAAAAAGGAGAGTCTGCCGGTGATCGAGGCCATATTCCGGTTTACGGCCAATCAGGAGAAGGAGCATGCGGAAGTTTTTTACAAATATCTTACCAGCCTGGCAGGAGAAACCATCAAGATTGACGGCACGTATCCGGTGGATATCAGCAGCGACGTAAGCCAGCTTCTGCGCTATGCCCAGCACAATGAATATGAGGAGCATGACGACGTATACAGAAGCTTCGGCGAGCAGGCCAGAAGTGAAGGCCTGCCGAGAATCGCCGACACGTTTTTCCGCATTGCGGACATTGAAAAAATTCACGGCGACCGGTTTGGAAAGTTTGCGGAATATATGGCTCAGAACCAGCTGTTCGTTTCCTCGGTGGAGACGGGATGGATGTGTTTAAACTGCGGATTTGTGTTCACTGGCAGAGAAGCGCCGAAAAAATGCCCGGTGTGCGAGCATGAGCAGGGCTATTTCATCCGCTTGGAGCTGGCCCCTTATACGGATCTGGGGTCCGGGAAATAAGCTTTTAAACCGGAATATAGGGTATGGAGGCAGGGGCGCACGGCCCTGCCTTTTTTGGAATATGATAGTAAAAAAGAAAGCAATATCCATAATAAAATGATGCCATCAATGGTTGGTTTGAATCATAAATGGGGGCTTACCGGGAAAGGGGTCAATGTGGCTGTACTGGATACGGGCATCTTCCGCCACCCGGATTTTGATAACCGTATTATAATGTTCCGAGATTTTGTCAGGGGAAAGCAGAGACTTTATGATGACAATGGCCACGGAACCCACGTGGCGGGCATCATAGGCGGCAGCGGTGCGGCATCGGACGGACGGTTTCAGGGCGTTGCGCCGGAGTGCGGGATCGCAGCGTTAAAGGTTCTTGACCGAAAGGGGAACGGCAGCCTGAAATGTGTTCTGTCCGGCCTGCGCTGGGTGCTGAAATATCACCGGCAGTTCGGAATCCGCATCGTGAATATCTCCGTGGGGGCGATCCCGAAGGAGCCCGGCGACGAGTCGGTGCTGATTCGTTCGGTGGAGCAGCTCTGGGAGGAGGGGCTGATCGTCACGGTGGCGGCCGGGAACCGGGGGCCGAAAAAGAACACCGTGACCACGCCGGGGATCAGCAAAAAAGTGATTACGGTAGGCTGCTATGACGATGTGAAGGCGGTGGAGGTGGCCGGCTCGGTGATGTCTGATTATTCCGGCAGAGGGCCGGTGGCAGAGACCTGCATCGTAAAACCGGAGGTGGTGGCCTCCGGTTTCAACGTCGTTTCCTGCAATGTGATCAGCCCCCGCCATCCGAAGCCCTATACGATGAAAAGCGGCACCTCCATGGCCACGCCCATGGTGTCCGGCGCTATGGCTCTTCTGCTGGAAAAGTATCCGGAGATGACCAACGTACAGGCAAAGCTGCGGCTTTATGAGAGCTGCGACGACCTGGGACTTTCGAAAAGTCATCAGGGCTGGGGACGTTTGAATATCGACAGACTTTTAGCCCTGCCCTATTCAGCTGCGGTAAAAGCCGCGCCGTAAGGCGTATTTATAAAAATATGTTAATGCCTCTTATGAAAGGGGCTGTGAAAAAAAGTCATATTTTCACAGCCCCTTTTTGTTTGTGAATGTCGTAATTTATCGAAAGATAAAGCTTATTGTAAAATAAAGTTGATATTATGCTTTACTTATTTACAGATTTAGTATATTATTATCCGTATAAAATTGGTATTACCAATTGGCGGTTGACACATATAAAGGTATTGGAAAAATAATTGTGGCTGTGTCACCGCTTCGGCAGAAGGCGGGTTTAAGAAACGGGAACCGAGGAAAAGGGACCCTTTGTATGATATTTTCCTCCATGTGATGATTCATGGAAGTCTGTCCTGTAGGACAGGGGGCTCATAAGAGCCCCCTGTTGTCGTATTTTATTATGAAGAATCCGGCAGAACATGCCAGAGAACATTAAAAAAGGGGATTTTCGGCATATAATGATAAATAAATTACGGGATTTTTGACATTTAACTATTTTTTATTCCGCCAGTTCCGCCCACACTTCATAAAGCTGCTCCAAACGGCCTTTAATATCTTCCTTCTCTTTATTTAACTCCATCAGCCGGGAAACGTCGGTGTAGACCTCCTCTTTGGTCAGCAGCTCGTCGATCTGTGCATCCCGTTCCTCCAGTTCGGTGATGGCGGTTTCGGTTTTTTTTAGGTCGTTTTGCCGTTTCCGCTCCCTGGCCTGCTTTTCCCTGGAGGCGATCCAGTCCTGCCGGGAATTGCTTTCCTTTTGCTTTGCGGGGGAAGCAGCTTCCCGGCCGGCCTCCGGCAGATAAGCGGCGGTCAGTTCTTCCTTTTTCTCTAGATAATAGTCATAATTTCCAATATAATTGATCAGCGTACGCCCGGTCAGCTCCAGAATCCGGGTGGCGGTCTGGTTGATAAAATACCGGTCGTGGGAGACAAACAGCACCGTGCTGGCATACTGATTTAAAGCTTGTTCCAGAATCTCCTTGGAGACGATGTCCAGATGGTTCGTAGGCTCATCCAGAATCAGGAAATTTGCCTCGGACAGCATCAGCTTGGCCAGAGACAGACGCCCCCGTTCGCCGCCGCTTAAATCTTTCACCTGCTTAAACACATCGTCGCCGGTAAACAAAAAGGCGGCCAGCACATTTCTTATGGCAGTATTGTCCATCGCAGGGTAGGTATCCTGCAGCTCGTCGAACAGGGTTTTATCCATATGAAGCACCTGGTGCTCCTGGTCGTAATAACCGATCTGCACCCTGGCGCCCAGTGTGATCGTGCCCTCATCGGGAGGCAGCAGGCCGTTGATCAGCTTTAGGATCGTGGTCTTTCCGGTGCCGTTGTCGCCGATCACGGCGACCCGCTCGCCCCGTTTGATTTCAAAATTCAGATGCTCAAAAAGCGGCTCCTTTCCGAAGCCTTTTTTCAGTTCCTCCACGGCCAGCACATCGTTGCCGCTGGTGGTCCGGGGGGTGAGGTGGATGTTCATCTCAGAATTAGCCTCGGTGGGCTTTTCCAGCACATCGATTTTGGCCAGCATCTTTTCCCGGCTCTCCGCCCGCTTGATGGATTTTTCCCGGTTGAAGGATTTCAGCTTGGCGATGACCTCTTCCTGATGGCGGATTTCCTGCTGCTGGTTCATCCAGGCTTTCAGCTGATTTTCCCGCATCTGGGCTTTTTTCTGGGAGTAATCCGTATAATTGCCGGAAAATACGGTGACTCTCCCCTGGTCGATCTCCACCACCTTCGTGACGATCCGGTTTAAAAAATACCGGTCGTGGGCCACGATCACCACGCTGCCGGGATAGTTCATCAGAAAGGTTTCCAGCCAGGTGATGGAGCTTAGATCCAGATGGTTTGTAGGCTCGTCCAGCAGAATGATATCCGGCTTGGACAAAAGCAGCTTGCCTAAAGATACCCGGGTTTTCTGACCGCCGGAGAGGGAGGAAATTTTTTTGGTGAATTCTTCTTCCGCAAATCCCAGCCCTTTTAAAACGCCGGTCACTTCGCTCTGGCAGGCATAGCCGTTTTTCTGTTCAAATTCATGGCTGGCCTTGGTATAGGCTTCCATCAGGGCGGCAAGCTCCTCGCCGTCGGCCTGTTTCATTTTACGTTCCAGCGTCCTGAGCCGCTGTTCCAGCCCCAGGATGTCCTTCTTCACATCCAGAAGGGCTTCATAAATCGTATGTTCTCCCAGCACATCCTGATGCTGGGCCAGATAACCGATGGTTTTTCCTTTGGCCAGGACAATCTCCCCGGAATCACAGGGCTCTAACCCCATAATCATTTTCAATAAGGTGGATTTTCCCGCCCCGTTGATACCCACGATGGCGGCCTTTTCCCGTTCTTCTATATGAAAGGAGCCGTCCGTAATAATCGAATCGGTTCCGAAAGATTTGCTGATATGGCTGCATGCTAAGATCATAATGTGTTGTTCCTTTTTCAAAAAATAATTTTATGGGTTGTTCTCAAAAGCCTTCTATAATAAAAAACGTATGTTATATTCATTACGGGAAAAACAGTGGGGCGGAGCTCCTTATATGGGCTCTTGCACCATTATATATGAAAGTTTCTGATTTTTCCACCTTTTGTTGACAAAGAATAGCGGTTTCTATAAAATAATCATGACTGTTTGAAAGAAACATATTTTTGCGCATATAAATATGGATGAATGATGTCTGCCGGCGCGGACGGGGAGGGACTATATGAACAAAAGCGAACGATGTCTTGCGATATTGGAGATGCTCCAGAAAAAACACAGGGTTGAGGTCAACGAGCTGGCACGGATTTTTAAGATTTCCGAGATGACCATACGGCGGGATTTGAACTTTCTGGCCGGACAGTACAATATTACCAGAACCCACGGCGGCGCCATGATGGCCAATCAGTCGGTGGTCAGGATGATTTCCTTTGATGAGTCCCGGATTTCTCACAGGGAGGCGAAGGAACGGATTGCGGCGAAAGCGGCTTCCCTGGTGAAAAACGGGCAGCGGATCTTTATCGACGCCGGCTCCACCACCAGGATTATCCCCAATTATCTGGAAAAGGACGTGCGGGCCGTGGTGGTGACAAATCATCTGAAGGTGGCGGAGCATGCCCTCTCTTTTGACAATCTTTCGGTGATTATGCTGGGCGGCGAGATGATACGGATCAGCAACTGCAGCTACGGCCCGGTGACGGAGGAACAGATCCGGAAGTACCAGCTGGACATCGCCTTTCTGGGCGCGGCGGCGGTGGGAACCGACGGGCGGCTTTACGACGGCTATTCGCCGGAGGCCCGTTTTAAAAGTTCGATTTTTTCCGTGGCGAAAAGGATTTACCTGCTGGCGGATTCCTCCAAATTCAATACCTATGATTTGAATGAGTTTGGCGCCCTGTCCCATACCGACGGGGTCATTACCGACGAGGGGATTGACGAAGAAGGACGAAATCTGCTGAAAAAATTTAACGCGAATATGATGATCGCGGAATAAAGCTGACCTGTGCGAAAGCGAAAGAAGGCGAAGCATGCGGACACATAAAATGTCTGCCTGTTCCGCCTTCTTTTTTTGCGGTAAAACAGAGTGAAAAAAATATCGGGACAAACGATCATCAGTATTTGTAGAAACAAACGGAAATAAACATTCAAAATTAGAGATTATGCATAAAAAAAGAGATATGATTCTTTTTTGGTCGAAAATCAAACATAAACAAACAGTAATAACGGGAAAACCAAACGTAAACTAAGCGGAATAGACAAATAAACCTGAATTTTTTGGACAAAATTATCATTGAAGTACAAAATATGATGTGTTAATATGTTCGTACAATCAAATAGAGTTCAGCTGATTCTATGGTAACATCAAGTGATTTATGAACATCAGCAACGGACCGGACAAGCCCCGGGAGGATTTACAGACACTTTAGTGGCTGGAAATTCTCCCAGATCAAAGGGGCTTGGGAGGGGAGTTGCGGAACTGTAATGAAAATAAGGAGGATATCTTAATGAAAAAAATTTTATCTGTGTTTTTAGCAGGCATTCTTGCTTTCTCCATGGCAGCCTGCTCCGGCAAGCCGGCGGAGACGCAGGCGCCCGAGACTCAGGCTCCTGAGACCCAGGCACAGGGAGAGACCCAGGCGACGGTTGAGCAGTCCGTTGCGGAGACGGTTGCGGAAACTGTCGGAACAGAAGGCGGCAGCGGCTACACCATCGGTTTTTCCCCTTATACGCTGACAAACGAATATTTTACGGCAGTGTTAAACGGCTGCCAGGCTGCCTGCGACGAGCTGGGCTGTGAGCTGATTTATTACGATCCTCAGAACGATCCCACGAAGCAGGCCGATCAGATCAACGATATGATTGCGGCAGGCATCGACGCCCTCGTTTACATCCCTTATGATTCTGCAGGCGCGCAGACCGTACTGCAGGCCTGCAAGGATGCCGGCGTAAAGGTGATCAACATCGACAACGTGGTTGCGGAAGAGGATTATGAGCTAGTAGACGGCATTATCGCTTCAGACAATACCCAGCTGGGATACCTGTCCGGCGAGTGGGTTGCCAAGAATCATCCCGACGGCGCCAACATCCTGATCGTACATCTGCAGATTGCGGAGTCCTGTATCATTAACGTAGAAGGCTTCTGGAAAGGCATCGAGGAAAATGCAGCCGATCCTTCCAAGTATGTGGAAGTACAGGTAGTAGAGGGCGAAGGCTCCACCGACGCCGCTTTCAATGTAGTATCTGACGCGCTGCAGGCCCATGACGACATCGACGTGATCTACTGTATCAACGATACCTCCGCACTGGGCGCGGTACAGGCCATCGAGGACGCGAAGAAGACCGGCACCATCGACGTGCTGGGCAAGGACGGCGCTCCCATCGGCAAGCATGCGATCAAGGACGGCACCATGGTACAGAGCTCTGCCCAGAGGCCTACATACATGGGTTATATGGGTGTGCAGGAGTGCGTTGACCTTCTGAACGGCAAGACCATCGAATTTAATACCAGCATTGCTTCTTACAGCATCGATGCCAGCAATATTGACGATTACGACCTGGACGCATGGGATACGCTGGAATAAGCCTGCGGGGCGGATTCCATATAAACCACAATATTGACTTGAGAATTAGCTGACGTAAAAAGTCTTTGGTTACAGGGTTCGGCTCAGAGATTGATTTTGGGCCGAACCTTTTTATACCGAAGGAAAGCCCTTCGAACTTCCCTTCGGTATAAAAACGCTCCGCGGGGATGCACAGGGTCTGCCCCAGCGAAGCGAGGGTACGCGAACGCAGAGGAAATTGTCGCTTGAAAGCGACGCGTTCGCGGCGCAGAATCCTTCAGGGCAGGATTCTTAATTATACTAATTCAGGAAAGAGGAATGTATGAGTGAGACAAAGCTTTTGGAAATGAAAGAGATTACGAAGGCATTTGCTTCCAACGTGGTATTAAACGGCGTGAATCTCTCGGTAGGAGAGGGAGAGGTTGTGGCGATCTTAGGCGAAAACGGGGCCGGTAAATCTACGCTGATCAAGATTCTGGGAGGGATTCACCGGGCGGATTCGGGGGAAATCCGCATAGGCGGCGGGGCAAAGCAGATTCATTCGGCCGCGGTGGCCGGCGCCAACGGGATCAGGATTATCCACCAGGAAATTATTCTGGTGCCCGGCAGAACCATCGCGGCCAATGTGTTCCTGGGCCGGGAACTGAAAAATAAGATGGGCCTGATAGACGCAAAAAAGATGGAGGCGGAGACCCAGAAGGTAATCGACGAGCTGCATCTGAATCTGCGGGCAGACCAGCTGGTGGGAGAATTGTCCA
This sequence comes from uncultured Lachnospiraceae bacterium, assembly GCA_910588405.1. Taxonomy (GTDB): domain Bacteria; phylum Bacillota; class Clostridia; order Lachnospirales; family Lachnospiraceae; genus Paralachnospira_A. Next base: position 297,065 of record CAJUPT010000001.1, on the reverse strand, counting down.
TTGGCATGCAGCAGCTGGTGGAGATTATCAAAGCGGTTTCGGCGGAGGCCAGGATCGTGGTAATGGATGAACCCACATCCTCCCTCTCCCAGGGAGAAGTGGAAACCCTGTTCGGCATTATCCGCCTTTTACAGAAACGGAAGGTGGGAATCATCTATATTTCCCACAGGCTGGAGGAGCTGTTTGCCATCACGGACCGGATCGTGGTATTAAGAGACGGCAAGATGGTGGGCGACGTGGAAACCAGAATGGCGGATAAGGATGAGCTGATCCGCATGATGGTAGGCCGGGAGTTGAGCAGCTATTACACAAGAAATGAACATGAGATCAAGGGCGTCTCCTTAGAGGTAAAGGGACTGTCCCATGAAAAATATTTTAAGGATGTCAGTTTTCAGGCCCATTACGGCGAGGTGGTAGGCTTTGCCGGCCTGGTGGGGGCCAGGCGGACGGAGCTGATGAAGACCATCTTCGGCGCTTTCCGGAAATCCGGCGGCGAGATCTGCCTGGACGGACAAAGGCTTTCCATCCACAGGCCCCAGGACGCCATCGACAATGGAATTGTCTACGTGTCCGAGGATCGGCGCAGCGAAGGGCTGATTCTGAAAAACGACGTGGAATTCAATATGGGGCTGGTGTGCCTGTCAGATTTCGTGAAGGGCATCCATGTGAAAAAGGCTGCCTGGAGGAAGATGGTGGACGATTACCGGAAAAAGTTTTCCATTAAGATTACCTCTCCGAAACAGCTGACGGGGAATATAAGCGGCGGCAACCAGCAGAAGGTGGTTTTAAGCAAGTGGCTGGCGAAAAATCCCAAGGTCATCATTCTGGATGAGCCTACCCGGGGAATCGACGTGGGCTCCAAAGCGGAGATTTATGCCATTATCGACGAGCTGGCGGGAGCCGGAGTTTCGATTATTATGGTTTCCTCGGAGCTGCCGGAGATTATCAATATGTGCAACAGGTGTTATGTGATGTGCGAGGGCAGAATCACCGGAGAGCTGGCGGAGAAGGAATTTTCCCAGGAAGCGATGATGGCTCTGGCCACCAAACGGGAAACTGCGGAAGGGTAAGGATTGAATTAGGAGGTATCTGTCACTATGGAAAAAACAAAGAGCCCCGGCGCTGTGGGGTCCTATTTAAAGAGAAACGCAGGCACCATCATCGGCCTGCTTATACTGACGGCGATCGTTTCCTTTTCGACGCCGAAGTTTTTCACGTCGTCCAATCTTTTAAACCTGCTGCGTTCCAATTCGGTGAACGCCATTATCAGCTGCGGCATGCTGCTGGCGATTCTGATGGGGGAGATTGATATTTCCGTGGGTTCCACGGTGGGTCTGACCGGCATCATCGGCGCTTATATGATGACCAATATGGGCGCGCCGGTGTGGGTGACGGTGATCGCCTGCCTGGCGGTAGGCGCCCTGGTGGGGGCTGTCAACGGCACGGCCATCGCCTATCTCCATGTTCCCGCCTTTGTGGCGACGCTGGCTACCCAGTGTATCGGCCGGGGGCTGACGGAGATTATATCCGGCGGTATTACCATCCGTGTCCGCAACGACGGCTATACGTCCCTGGGCAATGCCAGTATCGGCGGCATTTCCATCATTATTCTTTACGCGGCGATTGTGCTGATTGCGACCTGGTTTTTGCTGAATAAGACCCGGTTTGGCTATTATATTTACGCGCTGGGCGGAAATAAGACGGCGGCCCAGTATTCCGGCGTCAATGTGAAAAAATACAACATGCTTCCCTACGTGCTGATCGGCGTGCTCTGCGGCGTGGGCGGCATTGTCTGGTCCGCCCGTCTGGGCTCGGCTTCCGCAAACCTTGGCAGCGGCTTTGAGATGGACGCCATCGCGGCGGTGGTCATTGGCGGTACCAGCATGTCCGGCGGCGTGGGCACCATGGGAGGCACCCTGATCGGTATTCTGATCATTGGTGTGATCACCAACGGCCTGAACCTGATGCAGATTAATTCTTTCTGGCAGAACGTGTTAAAGGGCGTGATTATTATGCTGGCCGTTATTATCGACGTGCAGAGGAAGAAGAGAAGCAGCCGGGAATAATAAGCGGCTTTTAAAAGAAAGGGGTGAGGGATCGGTGGCATATGCGGGACTGGATGTTGGAACCAGCGGAAGTAAGATACTGGTCTATGATTTAGACGGGAATGTTTTGTTCCAGGCATCCCGGACCTATCAGGAGCTTGGGACGAACGGGCGGCGGGAGCTGGAACCGGGGACGGTTCGGGAGCAGGTGAAGCTTCTGTTAAAGGAGACGGGGCAGAGCTGTCCGGAGCCGATTGAGGCCATGGCGGTCACCAGCCTTGGCGAGTCCGTCGTCTGCATGGATGGAACCGGGGGGTTTCTGGCGAATTCCATGCTGACAGGAGATCCCAGGGGAATCCCTGAGACGGCGGAAATCATCGAAAGGATGGGGGCGGAACGGATCTTTGAGATTACCGGCCTTCCGCCAAATGAGCTGTACGGCCTGCCGAAGTACATGTGGCTGGACCGGAATACCGAAGCGGTCAAAAGGGCGGCGGCGATTCTTCATTATGAGGATTTTATCGGCTATATGCTGACGGGAGAACGGTGCGTCAGCTATTCTTCGGCGGCCAGGAGCATGGCCTTTGATATCCGGAAAATGGACTGGTCGGAGGAGCTTCTCTCCCTGGCCCATGTGCGAAAGGAACAGATGTCCCGGCCGGTACCGCCCCTTACGGTCATCGGAACCATTCTGCCTGAGATGGCGGAGGAGCTGTGCCTTCCCCGGGGGATGAAGCTGGTGGCCGGAGGGCACGATCAGTCCATGGCGGCCCTTGGAAGCGGGCTTGTGAACATGGAGACCGGGGAGTGCGGCATGGGCACCTGCGAATTTCTGTTTGCCATGCTGCCGGGGATGCCGGACCGGTCCATGACGGGTTATATGATCCGGAACGATTTTACCTGTATTCCCTATGTGCTGCCGGGAACCTATCTGTCAAGCCTTGAAGTGACCACCTGCGGCGCGCTGAAAAACTGGGCCAGGGATACGATTCTGAAAGGGACGGCTTTTGCGTGCGAAGCCAGAGGCGAAAATTTTTACGATTATATTGACCGGGCCGCCGGACCTTTGAAAACGGAGGTGATGGTGCTTCCCCAGTTCGGCTCCTCGGGAAATCCCGATCTTTCCATGGACGCAAGGGGAACGGTTACGGGGCTTACGATTCACACAAAGCCGGAGGAGCTGTACCGTGGGATTCTGGAGGGAATGGCTTTTCAGATGTACCTTTCTTATGAGCGGCTTCAGAAGCTGGGCACCCGGATGAATACCATCGCCGTCACCGGCGGCGGCGCGGCCTCCCGGCTGACCATGCAGATTCGGGCGGACGTGTTTGGGCAGCGGGTACTGTCATTAAAAAGCAGAGAGTCGGGTACGCTGGGATGTATGCTGATGGCGGCGGCCGGCACGGGGGCTTATCCGTCGCTGGAAGAAGGAATCCGCCGGGCGGTGAAGGTGGAAGAAGAATTTTATCCCGATGACCGGATGCATGAGTATTATATGGAGAAGTTTGAGAAATATAAAGTGTTTTATGATAAGATGTATGACTTTAAGTAAGCGAATATAGGAGATGACAGCATTATGAAGCTTGTAAACGGTTATGACCTGATGAAATACGCAGAGAAGTACCATCATGTGCTTCCGGCTTTTAATACCACCAACCTGGAGATGACCTATGCGATCACGAAGGGTCTTATGGAGGCGAATCTGCCGGGCTATATCCAGATTTCCTCCAACAACCTGCGCCTGTCCAACCCTTCCGTGATCGCCATGGTAGCCCAGGACGCGGTGAAGGATTCGGAGACGCCTATTGGCCTCCATCTGGACCACGGCAAATCCTTTGAGGATGTGAAAGCCTGCGTGGATGCCGGATTTACTTCGATCATGGTAGACGCCTCCCACCTGCCCTTTGAGGAGAATGTGCGGGAGAGCCGCAGGGCCGCCGAGTACTGCCATTTTTATGGAATTCCCGTGGAGGTGGAGCTGGGCGCTTTGCAAGGGAAGGAAGAGGACGTGGTCAACGAGGAAGAATGCAAGACGGACCCGGATATGGTAGCGGATTTTGTGGAGCGGACCGGCTGCGACGTGCTGGCGGTGTCCGTGGGAAATGTCCACGGCCTCTGCCTGAATCCCAAAATCGATATTCCGCTGCTGGCGAGGATTCATGAAGTATGCCCCGTTCCTCTGGTGCTTCACGGAGGCTCCGGCATCCCCAAAGAAGTGATCTGGGAGGCGAAAAAGCATGGGCTGATCAAGATCAATTATGGTTCCGACCTGCGCAAAGAATATATCGGTACTTTCGGGCGGGCCTATGAGCAGAATCACAATGAGCATGACGTGATCCATCTGAGCCTGGAAGCGGTGGACAATGTAGCCGCAAAGGCCAGAGAACTGGTGACGATGATCAACGAAAATTAATCGATCCCTTTTGTTTTGTACGTTTGGAATCTGGCGCGGCGGGATTTCAGACGTACATGTTCTGGGAAAAGGACTGTAGAATGGAACAACTGTTTTTGGGTATTGATTTGGGGACGTCCGCCATGAAGCTGGTTTTGATGGACGGGCAGAAAAATGTGCTGGCACAGATAACGGAAAAATACCAGACTGCGCAGCCAGACAAGGGATGGATCGAGATCGATCCTGAAATCTGGTTTGGCTGTATGCGGGCGGCGATGGAGAAGATCTTATCCGGCTGTGACAGAACAAAGCTTCGTGGAATCGGCATTACCGGACAGATGCACACATTGGTCGTTCTGGACGGGAACGGCAGGCCGGTGCGTCCGGCTATTATGTGGAATGATATCCGGACAAAGGAGCTGATTCCGGAGCTGAAAAAAAGAATGGAGACCTTCGATGAGGGGGAATATCTTTCAAAAACCATTTCCACGGGGAGTCCGGCTGCAAATCTTTACTGGATGAAAAAGAATGAGCCGGAAAATTTTAAAAAGATACGAAAATTTCTGATCGGCCCCGATTATCTGGTCTATCGGCTGACCGGCGTTTACGGAACCGATTACTGCGAGGCTTCCACCTCCTGCCTGTATCAGATTCATAAAAAGCAGTGGTCTCAGGAGATGAGAGCGTTTCTGGGGCTTTCCGGAGAGGTATACCCGCCGGTTCGGGGCAGCGTGCAGACTGCCGGCACGCTGACGGCAGAAATGTCCGTGCTGTTTTCTCTGGACGGGAATGTCAAAGTTTTAACAGGAACCGGAGATAATCCGGCCACCGCCGTCTCTACCGGCTGCCTGGGACGGGGATATCCGGTGATTTCTCTGGGGACCTCCGGCGTTCTAATGATGCCGGTGGCAGAGCCGAAGGAGCAGGCCAGGGGGAAGATGATTCTTTTTTCCTTCGACGGCCGTTCCTGTTCCTATCTGGTACAGGGGGTGGTCCAGTCCAACGGAAACACTTTCGAGTGGTGGGCGCGAAACATGCTGGGAGAGGCAGATTTTTCCCGGATCGACGGGATGCTGGAACAGGGGCGCGCATGTTCTTCCGGCAGCGGCCTGGTATTTTACCCCCATCTGATGGGGGACAAAACGCTGTACGCAGACCCGGATATCCGGGGGGCTTTCGTGGGCCTTGGCGCGGAGACGAAGCGGGAAGATATGCTGTATGCCGTGGTAGAGGGTTTATGTTTCAGCTTCCGGCAGCTGGCGGAGGAAATGCATCTGCCCCTTGATCGGTTCGGCAGCGTGAAGGTAGTAGGCGGCGGCGCAAAAAGCCATGTGTGGGTGCAGACTCTGGCCGATGTGCTGAGAATGCCCGTTGAAAAAATGGACGGCATGATCGGGCCGGCTTTCGGAATCGCTTTGCTGGCGGCTTATCAGGAAGGGTGCGTGTCTTCTCTGGAACAAATTTCCGAGGGGAATGTTAAAGTGGAGCGGCGTTTTGTTCCGGATGCGGCCTGTTCTGCGATGTGTGAGAGAAGATATCAGATCTATAAAAGGATGCAGGCAGGGTTAAAATACATAACGGAAGGGACGGTGCTCGGTTAATTGCCATTGAGGAAGCTGTTTTCATAGCTGTGAAAAATAGAAATTTGTTTTTGAGTTTTTATACGAAAACGAAAATTTTTTGATAATTTACAGGAAATCCTTCAACTTTATTTGACATAAAAATACGGACAGGTTATAATAGCAGTGATCTTGTACGGGAATATGTACAATCAGCAAAAGAAGGTGATAAAGTTTGGAAGAAAAAGAAATTTCCAGAGCGGTGATTAAGCGTTTGCCCAGGTATCACCGGTATCTGGATGAGCTGATGGAGGCTGGGGTTGAAAGGATTTCCTCAAGTGAATTGAGCCACAGGATGCATGTGACGGCTTCTCAGATCAGGCAGGACCTGAATCATTTCGGAGGCTTCGGGCAGCAGGGGTATGGTTATAATGTGGAGTTTCTTTACAGAGAGATCAGTAAGATTCTGGGGCTTGACGCAGTAAAAAATATGATCATTATCGGTGGAGGAAATATCGGACAGGCGTTGGCAAATTTCGCTTCTTTTAAAAAAAGAGGATTTTTAACCATCGGTATTTTTGATAACTCGCCCCATATTATCGGAAAAGAGGTAAACGGCGTTCCGGTGATGGATATCGTGGAGCTGGAGACGTTTGTAGAAAGCCATGATGTGAGCATCGCAGTACTGACCGTGCCAAAAAGCGTGGCGCCGCAGATTGCGGAGCAGGTGGTGTCCTGCGGAATCCGGGCGATCTGGAATTTTGCCCATACCGACCTGCATATCGGGGAAAAGGTTGTGATCGAGAATGTGCATCTGTCGGATAGTTTGATGCAGCTGTCCTACCGGTTGTCAAATCTGCCTAAGATGGAAGACAGATGAGGTGCTTATGGTATTGGGAATCGGTATAGATATCATTGAGATTGCACGGGTGGAAAAGGCATGTAAGAGAGATGCTTTTTTAGAACGTTGCTATACGGAAGCGGAAATTCAACAAGTACGGCATAACCCTGCCTCTCTGGCAGGGAATTTTGCTGTTAAGGAGGCTGTGGCGAAGGTGCTTGGCACAGGCTTCCGCGGGTTCGGGCCAAACAGCATCGAGGTGCTGCGGGACGAGCTGGGAAGGCCCTATGTGAATCTGTATAAAGGCGCGAAGGAGAAAGCAGACGAGCTGGGAATCGTTAGAATCCATGTGTCAATTTCTAATACGAAGGAAACGGCGGTAGCTGTGGCGGTTGGAGAAGGGGCGGATGGAATGGCGGAATATAAAACAGAAAAATCGGCGTCAAAAGATTCATGAAAACGAAAGATTCGAAGGCATTGGAAAGAAGTGGCATCGGTTTGTATGATGTTGAAAAAGCCGGGCAGAGATCGCGAGTGGCATTGGTATGAACAGAGTGAAATTTAACAGTGAAAACAAAACAGAATACGTGGTAAACGCCACGGAGATGAAAAATATCGACCGGTATTCGATGGAGACGCTGGGAATCCCGTCGCTGGCGCTGATGGAGCGGGCGGCTCTGGCCGTGACGGAGGAGATCGGGAATCATGTGCCAAAGGAGAGGCTGTACAAAAAGCAGTCTCTGATTCTGTGCGGCATGGGCAATAACGGCGGGGACGGGCTGGCAGTTGCCAGGATGCTCCATATTCTGGGGGGAAGCCCGGTGATTTATATCACGGGCAGTCCGGAGCAGGGAACAGAGGCGTGGAAAACCCAGTATCAGATCGCGAAAAATCTGAAGCTTCCTTTTTGTACGCTGGAGGAAGCGGAGAAAATTGTAAAAGAGGACAGAGCAGGGCTGATAGTGGACGCCCTGTTTGGCATAGGATTAACGAGGGGGATTACCGGGGCGGCGGCCGAGGCCATCGGGCTGGCGAGCCAGAGCGGCGCTTACAGGGTGGCGGTGGATATCCCCAGCGGGATTTCGGCGGATACCGGGCAGGTGTACGGGGTCGGGTTTCAGGCAGATCTGACTGTTACCTTTGGCAGCGTGAAGATGGGCTGTCTGCTGTATCCGGGGGCGTATTACTGCGGGAAGGTGGTTACGGCCGGAATCGGGTTTCCGAAGGAGGCCTATGACTTTGTAAAGCCCCGTTTTTTTACCGTGAATATCGATCAGTCGGATCGGGGAGCGGAGGCCGTCGGGAAACTATCCTGTTTTCTTCCCCCTCGCCCGGCAGATTCCCACAAGGGCACGTTTGGAAAGCTGGCGGTGATTGCAGGTTCGGTGAATATGAGCGGAGCCGCCCTGCTGGCAGCGGCGGCGGCCTACCGGACGGGCGCGGGGCTCGTGCGGATTGTCACGCCGGAGGAAAACAGGGAGATTTTGCAGATGGGCGTGCCGGAGGCGATTCTGACCACTTACAGCAGAGAAAATTTCTCAGTTGAACCGGTACTGGAGGCGGTCAGATGGGCCGATGCGGTGGTGATGGGGCCCGGGATGGGGACGAACGGCTGCGCTCGGGCGATTGTCCCGGCGGTATTGGAGGAGACCGGCCCGTCCATGGTGCTGGATGCGGACGCGCTGCGGATGATCGGCGGCAGCGAGGCGCTGAAGCTGAAGCTTACCGACCGGCATGTGCTGACGCCCCATCCCGGGGAGATGGCGGCGCTGACCGGCCATGCCATGGAGGAGATCCGGCGTGATCCGGTGACGGAGGCCAGGGAGTTCAGCCATATTTATGAAACCAACTGTGTGCTTAAAGGGGCCAGGACTGTCGTGACCAGACGGGTGGGCAGGGATTATATCAATGTCACAGGCAATTCCGGGATGGCTACGGCAGGCTCCGGGGATGTGCTGAGCGGGATCATCGGCGGACTGATGGCCCAGGGAATGGAGCCCTTCGACGCTGCCTGGACCGGCGTAATGCTTCACGGCTGTGCCGGAGATCTGGCGGCCGCGAAGATGGGCGAGCGGGCGGTGATGGCCTCGGATCTTGCAAAGGCGCTGTCGTTACTGTTTCTTTAGAGATAAAAGAGCGGCGCCGGTTGACATTTGGAGAGCCAGACGATATACTGTCATATTATACTCAAGGCTGATGAAATCTGCCGTGAGCATCATATGGAAACTGAGGAAAGCGCTGAAATACAAACGCCCTTGTATACATCAGACAAATTCTGGAAATACTGTACATAAACAGACATTGTATTTTCGGAGTGTGATAACATGATCGTAAGACGAGGAGACGTGTATTACGCGGATCTCAGACCCGTCATCGGTTCGGAGCAGGGAGGAATCCGCCCTGTCCTGATTATTCAGAATAATATTGGAAACAAGCACAGTCCCACCGTGATCTGCGCAGCCATAACGTCAAAAATGAATAAGGCAAAGCTGCCGACCCATGTGGAGCTTCCCGTTCAGGAATGCAGCATGGCCAAGGATTCGGTCATTTTACTGGAACAGCTGCGCACCATAGACAAGAAGCGGCTGAAAGAGAAAATCTGTCATATCGACGGGGAACTTTTGGAGAAAGTAAACAATGCGCTGCTGGTCAGCCTGGAGCTCAATACATATATGTGACGGTCCGGAATGAAGAAGCCGGCCGCCATATATACGCGGGACGCAGGAGTACCTTGAATCCGGACGAAATCGTCCTGCCCGACCGGGTATGGGTTAAGGGGTACTTAAATCCGGCAGCCGCTCAGAAGATGGAGGAATATTATGGGCGATCCCCATAGGCCGTGGATTTATCTGCTCATGGCCTGTCTGTTAATACTTACCGCCGTACTCACCGGCTTTGAACGCGCTTTGCAGTCTCTTGACAAAGCTTCTCTGGAAAAAGAGGAGCAGTCGGGGGAAGGGTCGGAAACCGTTGAGATTTTATTACATATTTTAAGGAATCCCAAGCGCTTTTACTGTGTGAGACAGACTGTTTCTGTCAGTCTGGGATTTGTGCTGTGCCTGATTCTGCCCATGTTTGACTTTAAGTGGCTCTGGCAGGAAATCCTGGCGGTGCTGGGATTGATGATTTTTTTCTATATGTTCTGTATCCTGCTTCCCGCTCATCTGAAAATCAGGGATGCCAGGCAGCGGGCCGAATTTCTGATGGGGCCGGTTCGCCTTTTAATGACCGCGGCGGCGCCGGCGACCCTTCTGACGGACCGGATTGTCCATCTGCTTCTGCGTCTTGTGGGGATTACGCCCGACGAGGATGAGGACAATGTGACGGAGGAAGAGATTATCTCTATGGTGACGGAGGGGCACGAGCAGGGTGTGATCGAGGCCAGCGAGGCGGAGATGATCACCAATATTTTCGAGTACGGCGACAAAGAGGCCGGAGAGATTATGACTCACAGGACCGCCATCGTGGCTCTGAACGGGGACTGGAGTCTGGAAGAAGCCGTGGATTTTATGATGGAACAGAATGTCAGCCGTTTTCCCGTGTATCAGAATGACAATATCGATGATATCATCGGTATTCTGAATCTGAAGGACGCCATGTATCATTGCCGGACGGGAAAGGAACAGGCTGTGCCTGTCCGGGACATCGAAGGGCTTTTGCGAAAAGCCTGGTTTATCCCGGAGACCAGGAAGATCAATGAGCTTTTAAAGCGTATGCAGTCGGAGAAAATCCAGCTGGTGATCGTGGTGGACGAGTATGGCCAGGTGGCCGGACTGATCAGCATGGAGGATATCCTGGAGGAGATCGTGGGAAATATCCAGGATGAATATGATACGGACGAGGACTTTATCGTGGCGGAGGCGGACGGGTCTCTGACACTGGACGGGCTGACGCCTTTGGAGGAGCTGGAGGACGCGCTGGGGCTGTCCTTTGAGGAGGAAGAGTTCGGCACGTTAAACGGTCTGCTGATCTCCCTTCTCGGCCGTATTCCCTCGGAGGAGGAGCGGCCTGTGATCTGGTATAAGGGCTATGAGTTTTCCGTGCTGGAAATGGTGAATAAAACCATAGAGACTGTGCGGGCCGTGAAAAAAGAGGAGCCGTCCGGCGAGGAAGAGCAGGAAACCGCGGATGAGAAAAGTGTGGAAGCGCAGTGAAAAGACATTGACTAAATGGCCAAAGCGGCAGTAAGAGATCGACTACGGAAAAGATAACGGATAACGGAAGATATGGGACAGAGACGGTGGCGGAGCAGATCCGCCGCCGTTGCCATTGAGAAGGGCAAAATGCGGAAAGGATGGATAAAATGGGCGTGTTTCGCTCCATAACAGATACGTTTACGGATCGCGTATTTATGCGCAAGACCATGTATATCGCGCTGCCTGTGGCAATGCAGCAGCTTTTGAACACAGTGGTGAATATGATCGATACGCTGATGATCGGCCGGCTGGGGGAGATCAGCATTGCGGCCGTGGGGCTGGCGAATAAGGTGTTTTTTGTGTTTGCTTTGCTGGTGTTCGGCATTTCCAGCGGCGCAAGCGTTCTGGGCGCTCAGTTTTTCGGCGCCGGAGACAGGCCGAATGTGAAGCGGACGCTGGGGGTATCTCTGGTGATCGGGCTGGCAGGTTCCCTGCTGTTTGTCCTTTTTGTCAGGCTGTCTCCGGTGGGCGTGATGGGCATTTTTACGCCCAGTCCGGAGACAAAGGCCATTGGGGCGGCCTATCTGGCCATCGCCTGTATCAGCTATCCGTTTACGGCGGTAAGCACCATCTACGTATCGCTGCTGCGCTCGGTGAACCGGGTAAAAATCGCCGTGGCCAGCAGTGTGATGGCCATCTGTGTCAATGTGAGCCTGAACTATATTCTGATTTTCGGAAAACTGGGTATGCCGGCCATGGGCGTGGAGGGCGCGGCGCTGGCGACGCTGATCGCCAGAGTGATGGAGGCGGCAGTGATACTCGGCTATACATATTTCGGCCGGACGGAGCTGGCGGCCGGTTTCAGAGAGCTGCTGTCCCTGAACAGAGCGTTTCTGAAAAAATACGCGGACACCACCCTGCCGGTAATCGCCAATGAATTTATGTGGGGGCTTGGCACCACCGTGTATTCCATGGCCTATGGAAGAATGGGCGACCTGGCCGTGGCCGCCATTACGGTGGCCCAGACCATACAGGATCTGGTGTTCGTGATGATCCACGGACTGGGCGCCGCCACCGCCGTGATTCTGGGAAATTCCATGGGGGCCGACCGGCTTTCCGAGGCGGAGGTTTATGCAAGGAAATTTATCGTGCTGCAGTTTGGAGTGTCTCTGGCGCTGGCTGCTTTCTGCCTGCTGATCAGAGGGCCGCTGATCGGATTTTACAATCTGACGCCGGAGGTGGCCCGGTCCGTCAGTCTCTGCCTGGTCGTGTTCAGTATGATTCTGATATTCAAGGTGTTCTGCAACGTGCAGATCGTGGGAATCCTGCGCAGCGGCGGCGACACCCGGTTCTGCCTGTTTGCCGACGTGACCTCCGTGTGGCTGATCGGCGTGCCGATGGCGTTTTTCGGCGGTCTTTATCTGAAGCTGCCGATTCATCTGGTCTATGCCATGGTCTGTCTGGAGGAGGTTTATAAATCAGTGGTCTGCTTTTTCAGATACCGGCAGAAAAAATGGCTACGAAATCTGTCAGTGACAGAAGAATAGAAAGCAAAAAGAGGAAGCGTAAGCTGACGGAAAAGAAGGAGTTGTCTGTTTTCGGATGATTCCTTTTTTCCGTATATAAACGGCATATATAAATGGAAATGCATTTTGCCAAAAAATGATATTCGTAAAATGATCGAAGTATACTGGCGAAGCGTTTGAGATATTGATATATGGATATCTCAGGTATCGGGAAATGGCGTTGGGATCAATAGAAATATTCCTGGTAAAAATATTTTCTCAAAAGTGTAAGATATCCCACTCTTGAAAACGGAGTATCAGGTGAAGGCCCGATAAAAGATATACCCGTGCGTATAAAAATTTGGGGAACAGCCGCGGGCTGTAACAAGCGTGGCGGTTAATTGCCCGGTCGGGCCGGAAACGGCGCCGTGATAAGATTATTTTTTTGAGGTAACTGTGATATGAAAGCGAATGAAAGCAATTTTGTGGAGCTGATCAGGAAGCGGCAGGAGGATGGCATTCTGTATGTGATCGACACCTATGGCGGCCTGCTGAAATCCATTGTCAGGAAACGGCTGTTTACCTGGCCGGACCGGATCGACGAGTGTATGAATGACATTTTCTTAGGCATCTGGCAGAATATCAACAGCTTTGACGAGAAAAAGGGCAGTTTTGCCGGCTGGGCCGCAGGGGTGGCGAGACTGGAAGCCATCGACGTTTTGCGGCGGATACGGAGGGAGCCCTGTTCCGTCTCATTGGAAGACATGGAGGCGGAAATCCCTGCGGAGGACCCCGGGCTTTTTGCTCTGGCGAAGCAGGAGCTTTCAAGGGAAACGGAAGAAATGTTAAACTGTCTGCCGCCGAAGGACCGGGAATTGTTCCGCCGGATCTTTATGGAGGAGGAAACGCCGGAGGACGCGGGAAGAGCGCTTGGAATCAGCAGGGACAATGTATATGTGCGGATATTCCGGGGAAAGAAAAGGATTCGCGGTAAATTCGGAGAAAGGAGAAGGGTATGAGCATGAAGAAAGAAGCCTATTGGCTGGCCAATGAGATTGGAGCAGGGCAGGAGATCGACGCGGAATGCCTGATGGACGGCGCGGAGGATATGGACATGGAAAAATACCGGACGGCAGTTTTAGGAAGCATCAGGAGGGAAAAGAAGATGAGAAAGAAAAAATATTATGGTTTTGCGGTGGCGGCCTGCGCGGCCTGTGCGGTTCTTGTGGGTACGGCGGCATTTGGCGACCAGGTACACGCAGCGATCCGGCAGATCAGCTGGAGTATCGGAAACGCGCTGGGGATTTCCGCAGACCTGGAAAAATACCGGGAGGTGGTGAATACCTCCGTGTCAGATCAAGGCTATGTGATTACCCTGCAGGAGGCGGTGGTTTCCGAGGATAAGCTGGTGGTCAATTACACCATCCGGAGGGAGGACGGCCAGTCCATGGGCGATGAAATCCTTGTTCCCAGCGGCTCGCTGTATATCAATGGCAAGGCGGTGCATGACGGCGCGGGCGGAAGCGCCGGGTTTATCGATGAGGAGCAGAAGGTGATCGGAGAGGTGGACGAATATCATATTTCCGGAGACGTGGATCTGACCCAGGAGAACGAGTATGTTCTGTCCTTTGATGCCATTGGCAATGAAAATGAAATTAAAGGAAAATGGGAATTTGCCTTTACCGCCGCCGGCGCCGATCTGATCGCAGACACCGTGCGGGCTGAGATCGAAAAGGATTTCCAGCTGCCGGACGGCACGACGGTGACGCTGCATGAGTTTACCAGCAATCAGCTGGAACAGCGGATTACTTTCAGCCAGTCGGCAGGTACCAGGTATCTGCTCATGGTGATGGCCGAGGACCAGAATGGGCATCAGGCGGAATTTGGAACCAGAACGATTGACGAAAACGCAGGCTATATGCAGAATGAGGACATCGTTTTAGACGGACGTGTGGACGACACGGCAGGCCCGTTGACGCTGACGCTGTTTGCCGTAGAGCTGCCCGAGGAGAACGGCCGGATCTCCGACGATTATGTGCAGATCGGGGAGCCGTTTGAGCTGGGGATCTGATGTTAGCGATGTGAAGGAAGAAAAATCCATACTTGCCACACTCTCGAATCAGTGTTAGAATAAAAAGGAATCACGCAAAGCGGGCGGTATTTGATGACCGAAGCCTTTGCGGAACTACGACAGCGGAAGCCCCTGAGATGCACGGAAGGATTTACAGATATGGAACATGGCTGGAAATTCTTCCAGGTTAGGGTGTATCGAAGGGGCTGTAGCGGAACTACAATTAAGAGAGGTTAAGTATGTCAGGACATTCTAAATTCGCGAATATCAAACATAAGAAAGAGAAAAACGACGCCGCGAAGGGAAAGATTTTTACGATTATCGGCAGAGAGATCGCGGTAGCCGTAAAAGAGGGCGGAGCAGATCCGGCCAACAACAGCAGGCTGCGGGATGTAATCGCCAAAGCGAAGGCCAATAATATGCCAAATGACACCATCGACCGGGGCATCAAAAAAGCGGCCGGTGATATGGGCAGCGTAAATTATGAAGTGGTTACGTATGAGGGGTACGGCCCCAACGGCGTGGCGATTATCGTGGACGCCCTTACAGACAATAAAAACAGGACTGCCTCCAATGTGCGCAACGCCTTTACCAAAGGCGGCGGCAATGTGGGAACCCAGGGCTGCGTGTCCTTCATGTTCGACAAAAAGGGACAGATTATCATAGATAAGGAAGAATGTGAGATGGACGCCGACAGCCTGATGATGGCGGCGCTGGACGCAGGCGCGGAGGACTTCTCCGAAGAGGAAGACAGCTACGAGGTACTGACAGCCCCCGATGATTTCAGCGTAGTCAGGGAAGCTCTGGAGAAAGAGGGTATCCCCATGGCAAGCGCCGAGGTGACGATGATTCCCCAGACCTGGGTGGAGCTGACCGACGAGACGGACATTAAAAACATTAATAAGACGCTGGATTTGCTGGATGAGGACGACGACGTGCAGCAGGTGTACCATAACTGGGACGAGTAAACCTTTCATTTGTGGGAAGACTTGTTTCAAAAGAAATGAAACCCTTTGATGCTTCACATATTTCCTGTGCCATGGCCGGTCAGATGGAGGAATGCATATGAAAGCAGATGCGATTGTGAAGCAGGAAGAGATATGGTGTGAACAGCATTTTGAGGAAGAATGCGGCGCCCGCCAGTCTGTCCGAAAGGATATGGCGTATTTTAAAAATAAATGATGATTTCATCATTGAGGGGGAGCCTATGATTGTGGTTCCCCTTTGTGATTGTAATGTACTCTCGGAGCATTCGGTAAAATGCGCCGATATCTAAAGGGATGTTTCGCAATGACGCGTATTGTATGATTTTTCAGTTCCGGAACAATCGGTTATGAGGGAGGCCCGGAGATGGATTACAGAATATTGGTTGCGGAAGATGACGAAGGCTTAAATCAGGGAATCCGTCTGGCACTGCAAAAGGACGGGGTTCTTTTTGACACCGCCTATACATTGGAGGAAGCCCGAAGGCTCTGGCAGGAGGGAAAGCCGGATATGATTCTTCTGGACGTAAATTTTCCCGATGGGAACGGTTTTGCATTTTTGCGCCAGATCCGCCAGTCTTCCGATCTTCCGGTGCTGATGATCACAGCCAACGATATGGAGACGGATGAGGTGACAGGGCTGACATTGGGAGCGGATGATTATATCACGAAACCATTCAGCCTGATGGCGCTCAGAGCCCGGGTGGAGAATATCCGGAAACGTACGGAAAGAGCCGGAACAAAGGTGTATGAAGCGGAGGGCTACCGCTTTGATTTTGAAAAGCTGCAGTTTTATGCGGACGGCAGG
Organism: uncultured Lachnospiraceae bacterium; assembly: GCA_910588405.1. Lineage (GTDB taxonomy): Bacteria > Bacillota > Clostridia > Lachnospirales > Lachnospiraceae > Paralachnospira_A. The sequence continues at coordinate 280,725 of CAJUPT010000001.1, read as the reverse complement.
GAGATAAATTTAAGCGCGCCGGAGCAGAAGCTGTTGAAGCTGTTTGTGGCCCATCCGGGGCAGACGCTGCCCAGGGAGACGCTGGCGGAACATATATGGCTTGACGGTACGGACTATGTGGATGAGAACGCTCTGTCAGTCACAGTCAGCAGGTTGCGAAGGAAACTGGAAATCAGGGGCAAAGAAAGCCCTGTTCATACGGTATACGGAGTGGGGTATTCGTGGTCATGCTGAGAGGAAATAAAATTGTCACCCGGCTGGATGAAATGCTGACGGATGCCATAAACGGTTCTTTTATTGAGTCTGTCTATGACGAGACAGAGCTTTCCCGGCTGGAAAGCAAGTTCCGGCAGTATCTGACGGCGAAGGAAATGTCGGAAGAAAAGGTGCGTGCGGAGCGAAAGGCTATAAAAGAGCTGGTGACAGATATCTCCCACCAGACAAAGACGCCTATTGCGAATATTTGTTTGTACACCCAGTTATTAGAGGAAATCAGTTCCTCGGACATGCTGCCCTATGTGGAACAAATCCGGATGCAGGCGGAGAAGCTGGAGTTTCTGATTCAGGCGCTTACCAAAATATCCAGGCTGGAAAGCGATATGATCAGATTGCAGCCAAAGGCACAGCCGGTAGCCCTGCTGGTCGGGAAAGCTGTCAGGGAAATGCAGGGGAGGGCGGAGGTAAAAAATATCAGGATAACTGTGGAACAAATCCGGATGCAGGCGGAGAAGCT
>CAJUPT010000001.1:214844-279982 GCA_910588405.1 uncultured Lachnospiraceae bacterium | reverse complement strand
GTGGAACATGCGTCATATATGGAATATGAAGAAGCTATAGAATATGGAAGAAATACGGACCATGGGAAAGCTATAGAATATGGAAGAGACATAGACCACGGAAAAAATATAGAACATGGAAAAGCTATAGATCATGCGGAAAAGCTGGTTTATAAAAAAAATATGGAATACGCAGCGGACAGTGAAGAAATCCACGCCGTATATGATGCCCGTTGGACAGGCGAGGCTCTGGGGAATCTGCTGGATAACAGCGTAAAGTATTCTCCGGAGAGCAGCAGGATCAGGGTTTCCGTAAAGGCATTGGAGCTGTTTGTCCGGATCAGCGTGGAGGACGAGGGGCCGGGGATTCCCGTGGAAGAACGGGCGCAAATATTTGAGCGTTTCTATCGTGGGAAAAATGCTGCCCGGGAAGAAGGGAACGGTGTGGGACTTTATCTTACCCGTATGATTCTGCAAAGAGAACGGGGATATGTCAAGGTGTCTTCCGGCGCCCGGGGAGGAAGCTGTTTTCATCTGTATCTGCCAAAAGCGTAAATGGCCTGAAACGCAGGCAATAATACAATTCTTGCAGTACTGTTAGATTTCAGAAAGGCTCTGGAAAGAATGGCCTGTTATCATGTCAGTAACCGATCAAACCAAATCAGGAGGATGACATGGAAATTTTAAGGACAGAGAACCTGAAGAAATATTACGGTGAGGGCGAGACCTGTGTGAAAGCGCTGGACGGCATTGATTTTGTCGTGGACAAAGGGGAGTTTGTATCGATTATCGGAACCTCTGGCAGCGGGAAATCCACTCTGTTAAATATGCTGGGCGGACTGGACCGGCCTACCTCCGGGACGGTGGCGGTGGACGGAAAAAATATTTTTTCTTTGAAAGAGGAAGCGCTGACCATATTTCGCAGACGGAAGATCGGCTTTGTATTTCAAAGCTATAACCTGGTGCCGGTGCTGAATGTCTATGAAAATATCGTCCTGCCCATCGAACTGGACGGCAACCGTGTGGACAGGAAGTTTGTAAGCAGCGTAATCGAGACGCTGGGCCTGGAGCAGAAACTATATGCCCTGCCCTCCCAGCTGTCCGGCGGTCAGCAGCAGCGGGTGGCCATCGCCAGGGCGCTGGCCTCAAAGCCGGCTATCATCCTGGCCGACGAGCCTACCGGAAATCTGGATTCGGCCACCAGCCAGGATGTGCTGGGGCTTTTAAAGGTGACAGGGGAGCGTTTCGGGCAGACCATCGTAATGATTACCCATAACGAAGAAATCGCCCAGATGGCAGACCGGATTGTCCATATCGAGGACGGCAGGATCGTGGCGCCCGCAAAAGGGGGTGGCCGCCATGCGTAACGTGAGAAATAACCAGGCGGTAAAACGACTGTCTTCCAAAAGCTTTCGGGCCAGCCGGACACGGAATATCATAGCGGCCGTTGCCATTGCCCTGACCGCTATTCTCTTTACGGCGGTGTTTACGGTGGGGCTTGGGCTGATCGAGGATACCCAACGCGGTTACATGCTGCAGGCGGGCGGCGATGCCCACGGCGTGATCAAGGAGCTGAGTCAGGAACAGTATGATATTTTAAAGGAACATCCCTCCATCGTGGAATGCGGCAGAGATATCGTGGTGTCCTATTCCGTGGACAATCCGGAATTTTTAAAGCGCCGTGTGGAGATGCACTGCCTGGACCGGAACCTGTATCCCCACTGGTTTATCGAGATTGAAGAGGGGAAAGCGCCGGAGGCTGAGGACGAAATTCTGCTTGACCGGAAATCTTTGGAGCTGATGGGAGTGGAACCGAAGGCCGGATGCCGGGTGACGTTTGACATGCACGTCCATCCCGGAAGCGCGTCGGTAAAGCGCGGGTTTAAGGTCAGCGGCGTGATCAAATCTTCGACGGCCATGAACACTGGATTTGCCATCGTCTCCCCGGCCTACCTGGAGGCTTATGCCGGGGAGCTGAACCGGGCGCCGGAGGCTGACGGGGAGATGTTTTACGGCGATACAGGGAAAATCTCCATGCATGTGATATTTTCCAATTCCAGGAATATCCAGGAAAAGCTGAATAAAATTATAACGGACAGCGGATTTTCTACGGATACGGCATCCGGGGACTATATTGACTCCAATGCCAACTGGGCCTATCTGTCGGACAGCGCTGAGGGTGATATCGGGACGATGGCCGGGGTGGGCGCGGCGGTGATTCTGATTATGGTGACGGGATATCTGATTATCTATAATATTTTTCAGATTTCGGTGATTCGGGATATCCGTTATTACGGCCTTTTGAAAACCATTGGCACCACCGGACGGCAGATCAAACGGATTCTTCGCAGGCAGGCTTTCCGGCTCTGTATGCTGGGAACTCCCGCAGGGCTGATTCTGGGATATTTTGCGGGCAGATTTTTGCTTCCGGTGATTCTGGCAGCGGGGAGACTCCCGGATTATAAGAACGTTCCTGTTTCGCCAAAGCCCTGGATTTTTATCGGCGCGGCGCTGTTTACGGTGGTTACGGTGCTGATTTCCGAGTGGAAGCCTGGCAGGATCGCCGCACGGGTTTCTCCGGTGGAGGCGCTTAAATATACGGAGCATGGGAAAAAGTATAAGCGGGTGAAAAAGACTACGGACGGCGGGAAAATTCTCAGGATGGCATTTTCCAATCTGGGGAGGAACAAGGCAAGGACAGCGGTGGTGCTCTGTTCTTTGTCCCTCACCGTGGTGCTGATGAACAGCGTCTATACCGTTACCGGCTCCATTGACAGGGAAGGATTCCTGTCGAAAATGATCCTCTGCGAGGATATCATAGGAAACACAGCGATCTGGAATTATAATTACCGTCCCTTTGACGAGGAAACAGCGGCGGAGCAGGCTCTTTCGGAAAGCTTTATTTCGGCCTGTAAGGAGCAGGACAGCTTCGCCGACGGCGGCAGAATCTATATGGTGGAAAACGGCCAGGTCAGCATGCCGGTGGAGAGCTGGGAGATTCCGGACTATATTACGAAAAACGAAGACGGCGCTCCGGGGTATTTCTGGCTGGGCGCTGAGAATGGATTTATTCCCTACGCCGGTTATGATTCCGGCGCTTACTTGGTATCCATGCATGGGATCGAGCCTTTTGTTCTCTCCAAAATGACGGTGACGGAAGGGGAGACAGACCCGCAGGCGATCTGGGAGAAGCTTGAGACAGGTGATTACCTGCTCTACGGCGTGGATGTGGATGATGACAGCAGGGTGATTGAGACGGAGGTCAAGCACCATGCGGGAGATAAGATTACCCTGCGGTACGAAAGCGGCAGGGAAAAAGAGTATGAGATCGTCTCGGTGGTAAAGGGGCACATGTACAGCCTAACCAACCGGATCAGCAGCAATTTTTCCTATTATGTGTCGGCGGAGGAATTTCAGGAAAACCTTTCGGACGCGTACCTGATGAGTTTTCTGCTTGACACGAAAGAAGGGCGTCAGGCGGAGATGGAGGAATTTTTAAAGGATTATACCGGGAATGTGGAGCCTGTCATGTCCTATGAGTCGAGAACCACCTATGAGGGAAGCTTTAACCGGATTCTCGGCATGATCACTGTGGTGGGAGCAGGGCTTGCGGCGATGGTCGGGCTGATCGGCATGCTGAATTTCATCAATGTGATGGTGACAAGCGTGGCCACGAGAAAGCGGGAATTTGCCATGATGGAGGCCATCGGCATGACGAAGGGGCAGCTTGTCGGGATGCTGACGGCGGAAGGGATGTTTTATGCCGTTTTAACGATTCTGTTTTCCGCCTTCCTTTCGGTGCTGTTTTCCCTGACCGCGATCCGGGGCGTGGCAGGCGGCGTCTGGTTTATGCGGTACCGGTTTACATTGCTGCCCCTGGCCGCGGCCTGCCCGGTTCTGCTTCTGTTCGGGGCGCTGGTGCCGAAGGCGGTGTATGGGCTGCAAAGGAAGGAGAGTATTGTGGAGGAGCTGAGGGAGTAGATTGCAGAAGCTGGCTTGTTTACAGAGGCATGCTTGTTGTCAGGCTTTTGAAATCCCTGCTGAAATCAAGGGTTGATAGCTCAATGATTTTCAGCAGGGATTTTTTATGTATACTTCATCTTTGCTTCACTTCTTTAAAAATCTGTCAAATTCGCGTTTACACGGGCGATTTCCTCGGATACTGCCGCATAGACGCCAGGATAGGTGCTGCCAGGCCCGCCTGCGGTCAGGAAGGGGATGAAGGAATATTTGGAGCCGTCGAGAATTGCCCTGGCCACAGCCTTCCGCACCAGTTCCCCATTCCAGTCCTCCCGGTCGCAGTCCGCATTGTTGATACCACCCATAAAAGCAATCTGGCCGCCGTATTTTTCCAGCAATTCGGGAATATTGTTGGTGCGCATAACACCCTGCCAGATATCTATGCCCATACGGATCATGTTCGGAACCAGGGTGGCGGCGTAGGAATCGGAGTGATGCACGATCACCTGAACGCCATGTTCAGTGTAGCCTCCCGCCCGATTATGGCGGCGGCTTCGTATATATGGCTTCCACCGGCGCCGACGAAAGCGATCCGCTGTATCGGCAGCGCCAGGCTATTATTCAGGATGTTTATGACAATTATGCCCGGGATTGGTATCGAACGCATTAAATATGGTGGGAAAGGGGCATATGTACGGCTTGACCAACCGGATCAGCAGTAATTTTTTCTATTCCTTCGCCCTGGCTTGCCGCTTTAACGGATGTACAATATAAGACAGGATTGAAATCCTGCCTTATATTGGCATTTTTATGCCGGGCTTTGATCGTATATCAGGATATTTTGATCACATTACGATGCTTTTCAGATGATTCTTATCCCTGCCCCAATCAGAATATTTTTTATAATCCATTGACTGATAATAATTCCAATCGCGGTATAAAAATATATTGGGCGTAGTAAAAAACGTCTGTGATATCCCCCAAAATAATATGCTGTGGAAGTGCTCATAAATAAAGTGAAAATAATCGCTGCGTATGGAACTACCGGGTGAAACCGAAAACTCATCCATATGTGTCCGTGCAATAATTGTATGACTGCCCGGGTTCCTCCGCATCCTGGGCAGTATAGTCCGAATCTTTCCAGAAGCAGACACCCCGGAAGAATATTGGATATATCAGATTTGAAAAAAAGTTGAAGAACAGCCGCAATGAGAAAAATTCCAGCTATTGCGGCTAATCCTGAATACCATAATCCTTTTTGAATATTTTCTTCAAATACTTCCATTTCAGTCTAATTTTTCAGAGGGAGTCCTTTACCATCAACATTGATGCTTTTGCAAAGTATCATGATCCCTTCAACAAGGCCCCAGACACCCATTCCCGCGCTTCCGATTACACTGAGTCCGCCAGTGCAGCATGCCAACAGAATGCAGACACAGCTTACTGACAGCTGGATGACAGCTTTTGATGTGTATCCAAGATAAAAGTTATGTACGCCGAACCCGCCAAGCAGAATTCCCAATACTCCGGCAGTGACGCGGGATTTTTGTGAGTCTTGATCACTTGAGGATATGATTTTGCATCCGCATTTGACACAGTACTCAGCGCCTGTCTCCATACCGGAACCGCAATTGGGACAAAAATTATCGCCATTTCCTTTTTTTGTACCACATTTTAAACATATTTCCGCATTTTCAGAAGCTAATTCTTCTCCGCAATTTCTGCAAAACATAGTATCAATTCCTTTCTCTGTGCTGTTTATGAGTTATGATAACATGCCGGCTCCGATTAGAGCGCTCCCACCAACGACTACTATAATAGCCGGAATTAATGAAATAATACTGCAGACAACTCCGGCAATCGCCATCCCTTTTCCGCCGCGCCCTGTTTTGATACTGATGATTCCCAGAATTAGGCTGATCACTGCCAGAAGAAAAGGAATCACCGGTATGCAGCAGCTAAATACTAGGGCGCAAATTCCCGTTACCATAGAAGCAACGGCCATTCCGATTGGTTTTTTTTCCATTACGGTCTCCTCCAAATGCAATATATTATACCGCAAATATTAACAATATACGGTTAATATGATTATATACCATATGCGGTTATTATGCAAGTAAAAAAGGAGATAATAATGATATGATTGTATTTGACCGCTTGTGGGAAACAATGAAAGAGAAAGAAGTAACACAATATAAACTGATCAAAAAATATGGAATAAGTCCGGCACAGATCACAAGACTAAAAAAAAATGAAAATATTAATACACATACAATCAATATGTTGTGTGAGTTATTGGACTGTCGCGTTGAAGATATTATGGAGTACAAAAAAGAGGATGAAAAAGAAGATTAAAAATGAAAATCAAAAATGAAGTGTTCAGTATTCCGGACAGAGATCAAACAGGGCTTTTCGGATTAAATGAAATTATCCGAAAAGCCCTGGGATAAGGTCCTCAGTGTTTATTTAAAACATTCCTTCCTTAGCAGCTTACTGTACAGTTGCATCAATCCTTGAATTTTAGGTAGTGTAAAATAGTTTGTGTATTTGGAAAAAAATGAACCGTTTTGGGCGAGAATTCAGATATGACAATTCTTATTGAAAAGGAGTATTTTTATGGCAGTAGCTAAGGAGCAGATTCGACAGATTATTTCAGAAAACAATATTATTCCTAAATACCAGCGGGATATTTCCGGCATTGAGGAGAAAGTTATCTCCTTGTATGCCCGGGGAATGAGTACGCGCGATATTCATGACCAGCTTCAGGAACTCTATGGGATTGAATTATCCGCAGAGATGGTCAGTAAGATCACAGATAAGATCCTGCCTCAGGTCAGGGAGTGGCGTCCCCTGTCCCCTATCTATCCCTTTGTATTTATGGACTGTATTCATTTATAAGGTACGGGAAGAGGGGTTGTCCGGTTTTAAGGAAGCCATCAGCGCAGTCTAACCCCAGGCCCAGATACAGAGAATTACCAGAAAAATCCAGTTTTATTCCTGAGGCCGGGTGTGGGCAGAGCCCGCAAAAAAGCAGTTCTTGAGATGCCTTTCTTTTGATACAAAAAAATCCGAATCGGATGTATAAATACTCCAATGATGGTTAAACTATAAATAGAAGGAACCATCGACAACAGGAAATTCAAAAAATCGACGGCGAAATCTTACATATCGAATTCTTATCAAGGAATCTTAAATTCCTATAGAACCAGAATTTTTTACACCCTCTGATTTTACGGCATTTTAAGCTATTTGAGGGCTATATGAGGGTCAGCAACTCGAATTATATTCCCGGCTTTAATGTCTGACCACCACATCTCTCTTACATTAAAATGAGGGTTATTCGTGAGGGTTGTATGAGGGTTGCTTGAGAGTTACGAACTCAGCTTTATTTAATGCACGAATCTCTAAATCCCCAGAATCTGCGCATGTTCGGGCTTTTTCATATTCCCTCTAGTTGGTGCGCAAGATACATCTCTGTCGCTCCCACCCATAGAGTTTACGGCAAAATATATTGATATTGTATGTTAAAATGCCATAATTCAAACGAACTATGGCATTTTATCTGTCTTTATTTATTGCGTTTGCTGTTTTCGGACTAATTTAATTAAAACTTCCCGGCCTTCGCCGCTTCCTCAATGGAAACCGCTACGGCCACCGTAGCCCCTACCATCGGATTATTCCCCATGCCGATCAGCCCCATCATCTCCACATGGGCGGGAACGGAAGATGATCCTGCGAACTGGGCGTCGGAGTGCATCCGGCCCATGGTGTCGGTCATGCCGTAGGAAGCGGGGCCCGCGGCCATGTTGTCCGGGTGAAGGGTACGGCCGGTGCCGCCGCCGGAGGCCACGGAGAAATATTTTTTGCCCTGTTCGATGCATTCCTTTTTATAGGTGCCTGCCACGGGATGCTGGAACCGGGTGGGGTTGGTGGAATTTCCGGTGATGGATACGTCCACGCCTTCCTTGTGCATAATGGCCACGCCCTCGGTTACGTCATTGGCGCCGTAGCAGTTTACTTTGGCGCGCAGGCCGGTGGAGTAAGGTTTTCTAAACAGTTCCTTCACTTGGCCGGTGTAGTAGTCCATCTCGGTTTCCACATAGGTAAAGCCGTTGATTCTGGAAATAATCTGCGCGGCGTCTTTTCCAAGGCCGTTCAGGATTACCCGAAGCGGTTTCTGACGCACTTTGTTTGCTTTCTCGGCGATGCCGATGGCGCCTTCCGCTGCGGCGAAAGATTCGTGGCCTGCCAGGAAGCAGAAGCACTCGGTTTCTTCCTCCAGAAGCATCTTGCCCAGGTTGCCGTGGCCCAGGCCTACCTTTCTCTGATCTGCTACGGAGCCGGGGATACAGAATGCCTGTAAGCCCTCGCCGATGGCGGCAGCAGCGTCCGCGGCTCTTTTGCAGCCTTTTTTGATGGCGATGGCGGCGCCTACGGTGTAGGCCCAGCACGCGTTTTCAAAGCAGATGGGCTGGATGCCTTTTACCTGGTCGTATACGTTCAGACCGGCATCCTTTGTGATTTTTTCCGCTTCTTCTATGGATGCAATGCCGTAGCTGCTTAACACGGCATTGATTTTGTCAATTCTTCTCTCATATGATTCAAATAAAGCCATCTGTCTATCCTCCCTGATTATTTAATCACTTCATCTGTTCTGGGGTCAATGATCTTCGCCGCGTCGTCCACACGTCCATACTGGCCCTTTGCCTTTTCCCAGGCGGTGTTGGGGTCGTCGCCCTTCTTGATAAAGTCGGTCATCTTTCCAAGACTTACGAACTGGTAGCCGATAATCATGTCTTCTTCGTCCAGGGCGATGCCGGTTACATAGCCTTCGGCCATCTCCAGATAGCGGGGGCCTTTTTTCAGGGTTCCGTACATGGTTCCCACCTGGGAGCGCAGACCCTTGCCCAGATCTTCCAGGCCGGCGCCGATGGGCAGGCCGTCCTCAGAAAAGGCGCTCTGGCTTCTTCCGTATACGATCTGTAAAAATAATTCTCTCATGGCAGTATTGATAGCGTCGCATACCAGGTCGGTGTTCAATGCTTCCAGGATGGTTCTGCCCGGCAGGATTTCAGAGGCCATGGCGGCGGAGTGGGTCATGCCGGAACATCCGATGGTCTCTACCAGCGCTTCCTGGATAATCCCTTCTTTTACGTTCAGAGTCAGCTTGCAGGCGCCCTGCTGGGGAGCGCACCAGCCGATTCCGTGGGTTAAGCCGGAGATATCCTTTACTTCTTTCGCCTTTACCCATTTCGCTTCTTCCGGGATCGGAGCCGCGCCATGGGCTACGCCCTGTGCCACAGTGCACATTTTTTCTACTTCATGAGAATAAATCATTGTAAAACTCCTTTCATCAATGGTGATGTCTGTTAAATTCCATGACAGCTTTTTCGATCTGCGCCCTCCCTGCCGTCGGCCGTTGTATGTCCGTAGTTCGGGGCGGGGCGCGCCTTTTTTGCCGCCGCTGGTTGGCGTACCGATATGCTGACAAAACGGCAGTCAGTACGCCGGGTATGTATATCATCACGGGTGTGTTTACAGCCGTGACGGAAACAGGATTCGTTTCTATTTTCTCATAAATCAAATTTTTCGTCTATCGTGAAATTCACTATTTTTTGGTGAAAATCTCCCCGTTTCACAGCACGGCTGACATGGGACGGGGTATCCCTTTCGGACCGGCTGTTCGGAGGGTTGGAGAAACAATGTTTTCGGCAGGTCAGAGCTTTTCTGCCAGTGTCCGGATGCGTTCCATGGCATCGGGGTAATCCGAAAGGGTTTTGTGGTCGCTGTCGGATATGGTGATGACATCCAGACATTGGGCGTTCAGATCGTCCAGCAGGCATTTCAGCGGCGCGATCTCGGAGACAAACTGTTCGGGAAAAGCGGGAGCCCCTCCTGTCAGCAGTATGGCGCCGGTGCGCTGCTTCTGGTCGGTCATATCCCGGCGGACCGCTTTCGCCCAGTAGACCTGACACCGGTCCAGCACCAGCTTCATCGGGGCCGGAACGGAATGGAAGTAGGAAGGGGCGGCCATAATGATGGAGTCCGCTTCCTCCAGCTTTTTGTAAATGTCGTCCATATCGTCGTGAATGGCGCATTCCTTTACTTCCCAGCAGCGGCGGCAGTCCATGCAGGGGGAAATGTTTTTCAGCCGGTAGCAGTCGATCAGCTCGACCTCCGATTTTCCGGCAAGCTGTTCTGTCAGTAGTTTTACCATGGACATGGTATGGCCTTTTTTTCGGGCGGAGCCGAATAGGATTAGGGTTTTTTTCATATGTGCCTCTTTTCTATTGCAGGGTTGACATTGTCATGATGATTACTTTATCACATATTTAGTGCCCCTTCCTCTGCCTTCAATTTTCACAACACCTTTTTTACCCATCTCTTTCAGTAATTGTGTTGTCTTTGATTTACCAAACGGGGCGTAAGGAGCAATTTCGCTGATTGATTTCAGCATTGTCTTGCTTAAAGTTTTATATATTTTCTTTTCGTCTTCCGATAAATTTAGATTTTTCTCAAAAACCGGGAGTACAATCTTAATTGTATTTTCAGACACTTCAAAATCTGGCTGCTTCAATCCTTCTTTTCTATTTCTTAAAACTGAAAGTTTCCCTGATAAATACTCATCTTCTGTGTTTCCATTTCCTGTCACATTCTGAAGAGTGAGATAGTACACTATTTTCCTTTTGACCGGTTTATTATTAAAAAAAGGCCGATGGACAAAATCCCCGTCAGCAGATACAATTCCCGGATCGCGAATACCGCGGACAAACCTGCCAGCAAAAATGACCCCACCGGAAGAGACGCACAGGCCAGCGCATTGAATATTCCGCTGATTCTTCCCACAAAATCTGCCGGAATCCTGCTCACAAAGATGACCTGTACCATGACTCCGATCACGGAATTTACCACTCCAAAAGCAAATGCCGCCAAAAACAAACCGAGATATTTTCCTTCGTCCGAAGGAATCGTTCCAATCAGAAGATAAACAAAATACAGCAGGCCGATCAGGATGCCTCCCCAAATCAATACCTGTTTTTCTGAAATCCGCCGTGTGATAACTGGCAAAAGCAGGGCTCCTGCTATCATGCCGGCGGTAATCGCTGTCCCGCCCACCGACATCGCGAATACATCCAGCCGCAGGTATTCGCTGATATAGGCGGCCTGGAGATTCTCGATGGGCAGCGTACATAAATTTTGCGCCACACAGATTGCGCATACCATCATCGCCAGCCGGCTGGTTTTAAAATAAGTGAATCCTTCTTTGAGAGAGTCCGCATATCCTTTCATCCGAAACCGTTGTTTTTCATTGTTCTCCTCGTTCACCTTCAGCAATAAAAGCAGCAGGCCGGAAGCCAGAAACGTCACCGCATCCACAAACAATGCGCCGCCGATTCCAATGCCGCCGATGATGATGCCGGCGCAGCCCATTCCGACCAGCTCCGAAGCTCTCCGCACTCCCTGATCCATGGAAATGGCCGCCTTATAGTTTTCCTTTTTTAAGATCTGGGGAAGGATGGCCAGCCCGTTTGGAATCCGCAGTGCCTCAATAGAGGAATTCAGGAATGTAAGGACAAGCAGATGCCACGGCTTCAACACGCCAAACAGCATGCACAGGCCGGTGAGAAAGACCACCGCTCCCCGGGCAATATCGCAGAGGACAATAACTTTTTTTTTACGGAAATATTCCGTCAGGGCGCCGCTAAACGGCTGAAACAGAACGGTTGGAACCATATTGACGCCCAGGATTACAGACAGCCAGGCCGTGGAGCCTGTCAGCTGGTAAACCATCCAGCTGTAGGCGATCGCATCCACAGAATCCCCGAACCGGCTGATCAGATTTGCCAGAATCATATACCGGAAATTTTTTTCATGTTTTATGATATTCGTATACGCACCCAGTTTCATGCACAATCCCTCCCGCCATAGCTGCTCAGTTCTTCCGCTTTACAGGCATGTCCTTTTGTTTTTTTCATATCCGATTCCAACCGTCGGTATCCTGCCCATAATTTATTCTTTAGCGGCCTCCATCGCCTGCACAATATCCTCGATAATATCTTCCACATTCTCAATTCCCACCGAGAACCGGATCAGATCCGGCTTTACCCCTGCCTCCACCAGTTGTTCGTCATTTAACTGCCGGTGGGTGTGGCTGGCGGGGTGGAGAACGGAGGTGCGGGCGTCGGCCACATGGGTGACGATGGCGCCCAGCTTTAAGCTGTCCATAAATTTAACGCAGGCCTCCCGGCCGCCTTTTAAGCCGAATACCACCACGCCGCAGGTGCCGTCGGGCATATATTTTTCTGCCAGCTTATGATAGGGGTCGCCAGGCAGGCCGGGGTAGCTGACCCAGCTGACATTTTCATTGTCCTGTAAAAATTCTGCGACCTTTTGGGCGTTCTCGCAGTGGCGGGGCACGCGAAGGTGCAGGGTTTCCAGCCCCAGGTTCAGCAGGAACGCGTCGTGAGGAGACTGGGAGGAACCTAAGTCACGCATCATCTGGGCGGTGGCTTTTGTGATAAACGCGTTCTTTCCAAACGCTTTCGTATAAATCAGGCCGTGATAGGATTCGTCAGGCGTGGTCAGGCCGGGAAACTTCTCTTTGTGGGCCTCCCAGTCAAAGTTTCCGCTGTCCACGATACAGCCGCCCAGAGAGACGGCGTGTCCGTCCATATATTTGGAAGTGGAATGGGTGACGATATCCGCGCCCCATTCAAAGGGACGGCAGTTGATGGGGGTGGCAAAGGTATTGTCCACAATCAGGGGTACGCCGTGGGAGTGGGCCAGCCGGGCAAATTTTTCGATGTCCAGCACCACCAGGGCGGGGTTGGAGACGGTTTCGCCGAATACGGCTTTGGTGTTGGGGCGGAAGGCTTTTGCCAGTTCTTCTTCCGGCGCGTCAGGGTCTACCAGGGTGACTTCCACGCCCATTTTTTTCATGGTGACGGTGAACAGATTGGAAGAACCGCCGTAGATGGTGGCGGAGCTGACGATATGGTCCCCGGCGCCGGCAATGTTGAAGACCGCGTAAAAAGTGGCGGCCTGGCCGGAAGCTGTCAGCATGGCGGCATGTCCGCCCTCCAGCTCACAGATTTTCGCGGCTACCGCGTCGCAGGTGGGGTTTGCCAGCCGGGAATAAAAGTAGCCGTCTTCCTCCAGATCGAACAGCCGCCCCATCTGGCTGCTGTCTCCGTATTTGAATGTGGTGCTCTGGTAGATGGGAAGCACCCTGGCCTCACCGCTTTCAGGGGTGTAGCCGCCTTGTATGCATATAGTTTCACGACGGAATTTGTTGCTCATATGTTTGTCCTCCTATTAAAAGTTCCGGGGAATGATCGGGCTTCCGCTGATTAAAGTTTTGCTAATATTTTAATGATTTTATATCATCTCTCCGATATAATAAAACCCTTTTGCTTCTTTCAGCCGGACGGTTACAATGTTTCCCACCAGTTCCTTCGGTCCTTCAAAATGTACCATCAGGTTGTTGCTTAACCGGCCGGTAATCATGCCGGGCTGTTTATGGTCAATGTCCTCCACCAGCGCTTCCTGCACGGTTCCCGTATCCTTTCCGCACTGTCCGGTGGCAATGTCCTGGACTTCTTTCAGCAGACGGTCAAACCGGTCTTTTACGACTGCTTCCGGCACCTGGTTTTTCATGGCAGCCGCAGGGGTTCCTGTCCGTTTGGAATAGATAAAGGTAAAGGCGCTGTCAAAACGGACCTGCCGTACCACGTCCATGGTTTCCAGAAAATCTTCTTCCGTTTCCCCCGGGAATCCTACGATGATATCGGTGGTCAGGGAGATATCGGGGATTTCCCGCCGGATTTTCTTTGCCAGTGCCAGATACTGCTCTTTATCATACTTTCGGTTCATAATCTTTAAAATCCGGCTGCTGCCCGACTGGAGAGGCAGGTGAAGATGGCGGCAGATTTTCCGGGATTCTTTCATCACCCGGATCAGCTCGTCGGACAGATCTTTCGGGTGGGAGGTCATAAAGCGGATTCGCCGGATGCCCTCCACCGCTTCCGCCTGTTTTAACAACTGGGCGAAAGAAATGGGATGCGCCAGGGTTTTTCCGTAAGAATTTACATTCTGTCCCAGCAGCATCACTTCGCGTACCCCGTCCGCGGCCAGATCTCTGATTTCCCGGAGGATCTCCTCCGGTTCCCGGCTTCGTTCCCGGCCACGCACATAAGGAACGATGCAGTAGCTGCAGAAATTGTTGCAGCCATACATGATATTTACGCCGGATTTAAAAGGGTATTTCCGCAGGGCGGGCAGATCCTCCACGATGGCGTCGGTGCTTTCCCAGATATCAACCACCATATTTTTTTCCGCTGCGCGGCGGTACAGAAGCTCCGCCAGCCGGAAGATATTGTGGGTGCCGAACAGCAGATCCACGAAGCCGTAGCTTTTGCGGATTTTTTCCACTGCCGAGGGTTCCTGGATCATACAGCCGCACAGGCCGATCAGCATATGGGGATTCTTTTTTTTCAGGGCGTGGAGATAGCCCAGACGGCCGTAAACACGCTGATTGGCATTGTCCCTGACGGTGCAGGTATTATAGATAACCAGGTCGGCTTCCTCCTTTTCCGAGATGCCAAAGCCGATCTGTTCCAGGATGCCCATCAGTTTTTCCGAGTCCTTGGCGTTCATCTGACAGCCGAAGGTCCGGATGCAGGCGGTCGGGAGACGGTTGTTTTTCTGTTCAAACCGCTGAACCCATTCCCGGCATTTGGCCATGAAGTAATACTGGCGTGCGGGTTCCTCGGAGGGTGGTTCCGAATTGGTATTGATCTGGTCTAAATCGATTTCATTATACATTCTATTGGCTCTTTCCTTTTTTGATATATAATTTTCAGTCCCAGTTGATAGCTTCATGTGGTATCGTACCGTTAACCGCTCTGTCTTCCCGTGCGGCTTTAAAAGCTTCTATTTTTCTCCCTTTATGAATGTTCACCCCGTCGTCTCCCTTCGCACCAGAACCGGCGTGACAATTTTATGGACCGGCGCTTCCAGCGGAACCGGACGCCTTTTTTTCCGTTCCTCCATCTGCATGGACAAAAGCTTCATGGCCTCCGCCGCGATGACCGGGATCTGCTGGCCGACGGTGCTGATGGGGATGACGGCTTCCTCTGAGATCGGGGAGTTATCAAAGCCGACGATCCGGTAGGTGCCGGGGAGGGCGCCGAATTTCCGGATCAGCAGGTTCAAAAGGACATTGGCGTGGGTGTCGTTGGACATGAAAATCCCTTTCTTCTGCTCCGGATAGTTCCGCTCCAGCCCTTCGATGATCTGAAACAGCTTTTCCCGGTTTTCCTGAAAATTATTTCCCATATCCAGGGTGATCAGTTCGTGGGCCAGGCCGTTGCCCTCGCAGGTGTCAAGAAAGCCTCTGATCCGTCCGTAGGCCGGAACCCCTTCGGAAAGGGGGGCGTTGATATGGATGAACAGGTCGCAGCCGCTTTTGTGGAGCAGGCTGGTGGCCTGGACGCCGCCCATATAATTATCCGTGTTCACACTGCATATATATTCGTCCTCCCGCTCGATGGCCACCACAGGCAGGCCGTAGCCCGCCAGCTCCCGGGAGGGGATGGTGGGGCTCAGCACAATCATCCCTTCGATGTTGTAGGCGAGCAGCTCTTCGATATAGTTCCGTTCGGTGTCTTTTTGCTCATTTCCGGCGAAAACCAGGAATTTGTAGCCGTAGGTCTCATAGGTGGAAAGGAGCTGATTCAGCATTTCCGAATAGTAATGCATATACAGGTTGGGGATGATCACGCCCACAAATTCCGTCTTTCCGCTGGCCAGAATCCGGGCGATTTTGTTCTCTTTATAACCCAGCGCATCCAGCGCCTTTGCGATTTTATCCTGATTTTCTACGGGGAGGGAGTCGGGATTGTTAAAATACCGTGAAATCGTGGATTTGGAAAAATTGGTGTACGCAGCGATATCCGCATAAGTGACCTTTTTTGTTTTCATAAATATCGGGTTCCTTTCAAAACTAAAAGTAAGTATACCAAACCCGGGAACGGAAATCAACCGGAACAAAAGCGGTTGCAGAACCGGTTTTGTAAAATATAAATAAAAAATGCGCAAAGGGTTTTGGGGAATCTTATCATATGTGCCGAAATCTGTATAAGTCCGCAGAAGCCATTGACAAAAAAAGACGGATATATTATGATAAAGACAGTATAAAACCGGTTTCAGAACCGATCTCAAAACCGATTTTACACAAGAAACAGCAACGAACCGAACAGACCCTAAGTGCTCATAGCGATGGGAGAGTAGTTGCGGAATTATAATTTAAATCAGCAACGGATCGGACAAGCCCCGGGAGGATTTACAGACACTTCAGTGACTGTAAATTCTCCCAGATCCAGGGGGCTTGAAAAATAGTAAGCGGCTAAAGAACAGCCGCTAACTATTTTCCATGCATCGCACGTAAGGGTCTAAAAGACAGACCCTAAGTGCTCATAGCGATGGGAGAGTAGTTGCGGAACTAAATTAGGAGGGTGAGGGAATGAGAAAAGGATTGCTGTATCTGGCAGGATTGTTCCTGGCTCTGGGCTGTCTTACGGGGTGCCGGAAAAAGGAAGTGCGCCCGGGAGACGTGGCGGGCTATGACCAGGGCGAAGCCTATCTTTCCATATGGGTTCATTCCATAGAGGATACGGAAGAGGGGCAGGCCTACAAACAGTCCGTGGAAAGCTTTAACGAGGCCTATGACGGAACCTACTTTGCCGATATTGAGTTTATCCCAAGAAATGACAGCGGAGGCGGCTATTCGGATAAGATCAATGCTTCCGTCATGGCAGGCGGGCTGCCGGATGTGCTTACGGTGGACGGGCCGAACGTGGCCGCTTATGCGGCAAACGGGATTATTCAGCCGCTGGCGGAATTGACGGAGGAAGAGCGGAGCATCTATCTGGAGTCGATTTTGGAGCAGGGAACCTACGACGGCAGTCTGTACGCCCTGGGCGTGATGGAGTCAAGCGTAGGCCTTTACTACAATAAGGAGATTCTGGAAAGAGCAGGCGTAAAGGTGCCGGATGCGGATCATCCCTGGACATGGTCGGAATTTATGGACATTCTGGCGAAGGTAAAGCCGGTGACTGACGAATTAAAGGGCTATCCGCTGGATATGACATTTCCGGTAGGCGAGGCCAGCATTTATTACTATGCCCCCTTTATCTGGTCAAACGGCGGCGATCTGGTCAGCGAAGACGGGCTTGCGGTGGACGGATATTTCAATTCGGAGAGCAACGTGGAAGCCATGAACTTTTTCCGTGGCATCGTGGAGCGGGGCTATATGTCCGAGGCGCCCATCGACAAGCTGTTTGAGAGCGGGCGGGCGGCCTTTAAATTCGACGGCGCCTGGGAGGTAAATACCATTTACAACAGCTACCCGGATGTGAACCTGGGCGTGGCGCCTTATGTGGTGGGCGATCAGTGGGAGGGGCAGCGGTATACCCCCACCGGTTCCTGGGCATTCGCGGCTTCCTCGGGCACGGAAAATATCGAAGGGGCGACGGAGCTGGTGAAATGGATGAGCGGCGTGGAAAGCGGCGTCCGCATCTGGGAGATGAGCAAAACCTTCCCCTCTACCTATGAAGCTTTTGCGCAGATCGACGTGTTTCAAACGGACGAGAATTACGGCGCGCTATATAACCAGCTGAGCAGTTACGGCCATCCCCGGCCGAAGACGCCTGTTTATCCCCAGGTGAGCACTTCCTTCCAGGAGGTGCTGGAAAGTGTGGCGCTGGGCGGAAAAGACGCTCAGGCGGCGATGGATAAATCTGTAGAAAGGATTAACGGGAAGTTAGAGCGTTATACGAGATAGCTATGAGAAGAAAAAATTCGATTATGGGAATGGCCTTTTTCGGCCCCGCCCTTGTGCTGCTCACCCTGTTTTTATTCCTGCCCATGGTTCTGACCTTTGGCTTTAGTTTCACGGACTATTTTGCCCTGAATCCGGAGCTGACACATTTCGTGGGGCTGGAAAATTATCTGAATATTTTTAAGGATGAGCTGTTTGTACAGTCATTTTTCAACACGGTAAAATTCGTTCTGATTATCGTGCCCTTACAGTGCGGCGGCGCTTTGCTTCTGGCTCTGGCCATCAACCATGCGGCCCACTGTAAAAAGTATTTCAAGGTGGCCTTCTTTGTGCCGGTGGTTATGTCTCTGGCGGTGGTGTCTACTTTGTGGATGCAGATTTACAGCCCGGAGGGCATCCTGAACACATTGCTTGGGCAGTTCGGGATCGATGCCCAGCCTTTTATCCACAGCGCGAAGCAGTCCCTGCCTTCCATTGCCATTATGAGCGTGTGGCAGGGGGTGGGCTACCAGATGATTATTTTCCTGGGCGGCCTGCAGAATATCAACCCTGCCCTCTATGAGGCGGCGGAGATGGATCATGCCACGGGCTGGCAGAAGTTTAAGGATATCACGCTGCCAGAGCTGAAGCCTTTGTGCGTGTTCGTGTTTATCACCGTCACCATCGGCGCTTTCCGTATGCTGGTGCAGCCTATGGTCATGACCGGCGGCGGCCCGGACCACTCCACATACACCATTGTGTACGACATCTATGAGACTGGTACGGTGAACTGGGAGATGGGGCTTGCCTCCACGATGGCCATCGTATTTACCATCTTTGTGGTGGTGCTGACCATTATCCAGAACGTTCTGACCAGGGATAAGGAGGGGTAAAAGATGTTAGATAAAAAACAGCAACGGAACGGACAAGCCCCGGGAGGATTTACTGACGCATCTGCGGCAGGAAATTCTCCCAGGTTCAGGGGGCTTGGGAGAGTAGTTGCGGAACTAGGATCGGAGGGGTAAAAGATGTTAGATAAAAAACAGCAACGGAACGGACAAGCCCCGGGAGGATTTACTGACGCATCTGCGGCAGGAAATTCTCCCAGGTTCAGGGGGCTTGGGAGAGTAGTTGCGGAACTAGGATCGGAGGGGTAAAAGATGTTGACAAAAAGACAAAAATGGCTAAACTGGATTCTGGTGGGATTCCTGCTGGTATTATCGGTGTTTTTCCTGTTTCCCGTGCTCTGGATGCTGGCAAATTCCTTTAAGCCGGATGCGGCGATTACGGCGGACATGAACTCGATCGCGGCATTTATCCCGCCGGCGCCAAACGGCAGCTTCTTTGAAAACTATGTTTCGATTTTGTTCAATACCAAGTTCCTGCGGTATATGGCCAATACCCTGTTTTACGCGGCGCTCCTGATTCTCCTTGGCATCGTGGTAAACGGGCTGGCGGGCTATGCCCTGGCAAAGATTAAATTTCCTTTCCGCGACCAGTGGCTTCTGATTATCATGATGCTGTTAATCGTGCCGACGGAGACGGTAATCACGATTCATTTCCTGATTATCGCAAAGGCAGGGCTTCTGAATACGGTGCTGGGCTACATACTGCCTTCTATTGTAAATCCTTTTAATATTTTCCTGTTCCGGCAGGTGTTCGTCAGTCTGCCGGACGACGTATACGAAGCGGCGCAGCTGGACTTCTGCGGTCCGGTGAAATACTTTTTCACGATGGTGCTGCCGATGTCGAAGACGGTGGTGGCTACGGTCAGCGTATTTACGTTCCTGAATGTGTGGAACGATTACCTCTGGCCCTCGCTGGTATTTACCTCCAGCGATCTTCTGACAGCCCAGATCGGCTTAAATTCGATTACCTCAAATGACAATACGACGATGGGGCAGACGCTGGCGGTGATTACGCTGGTTACGATTCCGGTGATTATTATTTACTCTCTGTTCTCCAAGCAGATTGTGGAAGGCGTCACATCAACAGGTTCAAAGGAAGGATGATAGTATGAGCTTTATAGAATTTAAAAATATCTGTAAGAAATATCCGGGAGCGGACAGGAATACGGTAGACGGTTTTAATCTGAATATAGAAGAAAAGGAATTTATCGCCTTTGTGGGACCTTCCGGCTGCGGAAAATCCACGACCCTGCGGATGGTGGCGGGGTTTGAGGAGATTACCGGGGGCGACCTGCTCATCGACGGGAAGAAGGTCAACGAGACGGCGCCGAAGGACAGGGGGATCGCCATGGTGTTCCAGAATTATGCGCTGTATCCCCATATGACAGTGGAAAAGAACATTGCCTACGGCCTGAAAAATATGGGGGTTCCGGCCGATGAGATCGAGAAGAAGGTAAACTGGGCGGTTCGCATCCTGGGGCTGGAGGAGTATCGGTACAGGAAACCGAAAAATCTTTCCGGCGGCCAGAGACAGAGGGTGGCGCTGGGGCGTGCCATCGTAAAAAACCAGAAGGTGTTCCTGATGGATGAGCCGTTGTCCAATCTGGACGCGAAGCTCAGGGTCAGCATGCGGACGGAAATCAGCAAGCTGCACAGAGAGCTTGGCGCCACCACCATCTATGTCACCCATGACCAGGTGGAGGCCATGACCATGGCAGACCGGATTGTGATTATGAAGGACGGGATTGTGCAGCAGGTGGGAAAGCCGATGGAGCTGTACGAGCACCCCGTGAATCAGTTTGTGGCCGGCTTTATCGGCTCCCCCCAGATGAATTTCTTTTCCGTGGAGGTGGAAGGAAATACAGTGAAGTTCTGCGACGGAAACCGGCTTGCCCTTCCTGAGGATACGGCGAAAAAGCTGGGCGGCAGACAGGGGAGAATGGTACTGGGCATCCGGGGCGAGGATGTGAAGCTGGATGAGGAGAGCATCAGGCAGTATGAAAATAATAAGCTGGAGGCGGTCACCAGCGACACAGAGGTGATGGGAAATGAGAATAACCTGTATTTCACCTTTGGCGGAAGCCAGGCCGTGGCCAGGGTGTCCAAATATGAAGTCAGCCAGATCGGGGACAGGATTTCTTTCGTGTTCCTGCCGTCGAAAATCCATTTCTTTGATGCGGAGACGGGTGTGAATTATATGGAGGGCTAAAATCCGATGCACTCCCGAAATCAGGAAGAATCATGAAAAAGCGTTTTTGAGAGCGCTTATGAAAAAACGGAGGCAGTATGAGCAGAGACAGATTACATTTGAAAGCGCCGGATCACTGGATCAATGATCCCAACGGTTTTATCTATTATCAGGGGAACTATCATCTGTTTTATCAGTATTTCCCCTACGGAACCATGTGGGGAACGCCCCACTGGGGACATGCGGTCAGCAGGGATCTGGTGAACTGGGAGCATAAAGGCATCGCCCTTTTCCCCACGAAAAGAGGGGATCAGAACGGGTGCTTTTCCGGCAGCGCCGTGGAAAAGGACGGGCGGCTGTACCTGGTGTATACCGGCGTCCGCTATGAGGAGGCAGACCCGGAAAATATCCATCTGTGCCTGAACAGCCGTATGGAATCTGTTCAGATGATGATTTCCTCTGCGGACGGCTTCTGTTTTGATAACTGGAACGGAAAAGAAGTGATTATTCCCCCGATTACGGACAAAAGCATCGGCGACAGAACCGATACAAGAGATCCGAAAATCTGGAGGGGGAAGGACGGCTGGTACTATCTGATCCTTGGGAGTACCCGGGAGGGGAAGCAGGGCCGGGTGCTGTTTTACCAAAGCCGTGACCTCCACACCTGGACTTATGTAAACCAGGCCGCAAAAGGGTCGGCCTATGGCTGGATGTGGGAATGCCCCGACTATTTTCAGACCAGGGGCGGGCAGGTGCTGATGCTCTCCGCCATGGGCATTCGGGTCGGGGAAGGCGCTGTGGGAAACCATACCATCTGTTTTCCGGTGGAGTTTCGGGAGGATAATTGCGAGCTTAAGATTCCCGATGACTGGCAGCTGATGGATTATGGACTGGACTTGTATGCTTCCCAGACGGCGGCGGATGAGGAAGGCCGGGCTGTGATGGTGGCATGGCTTCGGATGCCGGAGCCGGATGGGGACGGCCGGATTGGGATGTTCTGTTCGCCCCGGGTGGCGGAGGTGGAGGGCGGCCATATTTATTTCCGCATTCATCCCAATATCAGGAAAGCTTATTCGAGAGAAATTTCAGCTCCCTCCCAGGCAGACCCGGCCGGGTATATGGCTTCCTTTGCCCTTGAGGAAGGGGAAGAGGTGGATATCGGCGGGTTCCGGATCGGAAGAAAGGGAAACCGGATTTACACAGATCGGAGCGCCGTCTTCCCTGCAGGCGAGGACTGCCGCCTGGCGTCGGAAACGCCGGAAGTGAAAAAGGGATTCCGGGTGGAGGCGCTGGTGGATCGGAATATGGTGGAAGTCTTTGTCAATGACGGAGAATATGTGATTACCAACGCCGTGTATGGGCTGGGGCATAGCGTCGCCGGAAACGGGGCGGGGAATATCCGGCTGTATACGGTGGAAGCGGAGTGACAGGCGGGGAGAATGTAACAGGAGTTTGGATTCAGAGAGAACCTTCGGTGTTGGGCGCCGGGGGTTTTTCGCTTTGGGGGATTTTATTTTGGCGCGGGGGATGCTATAATATCATCAGGAAAGAGGCGGAAAAAAAATTGAACGGCGCAGAGCATTGAAGCGGATTGCCGGGTTAGAAAATCAAAATGTTAAGGATAATGCGTAAGCCGTTGAACAAAAGATTTCAGAAAACCATATCGGGAGGAAGAGACAATGAAACAATATAACTGGGTAATCGTAGGATGCGGCACCATCGCCAATGAACTGGCGCAGGCGATGGAAAAGGAAGGGCGCAGGCTTTATGGGGTGGCCAACAGGACTTATGAAAAGGCGGTTAAGTTTGGGGAAACGTATGGCATTCCAAAAGTGTATCAGAACATCGATGATGTCTTTGGGGACGAAGGGGTTGATATCGTCTATATCGCCACGCCCCATAATACCCATGGGGCGTATCTGTGTAAAGCTTTGGAGAGCGGGAAGCACGTTTTATGTGAAAAATCCATTACTCTGAATGCAGAAGAGCTGGAAAAGGCCATGGCGCTGGCCAAAGACCACGGCAGGGTACTGGCCGAGGCGACGACCATTTACCATATGCCATTATATAAGGAACTGCGGGAACGCATCGACCAGGGAGTCCTGGGGCCGCTTCGGATGATTCAGATGAATTTCGGAAGCTATAAGCCTTATGACATGACGAGCCGCTTTTTCAGTCCTTCCCTGGCGGGAGGGGCGCTTTTAGACATCGGGGTCTACGCGCTTTCCTTTGCCAGATGGTTTATGAGCGAAGCGCCTGACCAGGTAGCATCCCAGGTAAAGCTGGCGCCCAGCGGCGTGGACGAGCAGGCGGGAATCCTGCTGATGAATGGTGCCGGGGAGATGGCCACCATTGCCCTGACCCTCCATGCGAAGCAGCCCAAGCGGGGGACGGTGGCTTTTGACAAAGGCTATATTGAGATTTATCAATATCCCCGGGCGGACAAGGCTGTCATCACTTATACGGAAGACCGCCGTCAGGAGGTAGTGGAGC
This sequence comes from uncultured Lachnospiraceae bacterium, assembly GCA_910588405.1. GTDB lineage: Bacteria > Bacillota > Clostridia > Lachnospirales > Lachnospiraceae > Paralachnospira_A. Next base: position 256,635 of record CAJUPT010000001.1, on the reverse strand, counting down.
TGGGAAGCACGGCGGACGCCCTCAGATACGAAATCAGAGACATGGAAAAGGCCGTGGCGGGAACGGCCGACGAGATGCACCTGGATTATACCTGCGACGTGATGGGGATTATGACGGAGCTGCGGAAGGAGTGGGGGCTTTTTTATCCGGAGGAGAGATAAATACAATACGTTATAATAAAACCTGCCAGGCTGAAATATACAGCCAAAATATGTAATGGCGATTTGAAAGAAAGGTCGGAAGAAGATGAAATACATGGAAACTGCCCGGGTTCTTGCCCAGGAGGCTTTGGCCGGGGATATTTACAGTATGTATCTGAACACGGAACAGATTGCGAAAAAGGCGAAGCCGGGGCAGTTTATCTCTGTCTACAGCCGGGACGGCGCCTCTTTGCTGCCCCGTCCCATCAGTATCTGCGAGATCTGTGGGGACAGGCTTCGGATTGTTTATCGTGTGGTGGGAAAGGGTACAAAAGAATTTTCCGGTTATCAGCCGGGCGACCCGGTGCGGATTATGGGGCCTCTGGGCAATGGATTTCCTCTGGAGGCTGCGGAAGGAAAGACGGCGTTAATTATAGGCGGCGGCATCGGGATTTTCCCGCTTTTGGAACTGGCGAAACAGCTGAAAGGCAGGAAAGAGATCGTGCTGGGCTACCGGGATCAGGTGTTTATGAAGGAAGCCTTTGAGGCTTGCGGCCCGGTGACTGTGGCTACCGAGGACGGCAGCCAGGGGACAAAAGGAAATGTGCTGGACGCTATCAGGGAGAATGGGATCAGGGCGGACGTGATCTATGCCTGCGGGCCTGCGCCTATGCTGAAGGGGATTCAGAGCTTTGCGGCAGAGCAGAATCTGGAAGCATGGATTTCTCTGGAAGAACGGATGGCCTGCGGCATCGGCGCCTGTCTGGCCTGCGTCTGTAAGTCGAAAGAGGTGGATGCCCATACCAATGTACATAATAAACGGGTCTGTAAGGACGGCCCGGTATTTCGTGCAAAGGAGGTGGAGCTGTAAATGGGCAGGGAAATCAATGTGGGTATGAACGTAAAAGAAAATGCGGAAGCGAAAGAAAACGTAAAAGTAAAAGAAAGCGAAAAAACTAATATAAAAATAAATACGACAGTCAATTTGGCCGGCGTAGAATTGAGGAATCCGGTGATGACGGCTTCCGGCACCTTCGGCTCCGGCCAGGAGTACGGGGAGCTGATCGACCTGAACCGTCTGGGGGCGGTGGTGACCAAGGGCGTGGCAAATGTTCCCTGGCCCGGGAACCCGACGCCCAGAATCGCCGAAACCCATGGGGGTATGCTGAATGCCATCGGCCTGCAGAATCCGGGCATCGACCTGTTCTGTAAACGGGATATCCCATTTCTGCGGCAGTTTGACACGAAAATCATTGTGAACGTCTGCGGCAAAACCACGGAGGATTATCTGGAGGTGGTGGAGCGGCTGGGGGACGAGCCGGTGGATCTGCTGGAGATCAATATCTCCTGTCCTAACGTAAAAGAGGGAGGTATTGCCTTCGGTCAGGACCCGAAAGCGGTGGAAGCGATTACGAAAGCGGTAAAGGCGAAAGCGAGACAGCCGGTTATCATGAAGCTGAGTCCCAATGTGACCGATATCACGGTGATGGCGAAAGCGGCGCAAAACGGCGGCGCCGATGTGATTTCTCTGATTAATACGCTGACAGGAATGAAGATCGATGTCCATAAGCGGAAATTTGCCCTGGCGAACCGAACCGGCGGCCTGTCCGGCCCGGCCATCAAGCCGGTGGCCCTGCGCATGGTATACCAGGCGGTCCATGCGGTCTGCTGTCCGGTCATCGGCATGGGGGGAATCGCCTGCTGGGAGGATGCCGTGGAATTTATCCTGGCAGGAGCCGCGGCGGTGTCCGTGGGAACGGCTAATTTTTACAATCCAAATGCCGTGGTGGAGATAGCGGAAGGAATCGAAAATTATATGCGTCAGTATGGCGTGACGGATATAAAGGAACTGGTGGGAGCCGTGGAATAGAAGAGGTGTTTTTGATATCATGGGAAAGCTTCATGAGCTTTTCCATGATACCTAAACGCTTTGCGGGCACATAGAGGAGCTGCGAACCAGACATAACACTAACGCCGGTATTTCAGATACATCAAACCAAACCTCATGATAATCCCGGTATACAGGAGGAGCGCCGGTACAAAAAACGTCATCTCCAGGAAATGGCCGCTGCAGAGATTGATGAAAAAGCCCGGCAGCAATACGCAGCCCAGAATCACATACAAAGGAAGGAGCCGGCCTTTTCGCACCCGGTTCAGCATCTGTATTCTGGAGTAGTCGTCGCAGAAAATTTCCTCGGTTTTCCCCGATTCCGCGGCGGGCTTTCTAAAGTAGCTGTACCCGAAAAAATCCTGCATATATTCCCATCCGCAGTCCCGGAACATCTGCACATATTCCTCTTTGTGGTCGAGTCCCTCCTGGTTATAGTCTAGCTGGTAGATCACGTCCTCCGGCGTACACTTTTCAAAGTGGTAGACTCCCAGCCCCGTCACCCGCACGAATTTCCAGCCGGATTTATGCATTTCCCTCAGGTAGTCCTGTTCCTTTTCGTGTTCAAATATCGTATAAAATTTAAATATCTTTTTGGTTTCCATCCTGCATTTCCTCCTGGGAGATTTTGTATAAGCGCACAATCCGTTTCAGCTCAATCTGCAATACTTCCCGTCCTAAATCTGTGATCTCATAAATTTTCCGTTTTTCTTCTTCCCTAATAAAACGGATCAGGCCGTCCTTTTCCATTTTCGACAGACTGCCGTACATGGTGCCGGGCGCAAGCCGAATGGCTCCGTCGGTCAGCCGTTCCACCTTTTGTACAATTCCGTAACCGTGATTGGGGCTTCTTAAACACAGTAAAATATAGAAGGCGGTTTCGGTCATCGGAATATACACTCTTTTGATATGTGAGTTCAAACAGTCACCTCCCTGGCTGACATAGATTTGATTGCGATACATTGCGCTGCTATGTATCTGGGTATAATATATCGTATTGCGATGTATTTGTCAAGGTAATGTTGAGTCATATATGAAAAACAGCAATGGATCGTACAAGTCCCAGGCGGGGAGTGACGGAACTATATATAGGGGGCAGGAAATGGCTTTGGATACAAACGGCGGGGTTGAAATAGTTAAATATGGATGATACAATTAACAGAACATATCTTTTTGGCTGCTATGCCCGTAGGAAAGTGGCAAGCGGTACAGGAAACAGTATGCCAGTGCCAGAGGAATGGCCGATATTGTTTGAACAAATGGGACAATAGGGTATGAGGGATCGTGGAGATTTATAATGCCTTATTTTCATGATAAAGCGTCGTCAGATCAGCAGACGATTAACGTGGTTGATACCATAGAATTTGTAAGAGAGGGGAAATGGGCGAATGGAAGCATCTGATATTTTGGAGAACTCCTTTATACGGATAAATAAGAACTTTAATTTTTACAAAAATAATTACAGTCATCAATACTATTTAAATATTGATGATGCGGAAACGTCTTTTATTGATAAATATTTCAAAAAAATATCTGCAGAAATGAAGCCTCAAGATAAGATGCTGAGTTTTTCGATTTCATCAATGTATACGGCGACAGCTATACTTGCGGAGATAATGAAGAGAGCTGGAATAAAATATGATGATGTAGATCTTGAAAAAATATGTAAGGGTTACACATCTTTAGATTATAAAAATTATGATTTGAGCAGCAAATCGGTCGAAGAACTCAAAGAGGAGTTGTTTGCGCTCTTGACTGATGGTATAGATTTGAAATCCCGCAAAAAGTCTGGTAGTGAAAGAACCCCCAATGATATTGTTTGTTATATGTTGGATCTTATTGGGTATCAGGGGAGCCGGATTTTGGAGAAAAGGATAACGGATCCTGCTTGTGGAACGGGAACATTTATCGCTCAGATTGTTGACAGAATAATTGATGTAACCAAAGAAAGCGATAAAATAGCTTTAACTGACAAATTCATTAGTGGCAATTGCATTATGGCATATGATACAAAGCCATCAAATGTATTTGTGACAAAGATAGTAATTTCCGCACTGTTGGCATATAGGGGATGTATTTCCAGTATAGAAGATGTTGTAAGACTTATGGACGGATTGCCAGTATACTGTTCAGACTATCTGACCGTACACGATAAGACGGATTTTATTATTGGAAATCCACCATATATCAGACTTCAGAATTTGTCGAATGCGAACAGAGAGTATATAAAAAATAATTATGCGAGTGCAACAGGCAGATTTGATATATATACTTGTTTTTTGGAAAATGGGGATAGGAATCTTAAACCCAATGGCAAGATGTGCCTTATTACCAGTAACAAATATTTAACTGCAAATTATGGAGTTGGTCTTAGACAATATCTTTCAGATGTAGGACATGTAAGAAAAATCGTGGATTTGTTTGATACAAAATTTTTTGGTGCGGCAGTTCTGCCAGCAATCATTCTATGCGAGAATATCGCTGTTTCTGATTGCCAGGTTGAGTATATTGGCATTAAAGCAATACAAAAAGACGCAACCGTCTGTTGCCGGAGTACAAAGGATTTATTTAAATATATAGAAAAACAAATGGATTCCAATAAAGCCTATGTCAGATTTGGAGAAGAAGGCGATCGGGCTTTTGAAGTTTCAAAATCATTGGTTTATATTCCGGACGGAGGGAAAACCTGGAATTTTTCTTCTGGGAATGAGAATGATATTAAAAGCTACATGGATGCGAAAGCGATTTGTAGATTAAGTGATCTGATGGAGATATGCGTCGGAATAAAAACAACGGCGGACATGGTATTTGTTAAACCTATGACGGCAGAGTTTGTTGAAATGAAATCATTTGAAAAAGATGTTATTTATCCATTAATACAGAGTTTTGACATAGAACGATGGAATATTACATGGGGAGATTCCAAACGGGATAGATATATTTTGTATCCGCATAGAGAAAGAGACGGTAATATGGAGGCCATACCGTTGGAAGAAATACCAAATGCGGCGATGTATTTAGAAGAATGTTCAGATATATTGAAGAAACGTACATATTTGATGGAAAGTAAGACGAGAGCATGGTATGAATGCTGGGTGCCTCAGAAACTTTCAAAGTTTAAGCAGGCCAAAATTGTTACCCGTGACATTGTTTCGCATAATTCATTTGCATATGATGCTGATGGAAGATTATGTCAGGGAAATACTTTTTTTCTTATAAAGAAACCAAATTCTTTGTTTAGTGCGGGATTTTCTGGAATGGATGATGAAGAATATTATTTATTTATATTGGGAGTGCTTAACTCTTATGCCTTGGAATATTACCAGAAGATGATTAGTGGTTGTCTTTATTCTCAGAAATACCGTTATACTTCGACAAATCTTAACAGATGGCCAATTCCGAATTTTGATGCCGATACTGCCGGTAAAATTGCGGGAATCGTTAGAGAGTTACTGGAAAATGAAAGAAAAAGGGAAACGATAGAGATAGAAATAAATAATTTAGTATACAATCAGTTTGGTTTTTCGGAATCTGATATAGGTCGGATTGAGAAATTTATACAGGTTACAATGTGAAGGTAGAAGATATGGATTATGTTGAAATCGGAAAGGTACCGCCTAATAGTAAGTCCGTTATGCCATCACCGAAAAACCTGGCAGAAAGGTTACAGAAGCTTATAGGCGCTGAATTTACATTGACAGGAAAGCCCAGAACAGATGGATCTAATCTCAGAAAACTGGTGACAGAGCATCTGCTGAAGGAATATATTCCTGAACCGGCTGAGAAGTATGAAATCGTTCCGCCGAAACAGAAAGGTGTGCCTTTATTTTTAAGGGAGTATATCGACACTTATATTGTAACAACCGGAACGTCATATAATTTGCAGGTATGGAATAGAAATCCTAACAGTGCATCCGTCCAAGTGAATTTGGGAGGTAAAGACTGTCTTCTTGCAAGTGATGTTCGATTTGTCTTGGGGAAGATTGGGGACGGTGGAAAGATTGAATCCATCGTAATTATGTCACCAGATTATATAGAAAAATCATTTGGTAGATTTGGAAAACCTACTATAAAACAGCAGCTTATTATTTCAAATAAAAAGAGAGAGGAGATTATCAAGAACCGCTCTTTGGTTGTAGATGATATATCTTTATCGAAGAACGTGATTGATGATAAATGCGAGAAGATATGCGGAGCTTCAAGTATAAAGGATGATCCTGAAAGAGTTTTGCCGCTATCATATATTGGTAGACAGATAACAAATTCATTAATTGGCGAAAAATTGGATATCAATCTTCCTACAAAACAAAAGGGACAACAGCTAGAGAGGCTTGTTGCCTATATGTTGGGATACAAGAAACAACAGGAAATGCTTGAGGGCGGATATCCGGATATACGTAATCAAATGTTGGAGGTGAAGGTTCAAGATTCTCCTACGATTGATCTTGGAAGATACTCGCCGCAATTTGAGGAAAGCATTCATTCGGATTTTACAACCAGAACGATTCGATATCTGATAGCATTGACAGACGCTATGAATGGCTCTATTGATGGAATAGTACTTGTTCCAGGAGAGGAATTAGGAAAGAATTTTACTTATGTAGCAGAAAAGAGTTTTAAATGTCAACGTAGCATACCCATGGATTTTTTTGAAAAATATAAAGGTAAAGCTGTTTACAATCCATAAGTGAGATCAGTATAAAGTGTATATTACTGGTAGTGTCAAGTGTGCTATGGAAAAAACAGTAACAGATCGGACAACAAAATAGTAAGTGGCTAAAAGGCACCGCTGACAATCTTGTATAATATCGCACTTAGGGTCTAAAGAACAGACTCTAAGTGCTCGTGGCCCTGATAGGCGAAATTGCTGAACTGGAATGGATAGGACAGGGGAACCTTCAATGTATTTTCAATACGGGAGACAAACGCCGGGCAAGCTGCAGGGCAAGCGCAAGCTTGATGAGATCAGGAATGATAAACGGTATTACGCACCAGCCAAGAACCATTGCAAGGCCGGCGGCTTCATTTGTTTTTGCGTAAACAAACATAAACCATATGGTTCCAAAGGCGTAAAGCAGGGTGAGGCCGATCACCATAGCGAGGATTTCCACCCACAGCTTTTTTCCAAAAAGCCCGGCAATCAGCCAGTAGGTTAATCCCATAAAAATAAAACCGACGATGTACCCTCCTGTGTTTCCAAGGAGAATACCGATTCCGGACGTAAACTGCGCAAATACCGGGACGCCCACTGCGCCGAGAAATATATATGTAAGAATGGTGATCGTACCGCGTTTGCCGCCCAGTGCTGACAGCACGAAAAACGCGGCGAATGTCTGCATGGTAAAAGGTACGGCAGCCGGTATGCTGATCCAGGAGCATATCGCAATAAAAACCGCTCCCAGGGCCATATAAGCCAGATCGATTGTTCTGAAATTTTTCTGCGTTTCTTTTTTGTTATTCATAGAAAACCTCCGTACGCCTGCCGGGTGTAAGTCATTGGCAGCAGGTATGAATTTTTATAGATTCGTCCGTTTTGAACAGCTGTTTCGTTGCATGATAGCATATAAGCGCTCTATTGTCAACCTGATATAAAAAAAGGTTTATAATAGCCTGCGGAGGTAAATGACAAATAAAGGAGTTTTTTCGGGAAAATTACACTTTTCTTATAAAGAGTCAAGTGCTATAATATTACCGTAAAATACAGAGAAATAAAACAATAGGATTCCGGGAAACGGAACCTGAGCAGGCCGGTACATCAGGCGATAAAAATTTAACAGGAGGTTTTTGAATTATGGCATCATTGACAATCAGCCCCGAGGAAGAGAAAAGGGTAAAAGGGCTGGGATTTTTAAGCAACAAGGGTACTGATAATTTTTCCGGCCGTATTATCACGGTAAACGGCAAGATTACGGCGGCACAGCAGCGCTGCATCGCGGAGGCGGCGGAGAAATTCGGAAACGGGCAGATTACCTTTACCACCCGTATGACCATCGAGGTACAGGGGATTCCTTTTGAGAATATCGAGCCGTTCCGGGAATATATCGCGAAAGAAGGGCTTGTGACCGGCGGAACCGGCGCCCTGGTGCGTCCGGTGGTGGCCTGTAAGGGAACGACCTGCCAGTACGGCCTGTTAGATTCCTTTGGCCTGGCGGAGGAAATCCATCACAGATTTTATGAGGGCTACCGCACCGTCAAGCTGCCGCACAAGTTCAAAATTGCCGTGGGCGGATGTCCGAATAACTGTGTAAAGCCCGATCTGAACGATGTGGGCATTATCGGCCAGCGGATTCCTAATCCGGATGCTGAAAGCTGCAAGGGCTGCAAAAAGTGCGGGGTGGAAAAAAATTGTCCCATGGGCGCCGCGAAGATGGCGGACGGCGTGGTGGAGATTGATCAAACCCTCTGCAACAACTGCGGAAGATGTGTCAGCGCCTGTCATTTTAACGCATTAAAAGACAGTACATATGGCTATAAGATTTATATCGGCGGCCGCTGGGGCAAGAAGACCGCTATGGGAAAAACCCTTGGCAAGGTGTTTACGGATAAAGAGGAAGCGCTGAACGTGATCGAGAAAGCCATCCTGCTGTTCAAGGACCAAGGCAAAGCCGGAGAGCGTTTTGCGGATACCATTAACCGGCTGGGTTTTGAGAATGTGGAGAAGCAGCTGATGTCTGACGAGCTGCTGGGAAGGAAGCAGGAGATTGTGGAGGCGTAAGCCGAAACAGTAAACAGTGCTGTGTTGAATAAAAGGCGCTGCAAAGCGGATAAGAGATGATCCGTGGAGCGGCGCCTTTTTGGGCCGTATTGCTTTATCATTCAAAAAATGATAACACCGCCGGCTGCGGAAGGTCCATAGCGGCGGTGTCCCGGGAATTTGGTTAAGTTTCGAGCAGGCGATGAAGAGTTGAAAAATCGGTTTAAACTCGAAAGTTTGGCTGTGTTTTGAAACTCCGGTTAAAATCCGAAAGAGCGTCCAAACCTTAAACGGCCGGTTAGTTTCCGAACAGCCGGACGGCTTTTTCCATATTCTCCGTCACCTTCACCTGGAACGGACAGCGCTCCTCGCAGGCTCCGCATCCGACACAGTCGCCTGCTTTATGGGGCAGGCCGGCATAGTGCTCCCGCACCGTCTCCGGGATTTCGCCCTGGGCGATGGACAGGTTCAGGAACTTGGTGACGGTGGCCACGTCGATGCCCTCCGGGCAGGGGGCGCAATGGCCGCAGTACATGCAGTGGCCTGCCCAGCTGATTTTGGGGAATGCGGCCAGTGCCGGCGCATAGTCTTTTTCTTCGTCGGAAGCCTTTTCATAGTCTAGGCTGGCTTTCAGGTCTTCCAGGGTTCTTGCCCCGGACATCACAGAGGCCACGGCCGGACGGGTCAGGGCGTAGTTCAGGCACTGAAAGGCGTTCAGCGCTTTTTTTGCCAGGGAGAGTCCGGCATCTAACAGGTCGCCGCCGCCGAAGGCTTTCATGACCGTGATGCCCACACCCCGCCGCTGGCATTCCTCATAAAGGGCCTGCCGTTCCGGGTCCATATTGGTCAACGCCTTCTCATAATTTTTTTCATTCCATAATTCTTCCACATCCTCGCTGGCCGGCATCAGGTCATAGCAGGGATTGATGCTGAACATCAGTACGTCGATTTTGCCGCTTTTCACGGCCGCCATGGCGGCCTGGGGATTGTGGCTGGACATGCCGATGGACCTTATGGCGCCTTTTTCTTTCAGTTCCATGGCGTATTTCATTACGGGGCCGTTCTCCACGGTATGCCAGTCCTTCATGGAGTCCACGTAATGGACCATGCCAATTTCCAGATGGTCTGTTTCCAGACGGTTCAGCTGATCCTCGAAGCTTTCCTTCACTTCTTGGATCTCACGGGTTTTCTTATACTGTCCATCCTTCCACACCGCGCCCAGATGGCCCTGGAGCACGAATTTTTCCCGTCTGCCCCGCAGCGCCTGTCCCAGGGCTGAGCGCATCTCGGGATTTGGCGAGTACAGGTCGATGCAGTTGGCTCCTTCCTGTTCCATCAGGTCGATGAAAGCGTTTACCTCTTCCCGGGATTTGTCGATCAATCCTTCACAGCCCATGCCGATTTCTCCGACCCGGATACCGGTGGAGCCAAGTTTACGATATTGCATAGCGGTTCCTCCTGCTTTTATATTTTAATAGGATCATTATGTAATCTGATATTACACAGTGAAATATTTTGCGGTAAAATGTTTCGTGATTAAATATTCTGCAAATAAACATTTTTCGGTTAAATCTTCTGTAATCGAATGCTCCGCAATCTGGTGTTCCATGATTGGATATGTTGTGGCTGCATATTCTGCGGTTGAAGTGTCTGTGAAGGCACTGTTCCCTGGCTTTGGTTTTCCTATTACTCCCAGGTCAGAACTCCCGTTTCCATGGCTTCGTCATAGCGGGAAATCTTATAGTCCAGCCGCATCATCGTATCCTGAATCACTTTTAATTGATCGGCCAGCTGTTCCCGCTGGTCAACAAGAAGCTGCCGCCTTTGGGGAATGGTTTCGTCTCCTTCAAGCTGTAAGCGGACATACTCCGCCAGTACCTCCACGGCCAGTCCGGCGCTGCGCATACATTTTACCAGTTCTACCCAGCCGCAGTCATCTTCCGTGTAGTCCCGCACGCCGCTTTTGTTCCGGTGCACCGGCGGGATTGCGCCTACCTTTTCATAATACCGGAGGGTGTCCTGGGAAAGGCCGTATTTCTGGCTTACCTCTGAAATTGTCATATGTATCACCTCAATTCTGTGCTGAATGCAAAGGTTGTTTCGGATAGTGTACTATATGGAGTGCACTCCAGGTCAAGGAGAAATTGAAATTTAAAGACAGAGAACGCTAAAAAAATCGCCAATCAAAAAAACTGCCATAATTTCTCTTTTGATAGAAAGTTTGCTTGACATTCGAAAAGCATTATTATATAATGGCCATATGGAAAGTATACTTTACATAAAACGGCGATTGCATATGCCGCGCGGAACGGAGGAAGCATTTGAAAAACAGGCTGGAAGAACTGAGAAAGCAAAGAAATATCAGACAGGAAGAACTGGCGGCGGCCTTGCAGGTGTCCAGGCAGACCATCGGTTCTCTGGAAAACGGCAGGTATAATCCGTCGATCATACTGGCGTTTAAGATTGCCAGATATTTTGGCATGTCTATCGAGGAAATTTTTATTTATGAAGAGGAAGCTTGAAGGCGGGCTTTTGTGAAAACGGCGGCGGATTGAAATGCGGAACAATAAGGAGGAAGCTATGAAGAAAACGATGTTATACACGGGAATGGCCTACTGTATAATCGGCCTGAGCTGCCTTATGGCGGCGGTGTTTACGGAGACCTGGTTTGACGGGATGTTCTGGGGGCTGTTCGGCGGCCTGACTGCCCCTGGGTTGATGATGCTTTGGAAGTATTATCACTGGACCAGGCCGGAGAACCGGGAGGCATATGACAGGAGGTTGGAAGTGGAACGGATCGAGATGCACGATGAGCGGAAGGTGATGCTGCGGGACAAAAGCGGCAGGATTGCCTATCTGATTATGCTGGGTGTTTACTGTGTGATGATGCTGGCGTTTTCGATCTGCTCCATGGGCGGCTGGTTTATGCCCTTCTCCCGCTATGCGGTAATTGGACTGGGAATTTTGCTGGTATTTCAGTGGTTTTGCGGGATCGCGGCGTATGGATGGATCAGCAAAAGACTGTAGGGCAAACTGTTGTTTCTTTTCCGGAGAAATTTGACGGCCTGTTAAAAAAATGGTTGCCAGTACCCGGGCTTTCTATTAAGATATAGCTATGGCAATCAGTGCCGGAGTCCCGAGACGCTTGCTTTTGCGGCCGAGAGATTCCGACCGTGCAGGAAACAGATCAGGAGGACAAACAGAATGCTGGAATACAGATATGACACACAGCTGCTAATCGAAGGAGAGGATCTGGACGAGGATGTGATCAGCGAATATTTTACGGAACATTTCCAGGGAGACTGCCTGCTGGCGGTAGGAGACGAGGATCTGATCAAAATTCATTATCATACCAACGAGCCGTGGAAGGTACTGGAATACTGTGCTTCTCTGGGCGAGATTTATGATATCGTGGTAGAGGATATGGACAGGCAGGCCAGGGGGCTTAAGGGATAAAGCGGTATCCAGGAAATGGATTAGCCATTAGGGCACTACAGAAAAGGAATTGACAATATACGGCGGAAGTATTATACTAAATAAAACATTACTCCTGCAGGAAGAAATTCAGCAAGGAACGCGGTTAAAGGCCGGACAGTCACCACTACTGTATCGTCTTTTGGCTTTGGCATTCATTTGCAGCCGGTCAGCTGCACAGGATGTCAGGGCGAGGGGGCGGAGTCAGGAACTTGCGCAGGAACGAATCACATTTCTGGGCTGAGGAAATCGTCATTCAGATAGAACAAGATGCTTTGCCCCCGGAAATCTCGGGGGCATTTTTATATCGTCAGGAAAGTCTGTCAAAATTCCCTGAGATACAAAAACGCTCTTTTTTAATCCGAATGCCATGCGGTGCCCGACTCAGGGCAGCGTCGAATGATTTGTGAGCACAGCAATAGACAGCAGCGGATCGGCTTTTGGAGCCGGGAAGAAAAGTCGCGAAAGGGTAAGAAAGGGGAATTGAGATGAGAATGAAACGAAGACAGAATCAGGTAGTGAAAGCGCTTCTTGCTTTGTGCGCCGTATTCGCCGTCGCGCCGGCAGCGAACGCCATGCATATCATGGAGGGCTATCTGCCGCCGGTGTTCTGCGTGGCCTGGGGCGTGGTCTGTCTGCCCTTTTTGTATCTTGGGTTTACGGTTTTAAATAAGAACGTGAAGGAAAACAGAAAGTCTATGACGCTGATTGCCATGGCGGGGGCCTTCGTATTTGTGCTGTCCTCCCTGAAAATCCCGTCGGTGACGGGCAGCTGCTCCCATATGACCGGAACCGGCCTGGGCGCCATTTTATTCGGCCCCTGTGCCGTCAGTGTACTGGGGCTGATCGTACTGGTATTTCAGGCGATCCTGCTGGCTCACGGCGGACTGACCACGCTGGGCGCCAACTGTTTTTCCATGGCGATCGCAGGGCCGGTGCTGTCCTGGCTGATTTACAGAGGGTTGTCTAAAACAAATGTGAATAAGAAGCTCACCATATTTCTGGCAGCCGCGCTGGGAGATATTTTTACATATTGTGTTACCAGCCTCCAGCTTGCTATGGCTTATCCTTCGGCGGAAGGCGGCATGATGGCTTCCGCAGTGAAGTTCCTCGGCGTTTTCGCCCCGACCCAGCTTCCGCTGGCCGTGATTGAGGGAATTTTAACGGTAATCGTGGTAATTGCCCTGGAATCGTTCGCGAAAAGCGAGCTGAAGATGATTCATTTTAAGGCAGAGTGAGAAAAGGATAGCAGGACTGTAGCGGAACTCTTCAGACAGCGGAAGTCCGAACATGTCCCGGAAGGATTTACGGACACTTCAGTGGCCGGGAATCTTTCCAGATCCAGGGGACATGGGAGGACTGTAGCGGAACTATAATTAGGAGGATAGATGACATGACAGCGAAAAATAAAAAGCTTATTGCGATATTACTGGCGATTGTGGTTGTGATGGTGGCAGCGCCGTTTCTGGCTTTGCGCGGGGCGGAGTTTGGCGGCTCCGACGACGCGGGCAGCGTAATGGTGGAGGAAATCAAGGGGGAAGCATATGAACCCTGGTTTACGCCGGTACTAGAAAATATGATTCACGGGGAAATCCCGGGAGAAATTGAAAGCCTGATCTTCTGTCTGCAGACCGGAATTGGCGTGGGCGTGATCGCTTTCCTGATGGGAAGATTTTACGAGCGGAAAAAATGGGAGGACGGGAAAGCGTCCGCAAGTGCCGATGTGCCGGATCATGTCCGGGTATCCGAAGCGTAAAGAAAACCGATGGTTTAGGGATTGTCAGAATTGTAAAAAACAGGGGAATACAAACGGGGAGATCGTGATTCGAATGGATCATGGTCTCCCCCGTTTTCCCACCAGCTCCCGAAACTCCCGCATATCTCTGGGATAAACGCCCTCGTCGGCCAGAAGTCCGCTTCCGACCAGTTCCTGATATACATCAAGCATCATGGGACGGGCCAGGCTGGCCTTTTTTACCACTTCGTCATTTTGAAATACGGATAAAGGCGTGCCGTCGGCGATGATCTGTCCGTCGCAGAACACCAGCACCCGTTTGGCCCACCGGTAGGCGAAATCCACGTCGTGGGTGGAGATCAGCAGCGTTTTTTGTTCGGCGGAAAGCTTTTCCAGCACTTCCTCCAGCATGGCGGCGTTTAAGGGGTCTAGAGCAGCCGTGGGCTCGTCGAATATGATGACATCCGGTTCCATGGCGATAATGTCGGCGATGGCCACCCGCTTTTTCTCACCGCCGCTTAAATAATGGGGCGGCCTGTCGCCGTATTCCGTGATATTCATATATTCCATAGCCATATTGACCCGTCTGACGACTTCCTCCCGGGGAAGCTTCAGGTTCATAGGCCCGAACGACACTTCTGCTTTTACGGAAGACGCGATGATCTGGTTGTCGGCATCCTGAAACACAATGCCGATGTTTTTCCGCAGTTGGGGCAGGGATTTCTTTGTGATTTTCGTGCCGTGATAAAAGATTTCTCCCTGTTCAGGGGAAAGTACCCCGTTGATATTCAGAAAAAATGTGGACTTCCCGGCGCCGTTGGAGCCGATCACGGCAATCCGTTCGCCGGGATAGATGGATACGCTGATGCCCTTCAGCGCCGCTTGCGTGTCGTCGTAAGAATAGTGCAGGTCATTCACCTGTAATATGGGTTCATTCATCGTAAAGTCCTTTTTATATGCTGTGAGAAAGTGTGGTTCTTTTTTCAGTGTGGCGGGCCAGATAACCGGCATGAGGTAATTCTTATGAAAGCAGAAAAACCTTATGTCCGGATAACGTTGGCCGTGCAGTCTGTATAGTGTCGAGTATTTGTCGAATATCGAGTCTTTAACTGTTGGCGGAACTTATCTGACGACAATCCGGAAAATGCTCAGAGCCGCAAAATAGATGCCGGCCGCGATCAGATGTCTCGGATTTGCCCGGTATTCTTCTTCCAGGAAAGCGAAAGTTCCGTCATAACATCGCGCCTCCATCGCGTCATAGTAAGCGTTTGCCTTTTTCAGCGCCACGATGAACAGGTTGCCGGCGATCTGTCCGAAAGAGTAGCAGGAGGTACGGAAATCCCGAAAGCCCAGCCGGGATTCGGCGGAAATGCGCATGTTTCGCTGCACCTCCATGAGAATAAAGATATACCGGTAAATCATGTGCATCAGCTCTACAATCAGGGACGGGCAATGGGCCTTCCGCAATACCGAGAACAGTTCGTGGGAGGGAGTGGACAGGGTCATGATAAACATGGCGCTGACCGCCCCGAAGGCTTTTAATATGAGAAACAATGTTTTCAAAAGGCTTTCGCCGGTCAGATACAGATACCCCCCAAACAGATACAGATTGAAATCACCGACCGGCTGTCCGGAAAAATCAATGGCAACCGCGGCGCTGCCTAACAGAATAAAGGTGATCGGAATGGTCAGTACGGAGAGGTAGCGGCGGAGAGACAAACCGCCCATCCCCACCGTGATCCATGCGGCAGTCAGAATAATAACGCAGGAAACCGCCGGATGATCAGCCAGGATGCAGAACAAAAGCAGGCACATGGAAAATCCTGTTCGAAATCCGGGGTTCCAGCGTCGAATCCTGGAGTGGCAGGCGTAAAAGTCGATGGAGGAGCCGCCGGTATCATGGCGGTGCCCGATCCTGTGGTGATGATGGCTGCCGGTATGGGAATGGGCGGTTTGTTCATGGTTCATGTGATTACTCCCGGGCGTTTTCGCACGATAAAAGAGATGTGAAAAATGTCCTTGCGGCCTTTTTCACAGCCCTTTATGGTGCAAAAAGATTGTTGAAAAATATTATCAAAAGTGTATCATTATGTCAAAGGAAAGTCAACAGAGATAACGATTTGAAATACCCTCTTTGAAATGCCCCGGCTTTATTTTTGCCCCCGGCTTTTTCCTTTTTTGTTCTTTCTTTTTTCAAAGTCATCGTTGATGTTTTTTTTTCGGTCTGCGCTGACAGGGGCGCAGCATCTGACGGCTGGCATTTTCCATGCCGTCCGTGGTGATGACAAACCAATCATGGCGTTAAACCCGCCGATGGTGTCTGCCTCAAGACCGGCCATGGAGCCAATGCAGTCAAGGATAAATACCAGTTCCGTTAAATTCGTATAATATTTGGGAGAAGGCTTGACAAATATTTGACAATGTGGTATGCTATTGTCAACAAATAAAAGGGAGTAGCTGATACCATAAATCTTTGAATTATCTGGATTTTGGTATATCCGAATCGTCAGGACGATGGAAACATCCGTTTCGGATCAGAACAACTGTAGCAAGACTTTTATTGTAGCACGGCAGAGGGCTGCAATGGAAGTCTTTTTTTCTATATATAACAGCAGCCCGGAAGCGGTGGAGGAACTGGAAACAGCAGGACTGAAGCGGAACTAAAAACAGCGGAAGTCCGTACGAGCCCCGGAAGGATTTATGGACGCGAGGGCGGCCGGAAATACTTCCAGATCAGGGGGAGCGGGAGGACTGAAGCGGAACTAAATTAGGAGGAAAGCGATGCTAAGAAGAAAAACAAAAGTAGAGTACGACCCGTCCGGCGTAAATGTGAAAGATGTGGCCTCGAAAGCCGGAAAAGGAGCGGTGGCTGTGGTGGTTTTACTGCTTGCGCTGTATTTGTTTGCCGGAAGTATCTATTCACTAAAAGAAAATGAATATGCGGTGATCACTACTTTCGGCGTGCCAAAGGTGGTGGAGGAATCGGGCATCCATCTGAAAATACCCTATGTACAGATGTTAAAGAAGGTGCCGAAGACCATCAACGGATTTCCTATCGGCTTCAGTATGGATACGGATGAATCGATGGAAGCGGAATCTTTTATGATCACCAGGGATTACAACTTTGTGAACGTGGATTTCTATGTGGAGTACCGGGTGACTGACCCGGTGAAATATCTGTACGCGTCAGAGGACCCGGTAGGAATTTTGAAAAACCTGACCCAGAGCTATATCAGAGACACCATCGGCCTCTATGATGTGGACAGCGTAATCACCACGGGAAAGAATGAAATTCAGGCGTCCATCAAAGAGAAGATCGTCACCAGACTGGAGGGCGAGGATATCGGAATTCAGCTGATGAACATCACGATTCAGGATGCCGAACCGCCCACAACGGAGGTAATCGACGCCTTCAAGAACGTGGAAAATGCAAAACAGGGAAAAGAAACGTCGATCAACAAGGCAAATCAGAAACGAAACGAGGACATCCCCGCGGCCAGAGCGGCGGCGGACCAGACCATTAAGACGGCGGAAGCACAGGCCGAGGAGCGGGTGAACGAGGCGATTGGTCAGACAGCAAGACTTAACGAGCTCTATGCGGAATATCAGAAATACCCCCTGATCACCAAGCAGAGAATGTTTTATGAGACGATGGAAGAAATTCTTCCGGATATGAAGCTGATTATCGAAAAGAGCGACGGAACTACCCAGACCATGCTGCCTTTGGAGTCCTTTGCGAATGTGGAAAACATTATGAGTAACCAGGGCGCCGGCAGGACAGAGGCCGGCGGGAACGGCAGCAGCGGCACGGAGGCTGGCGGGAACAATGGCAGCGACGAGGTCGATGCCGGCGACAGTGAAGAATAAAAAGCAGTCAGGGACTAAATAAATGCTTATCGCAATGTGAGGAGAGCTGCGGAACTCTAAACAGCAACGGACCGTAGCCCCGGGAGGATTTACAGACACTTTAGTGGCTGGAAATTCTCCCAGATCCGGGGGGCTTGGAAGGGCAGTTGCGGAACTTTGTTAGAAAGGAAAAGAATATGAAGAAAAAAATTTTAATACCGATTATTGCCGTATTGGCACTACTTATTCTAAGTTCTGGTGTGGTGGTTACTTATCCCAATGAATTTACGGTGATCAAGCAGTTTGGAAAGATTGTGGACATCCGGGAAAATCCTGGCTTGAGTTATAAAATTCCTTTTATCCAGAGCGCTGAAAAAATCGAAAATGAAGTCCTTTTATACGACCTGGCGGTCAGCGATGTGATGACTAAGGACAAAAAATCCATGATTGCCGACTGTTTTGCTCTCTGGCGGATTTCGGACCCCCAAAAGTACACCCAGACGCTGAGCGCACAGAAAAGCAATGCGGAGTTCCGTATTGATACGATTATTTATAACAGTCTGAAAAATGTGATCAGCAGTCTCAGCCAGGAGGAAGTGATCAGCGGCCGTGACGGCGAGCTGGCCCAGGCCATCAAGGACAATATCGGCGACACCCTCTCCCAGTATGGCATCGAGCTGCTGGCAGTGGAGACGAAATCTCTGGATTTGCCGGACGAGAATAAGGATGCGGTATATGAGAGAATGATCTCGGAGCGGAACAATATTGCGGCCACCTACCAGGCGGAAGGCCAGGAGGAGGCCCAGGAGATCGCCAATAAGACGAAAGCTGAAATCATCGTCATGCAGTCCAAAGCGGATGCTCAGGCGGCGGAGATTATCGCAAAGGGCGAAGCGGAGTACATGCGGATTTTAAGCGAAGCCTATAATGACGAGGAGAAAGCAGATTTCTACCTGTTCCTGCGTTCCCTGGACGCGGCCAAGGCGACGATGACCGGGGATAACAAGACTTTGATTATCGACGAGTCATCGCCGATTGCGCAGATTTTTTACGGGTATTGAGGAAGGGAAAAGAAACGTTAAAAAATTGGCAGAGCGATGAAATATGATATTTTGCCGATGTAATAAAGGGAGCTGCGGCTGGTAGGCCATGGCTCCCTTTTCTGGTTAGAAATAATCCGGCAAAACGTGTCGGTGATATACTTTGTCAGGTTCTGTAAATATAATTATTTTTTACATATTGTTTTTCCCATGCTCCCCCGCTGACGAATGGGGAATCCGCGCCCGGAAAAACCGTTCTCCAATTTTTTTGCCGTCGAACGGAAACAGCGGATACAGGTAGCTTTTTCCGGCGATTGTTTTATTGCCGAACAGGGCGATGAGGCAGATCAGGATGCCGGCGGCAAAGCCCCAGACGTTAAACAGGGAGGTGAGAACCAGCAGAATGATCCGCAGGAATTTCAGGGCATAGCCCAGCTCCAGGCTGGACTGGGTATAGTTGGACAGGACGACGAAGGCCATATACAGCATGGTCTCCGCGTTGAACCACCCGGAGCTGACGGAAAAGTCGCCGACCACCAGGGCTGCGATAACGCTTAAGGGCGTAGTCAGCATGGAGGGCGTGTTCAGGGAGGCCAGCTTCAGTCCGTCGATGGCAAATTCCAGAATCAGAAGCTGTAAAATCAGCGGGACGGATACGGTTTCCTTAAACTGGATAAAGGCCAGCCAGTCGGGAATCCACTGGGGATTCTGCATCAGCAGCAGGAAAATGGGGGTTAAAAGCAGGGCGATCAGGCTGGTGCCAAAGCGGGTCAGCCGCAGGTAGGTTCCGGTCAGCGGCGGGAAATAATAATCGTCTGCTTCCTCGATAATGTCAAAAATACTGGAGGGCAGAATCATGGCCGCAGGGGAATTGTCCACCAGAATAATGATATTTCCTTCCAGCAGGCAGGCTGCCGCCGTGTCGGGCCGCTCGGAAAATTTGAACTTCGGGAAAGGATTGATCCATTTGTATTGATACAGGCATTCGGCCAGACTTTCCTGGTTCATGGTCAGGGCGTCCACCTCAATATTTTTGATGCGGGTTTTAACCCGTTCCAGCAGATCCTGGTCTACCCTGTCATCGATATAGCAGATGGCTACGTCCGTTTTCGATTTATTGCCCACCTGGGTGATTTCGTTGATCAGGTGGGGGTCCCGGATGCGGCGCCGGATCAGGGCGGTGTTAAAGACCAGCGTCTCCACAAAGCCGTCCCGGGAACCCCGCAGCACCCGGTCTTTTTCCGGCTCTTCCACGCTTCTTACCGGGTAGGTCCGGCATTCGATGGTGATGCAGTCCTGATAGCCGTCGATAAACAGGCAGGTGATGCCGGACAGAAGCTGGGTAATCACGGCGTCGGCATCCCGCGTAAGCCCTACCTCGGTGTAGGCGACCAGTTCTTTGGAGAAATCGTGGGCATTGGAAGGCATGTCCTCAGGTTTTTTGGTAAACAAAAAGGACAGTATTTTTTCCAGCACTTCGTCTTTGACGAAGCCGTCCACAGTGTACATGCAGGCATTTTTTCCTCCGATGCGCAGGACTCGGTATACGATATCAAAATTCCGGTCTATGGACAGGGCTTTGTTAAAGTAATCCATAGTATCCTGTAAATTTCCGGAAAATGGATGATTCATCTGAACTACTCCTTATGGACTGAATTTAGGTTATTTTCAGGCGGCGAGACAGGAAACCTATAAACCTGTTGTTAGTGTGTTCCAAAAAGATTCATTTATGCAAACTCCTGTTATGAAAGTGCTTGCAAAAGAACGGGCGGATGATACAATAATCAGAGAAGCTTTGGAAAGAAAAAGTTTTGAAAGCGGACTTTATGACAAAAGGAAGGCTGTTGATTTTGATATGAGGAAGATACGGGTGGCGGTGGCAGGAGGCGGCGCTTCCGGCATGACGGCGGCCATAGCGGCGGCCCGGGCCGGGGCGGAAGTGTTTTTGATCGAGGGGAACGACAGGGTGGGAAAGAAACTGCTGTCTACGGGGAATGGGAAGTGTAATTTCACCAATCGGAAGCTAGAGAAGATTGTGGAAGATGTATGTCAGGCCGGCAGCCCCCGATCCCAGGGGTCCGGGCCTGGCGGCGACTTCGTGTCGGCTGGTATGCCGGAACAGGCGTACTTTCACAGTAACGATCCCTCCTTTCCGGCGCGGGTACTGGAACGGTTCGGCTACAGGGAAACCATTGATTTTTTCAAAAGCCTGGGCGTGGTGCCGAAAGAAAGGAACGGAGGGATTTATCCGGCGGGGGGACAGGCGTCTGCGGTACTGGATCTTCTGCGGCTGGAGCTTTTGCGGCAGGATGTGAAAATGGCCTGTTCCGTGAAGATTAAAAACTGTGCCCTGCAGGTAAAAGATATTTGTATTGGAGATGCGCAGGCAAAGGATATGGATATCAGAGATGTTCGGATGAAGGAGATCCGGTCAAATGATTTTTATACGGGAAAACCCCGAAAAAAGGATTGCCGTACAAATGGATCTCAGGCAGGCGGCCTTTCTGCTTTGGGAGTGTCGGAATTTGTGCTGAAGGGCACAGGTCCGGAAGGGAAGCCGTTTTCTCTTTTTGCTGACCGTGTGGTCCTGGCCTGCGGCGGCAAGGCGGCGCCCGGTACCGGTTCGGATGGGAGCGGTTATACGCTGGCAAAAAAGCTGGGCCATTCCGTTACGCCATTGTCCCCGGCGCTGGTGCAGCTGAAATGCCAGGAGGATTTTTATAAGCAGTTGTCCGGCATCAGGACAGACGGGATTGTCCGGCTTTATGTGGACGGACAGCTGGCAGCGGAGGATCAGGGAGAGCTGCAGCTGACCGCTTACGGAATCTCCGGGATTCCGGTATTTCAGGTCAGCCGGTTTGCGGGGCTGGCTATGCAGGCGGGGCGGAAGGTGGAAGCGGAGCTGGATCTGATGCCTTCCATGTCCGGGATGGAGCTGGAAGCATATTTTCGCGCCTTTTCGCCGGAATGCTACGGCGGACTGCTGAATAAAAAGCTGCTGGCGCTGCTGTTGAAACGGTACGGCAAAGAGCCGGGGAGGCTGGCGGCAGGCGTGAAATCCTTCCGCACCCGGATCAAGGCGGTAAATTCCTATGAGAACGCCCAGGTAACGGCAGGCGGTGTGGATACCCGGCAGATCGATCCCTGCACGATGATGTCCAAAATCGTTCCCGGGCTGTATTTTGCCGGGGAGCTGATTGATGTGGACGGAAGCTGCGGCGGTTATAACCTGCAGTGGGCCTGGAGCAGCGGATACGTAGCAGGGAGAAGCGCGGCGGATTTATAAAATTACAGGGATGGTGTAAAAATGGTGTAAAGGTTAATGGTGCGAAGGTTTTGGTGTAGTGTGGTACATCAAGCCCTCATAATATCATATTGGCTTATGGCAAAGAGGGATTGTGACGTTCTATTCATTAAAATAAAAAAGTATTAAACATGATGAGAAAGGAAACCGACGTGATTCAGATTGCGCAGATGAAGCTGCCGCCTGACCATACCAGGGAGGATATGGAGCGGAAGATTGCAAAGCTTTTGAAGCTGCCCCGGGAGGCTGTCTCCCATTTCGAGGTGGTAAAAAAGTCCGTGGACGCCAGAAAAAAGCCGGAGATTTATTTTGTTTATACGGTGTGGGTGAAAGTAAAGAATGAATCTGCCGTGGTAAAAAAGGCTAAGAATAAAAATGTTATGCTGTTCCGGCCGGCCGCATATGGGTTTTCCGGCATAAATTCTGAAGAAGGATTTACCGGCCGCGGTATCCGGGGGCAGGACGCGGACAGGCCGGTAATTATCGGCAGCGGCCCCGCAGGATTGTTCTGCGGTCTTCTGCTGGCCTGCCACGGGCTTCGTCCGTTAATTTTGGAGCGGGGGAAGGCAGTGGAGGAACGGGTGCGGGATGTGGAGGCATTCTGGCAGGGAGGTCCCTTGAACCCGGAATCCAACGTTCAGTTCGGCGAGGGCGGCGCAGGCACTTTCTCCGACGGAAAACTAAACACGCTGGTGAAGGACCCCAAAGGCAGAGGGCGGTTTGTGCTGCAGTGCTTTGTGGAGGCGGGGGCGGACCCGGATATTTTATATATGCAAAAGCCCCATATCGGCACGGATGTGCTGCGCCGGGTAGTAAAAAATCTCCGGGAAGAGATCCTGAGCCTGGGCGGGGAAATCCGTTTTCAGTCCTGCGTTACCGATTTTCTCATTACGAAGTATCCGGCAAAACGTGTCAGTGACGCATTTAGTCGGATAACGGAATATCCGGATAGTCACGCCGGCATACCTGGCCGGATTGCGGATGCCAGGCCGGCGGGGGCAACTGTGGAGGCCAAGTCGATAGGTGTGGCTGCGGATGCCAGGCTGACCGGAGTGATTGTGAATGGTGAGGAGGAAGTGCAGGCGCAGACTGTGGTCCTTGCCATCGGCCACAGCGCCAGGGATACCTTTGAGACCTTATACCGGAAGCAGGTGCCCATGGAGGCCAAGGCTTTTGCGGTGGGGCTGCGCATGGAGCATCCCCAGCCGGTGATCGAGCAGGCGAGGTACGGCATCCATCCTTACGGGAACTTGCTGCCGGTGGCTGATTACAAAGTAACCCATCGGGCGGCAAACGGCAGAGGGGTTTATTCCTTCTGTATGTGTCCGGGCGGCTATGTAGTCAATGCATCCTCTGAGCCTGGGCGGCTGGCAGTGAACGGTATGAGCAACCGGGCCAGGGACGGGAAGAATGCCAACAGCGCATTGATCGTGACGGTAACGCCGGAGGATTTTGTAAAAGAATATCCCGAATGTCCGGTGCTGTCGGGCATGGAATTTCAGAGACATCTGGAAACCCGGGCATATCAGCTGTGCCAGGGGAAAATTCCGGTGCAGCTGTTTCAGGATTTTGAGGCCGGACGGCAGAGTACCGGGCTGGGGACGGTGACACCGCAGATGAAAGGCGGTTATGATTTTGGAAATCTGCGCAGCATCCTGCCGGATGGCATCGGCAGCGCTCTAGTCGAGGGCGTCTATGCGTTTGACCGCCAGGTGCCCGGTTTTGCCCGTCCGGACGCCATATTTTCCGGCGTGGAGTCCCGTACCAGCTCCCCGGTGAGAATTCTGCGCAACGACCGGTGCGAGAGCGGCATCGAAGGGCTTTACCCCTGCGGAGAGGGGGCTGGCTATGCCGGCGGGATTATGTCTGCGGCTATGGACGGGCTTAGGGTAGCGGAGCAGATTTTAAAATGAGGTTTACTATTTGCATTGAATGGTGTAGAATTGTCTGTGTAAGAAAATGACACGAAAAAAGGCCGGCGCGTAACGGCCGGGGGACAGCAAAGTTGGACGGCAGAGAACAGTTAAAAAACAAAAGACGAATCGTGATCAAGATCGGCTCCTCTTCCCTGACCATCAGGGAAAGCGGGCATCTGGACCTGCGGAAGATCGAGAAGCTGGTGCGGGTAATCTGCCAGCTGCGGGGGGAAGGAAAAGACGTGGTTCTGGTATCCTCTGGCGCGATCGCCGTGGGGCGGCAGGCGCTCGGCGTGGAACAGAAGCCGGAGAAGACCTCTGAAAAGCAGGCGCTGGCGGCAGTGGGCCAGGCCAGGCTGATGATGACCTATCAGCGGCTTTTTGCGGAGTACAACCAGACGGCGGCCCAGGTGCTTCTGACCAAGTACAGCATTCTGGACGGCTTAAGCAGGCTGAACGCGAAAAATACATTTGAGGAATTGTTAAAGCTGGGCGTGGTTCCCGTGGTGAATGAGAATGACACGGTGGCCACCCATGAGATTGAATTTGGGGACAATGACAGGCTCTCCGCCATTGTGGCCGGACTGGTGGGGGCGGATCTGCTGATTTTATTGTCGGATATCGACGGGCTTTACACTGACGACCCGAATCAGAATCAGGAGGCGATGCTGATTCAGATCGTCTCGGAAATCACGGAGGACCTGCTGGCGATGGGCAAGGAGAGCAGCGGCAGCTCCCTGGGCACGGGGGGCATGCAGGCCAAGCTGATGGCCGCCCGCATGGCCACCGACGCAGGGGCCGACATGGTGATCGCCAACGGGGCGGATGTGGAGAATATCTACCGGATCATGGAAGGGGAACCATGCGGGACATTGTTTCTCGCCCACAAGAATAAAAATTTTGATTTGTACCGGTATGTGGAGAGGTATTAAAAGATGGACGAAAAAACCATTGACAGAATAAACGAACTTTATCATAAATCCAAGGGGCCGGGGCTGACGCCGGAGGAGAAGGCGGAGCAGGACCGGCTCAGGAAGGAATATATCGCGGCGATCAGAGGGAATCTGAAAGGCGCGCTGGAATCCATGAAGATTCAGAATCCGGACGGAACGGTAACTGATGTGAAAAAACGGCATGACGAACGGATGAAAAACCATTTAACATCATAAAAGCGGATCAAATTTGGAATATTGATGCCGGATATGCTGGCCTGTTTAAGATGTCTGGCAAATTTATTGCGTTACCGCATGTGGAAATCAATCGATATGATTGACATAAATTTATGAAATCATTTTAGGAGGGGTAGTAAGAATGGAAACAAAAAAAGAAGTAAGACGCTATATTAAAGAACAGAGGGACGCGGCGACCGACGAGCAGGTGGCGCAGAACAGCGAGAAAATCGCGGAGGCGGTGGCGAAGCTGCCCCAGTATGGCCAGGCCGCTTGCGTGTATGCCTATATTGACTACAACCATGAGGTGATGACGGACAGCATTATCTTCAAGGCGCTGGAGGACGGAAAACGGGTGGCAGTGCCGAGAGTAGAGGGCAAGGATCTGGTTTTCTGTTACCTGGACGGGCTTGACGATCTGGAATCCGGTTATTTCGGAATCCGGGAGCCCAAGAAGTCCTGCAAGGTGGCGAATGAAAAAGATGCGCTGTTTATTATGCCGGGCGTGGCCTTCGACAAGACCCATCACAGAGTGGGCTACGGCGGAGGCTTCTATGACAGATACTTAGAAAAGCCCAACACCCATTACAAGGTGGCGCTGGCCTTTGATTTTCAGGTGCTGGAGGCGGTGCCCTATGAGCCTCATGATATTTTGATCGATCTGCTGGTGACAGAGAGTACCAGCTATTGATAGTTTTATTGTAGCAGGACTGTAGCGGAACTGTAATTAAACAGCGGAAGTCCGAACAATCCCCGAAAGGATTTACGGACGTGACTACGGCCGGAAATTCTTTCAGGTCAGGGGGATTGGAAGGACTGTAGCGGAACTAAATTGGAGGCCGATATGAATTTAGAGGAAATGGGCCGCAGAGCCAAAGAGGCAGCCCGGCAGTTAAACGGGGCCGGCGTGACGGAAAAGAATAAAGGACTGGAGGCCGTAGCCCAGGCGTTAATCCGGGAGTCAGACTATCTGCTCGGGGAAAATGAAACCGATATGGCGGCAGGCCGGGAAAACGGTATGAGCCAGGGGCTGCTGGACCGTTTGCAGCTGACGAAGGAGCGCATCCAGGGGATGGCCGGGGGGCTTATGCAGATCGTGGCCCTTGACGACCCGGTGGGCGAGGTGCTTTCCATGAAAAAGCGGCCCAACGGCCTGATGGTCGGAAAAAAACGGGTGCCCCTCGGCGTGGTGGGCATCATCTATGAGTCCCGCCCGAATGTGACGGCGGACGCTTTCGGCCTCTGTTTTAAAACCGGCAACGCTGTGATCTTAAAAGGCGGCAGCGACGCCATCCATTCCAATATGGCGATTACAAAGGTGATCCGGGACGCCCTTTCCCGGTGCGGCCTGAATCCGGACAGCGTACAGCTTTTAGAGTCCACTGACCGGGAGACTACCAGCCGTCTGATGAAGCTGAACCAATATATCGACGTGCTGATTCCCAGAGGGGGCGCGGGGCTGATTCAGGCGGTGGTGAACAACAGCACGATCCCGGTGATCGAGACCGGAACCGGCAACTGCCATATTTATGTGGATGAATCCGCAGACCTTGCCATGGCAGTGGATATCATTATGAATGCCAAAACCCAGCGGGTGGGCGTGTGCAACGCCTGCGAATCCCTGCTGATTCATAAAAATGTGGCCGATCCTCTGATGGAGGTGCTGGGAGAGAAGCTGTGCCAGGCCCATGTGGAGATCAGGGGCGACGAGACAGTGTGTCAGGCGATTTCCTTTGCGCAGCCGGCCACGGAGGAGGACTGGGGAAAGGAATATCTGGACTATATGATTTCGATCAAGACGGTAGCTTCCCTGGACGAGGCCATCGACCATATCAACCGGTATAACACCGGTCATTCTGAGGCGATTATCACTGAAAGCTATAAAAATGCCCAGCGGTTTCTGGACGAGGTGGACGCGGCGGCCGTCTATGTCAATGCCTCAACCCGGTTCACCGACGGCTTTGAGTTCGGTTTCGGCGCGGAGATCGGCATCAGCACCCAGAAGCTCCATGCCAGGGGGCCTATGGGGCTTGAGGCGCTGACGACTACGAAATATATTATTTACGGAAACGGGCAGGTACGGCCTTAAGACCGTGTAATGTCCTGCGTCGGTTTTGATCTGATGTGAATGAGGCGGCATGCTGAACAGAAAAGAGGAGCCTGTTGGGCGGTTTGAAAAGGCAAGAGAAGTGCTGTGCCAGTCGCTGGCGGCAGTTCTCTTGTTTTCCTTAAACGGGTTTGAAAGCCTGTGATTTGACAAAGGAGCGGATTATCAATATAATAGTCGGTAAGAGCAAGGAGCGAAGGGGTGCTTATGGTAAAGTATTTTAGATCAGAGGATGGAAAAATCAGGGAGAGGACGGAACCGGAAACCGGCGGCTGGATTGCGCTGACGAATCCCACGGCGGCGGAGATTCTGGAGGTTTCGGCCCGCTATGAGATTGATATCGACGATCTGAAAGCCCCTTTGGATGAAGAGGAACGTTCCCGTATCGAGATGGAGGATCATTATACGCTGATCCTGGTGGATATCCCGATTATTGAGGAACGGAATGAAAAAGACTGGTACGGAACGATTCCCATGGGCATTATCATGCGGGAAGACATTATGATTACCGTCTGCCTGATGGAGACGCCGATCCTTACCGCGTTTATGGAGGGGCGGGTCAGAGGCTTTAACACCTACTGGAAAACCCGCTTTATTTTACAGATTCTGTATAAAAATGCCTCCTGGTATTTACACTATCTTCGCATTATCGATAAAAAGAGCGAGGAAGTGGAGACCAGGCTGAACAAGTCTTCGAAAAATGAAGAACTGATCGAGGTTCTGGAGCTGGAAAAGAGCCTGGTTTATTTTACCACCTCTCTGCGCTCCAACGAGGTAGTGTTGGAGAAGCTTCTGCGGTCTGAGAAGATTAAGAAGTATCCGGAGGACGAGGAGCTTCTGGAGGACGTTATTATCGAGAATAAGCAGGCGATTGAGATGGCGAATATTTACAGCGGCATTTTAAGCGGCACGAGAGACGCTTTCGCCTCGATTATTTCCAATAATCAGAACACGATGATGAAGTTTCTGGCCTCGGTGACTATCGTGATGTCCATCCCCACCATTGTCGCCAGCTTTTACGGCATGAATGTGAATCTGGCCGGGATGCCTTTTGCTGGCAGCCCCTACGGATTCGGCGGCGTGGTGCTGTTTTCTTTTGTCGTGTCGCTGGTTGTCGTCTGGATTTTGTTCCGGGCGAATATGTTTTAGTATGATAAGAGGTAGATGCAATGAACTGGATCTCAAAACTGGAGCGGAAATTCGGCAAATACGCCATTCCCAATCTGATGCGTTATATTATTGCCCTCTATGCCGCCGGCTTTGTCCTGATGGCCTCCGGCAGTGGTATTTATGAAAACTGGCTGTCCCTGAATGCCCAGGCGATTCTCCACGGGCAGATCTGGCGGATTTTTACCTTTATCCTGATGCCGCCGGCCGGAAATGTGCTGACGCTTTTGATCTCTCTGCTGTTCTATTATATGATCGGCAGCAATCTGGAGGCCCGGTGGGGCGCTTTCAGGTTTAATCTTTATTTTCTGGTAGGTATCCTGCTGCATGTAGTGGCGGCGCTGCTTGTCTACCTGCTTTTCGGTATCAATATTTCCATGGGAACCGCCTATCTGAATCTGTCGCTGTTTTTCGCTTTTGCGGCGGAATATCCGGATATGCAGGTACTGTTGTTCTGGATTATCCCGATCAAGGTGAAATGGATTGCCATGATCGAGGGGGCTTACTTCGGGCTTGTAATCCTGGCAGGGCTGCTGTCGCCGCTCATGTCGGTCAGGATGATTCTGACCCTGGCGGGCTTCGGTATTCCGGCCTCTTTGGTATCCGCCATATCGGCCCTGGTGTCCATGGGCAATTTCCTGCTGTTTTTCTTCAGTATGAGAAGCATGCGCCATCTGTCGCCGAAACAGGTGAAGCGGAAAATCATTTACCAGTCCAGAGTGAAACGGGCGACGCCGAAGGCGGGGGCTGCCAGACATAAGTGCGCGATCTGCGGAAGGACGGAGCAGGACGGGGAAGATTTGGAGTTCAGATTTTGTTCAAAATGCGACGGCATGTATGAGTACTGCCAGGAGCATTTATATACGCATAAACATGTGACGAAAGGATCTTGATTATGAGAAAGACGAAAATTATCTGCACGCTGGGACCGAATTCCGACGACCGGGAAGTGATGCGGGCGCTGATTTTAGGCGGCATGAACATTGCCAGGTTTAATTTTTCCCACGGCACTTACGAGGAGCAGAAAAACCGGCTGAATATGCTGAAGGAGCTGAGAGAGGAGCTGGGCATTCCGGTGGCGGCGCTGCTGGATACAAAAGGGCCTGAGATTCGTACCGGTCTGTTAAAGGATAACAAGAGCGTGACTCTTCGGGAGGGAGATATCTATGTGCTGACCACAGAGGAGATTACAGGGGACCAGCACAGAGGGTATGTGAATTATCCCGGGCTGCCGAAGGATCTGGAGATCGGGTCTACGATTCTGATCGACGACGGACTGCTGGAGCTGGAGGTGACGGGCTTAACGGACACCGATATTACCTGCAAGGTGTTAAACGGCGGAGAGTTGGGCATGCGAAAGGGCGTCAATGTGCCCAACGTGAAGATTGGCCTGCCCCCGATTACGGAGAAGGACAGAGAGGATATTTTGTTCGGCATTAAGCAGGGCTTTGATTTTATCGCCGCTTCTTTTGTGAGAAACGCGGACGCCATTATGGAGATCAAGCATATCCTGTGGGAGAATCACGCGGATCTGCAGGTGATCGCCAAGATCGAGAACCGGGAGGGCGTGGAGAATCTGGACGCGATTCTGAAAGCCTCCGACGGCATTATGGTGGCTAGGGGCGATCTGGGTGTGGAGATTCCCGCCGAGGAAGTGCCCTATATTCAGAAGACCATGATAAAGAAGTGCAATGACGCCTTTAAGCCGGTGATTACCGCCACCCAGATGCTGGATTCTATGATCCGCAATCCCCGGCCCACCAGAGCCGAGGTGACGGACGTGGCCAATGCCATCTATGACGGCACCGACGCCGTGATGCTGTCGGGGGAGACCGCCATGGGAAAATATCCGGTGGAAGCCCTGAAAATGATGCACAAGATTGCCGTGGAGGCAGAGTCCCATCTGGATTATGACGCGGTTCTGAATGAGAAGCGCAGCTACCGGAAGCGGGGCATCTCCAGCGCCGTAAGCTATGCGGCTGTGGCCACGGCTTACCATATGAACGCGAAGGCGATCCTGATTCCGACCATGTCAGGCTATACGGCCAGGCTGGTGTCCAAGTTCCGCCCCCATACACGGGTGATTTCCACATCCCCTTACGCCGGCGTGCTGCGGAAAATGCAGCTGATGTGGGGAATCAATCCTCTTAAGACCGGCTTTGAGTCCGTCTCCGACGACGTGATGTATAATGCGGTGGAGGTGGTGAAAAACGCGGAGCTGGTGGAGTCCGGCGATATGGTGGTGATCACCGCCGGCATCGGCACCGTGGACACGGAGCCGGGAGCCCGGATTGAGACGAATGTGATGCGGGTGATTAATGTCTGATACTTCTGTTTCTTGAGGGAGATTGTCAGAAGAGACGATTGTCTGTGTCTGAAGGTATCCTGTAATATAGGATAAAAAAGTGTGTTTCCCGCATTCGGTGAGCCGGGTAAACGTGTTTGTGCGGATATTTGGCGGCGGTTGCGGAAGATTCGGCGTTGGCTGTCTTCATATTTGGAGGCAGCCTTTGTATCTTGCGTCAGCGACACATTTTGTTGAATTGATTGATCACAGGTCAGGAGTGGGAAATAACATGTCAAAATCGCTGTATATCGCGGAAAAGCCCAGCGTAGCGCAGGAATTTGCCAAGGCGCTGAAAGAGAATTTTACCCGCAGGGACGGTTATTTGGAGTCGGCGCAGTCGGTAGTTACCTGGTGCGTGGGTCATCTGATTACGATGAGCTATCCGGAAGCCTACGATCCTTCTTTAAAAAGATGGAGTCTCGCTACCCTGCCTTTTCTGCCGGAGGAGTTCCGATATGAGGTGATCGACAGCGTGAAAAAGCAGTATGGAATCGTCAGCGGCCTGCTGAAACGCAAGGATGTGGATGTGATCTATGTCTGTACCGACTCCGGGCGGGAGGGAGAGTACATATACCGTCTGGTAGAGCAGATGGCGGGGGTGTCCGGCAAGGATCGGCGCCGGGTGTGGATCGATTCCCAGACGGAGGAGGAAATTCTTCGCGGAATCCGGGAGGCAAAGGACCTGTCGGAGTATGACCATCTGTCTGATTCCGCCTATCTGCGGGCGAAGGAGGACTATCTGATGGGGATCAATTTCTCCCGCCTGCTGACTTTGAAATACGGGAATACCGTCTCTCAGTTTATGGGGCAGGACAGAAGCGTCCTGGCGGTGGGCCGGGTGATGACATGTGTTCTGGGCATGGTGGTCAGCCGGGAACGGGAGATCAGGGCTTTTGTGAAGACGCCGTTTTATAAGGTGAACGGGGTGATTGCCGCCGCCCCGTCCATCGTTTTCGACAGCGAATGGAAAGCCGTCAAAGGCAGCCGCTATGAAAACAGCCCTCTTTTGTACAAGGACAACGGCTTCCTGAAACGGGAGACCGCCGAGGAGCTGATTCAGGCGTTAAGCCAGCCGGAGCCGGTGACGGCAAAGCTGTTATCCATGGAGAAGAAAAAAGAGAAAAAGAATCCGCCCCTTTTGTTTAACCTGGCTGAGCTGCAGAATGAGTGCTCCAGGCTCTTTAAGCTGAGCCCGGACGAGACGCTGCGGATCGTGCAGGAGCTGTATGAGAAAAAGCTGGTAACTTATCCCCGAACCGACGCCAGGGTACTTTCCACGGCGGTATCCAAGGAAATCGGGAAAAATATCCGGGGGCTTTTACAGATTCCCGGCGTCAAATGGGCGGCGGAGGAGATTCTGAATCAGAACCGTCACCAGGGACTGGCAAAGACCCGCTATGTGAACGACAAGCAGATCACGGATCATTACGCCATCATTCCCACGGGGCAGGGCATTAATGTTCTTGGCAGGCTGCCGGAGCTGTCGGTGAAGGTGTACGAGCGGATCGTCCGCCGGTTTTTAAGCATTTTCTTTCCGGCGGCAGTGTATGAGAAGGTATCGCTGGAACTGTCCGTTAAAGAAGAACATTTTTTTGCCGGCGTTAAAGTGCTGGCGGAGGAGGGCTATCTGAAGGTGGCCGGGGTATCGAAAAAACAGGAGCAGGAGGACTGCAAAAGTCCGGAGCTGTTCGAGGCGCTGAAGAAGCTGAAAAAAGGGATGGAGCTGCCGGTGGAAAAGCTGGAGGTGAAGGAGGGAGAAACCTCCCCGCCAAAACGGTATGCCTCCGGTTCCATGATTCTGGCCATGGAGAACGCGGGTCAGCTGATCGAGGATGAGGAGCTGAGGGCTCAGATCAAGGGCAGCGGCATCGGCACCTCCGCCACCAGGGCGGAGATCTTGAAAAAGCTGGTGAATATCAAATATCTGGATCTGAATAAAAAGACCCAAGCCATCACCCCCACCCTTTTCGGGGAGCTGGTGTATGAGGTGGTGAAGGCTTCCGTCAGCCAGCTTCTGAATCCGGAGCTGACCGCCAGCTGGGAAAAGGGTCTGACCTACGTGGCAAACGGGGATATTACGCCGAAGGAATATATGGATAAGCTGGAAGGGTTTATCAGAAGAAGAACCAGCAGTGTGACCGGGGTGGATTACCGCCAGCATCTTTTACATAATTTTGGTGTGGTCCGGCAGTTTTATAAGGCGGGGAAGCAGGCGGACGGACAGACAGGAAAGCAGACGGAGAAACAGGCTGGAAAGCAAATGGGCGGACAGACGGGGAAGCCGTCTCAGGGGAAAGCAAAAAAACAGTCCTCAAAACAAAAGCAGGGTCAGCCTTAAAGTCAGCTCGGGAGTCAGGTAAAACTTTGCGTTTTAGGCCAGGTTAAAAAATCTTTTATATTCGATTTATGATTCCCGTGCAAGCTGGAAATACTAAAAGCCATAAACTGATTGATGTGTTTCAGAGGTAAGATGTCTTTAGACATCGGCTTCTGCCAGACAGAACGGAGGCTTTTATGTATCAGGGAGAAAACAGAAAAATCGTTTTAATCGGCACGGGCATGGTGGGCATGAGCTATGCCTATGCGCTGTTGAACCAGAATGTGTGCGACGAGCTGGTGTTGATCGATATCGATAAAAAGCGGGCCATGGGAGAGGCTATGGATTTAAACCATGGCCTGGCATTTTCCGGCTCTAACATGAAGATTTCCGCAGGGGATTACCCGGACTGTGCGAACGCAGACATTGTCTGCATCTGCGCGGGAGTGGCCCAGAAGCCGGGGGAATCCCGGACGGACCTGCTTCTGCGGAATGCCCAGGTGTTTCGCTCCATCGTAAATCCGGTGACGGAGTCCGGCTTTAACGGTCTGTTTCTGGTGGCTACCAATCCGGTGGATATTATGACCAGGATTACCTGTACGTTATCCGGCTTCAATCCCCGGCGGGTCATCGGCACCGGAACCACGCTGGATACGGCCAGGCTCCGGTATCTGCTGGGCCGGCATTTCGGTGTGGACCCGAGAAATATGCACGCCTATGTGATGGGTGAGCACGGCGATTCGGAATTCGTTCCCTGGAGTCTGGCTATGATGGCGTCAAGGCCGGTGCTGGAGCTGTGCGGGCAGCAGTCAGGAATCACAGACAGAGAGAGCGACGGCAAAAAAGCAGAGGCAACAGATGGGCAGGATGTAGGCAAAGAAGCGGAGGCAGTTAAAAAAGGAAGCTTTGGAAAAGCGAATGGTTCAATAACGGTTAATGAAAAGGAAGCCTACGGAAGCGGGAGAAGTGAGACAGGAAACGGGAGCAATCGTAGCGGGCAGATTTCCTGTCGGCTAAAGGATCTGCTGGCCATCGAGGATGAGGTGCGAAACGCCGCCTACCGGATTATCGAGGCGAAAGACGCCACCTATTACGGCATTGGCATGGCCATGACCCGGATTACCCGGGCCATTTTCGGCAATGAGAACAGTGTACTCACCGTTTCCGCCATGCTGCGGGGGGAATACGGACAGAACCGGGTTTTCACCGGAGTTCCCGCCATTATCGGTTCTAACGGTATTGCCAGGGTGCTGGATCTGCCGATGAATGCGGAAGAACAGAAGAAGCTGGATGAGTCCTGCGAGAAGCTGAAAAGCTATTATGAGGAGATGAGGCTGGAATAGACAATCATCAGTTCCTGTGCCGTATACCCATTGCAGATACGATTGTGCAATTTTTTGCATAGTATGTTCAGCCGGATAGCCCGCTGAGAAAGGGCGTACGGCGCAGGGCTTCGATTCCCAATGCACTGATGATTGACAAAGTTTCATTTTCATAATAATATTACTATAGTCTTTATATAGGCGGTATCAAATGATCTATGAGAAACAGCAGCAAAACTGTATTCGGAGGTCCATCCATGAAGCGGAGTAAGAAATCATTATGGAACATGATAAGTGTTCTGATCCTTCTGGTTGTCGTGATCGGCATGTTTTACTGGTATTCGGAGGAGAACAATAAGCGGATCGAGGTGCAGAACAGGACTTATGCGGGGGATTCCGCTCTGCAGACCTCCAACCGGGTCAACGATGAATTCAGGAATGCGTTAAGCAGAATCAGTACATACGCTTATTTTACCGGTGAGAGCCTGTCGGAGCCGGTGGTTACGTCCCGGATGCTGGCCGGGATGACGAAGAATTCCCTGTTTGATGCATTCAGGTTTGCCTATGCGGACGGAACCTATCTGACGGCGGACGGAACCCTTATAAATGTTTCGGACCGGGAGTATTATATCAATGGGATGAAAGGGGAAACGGGGGTTTTTGTTACCCAGAGTTCCAGAATTACAGGCGAGCCTTCGGTCAGCTTCTATTCGCCGGTTTATTACAAGGGGGAGATTATCGGCGTACTCATCGGTATGTATTCGGCCAACGAGTATCTGCAGCATATTCTTTCCACCGTTTATTTTGGGGAATACGCGGATGTCTATCTGTGTATGCAGGATGGGACGGTGCTGGCGAATTCCAATGGGGAGAAATATGAAGGGAAGATGCCGGATGACTTTCTGAAGATCGGAGCCTTCGACGAGGCCATGCTGGCAGAGGCCAGAGATATTTTCGAACATGGGGGCAGTCAGACGTTTATCTGCAAGGAAAACGACAGGACAGACAATGTTTGTGTGATTCATACGGAGGAAAGTGATTTTGTTCTTGTCCAGTCATTTCCTAAAAGCATTACCCAGAATATGATTAGAAACGCGAACCGGACGGGCATCATCCTGGAGGCAATGCTGATCGGTCTGTTTGCCGTATATATCGTTGCGCTGATTGTCCGGGAGCGGCGGGAAAAGAAAACGCTGTCTCAGGCGAATCGGGAGATGGGGTATGTCATCAGCGGGATCAGTACGCTGTTTTCTCGCTATGTTATGATCGACCTGGAAAAGAACACCTATCAGTATCTGGTGGAAACCAGCCCGGAGCGGGAAGAATTTGCCCGGAGCGGAGCGTATGAGGACTTTATCGGCTATCTGTCTTCCTTTTTAACCAGTGAAGCGGAAAAGGAGGAGTTTGCCAGACAGTTAGACAGCGCCGCCGTCATTTCTCAGCTGGGAGAAACCGGTATGGATGTGCGTTATGAATATCAAGTGACGAGAAACGGCCGGACAGAGTGGGAACATATGAATGTGATCTGTCTGGAAAGAAAAGAGAACCGGGCCAGCAAAATTCTATTTATCCGGCAGAATATTACGGAGCTGAAGGAGAAGGAGCTGCGGATTCAGGCAGAGATCTCTCTGGCCAACCGGAAAGAGCGGCAGTACCGGATTGCCATCACATCCAATTCGATCTGTACATATGAGTTTAACCTGACGGAAGACAGGGTGGAGCAGGATATTATCCGGACTATGCCGGACGGAAGGAACCTGTCTCTTTTGGAGGCGGTAGGGCTTGAAGCGCCCTGCAGGGCTTCCGACTGGTTCGAGCAGTGTAAAAACTATATCGCGGAAGAGTCCCAGGACGACTATGGAAACGCGTTGGATGTCGAATATCTGAAAGAGTGCTTCCGGCGGGGCGAGGCGGAAGTGCATGCGGAATACTGGAGCGTAGATAAGGAAGGCGTCAGGATGTGCGTACGCCAGTCCTTTATTATGACCCAGGAGGATAACGAGGGAGACATGAATGAGGGCGATATTCTGGTGATGGTAGTGACCAGAGATATCACGGAGCAGGTGCGGCAGCAGAAAGAGCAGACGCTGGCCCTTCAGGAAGCGCTGATGCAGGCCCAGCATGCCAATAATGCCAAAACCACCTTCCTGTCCAATATGTCCCATGATATCCGTACGCCCATGAACGCGATTATCGGTTTTACCACAATCGCGGTCAGCCATATCGACCGCAAGGAGCAGGTGCGGGATTGTTTACAGAAGGTGCTGGCTTCCAGCAATCATCTGCTGAGTCTGATCAACGATATACTGGATATGAGCCGCATTGAGAGCGGGAAAGTGCAGATCAAGGAGCAGGAATGCAATATTTCCGAGCTGATGCACAACCTGGTGAATATTATCCAACCCCAGGTGAAGGCGAAGCAGCTTGAGCTGTTTATCGATACCTTCGACGTAACCAATGAGGATGTAATTGCCGATTCCCTGAAGCTGAATCAGGTGTTTGTAAACCTGATGAGCAACGCCGTGAAATATACGCCGGCCGGAGGGGTGATCAGCTTCCGAATCATACAGAAAACCACCTTCCGCAGAGGCTACGGCGACTATATTTTTGTCATTAAGGACAATGGCATCGGTATGGAGGCGGAGTTTGTCAAGCATATTTTCGAGCCTTTTGAGCGGGAGGCCAGCGCCACCCAGAGCGGTATCCAGGGTACTGGGCTCGGTATGGCTATCACCAAAAATATCGTTGACATGATGGGAGGAAAGATCACCGTCCAAAGTGAGAAAGGGAAAGGCTCCGAATTTACCGTGGAGTTGAGTCTAAAGCTGCAGGATCTGGAAAAGAACGGAACGAAAATTGATGAGCTGGCGGGTCTGCGGGCGCTGGTGGTGGATGATGATTTTGACACCTGCGACGGCGTCAGCAAGATGCTGATGCAGATTGGTATGCGTTCTGAGTGGACGACTTCCGGAAGGGAGGCTGTTTACCGGGCGAAAAAGGCCCATGACGAGGGGGATTCTTACCATACTTATATTATTGACTGGCAGATGCCTGAAACCAGCGGAATTGAGACGTCGAAAAGAATCCGCTCCGCAGTGGGCAATGAGGCGCCGATCATCATTCTGACAGCTTATGATTGGTCTGATATCGAGGAAGAGGCGAAAGCCTCCGGAATCACGGCATTCTGTGCGAAGCCGCTGTTTATGTCCGATCTGAAGGCCGCGCTTTTGGCCGCTAACCATCTGGTGGAAAAAGAGGAGGAGGTTGAGGAATGGCGGCAGGCCGATTTCGGCGGAAAGCGTATCCTTGTGGTGGAGGACAATGAGCTGAACCGGGAGATCGCAGAGGAGATCCTAAATGAGACAGGGTTTGTCGTGGAGACCGCGCCGGACGGAACGGATGCGGTGGATATGGTGAAGCAGGCGGAGGAGAACTATTACAACGCGATTCTGATGGATGTGCAGATGCCGATTATGAACGGGTATGAGGCAACCAGAGAGATTCGCTCGCTGCCCAGGAAGGACGTCAAAAGTATGCCGATTATCGCAATGACGGCCAACGCCATGGACGAAGATAAGGAAGCCGCGCTGAAAAGCGGCATGGATGATCATATCGCGAAACCGATCAATGTGGATGTATTTATTGCCATTTTGGGGAAATATTTAAAATAAAGGGAAAGAAGCCATTGCATCCGGACAGTAAGATATTGGCGGGCAATGGCTTTCTATATAGTCTAAAAGACAGATCCTGCGGTAGCATCGTCGATTGAAGCCAACGCAGTCCGGTGGAAAATTAGACATAGAAAGGCAAAAGTATGGAAAGAAAATGGTGGCATGAAAAAACGGCATATCAGATCTATCCCAAAAGCTTTATGGATGGAAATGGGGATGGGATCGGTGATTTAAAAGGGATTACACAGAAGCTGGATTATCTGAAAGGGCTGGGGATCGGCATCGTCTGGATATCTCCCATATATCGGTCGCCTTTTGTGGACCAGGGCTATGACATTTCGGATTATTATGGGGTGGACCCGGTGTTCGGAACCATGGAGGATATGGATGAGCTGCTGGCTGAGGCAAAAAAGCGGGATATCAGGATCGTTATGGATCTGGTGGTGAATCATTGCTCTGACCGGCACGAATGGTTTCAGAAAGCACTAAAGGACCCCTTCGGAAAGTATGGAGATTATTTCTATATCAAAGAGGGCAAAAATGGGAAGCCGCCCTGTAACTGGCGGTCTTATTTTGGCGGAAGTGTGTGGGAGAGGCTGCCGGGATATGAGAATCTTTTTTATCTCCACATGTTTGCCAAAGAACAGCCGGACCTGAACTGGGAGAACCCCGAGCTTCGACAGGAAATTTACCGGATGATCCGCTGGTGGCTTGAGAAAGGAATCGCCGGATTCCGCCTGGATGCGATTATCAATATAAAGAAGGATCTGCGCTTTCAGGATTTTCCGGCTGATCGGGATGACGGCTTGTGTGCGCCGGCTGTGATGGTCCGGCATGCGAAAGGGGTTCATGATTTTCTGCGGGAGATGAAACGGGAGGCTTTCGCGCCTTACCAGGCTTTTACCATAGGGGAACTGTTTGATTTCAGGCCGGAGGAGATGGAGCTGTATATCGGAAAAAACGGCTGTTTTGAATCTATTTTTGATTTTTCGCCCCATGTACTTGGCGGGGGAGAAAAGGGCTGGTATGACAGGAAGCCGGTTACGCCCGATGCGTTCCGCAATGCTGTTTATGAGAGCAAGCGCATGTCGCAGAGCATCGGCATGATGGCAAATATTATTGAAAATCATGACGAGCCAAGGGGGGCCAGCCGTTATCTGCCGGAAGCAGGGCGGAATGAAACCGGGAAGAAAATGCTTGCCGGAATTTCTCTGATGACCATTGGCTTGCCTTTTCTCTATCAGGGTCAGGAGATTGGCATGACGAATAAACGGTTCAGGAGTATTGAAGAGGTGGATGACATCAATACCCTTGACGAGTATCAAGTGACCCTTGGGCAGGGGTTTGACGAAGCTGAAGCGCTGCAGATCGTGGCAGAGATGAGCCGGGATAACGCACGGACGCCTATGCAGTGGAGCAGTGATCTCTACGCCGGTTTTTCCAAGGCCGTCCCCTGGCTTCGGGAAAATGACAACTACCGCGAGATTAATGTGGCGGAGCAGGAAGGAAGGGCGGATTCCGTATTGTCCTTCTATAAAAAATTGATTGCTCTGCGAACCGATCCTGTTTATACGGAGGCTGTCGTGTATGGGGAGCAGATACCGGTTTTGGAGGAAGAGACGAATTTTATAGGCTTTTACCGTAAAGGAGCGGAAAAGACGCTGCTGGTGCTGGCCAATTACCGGAAAGAAAAGCGGGAGGTGACAATCTCGCAGGCAATTAAAAAGGTTATCATAGATAACTGCGAAGACAGGGACTGCCGAGAACATTTGATTGCCAAAACGGGGGAAGGAAGCAGGATTTCGATGGAGGGATATCAGTTCCTGGTAGTGGAAGTGGGAAATTAGCGCACTGGTCAAGGGCAGCTTTGAACACTCCTTTTTTGATAAACATACTCTCAAAGCTTCGCAGAATCAGGTACTGTGCGACTCTGAGCGTACATGCTGATTTTAAGAGGCAGTGCGAAAGGCAGCGCGCGAGCGAACTGTTTAAGTTTACATTTCCCTTTGTTTGATGTAGAATAGGAGTATTGTAAGAATTTCGAAAAATAAAACCAGGGGGTTTTTATGAAGAAATATAATTATGTTTTGGTCGGAAGCGGCCTGTTCGCGGGCGTGTTTGCCTGGCATGCGAAGAAGCATGGGAAAAGCTGCCTGGTGGTGGAGCGGCGGGACCATCTGGGCGGAAATATATACTGCGAGGAGATGGAGGGAATCCATGTGCATCAGTACGGCGCCCATATTTTCCATACCTCGAACAAAAAGGTGTGGGACTTTGTGAACGGCCTGGCCGA
This sequence comes from uncultured Lachnospiraceae bacterium, assembly GCA_910588405.1. Taxonomy (GTDB): domain Bacteria; phylum Bacillota; class Clostridia; order Lachnospirales; family Lachnospiraceae; genus Paralachnospira_A. The sequence goes on along the minus strand of CAJUPT010000001.1, from coordinate 216,205 downwards.
GTTTAACCGGTATACCAATTCCCCGGTGGCTTATTACAAAGGGGAAATGTACAATATGCCCTTTAATATGAACACCTTCCATAAGCTGTGGGGGGTCCGGACGCCGAAGGAGGCCATGGAGAAAATCAGCGAGCAGCAGGCTGACATAAAAGGAGAGCCGAAAAACCTGGAAGAGCAGGCCATCCGCCTGGTGGGGCGGGATATCTATGAGCGGCTGATCAAGGGTTACACGGAAAAGCAGTGGGGAAGAGACTGCAAGGATCTGCCCAGCTTTATCATCCGCCGCCTGCCGGTGCGCTACACCTATGACAATAATTATTTTAACGACCGTTACCAGGGCATTCCCATCGGCGGCTATAATGTGCTGACGGAAAAACTGTTTGCCGGCTGCGACGTGGAGCTGGGACGGGATTTTCTGGAGGACCGGGAATATTATAGGGAAATGGGGGAAACGGTGGTATATACGGGACCCATCGACGCTTATTATGATTATCGGTTCGGAAAGCTGGAATACAGGAGCCTGCGGTTCGAGACGGAGGTTCTGGACGAGCCTAATTATCAGGGGAATGCGGTGGTGAATTATACGGAGCGGGAGATTCCCTACACCCGAATTATCGAGCACAAGCATTTTGAGTTCGGAACCCAGGAGAAGACCGTGATTACCAGAGAATATCCGGCGGAGTGGTCGCCGGGGATGGAGCCTTATTATCCGGTGAATGATGAAAAGAATGCCGGCCTGTATCAGCAGTATCATCAGCTGGCCCGGAAGGAAGAGCATGTGATTTTCGGCGGAAGGCTGGCGGAATACCAGTATTATGATATGGACAAGGTGATTGAGTCCGCCATGAACCGGGCGGAGCGGGAATTTGGAGAGAATGCCGGTGCGTAAAAGAAGTATGGGTGGTGGAATCCGACACCGTATTCGAATAAGGATAATGTACAAGAAGTCAGGTATGTCAAATAAGACGATGTAAAAAATTTACATCGCAATTTGAAAAGGGTTGAGACAAAATAGCTGGTTTCCGTTTGAGGGACAGCTTGGAGGACTGGAAGATGCAGGCAATTATACTGGCGGCAGGCATGGGAAAACGGCTGAAAGAGCTGTCCCGGGACGCCGCGAAATGCATGGTGGAGGTGAACGGGATTACGCTGATTCAGCGGACCCTCGACCAGCTGGATGAGCTGGGTCTGTCCAAAATCGTCGTTGTGGCCGGGCATAAGGGAGAAAAGCTGAAAGCCTATATCGGAACACTGGGAATCCGCACGCCGATTGTCTATGTGGACAATGATATTTATTTTAAGACGAATAATATCTATTCCCTTTATCTGGCGCGGGAGTACCTGGCAGCGGAGGATACGCT
>CAJUPT010000001.1:202046-214834 GCA_910588405.1 uncultured Lachnospiraceae bacterium | reverse complement strand
TTAGAGTGCGATATTATCTTCGAGCCTGCGGCTCTCCGCCGTCTGCTTGCGGATCCATATCCGAACCTTGTTCTGGTGGACCGCTATGCAAGCTGGATGGACGGCACGATGGTGACGCTGGATGAGAATAGGAATATCCTGCGCTTTGTCAGCAAAAAGGAATTTTCCTATGCGGAGCGGGAGCAGTATTACAAGACGGTCAATATCTATAAATTCAGCAGGGAATTTTCCTGTTCCTGCTATATTCCTTTTCTGGAGGCCTACTGTAAGGCGCTGGGGAACAATGAATACTATGAGCAGGTTCTGAAGGTAATCACGCTGTTGGACGATTATCAGATCAAGGCGGCCTTGCTTGCGGGTGAGCGGTGGTACGAGATCGACGACGTCCAGGATCTGGATATCGCCCGGTCGCTGTTTGCGAAGGAGGATGAGCGCCTTGGGCTGTACCAGAGACGGTACGGCGGATACTGGCGGTATCCGGGACTTCTGGATTACTGCTATCTGGTCAATCCTTTCTTTCCGCCCAGGCAGATGACAGAGGAGATGAAGGCCAGCTTTGAGACTTTGCTGACGGAGTACCCTTCCGGCATGGAGGTAAACAGCCTTCTGGCGGCCAAATGCTTCGGGCTGAAGCCGGACCAGATTGTGCCGGGGAACGGGGCGGCGGAGCTAATTAAAGCGCTGATGGAGCGGGATGGCAGCCGGATTGGCATGGCGCTGCCGACTTTTGAGGAATATCCGAACCGGAAAGGGAAGCAGGAAAACCACGGGAACCGGGTAGTAACCTTTGTTCCCGGCCAGATGGGTGATTTGCGCCAGTCGGGGGATGGGCAGGGGCATCCCGTAATGCATGCCTCTGGCGAAGCGGGCGGACTTCGTTCGTTAATGTACACGGAACAGGATTTGATGGATTATTATGAGGCGCATCCTGTGGATATGCTGGTAGTGGTGAACCCGGACAATCCGTCGGGGAACTATATAAAAAAAGAAGGGCTGCTTCGGCTGGCACAGTGGGCGGAAGAAAAGGAAATACGTCTGGTGGTGGACGAATCTTTTGCGGATTTTGCCGAAGAGCCGGATCATACACTGCTTGAACAGGAGATTTTAAACCGTTACCCCGGTCTGATCGTGGTGAAAAGCATCTCCAAGTCTTATGGCGTGCCGGGGCTTCGGCTGGGGGTTCTGGCCGGCGGCGACCGGGAACTGATCAGTGAGCTGAAAAAGGATGTGGCGATCTGGAATATTAATTCCTTTGCCGAGTTCTTTTTGCAGATCTACGAGAAATACCGTTCCGACTACGAGCAGAGCCTGGACAGGCTGCGGGAATGCCGAAGGGAGCTGTCGGAACAGCTTTCCGAACTTCCTTACATGGAGGTTTATCCGTCAGAGGCTAACTATATTATGTGCCGGATTAAGGACGGCGGGCCTGCGGCAACGGAACTGACCCGCAGGCTTTTACTGGAAGAAAAGATACTGATTAAGGATCTGACCGGGAAAAAGGGTTTGGAGGGCGGCCAGTATATCCGGCTGGCGATCCGGCGGCGGTCGGAGAACAGGCGGCTTACGCAGGCGCTTTCACGGATATTGTGCTGACTGTTGTCAGGGAGAGCGGTATGATTACACAAACGGATGCTTTTAAGCATAAATATGTGGACAGAACGCCGGTTTTCACGGTGATGAAACTGAAATAATTGGGGAAAAATGTATAAAGAATACGATCAGGAAACATTAAAAAAACTGCAGAAAACAGAGCTTGGAATCCTGAAGGATTTTCTGCGGCTCTGTGAAAAATATCATCTGACTTACTTTTCTTTTGCGGGGACAGCCATCGGCGCCCTGCGCCATAAAGGATTTATTCCCTGGGATGACGATATCGATGTCTGTATGCCCAGGAAGGATTATGTAAAACTTCAAAAGGCGGTGCGAAAGGAATTTCCTGACCGTTATCAGATGATGAACGCGGAGGTGTGCGAGGCGTATCCGCTGACCACCACCCGCATGATGCTTAAGGGAACGAAATTCCGGGAGGAAGCTTTTAAGGATCTGGACTGTGAGCTGGGGATTTTCCTTGATATTTATCCCTTTGACCCGGTGCCCGACGATGAGAGGGCATATAAACGGCAGGCTTTTGAGGCATGGTTTTACAGTAAGCTGCTGATTCTGCGCTGTATTCCGGAGCCGGTGATTATGGGAAACGGATGGAAGGCGGCAGTGATGCGGCTGATCTGCAAAGGGGCTCACTATATGATGAAGGGTCTGGGGATTTCCAGGCGCAGGCTGTACCGCCGCTGCAAAAGGGCCATGACCCGTTATCAGGGGCAGGAGACGAAGCGGCTTTCCTATCTCTGCGACACGAACCGGTTCTGGAATACCATTGCCCTGGAAGATTTGTATCCGCTGCGGCAGGAGCCTTTTGAGGACGTATATTTGAATTTCCCGAGGAATATTGAGAAGATGCTGTCTCAGATGTGGCCGGACTTTATGACGCTGCCGCCTGTGGACAAGCGGAAAAATCATTATCCCTATGCATTAGAGTTTGGAGAGGCCTTTGAGACGAATACGGAAATGGCTGGTGGGCAGTGACCGGAATATCAGCAGACGGAATATCATATGGAATATGCTTGGCAGCACCTTTTACGCCTTTGCCACCCTGCTCTTAACCACGGTTACGGGAAATGTGGCGGGAGAGTCGGCGGGAGGCGTGTTTTCCTTTGCCTTTGCCATCGGCCAGCAGCTGCTTTCTGTATCTTATTTTGGCGTGCGGCCTTATCATCAGACCGATGTGGCGGGGCGGTATGCCTTTCAGGAGTATTTTCATGTCCGGATTGCCACATGCCTGTTTTCGGCGGCTGCCGGGATCGTCTATCTTCTGGTTTCCGACTTTACCGCGGCGAAAGCGGCGGTGGTGTTTTTGCTGATCTGTTTTAAGATGGCGGACGGCTTTGCCGATGTGTATGAGATTGAATTTCAGCGGCGGGACCGGCTGTATATGGCGGGAAAGTCCATGTTTTTCCGCACCCTGTTATCGGTGACGGCCTATATCGTGGCGCTGCTTCTGACCAGGAGCCTGATTCCGGCCTGCGCCGCCGCCGTGCTGGCGGCAGCGGCGGGCGTGGTGATTTTTGATATGGTTCCAGGCGGTTTTTTCCGCTATATCCGCCGTCCTGACTGGCGGAAAGGGTTTATGCTTCTGCGGGAGTGTGTGCTGATCTTTCTCGCTTCGTTTATGGAATATTATATATTAAACGCTTCGAAATTTGCCATCGAGGCCCATGTCAATGATTCGGCGGTTTACTGCTATACCGTGATTTTTCTGCCAAATATGGTGATCAATCTGGTGGCAGGCTATATTATTCGCCCGTTCCTCACCGGGATGGTGGTGAAGTGGGAACGGCGGCAGCGGCGAAGGTTTGCGGCTGGGATTTTTAAGATTTTTGCCATTATCGCGGCGTTCGCGGCGCTGGCCCAGATCTTGGGCTATACCCTTGGCACGCCGGTGTTAAACCTGATCAGCGGTGCGGATGTGTCGTCCTACAGGGGCGCCTTGCTGCTTCTTGTGGCGGGGGGGAGCCTGTATGCGGGTGAGACGCTTTTGTACTATGTTCTGGTGATATTCAGGAGACAGAAATCCCTGTTCGTGCTGTACGGCATTGTCTTTCTGGCTGCCCTGGCAGTGACCGGGCCGCTTGTGAGAACCCACGGGATTATGGGCGGTGCGGCGGCCTATTTCCTGATGATGGCGCTGCTGTTTTTGCTGTTCGGGGGATATGCGGCCTTTTGTTTTGCGGCAGATTTCAGGAATCAGAAGCGAAAGAGTAATCGTTAAAGATTCGGCCACTATGGTAATAAACAATGGCTGAATTGTTTTGGTATATACATCAGGAGAGAAAAAATGCTGACTGTAGATGTGATCATACCCACCTATCAACCGGATGAGAAATGGAACCGCCAGGTTGCCGGGCTGCTTCGGCAGACATATCAGCCCCATCATGTTCTGATCGTGAATACGGGGAAGCCCTTGAAGAACCAGGAAAGGGTCAGGGAGCGGTTCGCGGCGCGCAGGATACCTGCAGAGTTTGTCAATATCACGCCGGAGGAGTTTGACCATGGCGGCACGCGGCATATGGCCGCCGGGCGGTGTGAGGGCGACCTGCTTTTATTTATGACGGATGACGCGGTGCCGGGGGATTCCTTTTTAATTGAAAACCTGGTGAAAGCCTTTGACAGAGAGTCTGTGGCGGCGGCTTATGCCAGGCAGCTGCCGGATCAGGAATGCCGTCTGATTGAGCGGTATACCCGTTCTTTTAATTATCCGGATCAAAGCCGGGTGAAGACGGCGGCGGATCTGGAAGAACTGGGCATCAAGACTTTTTTCTGTTCCAATGTATGCGCCATGTACCGCCGGTCGGTGTATGAGAAGCTGGGCGGCTTTCCCGTGCCGGCGATCTTTAATGAGGATATGATTTTTGCGGGGCGTCTGATCCAGGCAGGCTATGGAATCGCTTATGCAGCGGACGCAAAGGTGATTCATTCCCATAATTACAGCTTCAGGCAGCAGTTTTCCAGGAATTTTGACCTGGGCGTGTCCCAGAAGCAGAATCCCCGGGTGTTTGGAATGGCAAAATCCGAGGGGGAAGGAATCCGGCTGGTCAAAAAGACTGCCGGATTCCTGGTGAAGAACCGGCGGTTTGACCGGCTTCCGGCGTTGGCGCTTGGGAGCGGGGCGAAATTTTTAGGGTACCGGCTGGGGAAATGTTATGACCGGCTGCCCCGGCGGCTGGTATATTACATTAGTATGAATAAAAGATATTGGGAGAAGCGGTGGGCTGCCGAGGAAAGTAAGAAAATATTTCCAATATCAGGAAAATTTCCGAAATCCGCAAAGAAATCTGTGGCCGGGGGCCTGTTGTATAAAAAGCAGTTATGTGGAAAAAGATCAACGACAAAAGAGAAGCTGCCGGCTGCAGAGGATGTTCTGGTCAGCGTCTGTATCCCGGCCTATAACAGCGGAGCCTATATCGAAAGGACGATGGAATCGGTGCTGAACCAGACCCATAAGAATCTGGAGCTGGTGGTGGTGGACGATCACTCCACCGATGATACGGTGAAGCTGGTGGAGCGGATGGCGGCGAAGGATGACCGTGTACGGCTGGAGGTCAATTCGAAAAATCTGGGACTTTCCGGAAACTGGAATGCATGTATTCGGCAGGCCAGGGGCACATATGTCAAGCTGCTTTGCGCTGACGATCTTCTGTATCCTGACAGCATTGAAAAGGAGCTGGCGCCTTTTCTGGCTTATCCGAACGTTCATCTGGTGATGAGCGATACCCGTTTGATTAATGTGATGGGCCAGAACGCAGGCGCTTTTTACCGCTGGCCGAAAAAAGGGCTGATGGACGGCAGGAAGCTGGCCCGCTATTCCCTTTTGTTCAATAACTTTTTCGGCGCGCCCTGCAACAACCTGTTCCCGAAAGCTTCGGCCGTGAAGGCGGGAGGCTTTGACCGGCGCTTTTCCTATATTCCGGATTTTGATTTCTGGGTGCGGATGGCCTGCCTGGGGCAGGTATATATGATTCACGAGTGTCTGAACGCGTTTCGGGTTCGTAAGGATTCCAACACCGGAGAGGTGATGGGAGAGGGCGGCCGGGGACAGGACTATGTAAAAGAGCATGCCTGGCTGGTAAAAAAACATGGCCGGAAGCTGGGGCTGTCGAAAGCGGCATGTGCTTTCAGCATCTGGTGGCGGAAAAGCCGAAGCCGGCTGATTCATGTCTACCTGAAAATCGTTACAAAGTAAACACCCATGCAGGCTCTGCGCAATCCTACCGGAAGATTTTAATACTTTCAAAGTAAAAGATATGAGGACACGATGAAGAAACTGATCATTATCCCTGCATATAATGAGTGTGACAATCTGCCCCATACGATCCGGGATGTAAGAGAGCATGCGCCGGATTATGATTATGTGGTTATAGACGACTGTTCTACCGATGAAACCCTTTCTCTTTGCAAGGAACAGGGTTTTTCCGTGATTCATCTTCCGGTGAATCTGGGAATCGGCGGCGCCGTGCAGACCGGTTTTCTGTATGCCAGAGAACAGGGCTACGATATCGCCGTGCAGATCGACGGCGACGGCCAGCACAATGCCCGCTATCTGAAAGAGATGGAGCGGAAAATGGAAGAGTGCGACGCGGATATGGTGATCGGTTCCCGCTTTATTAAAAAGGAAGGATTTCAGTCCAGCGTGGCCAGGCAGATGGGAATCCGGTATTTTACCTGGTTGATCCGGATGCTGACCGGCGTCAGGATCACAGATCCCACGTCGGGGATGCGGATGGTAAACAGGGAGCTGATTCAGATGTTTGCCGCGGATTACCCGAAGGATTATCCGGAGCCGGAGTGCGCAGTCAGAGCGCTGAAACGCTGGAAACGGGTGGTAGAGCTGCCGGTGATCATGAACGCCAGGCAGATGGGCGTGTCCTCGATTTCGCCGGTGAATTCGGTTTATTATATGGTGAAGGTGACGCTGGCTGTGATTCTGGCATGGTTTTGACGTAAAATTTTCAGGATAGAGGTGTGTATGAGCTTCAGGCTTCAGATGGTGATCTGCGGGGCGGTGCTGGCGATTTTCGCCCTGCTGGTACGTATGATATGGAAGAAGAAAATCGATCTCCGCTATGCCCTGCCCTGGCTCTGCCTTTGCGTCGGTATGCTTATACTGGATTTTTTTCCGGGCATTACCTCCTGGCTGGCGGAGCTGATGGGGATTTCGCTGCCGATTAATATGATGTTTTTTCTGGGATTCTGTTTCTGCCTGCTGATTATTTTTACGATCACCATGTCGCTGTCCCGTATGGTCAGAAAGCAGAAACAGCTGGCCCAGGAGCTGGCGCTTCTGCGCAGGGAGGTGGAGGAAATGCAGCAGAGAAACGCAGAAAAGTGAATCAAAGAAAAAAGTTGTGATAAAAGAGAGGAAAACGGGAATAAATAACCATAGCAGTAAGATACTGGGCAGTCATTTTTACGGATATAGCGGGAGTTTACCAGATGCAGAGAGAATTTATCGGCAGCGCATTTGATTTGCGGGTATCATGATAAGAGGATTTATTTATGGGAAACATATTGTATCGGTTTCGCTGGCTGATCGGCGCCGCGGTGATTCTGCTGGCGGTGGCTTTCGGGCTCAGCGGTTCTTCCATCGGGATGTGGGCGGAGTATCTGCCGGGCTGTACGGACACCGGCCTTCTGGCGGGAACGCCCCGGTCGATCCGGGCGGACGAATGGGCGGTCAGCACGGTCTGCTCTTTTGCACAGACCTATGACGGGGAATTCCAGTATTTTTCGGACATTCTGCGGGGGACGGACACGGATATGGTGCTGGCCAGCAATGCGCCGGTGCTTGATCCGGTGGCAGTAACCCGCCTGTTCAGCATGGGCTATGTGCTGTTTGGCATTAACGGCGGCCTGGCTTTTTTCTGGGTGTCCAGACTTGTGGTGCTCTTTCTCGTTACCTTTGAGTTTTTGATGCTGCTGACGGAAAAACAGAAGGGCTGGTCGCTGGCGGGAACGCTGCTGGTGACTTTCTCCGGCGCCGTCCAGTGGTGGTTTCATACCAGCGCTCTGCTGGAATGCATTGTGTATGGGGAGCTGGCCGTGCTGGTTCTGCACCGGTATTTCCATGTGAAGGAGCTGTGGAAAAGGCTGCTGTACGCCCTTGGGATGGGGCTGCTTGGCTTTTCCTATACGCTGGCGTTGTATCCGGCCTGGCAGGTGCCGCTGGTCTATGTGTTTCTGGCGGTGTTTGTCTGGCAGCTGCTGGAGCTGAAACAGGAAGGGGCGCTGAAGCCGGGACCAAAGGACGGAGCCTGTGTGCTTCTGGCCGCAGGGGTTTGTGCCTGCGGCGTGCTGTATTTTTTCAGCCGTTCCGCAAGCGGGATCGAGGCGGTGAATAATACTGTCTATCCCGGCACCAGGTTTGTCACCGGAGGGGATTTAAGGCTGGAATTTTTCCAGTACGCGAACTCGATTTTTTACCCGCTGGTTCAGGAGGGCGTCGCCTATAATGTATGTGAGCAGGCCATGTTTTTTGATTTTTTCCCGCTGGGGATTTTGCTGGCGCTCTGGCAGCTGGCGGGAAACAGGAGGAAGGGAAAAGGTGGAAAAGACGGAAGGAGCAGGGACAGCCTGCTGATCGGCCTGCTGGCGGTGAATCTGTTTTTCTTTCTGTTTTGCGTGACAGGATTCCCAGATGTTCTCGCGCGGTGGACATTTTTGAGTAATTGTCCGACGACCAGGGTGCTGGTGATTTTCGGGTACGCCAATGTGTTGATTCTGATTCGCTGTCTTGCTATGAGGAAAAAGGCATGGGAAGGGAATATAAGAGCTGACGAAGGAAATGCAGGGCTGAAAAAGCAGAGAGTGACGGAAAAGTCAGGAAAGCAGAATCCGATTGTAATGTCAGCCGTAACGGCAGCAGTCTTTGCTCTGGCGGTCGGCCTGCTGGCCTGCCTGTGTGAAAATAAGTATGTGACGGGCTGGATGGCCGGCATTGAGATCGGGGCGCTGTTTGGTCTGGCTTTTGCGATGCTTCGGGGACGGGAAAAAGGATTTGCCCTGCTGTGCGCCGGCCTGACCGTATTTACGGGGGTGCTGGTGAATCCCATACAGAAAGGTGCTGATTTTATCTATGAGAATCCGCTGGTGCAGGCGATTGCGGAGGTGAATGGGGAAAAAGAGGGCGTCTGGATGACGGACTGCCTTTCCTACCCGATGAATAATGTTCCGTTATTTGTGGGCGCTTCCACGATCAATTCCACCAGCTATTATCCGGATCTGGAACGGTGGCGTCTTTTGAATCCCGGCAAACAGTGGGAGCTTTATTACAATCGTTTCGCCCATGTCCGCATGGAGCTGGTGGAAACCGGCATCTCCTGGTTTGAGCAGGGGGAAGCAGGCGACCGGCTGAATGTATTTTTGGATATCAGGGATATCGGAAAGATGGGCGTGGATTATGTGCTGTCGGTCAATGACCTGGAGGTTTATAACCGGGAAGGGCTTACGTTTACGCTGTTAAAGCAGGTGGAGGAGTATCGGATTTATCAGGTAGATGCCGGGTGAGGCGGAATGGATATTGGATATGGATATCCGAAGATGTGCCACCGGCACATTTTGCCGGATACTTTGATACTTCGCAATAAAATACGCTGATTATATCGTTGAGGATATAATCAGCGTTCATTTTTTGATTCAGATTAAATTTTGGTTCAGATTAAAGGAAAAGCCCTGTCAATTTTTCCCCAGTACCCCATACAATGTCCGTGAAACGACGCTGGCGATCATAAAGCACAGGATCGCTTCGATCACACCCTGTACGCCCACGAAGGCCAGTACAAAGGCGAAGGGATTGCCCACGCCCATTCCGGCGGCCATTCCCTGAATATAATCGGAACGGTAGAAAAACAGCACCAGAGAACTCATAAAGAGCAGGGTGTTTAACAGCGGGCAGGCCAGGCTGGCTCCATAATAGGAAATCTTCCGGGTTCTGACGCGGCCGTAGAGGAAAGCGAACAGCAGTCCGGTCAGCCATCCTTCCAGCACACGGGGGACGATGCAGGTGACGAAAGCCCCCGCCGGGTTGATGGACAGCAGCATAGTGCCGAATGTGGTACTAAAGCACTGATAAAAGCTGGTAACGCCGAAGGCCAGGCCGCAGATCGCGCCGCCTGCGGGGCCTAAAATCACGGCTCCCACGGCTACCGGGACGGTCAGCAGCGTGACGGACAGTCCGGGCGTGCGGATATAGCCTAACGGGGTGAAAGACATCAGAAAAACGATGGCGATCATCAGCGCAAGCTCCACCATGTATCTGGTGGAAAAGGTTTTGGCGGTTGTCATAATGGTTTCTCCTTCTCGTCTGATAAAACGGCGCAGGCGCGGCACGGCTTATGTATATGCCCGGAGCCCGCGTCCCCTGCTTTTCAGACATTTTTTAGATTATGGGGATAAAAATAGAAAGCGATGCATTTTTCCATAAGCCTAGCCTTACAGGCCGCCGTCCGCAAGACAGGCTCGATAGAAATAATGCTCGGGCTTATCGTACCATAAAATTCTCCGGGGTTCAATCGGTAATTTTTATCTTTTTTGTTTCTTTTTTTGTTCTGGGATAGAAAAGGAAAAGCAGGCGTTTCGGGAAAAGTCTAAGGAATAAACCGAGAATGAGCCGGCTGGAAAAAGAAAATGACATTTCAGTATGACCGTGGTACAATATAACATACAAAATACGAGGAGGCAGCAGTGCATATGGAAATCAGGGAGAAATCATCAAAAGACCCGGCCGGGATAATCGATAAGGGGAAATTATATTGATAAAGCGTTTTAAAGAAGTCGAAGGAAGATATATAGAAAAGATCATCGGCCAGGACAGGTTGGCTTTTGCGCATTCAGATACAAAGGATTTTTACGATCTGATTACGTGGGCAAAATCAGGCGGATATCAGGGCTCTGTTATCATGTTTTTTGATTTTCAGTCGGGTAATGTATACAGGCCATTCGCAAAGAAGAAAAATGTTGTTTACAGCGATCCTGTTTATACGGAGGGGTTTTACTATTTCCTGCAAGGCGATTATGACGAAAAGAGGATCGCTTTGTACCGCTACATCCCTGAAAAGGTTATGGAAAAGGTAACAGAGCTGAGTACGGAGGAAGTTAATTTATATAATCTGCGAATCATCGGGGATTCGGTGCACATTGTCAGCCAGGAAGATTATTTTTCATGCTATTATCCCGAAAAAATATCTTTTCCGGCAGAGAATAATGAACACGCCATTTTTATGGATGATGGGAAGATATATTTTGAAGCCTGGGTTGAAGAGGGCTGGGACGATGAAAAAGACCGCGCGACAGATGAATATCATTATTACTGCAAGGTAATCGTCAGAGATTACGAGGGAAATGCGCTGTCGGAAGATGTAGGTTCGATCTGTCAGGCATCGGACGGCACCTGGTGGATCGCGTAAAATTGGAAACGGGTAATAAACCTGAATATGGAGAACGAAAAACGCTGGCATTCCTCAGATATAAGAAATCCTTATACCTGCCGATAAATAAACGGATATATCCCCCAAATAGGGAAAGTGGTATAATTGTGTCAAAGGATTGATGACACTGAAAGGGAAAGTAAAGGGGAAGCCGAAATGGAACATGATGGACAGCTTTGCATGACGGAGGGGCCGATTGGACGTGAGTTATTACAGCTGGCGCTGCCGGTTTTGCTTTCCCAGCTTTTACAGCAGTTTTATAATATTGCCGACGCGTCCATCATCGGACAGGCGGCAGGAGCAGTGGGACTGGCGGCGGTGGGCTCCGCAGGGCTGCTTCTGTCGGTTATGGTAAATTTTTTTATCGGTCTTTCCACAGGCGTCAGCGTGGTGGCGGCGCAAATGTTCGGAGCCGGACAGTATGAGCGTCTGAAAGCATGTATACATACGGCTGTTGCCGCAGCCCTGGCCTTTGGCGTTGTATTCCAGGCTGCGGGATTTGCAGGAACCGACCGGCTCCTTTTCTGGCTGGGCACGCCCCAGGACGCGATGGAGCCTTGCAGGCGCTATCTGCGAATCTGCTTCTGGGGCATGGCTCCCCAGCTGGTTTATAACGTGGGAACGGCCATTTTGCGCGCACTGGGTAATACCCGCTCGCCCCTTTATTATCTGACCTTCTGTTCCGCCCTGAATATCGGTCTGGACTACCTGTTTGTAGTGGTATGGCATCTGGATGTCCAGGGCGCTGCCGCCGCTACGCTGCTGTCTCAGTTCCTTTCCGCTGTTCTTGTATGGGGCAGGCTTAAGCGGCTGAGCCCAGCGTTTCGGCTACGGTTCTCCGGCGTCCGGATGCATGGGGCGCAGTTGAAGTTGCTGGCGGCCGCAGGGATACCTGCCGGGCTGCAGGCGGTTTTCATGAGCATTTCCTCTCTGGTGATTCAGACCAGCATTAATTCCTTCGGGACGGCGGCTATGGCCGGGATGACGGTCTTTTCAAAAGCAGAGGGATTTTTATATTTCCCCCTCTTTTCTCTGGGTATCGCCGTGACCAGCTTTGCGGGCCAGAATGCCGGTGCGGGGCAGTTTGAGCGCATCCGGACAGGGATGCGAATCAGCGTGTGGGTCGGTCTGGGACTCTGGGCGGTATTCGCAGCGCTTTTGCTGGCGGCCGAACCGTTGGTGCTGGCGATTTTTACCACAGACCAGGCTGTGCTTGAAAACGCACAGACGGCGATTCGTTATATATTTCCCTTTTATTGTCTCTATGCGGTCAATCAGGTCTATATCGGCGTTCTGCGGGGAATGGGGCATACCTTTTCCCCAATGGCAGTCACCATACTGTGCTACTGCGCCTTCCGGATTGTCTGGTGCAGCCTTCTTCTGCCGCTGCGGCATGATATGCGCGTGATTTACCTCAGTTATATTTTAAGCTGGGTGATTATGATAGTCCTGTTGGCAGTTTGCTGCAGGCGGAGCCTGGAAAAGGAAGAGGCTGCCCTCACTCCATCACCCTTGTCATCATCTTCAGATAAAGCGCCGTATCCGGGTCATTCAGACTGAAGCCTCCGATCTCCTCGATTCGTTTTACCCGGTACAGGCAGGTGGTGCGGGCGATATGAAGCTCTTCCTGCGTGCGTGTCCGGCCGTAAAAGGTTTTGAAGGATACCGCGAAAAAGGAGAAAATGTCCGGATCTGCCGGAATACCGCGGTAGACTTGCCGGGAAAGGAAAAGATGAATATACTGCATGAAAT
>CAJUPT010000001.1:170135-201946 GCA_910588405.1 uncultured Lachnospiraceae bacterium | reverse complement strand
CGCGATTTACAACGCAATTATACATGATTCGGATGAAAGGCAGGTTGGCAGGTCTTTCTAATCCACCGGGGTTACAACAGGCTTGCCATCCTGATCCACCAGTACGGTCAGTCCGGTGCCCACTCTCAGATCGTGGGAGGCCAGCAGGTAATTTACGCCGGTTTCCCTGTCAACGATGATCTTTGCCACATTCATAACGCCCTGAGAGTAGACTTCCACAAAACGTTCTTTCTTCGCCATATGCTCACCTCCTCGTCTGTCATGCTGTCTTTTGTTGCTGCAGGCATACGCTGAATGCCGTCAAAGCATTCATCAGATACCTTTTATCATTCTGTTGACTGTCACTGAAAACATACCATATCAGGTGTTTTTTGTGGTTCCAATTTCCTGAATAAACAGCAAAATTTCCTGAAATGTAATCTGGGAGCCGCACAAAATCAAACGTTGTGAAACGTCGGGAGTACACGAAACAAAAAAGGAGGAACCCTCATCGGTCTCCTCCCATTATTCTGCGCAGTTTTGCTTTTCCGGCGCGGGAAAGCAGACATTCATGGCCGCCGGCCCACAGCTTATTCTGTTTCCAGTCTACCGCTTCAATCTTATCCGCCGCCACCAGATAGGCCCGGTGAGTGCGGATAAACCGGTCTCCCAGCTGTGTTTCCAGTTCATTAAGGCTGCCTAAAAAATCCATCCGGCTGCCGGAGGTATGAAGAAAAATGTGGTGAGATGCGGAGGCGGTTTCAAAAAAGAGGATATCCTGCAAGGGGATATGGCGCGCCATTTCTCCCGTCCGCAGAGTAAACATCTCTCCGGGGGACTGACGCCTGGCCAGCAGCCGTGTGTGGATTTCTTCCAGACACCGTGCCGCCGTCCGGCCGATCTGTTCCGGCTCTTTTACAATGTAGTCAAAGGCTTCCAGATGATACTGGAATGTGCGCCAGGCCAGGTCTTTATGGCCGGTGATGTAAACCAAGGTGCCGTGGGGGTCTCGCCGCCGAAGCTCTTGCCCCAGCAAAAAACCGTCCCATTCCCCGTCTTTCAGCTCCACATCCAGAAAGTAGACGCCTTGTTTCCCGTCTTCTATGGCATCCAAAAGCTCCTGGGCGCCGGCAGCGCTGCACAGGACTTTCATATCGTAGTTTTCTATCAGAATTTTCCGTTCCAAGGCGGTATTAATCTGGCGGCGGATTGTCTCCTCGTCGTCGCAGAGATAGATTCCGATCATAGTCTGCCCTCCACTGTCAATTCCTGGACAAAGACGCCGTTTTCCCAGCTGGTGCAGGGAGAGGCGTTGGGATAGTTCTCCAGAATGCGCTGATAGCCGGACAGGCCCAGTCCCCGGCCCGCGCCCTTGGTGGACCAGCCGTCGCTCCACATGTTTTCCGGTTCGATGATATTTACGTAGGAGTTGGATATCCGAAACAACACCTGTTTATCCTGCGCCAGCAAAAGGATTTCTACCCAGGGCTGTTCCGTATCCGCTGCGGCCTCCGTCGCGTTGTCTGTCAGAATGCCCAGGCAGCGGACGAAATCCCATATGTCCATACCCACCGTCGTTACAGGGTAAAGCACTTCCAGACGGCACTCTACGCCTTCTTTGCCCATAACGGTGAGTTTGCTTAAAAGGAGACTCCTGACTTCCGGAATCCGCAGGTTCCCGATTTGCGCGGATGCATGGATTTTCCTTCCGAGCCGCAGGTCAAATCCGGCGTCCAGTTCGGCCAGGGTATGGCGCAGCTGCTCCAGTTCTCCGGCAGCCGCCTGTTCGGATAGGCCTGCCAGAAGGTTTTTATAGTCATGGCGGAATGCGCGGACCTCGCGGCGGATCATCTCCAGATCCTGTTCGTAGAGTCGCTGCTGGGCAATCATGTCCTGCTGTGCCTGTATTTTCCTAAGGGCGTCAAACCGCTGTGCCAGGTAGATCATCAGTGCGGCGATCAGTGCTACCATCACTATAACCAACAGATAGTAGAACACCAGGAACTGGGACTTTATGCCGTACAGTAACCGAAAAAACATCTCTATAACAGCCATCAGCATGAAAATCAGGATGGCTGTCCGCCAGGGCGAGGGTTCGTTGTCCAAGAGCAGACGAAACCACTTTCCGAACCGCAGCCTGTACAGCAGCAGGGCGATGGCTATGCCGATGCTTAAATAGATCGCCAATGCCGCCGCGAAGGGGAAATTTTCGTTCAGTGTCCTGGACAGCGTGGATTCTGCCACCTGAAAAATAGCCGCCATACAGGTGGCGGCGAAGGCCTGCCAGAATCCAAACCGCCATGCCCACCGCGCCCATAAGGTACACATGGCAAGAATGGCGAGAGAGAGGATATAATATTGAAACATAATTAATTCCGGGACAGCGTACAGTCCGGCAGAAAGCAGGACGGCAATGAGGGGAGATAAAAGCAGCGGCGGCAGTTTTTTCAGCCGCCTTGCCACCGCCCGTTCGTCTGTCACCGCCAGCAGGTAGATCACCAGCACAAGATGACCTGTCAGAGTGTCCAGAAATCCGGTTAAAAGGTAGTTTAATAAAGGCATTGTGTTATCAGTCTCTTTTTGTGTGTTTTGATTTTTGACGCGATTATTATAGCATTGCCTGGTTGAGATGGCAAGAGAGGATATGTCAAATGATTTTATGCCGGAATTTCAACGGAATTTGTCCTGTAACGAAATAAAGACTTCCCGAGGTTATACCTCGAAAAGTCTTTATTTTTTACTCTTATCAGAGCTACCTAGCGGACTTGAACCGCCGACCTCATCCTTACCAAGGATGCGCGCTACCGACTGCGCCAAGGTAGCTTATTGCTGTGCGCGATCTGTTACTTACCACTCACGAATATGAATTCTACCACAATCTATCTTTCGTGTCAACGATTTTTATGAAAAAAATGAAAGAAAAAGAAAAAAATTCTGTTTTCTAAAAATTCACAAACAGAAAGGAAGGGAATGGGCACAGGGATGACAGCACCGGCGAATATGGAAATTCAAGGACATTTAAGAAAATCAAAAGAATTTTTAAGGATATTTATCAAATATTCCACGAAAGCCCATAAGAATCCTTACATATAATAAACAAGCTTATCGCACTGTCCGGCCCGTATCGACGGTGCGGGCGCGGCGCAGGCAGAAGACGGAGCTGTTTAGAAATGAGGTGAATGTGTTTGGAAAATGAAATCCCTCTGATCAGTATCAAAGACATGTGCAAGGTGTACAATCCCGGCGAGAATGAGGTGTGGGCGCTGAACCATGTGAGCCTGGAAATCGGGCGGGGGGAGCTGGTGGCCATTATCGGCCAGTCCGGTTCCGGGAAATCCACGCTGATGAATATGCTGGGCTGTCTGGATGTGCCGACCAGCGGCACCTATGCGCTGAATGGGGTGAATGTGGCTACATTGACGGACAATCAGCTTTCGGATATCAGGAATAAGGAGATCGGTTTTATCTTTCAGGGCTTTAACCTGATTCCGGGACTGAATGCCATAGAAAACGTGGAGGTGCCCCTTTTTTACAGAGGCGTCAGCAAACGGGAGCAAAGGGAGCTGGCGGTGGCGGCGCTGACTCAGGTGGGGCTTTCTCACCGGCTGGACCACCGGCCCTCTCAGATGTCCGGCGGCCAGCAGCAGCGTGTGGCCATCGCCAGAGCCATCGCGGCGGCGCCTCCGGTGATCCTGGCCGACGAGCCCACGGGAAATCTGGATACCGGCGCCACAAAAGAAATCCTGCAGATTTTAAAAGATCTGAATGCCGGGGGGAGAACGGTGATCCTGATTACCCACGACAATGAAATTGCGGCGCAGGCGAAACGGGTCATACGGATCAGCGACGGCAAGGTGGAATCGGACACCAGACTTTCATAATAAATCATTACATAACCAGGAGTGGACGAAATGAAGCAATTAAAGTTTTGGAAAAAGCGGAGCCAGGGCGAAATGAAGCTGGAAAAGCCGGAAAGGACGGGCAAGAGGAAATATAAGAAGATGATTATTCCGGCGGTGCTGGCGCTGGTTGTGCTGACAGTGGCGGTGAAAGCCATGATGCCGAAGGAAGTGGCGCTGCCTCAGGTGGAAACCTATACGGTGGGGCGGGGAGACATTGCCGAGACTTTGGATACCACCGGCGTGATGCAGACTGAGGAGATGAAGACCTATTTCTCCCCGGTGGGCGCGGTGGTGGAAAAGTGTGACGTGAAGCTGGGGGAATATGTGACGGCCGGGCAGAAGCTGGCTTCTTTCCGGCTGACCGACCTGGAGGAGGAATATCAGGAGGCACAGCTGAATTTTGACTCCACGATGGCTTCTTATCGGGAAGCCATGGCCGAGGGCGGCAAAAATGCTTCCAAATATCAGACCAACGCCCAGAGTGCGGCTATTTTGCAGCGGCAGGTGGATCAGAAGGAGGCTGAGGTGGACGCTTTAAAGGCCAGCCTGGATAATCTGTCCAAGGATGCCACGAAAAAATCCGCCGATGATGCCAACTGGATGAATAACAGACGGAATGAGCTGACTGATGAGAACACGAAGGTGGATAAAGAGAAGACGGAAAAAAGCCTGGATCTGCAAAGAAAGCAGAATGAGCTGACGGAAATCCAGAGACAGCTCAGTGAGAAGGAGAGTGTTTCCGCCAATCAGACAGCCGCGGATATAGCCAGCCTGAACCAGAGAAAGGCGGAGCTGGAAAAAGACATCGATCAGCTGAATGAGAGGCTGTCTAAACTGAATATCCGCCAGATTGAGATATCCGGGGAGCTTTCCAAGCTTTCCACGGGCGAGGACGGAGACAGACAAGTAGCCCAGGCTGATCTGCAGAGCCGCTATGAAAAGGCATCCTCTGAGCTGGCCGAGCTGAAATCGGATCTTGCGGAGGCAGAAGGAAAGCGGGATTCCGCAGAAGCCGGCATTATGAGCGGGGAGACGAGAAACAAGCTGCAGATCAGCAACAACCTGTCCCAGCTGTCGGCCATGACCGTAAAAGAACGGATCGATATGGCGAAGGGAGGAATCCTGGCGGAATTTTCCGGTATTATCACCGATGTGAAGGTGACGGAGGGCAGTCTGGCCTCTGCCGGAACGGAGATGTTTACGATTTCCAACGCTCAGAATGTGAGCGTGGAAGTGTCAGTCAATAAAAATGACCTGGAAAAGGTAAGGGTAGGACAGAAAGCCGTGGTAACTTCCGTGGGCAATACCTATCAGGGAACGGTGGAGCGGATCAGCCATACCGCCACCATGAACAGCCAGAATGTGCCGGTGGTTTCCGCGTTTATTCATATTGACAATCCGGACGAGAATATTTATCTGGGGATGGAGGCGAAGGCGCTGATTTCTCTGGACAGTGCCGAAGACGTGCTGCTGATCCCCTCGGAGGCTTTGAATGAGGGAAAGGACGGTCCTTTCTGTTATGTACTGGAAAATGGCGTTGTGGCTGTGCGCCTGATTACCATGGGGCTGTCCACCGACGATTATATTGAAGTAACCGGAGGCTTAAAAGAAGGCGACCAGGTGATTCCGGTTCTGCCCCAGGGCCTTGTGGAGGGCAGCCAGGCAGAGACGATTGGCTTCGGACAGATGGAAGGAATGGACGGGCAGCCGGCTGAAGCGCCGGAAACAGAGGACGGACAGTCTGAGGGTGCTCAGGAAACTTCAGCAAATCAGCAGGAAACTTCGTTGGGGGCAGAGGTAGTGTCAAGGGTTCAATCAGAAAAACAGCAACGTACCGTACAAGCCCCGGGAGGATTTCCAGACACTTTAGTGGCTGGAAATTCTCCCAGGTTCAGGGGGCTTGGGAGGGAAGTTGCGGAACTATAAATAGGAAGGGGCATCTATGTTTCAGATCTTTGAATATGTGAAAATGGCCCTGAAAAATATCAGGACGAACAAAGGCCGTTCCTTTCTGACCATGCTGGGCATCATTATCGGTATCTCGTCGGTTATTCTGATTATGTCCCTCGGAAACGGCGCCAAAAAAGAGATCAGCGATCAGCTGAACAGCTTAGGGGACGGCCAGATCTACATGAATTCCAATACAAACCGGCAGGCCGGAACGGTCTATATTACCAAAAAAGACGTGGAGGCTATCAAGTCCAAGGTGGACCATGTAAAAGGAGCCACGGTTTACGAAAGCTATTGGACAGAGGTAGAAAGCTTTAAAGGGAAATTTGACGTGATCCTGCAGGCCGGTATGCCGGATCTGGAATACTCCTCCCCCAATCCGGTGTTCCGGGGCCGGTTTTTCAACGAATCCGATTATGAATCCAACCGGATGGTATGCGTGATCACCCAGAGCGATGCCAGAAAGCTGTTCGGCAGCGACGATGTGGTGGGTATGTCCATAGAAATCGATTTGTGGGGCATGGGAACGAAGGAATTTAAGATCATTGGCATCAGGAAAGATCAGGAGGAAGGGTTTTTTAACGGCAGCTATGAGGGGCAGCCTTTGTATCTGGAAATTCCCATTACGGCTCTGGCCAATTATGGAATAGAATCTGATGAATTTCAGGATATTTATATCTTCTCGGAAGGCAACCGGTATTCCTCCCAGGTGACGGAGGATGCCATGAATCTTCTGGAGACACGGCATCAGGTGAAAAATGAAGGCGCTTTCCTGGTACAGCAGTTCGCGGACCAGATGAGTGAGATCACCAGCGTTCTCGATATGCTGACCGTGTTTATTATGCTGGTGGCGGCTATTTCCCTGCTGGTAGGCGGGATCGGCGTCATGAATATCATGCTGGTATCCGTGACGGAGCGGACCAGGGAGATTGGTATCAGAAAGGGACTGGGAGCCAGAACCGGGTCGATTATGACCCAGTTCCTGGCGGAGTCGGCCATTATCACGGCCTTCGGAGGACTGATCGGGATTCTGATCGGCGTGGGCGGCGCCTACCTGATCTGCAGCATTCTGCCTTTCGATCCGCAGGTGCAGCCCTCCGCCATCCTGATGGCGACGCTGTTTTCCTGCGGCGTAGGTATCTTCTTCGGGATTTATCCGGCTAAAAAGGCGGCGAAGCTGAGTCCGATCGAGGCGCTCAGGAGAGATTGATTTACACCATCTTCTCCGGGCGCACCAATATGTCATAAGCGGCCTCGTCCAGATATCCTAAGGCCAGCACAGCCTCTTTTAACGTAGAGCCGTCATGAAGCGCTTTTTTCGCGCATTGGGCGGCTCTTTCGTAGCCGATTTCAGGGGTCAGGCAAGTGACCAGCATCAAAGACCGGTTCAGGTTCCCTGCCATCTGTTTCTCATCGGCTGTGATGCCGTCCACGCAGTGGATGCGGAAGGAATCCATGGCGTCGGTTAAAAGCCTTGCCGAGAGCATAAAGTTATAGGCACAGACCGGCAGAAAGACATTTAACTGGAAATTCCCCTGGGAGGCGGCCACGCTGATGGCGGTGTCATTGCCCATCACCTGTACGGCCACCATGGTCACGGCTTCGCACTGGGTGGGATTCACCTTGCCGGGCATAATGCTGCTGCCGGGCTCGTTCTCGGGAATATGCAGTTCTCCCATGCCGCAGCGGGGGCCGCTGGCCTCGAAGCGGATATCGTTGGCGATTTTCATCAGGTTGCAGGCCAGCGCTTTTAAGGCGCCGTGGGCAAATACCAGGGCGTCCTTGCTGGTCAGCGCATGAAATTTATTAGAGTCAGGCTCAAAGGCAATGCCGGTCAGCCGGCTTAATTCCGCGCATACCTTCCGGTCGAACCCGGCGGGGGCGTTCAGGCCGGTGCCCACGGCGGTGCCGCCGATGGCCAGCTGGCGAAGCTGGGTTAATGAAAGCTCCATCATCCGGCAGGGGGCGGCCACAAGCTCCCGCCAGCCGGAAACCTCCTGTGCAAACTTTAAGGGGGTGGCATCCTGTAAATGGGTGCGGCCGATCCGGATCAGGTCAGGATATTTTGCTTCCAGCGCGGCAAAGGATTCCTCCAGCCTGCGGGCCGCGGGCAGCACATTTTCCGTCACCGTCAGGACGGCGGCGATGTGCAGGGCGGAGGGGAAGGTATCATTGCTGGACTGGGAGCAGTTTACATGGTCGTTGGGGTGCAGCGCCACGTTCCGGTCTGCCGCCAGATGGGCGATCACCTCGTTGACATTCATGTTGGTCTGGGTGCCGCTGCCGGTCTGCCATACCACAAGGGGAAATTCCTCGTCCCATTTCCCGGCCCGGATTTCTTCACATGCGGCGGAAACGGCTTCGGCCTGTTCCGGTGTCAGTTTTCCTTCCCGGGCATTGACGCAGGCACAGGCTTCTTTTAAGTAGCTGAACGCCCGGATGATTTCCATGGGCTGGCGCTGGCCGCCGATCTTAAAATTCTCTTTGCTGCGCTGAGTCTGTGCTCCCCAGCGGCAGGAGACGGGAACCTGTACCTCGCCCATGGTATCATGTTCGATTCGGTATTCTGTTTCATATCCCATAAATAAGCTCCTTATATTTTAATATGTACTCTCGAAATCTCATGAAATCAGACACCGGGAGACTTTGAGAGTACATTGAATTAGATTCTCGCTACCCCGTCCTTGCGCGCGGCCTCTGCAGTTGCCTTTGCCACGGCATCCTTTACCCTGGGGTCAAAGGCATAGGGCAGGATATAGTCCGCATTCAGCTCCTCGTCGCTGACCAGCCCGGCAATGGCGTAGGCGGCGGCGATTTTCATATTTTCCGTGATCTGGCTTGCACGGACATCCAGGGCGCCCCGGAAAATGCCGGGGAAGCAGAGCACGTTGTTTACCTGGTTGGGGAAGTCGCTGCGGCCCGTGGATACCACGGCGGCCCCTGAGGCCTTTGCCTCGTCGGGGAAGATCTCGGGAACAGGGTTGGCGCAGGCAAAAATAATCGGATCTTTTGACATAGTCCTGACCATTTCGGGGGTCAGCGTGCCGGGGGCGGAAACGCCGATAAACACGTCGGCGCCCTTGATGACTTCGGCCAGCGTTCCTTTTTCTTTATTCCGGTTTGTGATTTTCGCCATTTCTTCTTTCACCGGATTCAGGTTTTCCCGGCCCTCGTAGATGGCTCCGGTACGGTCTGTCATAATCACGTTTTTTAAGCCCATGCTCATCATCAGCTTAATGATTGCGATGCCTGCCGCGCCTGCGCCGCTGGTGACGATCTTCACATCCTCCAGCTTTTTCCCCACTACTTTCAGCGCATTGACCATACCGGCCATGGTGATCACCGCCGTGCCGTGCTGATCGTCGTGGAAAATCGGGATATCGCATATTTTTTTCAGCTTTTCTTCAATCTCAAAGCAGCGGGGGGCGGAGATATCCTCCAAATTGACGCCGCCGAAGCTGCCGGCCAGCAGGGAAACGGTCTTTACGATATCGTCCACATCCTTGCTGCGCACGCACAGCGGGATGGCGTCCACGCCGCCGAATTCCTTGAACAGGACGCATTTGCCCTCCATCACAGGCATGCCGGCTTCCGGGCCGATGTCGCCAAGGCCCAGAACGGCGGTGCCGTCGGTAACTACCGCAACCGTATTCCAGCGTCGGGTCAGGTCGAAGCTTTTGGCCGGGTCTTTCCGGATTTCCAGGCAGGGCTGTGCCACGCCCGGCGTATAGGCCAGCGCCAGGGCTTCCCTGCTGTCCACCTTTGCCCGGGAGACCACCTCGATCTTTCCTTTCCATTCTTCGTGTAATTTCAGAGATTCTTTTGCGTAATCCATAGTATATGTTCCTCCTAAATTTAGTACCGCTTTTAATTTTAATACCGCTACAGTTCTTTTATAATTATATTTGCCCTATTGCAGGCTGTCGTGAATAATGTCCAGCACCTGCTTAAGCTCCCCTACGCCGATCTGCCCGGGGGCGGAGGCTTTGGAGGCGGAGCCGAAGGTGACGGCGGAGCCGAAGCTTTCTCCGGCCAGCCGGCTGATCAAACCGGTTTTGGCCATGGCCATGGTGATAATCGGACAGTCGGTATGATGCCGGGACATTTCCAGAGTGGCCGAAAGCAGTGTCAATACGTCCTGTTCGGACTGTGGCATTACTGCGATTTTGGGGATGTCCGCACCCAGCTGCCGTATCCGACACAGCCTGTCCACGATTTCCGCTTTGGAAGGCGTCCTCTGAAACTCATGATTGGAGCCAACCACCTTTACGCCGCAGCCATGTGCAGCCGCTATGATCCGGGCGGCAGTAGCTTCCTTGCCAAAGGCTTCCACATCGATCAGATCCACATATCCGCTTTCCGCTATGGAACGGTTCAGCAGTTCATAATAATCGCTGCCGATCTCTTTTTCCCCGCCTTCCGCCACAGTGCGGAAAGTAAAGAGCAGAGGAATCTCCCCCAGCGCTTCCCGCAGGGCTCTAGCCGTAGCAAGGACTTTTTCCGGCGCAGACACATCCTCATACCAGTCAGCCCGCCACTCTGCCAAATCTGCCGGAATAGAAACAAAGTTCCTTGCCTCTCGGAGAATGTCCTCCGCTGTCTGGCCGACGATGGGGACGCAGATCTTCGGACGGCCTTCGCCGATCGTCAGGTTTCTTATTAAGATAGGGTTCATAATGTACCTCTTTGATAAAAAATTTTCGTATCAGTGTGAAAAAAATTTGTGTAATTGAACTGTTATTTATCTTAGCACAATGTAGCGGTGTGGGCAATATAGTGGAGGTATATTTTGAATCATCATTATGCGGCTTTTTCGGTTTAGAAGTTTTCGGATATGGAGTGGGTAGTGAAAAAGGTGTTTGACAATTTATTTGTAGTCCTGTATAATTTATACCTAACTGAAATTTGTATTGCGGGCTTTTATGATAAATAAATTGCAGCATTTTCAGAATTGTAGAAAGTTTTTAGAGAGATCGGTACAATTAAAGGCATAAATGAAAAAGATAGCTTGAGGAGGAAATATGAGTGTATCAGGTTTACAAGGCGTAGGCTATCCCATGGCAGGATATCCGACAGCAACTGCTTGCAGAAATAATATGAAAAATGTTTTTGGAAAAAGCGGGACAAGTGAGCAGGCATCAGCTGCTCCCGGCGGTAATTTTCATGGTACGTTAAAAATGGGTTATTTACATAGTGAGTTCAGCCCTGTTTCGGGGCAGGAACTTCACATGAAATATGATGAAAGCTCCACAGATGTTGATCCGGTTATGTATGTTGAAGGAAAAGATATTCATGGAAAAAGTTTTACTCAGAAAATTCATTTAAACGATGTGAATGCAGAAAATGCCACGCCTGCAGAGATGACGGCATTGCGTGTCCATCTGGCACAGCGGGGGGACAAAAGTGTAAAGGCAAGCAGCGGGATACCACTTATGGCACTTAGCAGCCATCAAGATGTAAACGCAAGCATGGATTTTAAAAAATATTATGAAAGCTGGGCTTCTACTTTGGAAAATGCGGGATTGAAACAAAATGCCGGGGTTTACATGAGTGAATTGGAACGGTATCTTTTTTATCACCGCACGAAATAAGGAACATTTTCAGAAACAAGCAGTATTTCGTCTGCAGCAATAGGGCAGACCGGAAAGCTAGAAAAGACTACACATACCTTTCTTCCAAGTTGAAACCTGAAGGATATGTTACAGAAAGAATCGGGCGACATAGTTTTTTGTTTGGCCGGTTCTTTTTTGTTATAAAATTCATGGATCAGCCCCTTTTGACACCCGAATCACCATAGGAAAATCCTCCGAACTTCCCTATGATATCAAAAGCCCTCCGGGCAGGATCTCACTGCGGCAGGACAGAGTGGAAAACCTTTACATATCTTTGAAAGATATCAATCTTACAAAAACGAAAGATTTCTTCATATCAATTCGATACCAAAATCCCGTTATCCGGTGTATGATGGTTTCATCAGAAAATCCTGGTATAAAAATATCCGGACATATTTGCAGGAGGCTTTGACGAACTGCTCCTAGCCCGTGGGAGAGGCAGGGGTATTCTTACGAATAATCGGAGGGATGATATGCTACAGGTAAAAAACATCGAAAAATATTACGGCAGTAAAAACAATGTGACGAAGGCGTTAGACCGGATCAGCTTTGACGTGGCCCAAGGGGAATTTATCGCCATTATGGGGGCGTCGGGCAGCGGGAAGACGACGCTTTTGAACTGTATTTCCACGATTGACACGGTAAGCGCCGGAGAGATTTGGCTGGACGGAGAGAACATCGCGGAGCTTCCCGCGGCAGAGCTTGCTCGATTTCGGCGGGAGCGGCTGGGTTTTGTCTTTCAGGATTTTAATCTGCTGGATACGCTGACTGTGGAAGAAAATATTGGCCTGGCACTTTCCTTGAACCATGCCGATGCTGCAGGCGTAAAACGACAGGTGTACAAGGTTGCCGCGAAGCTGGGGATTACCGATATTCTAGGGAAATTTCCCTATCAGATCTCCGGCGGGCAGAAGCAGCGGGCGGCCTGTGCCCGGGCTATGGTGGCGGGGCAGTCGCTGCTTCTGGCCGACGAGCCTACCGGGGCGCTGGACTCGAAAGCCTCCAAAAATCTTCTGGAAATTATGACCCAGATGAACCGGGATATGGGGGCCACGATTCTGATGGTTACTCACGATGCCTACAGCGCCGGCTATGCGAAACGGGTGCTGTTTTTAAAGGACGGACGGATTTTTAATGAATTGCTGCGGGGAGAACGTCCCCGTCCGGTGTTCTACCATGAAATTCTGGATGTGCTGGCCACGCTGGGAGGTGATATCAGTGACGTTATCTAAGCTGTCTTTACGCAACGCGAAGCGGCAGGCCGCCGATTATTTGGTCTATTTTGTCACGATTATTATGGCGGCCGCGCTGCTGTACGCCTTTAACGGGCTGGTGTTTTCCGGGGAAATCAAGAAGCTGTATTCCATGATGTCCTCGCTGCCCATGGTGATTGTCCTGGCCAGTATTGTGGTGGTGTGCATCTTCGGCTGGCTGGTATCCTACGCCGCCAATTTTATGCTGACCCGCCGCAGCCGGGAGCTGGGCACATATATTCTGATCGGTCTGGACAACAGGCAGGTAGCCCGGCTGTTTTTCCTGGAAAATCTGGCCGTAGGCGGCTGCGCCTTAGGTTTGGGGCTGATACTTGGCAATCTGTTGTTTCAGGCGCTGCGGGCTGTCATACTGGCGCTTTTTGAAATGCCTTATGGGTTTTCCCTGGCTTTTTCTCTTCCGGCGGCGGGACTGACGCTGGTCTATTTTCTTCTGATCTATCTGCGGGCTCTTTATAAAAGCCGGAAGCGGATTCAGAAGATGAAAATTTACGACCTGATCTATTTTGACAGACAGAACGAAGAGGCGATGATTAAAACAGGCAGGAGTCGGCGGAGGATTTTCGCGCTCTCGATTGTTCTGGGCGCTGTGGGGACCTTTCTTTTGATGATAGGAAGCCTGCCTCTTGGCATCGTCGGCGCAGGCTGTGTGATCTTTTTTCTCTATGGTTTTTTCCTGACCTTTGCCTCCGGTGTGCCGGCATTTTTTGAGAAACGCCCGGCCAGGAAGTACCGGGGGCAGAATCTGTTGGTGTTCCGTACCCTGACAGCGAAGCTGGGGACGATGGGCATCCTGATGGCGACCATTTCCCTGCTGTTTACGGCCACGCTGGCCGTACTGGGAACCGGGCTTGTATTCCGGGGCATTTTTGACGGGCGGGCGGCGGAGCATTCCTGTTTTGACCTGTATATCGGGGCAGGCGCAAAGGGCAAACCGGTCGATCAGGAATATCTGGATTACATTGAAAGGAATATTCCTGTGGAGCAGTCTTTGCAGTATGAGATCCGTCTGAATGAAACTGACGGGGTCAGGCAGTATCTTGACGATTACGGCATCGAATATTTTTACGACTACCGGCAGGACCCGGTGATCCGTTACAGCGATTATGCCGCTTTGCGGGCGATTGCGGGCTATCCGGCGGCCGGGATGGAGCCGGGGCAGTATCTGATTCACTGTGTAAAATATTTGTCCGGACCGCTGGAAAACTTTGAACAGCCGGTCACAGTGGGTGGCCGGACGCTGGTTTGCGGCGGCGTCTATACCGAGCATCTGATCCAGCGGTACGCCGCGGATAATGGGGAAGGCTATATTCTGGTGGTTCCCGACGAAGCGGCGGGGGGCTGTGATCTTCTGCATCACGCCTATGCGGCAAAAACGGTTCAGCCGTTAGGGGAGGAACAGGTTGATGATCTGTTCGGGATCAGTGACAGAGTCGCCGAACGGGAAAGGAAAGATGAAGATGACTATGATTTTGATGACTACGATACGGTGAATGCCAGTGCTTATGAGGAAAGGACAGCGGCCTATATGACGGCGCTGACCGTGCTCCCTCTGTATTATCTGGCGCTGGCTCTTACCATGACTGCCGCTACGATCCTGACGATCCAGCAGCTCAGTGAATCCCGGCATTACCGCCGTCAGTTCGATCTTCTGGAAAAGCTGGGAATGGATGCCCGGGAGATGGCGAAAGCGCTGCGCACCCAATTTGCCATCTATTATGCCATGCCTGCCGTGCCGCCTTTGCTGATCGGCGTGCCTTTTATCCTGAACCTGGCGAAACAGCCGGAGCCGGAGATTATGGTGGGGCTGTCAAGTCCCGGAGCCATCGTGGCTATTTCGCTGGGGGTGTTCTTTCTGGTGTATGTGGTGTATATCGCGGTGGCTTATATCAGTCTGAAGAAGAATGTACTGCCGGAAACGTAAGAGTTATGCAGGTTCCGGAACCGGAACCTGCAGTGAAGCCGCAGTCCGGGAAATGCGCAGGCTGTGAAGAAATCTGCAGCTGCAGCTCCAGACAGTCAGCCAGCTTCCTGCACAAATATAATCCCATGCCCGTAGAGCCGCCCCGTACGCGTCCGTTGCTGCCGGTAAAGCCCCGGTCGAAGATCCGGGGCAGCTCGTGGGCAGGGATGCCGATGCCGTTGTCCGAGACGGTCAGCTGCACCTGTTTTCCCAAAGGCTTTGCGAACAGGATGATTACAGGGGTGGAATCCATGCTCCGGTACCGGACTGCGTTTTGCAGCAGCTGGCCCAGAATAAACGCTGCCCATTTACCGTCGGTGTAAACGGTTTGCGCAAGTCCGGAGGTTTCCACCCGGACGCCGTTTTGTATCAGCAGCGCTTTGTGCTGACCCATGGCCTGGGCGACGATTACGCTCAGTTCGTTTTGCCGGAGGATAAAATCTTTTTCCGGGCTTTCTGCCCGCGCGTAAAACAAAGCCCGTTCCACATGGGCCTCGATCTGGGCCAATTCCGGGGATAGCTTCCGTCTGGTGTCCGGTTCGGCGTTGCGGCAGATCAGTCCTGCCGCTGTGATCGGCGTCTTGATCTCATGGACCCAGCTCTCCACATATTCCCGGTATTCCTTTTGCGCCGCCTGTGCGTCGGAAACGGCGCCGATCATCGATTTTCCGGCTCTGCGGAATAAATCTGTCAGTCTGCGCTCATAAATATTCCGGCCTTTGGGGATGCATTCGTAAAAGAGGTATTTCTGATCTAGGTTTTCCATAATCTGATTCAGCTCCTGTAAGCGGGAGCTGAGCCGGAAGAAATCAATGACCTGCGCGCATAAAAGGGCCAGAAACCAGACGACGCACAAAAGATACAGAATGCCGGCCTGGGTTCCGGTTGCCAGTAAAAAAAGAAAGGTTACGGCTGCGAAGGCTGCCTGAATCAGCAGGGAAGCCAGGCGGTCTGATAAAAATTCTAAAATGGTCATAGCTGATACCCCATTCCACGGCGGGTTTTTATAAAGTCGGGAAGGCCAAGCTGTGCCAGCTTTCCCCGAAGCCGGGTGACATTGACGCTTAATGTGTTGTCGTCGATGTAGATCTGGTTATCCCACAACGCTTCGATCAGATCGGGCCGGGAGACGATTTCCCCGGCATGGGACATCAGGCAGGCTAAGATTTGCAGTTCGTTGCGGGTCAGAATGGCGGTTTTTGTTTTGGCTGCGGCTGCTGACTCAGTTTTTGCTTCAGTTTTTGACTCAATTTTTGTTTCTGTTATAGCATCTGGTTTTGTTACGGCCCCTGTTTCTGTCTTCATTTTTATGTTTACTGACACGGTTCCCTTCGTCAGATTCAGCCGCAGGCCGTCATACTCCAAGATATCCGATGAAGCGGCCGCCTTGCCCGTCCGGCGAAGGACGGCTTTGATCCTGGCCAGCAGGACGGGAACGCTGTAGGGCTTGGTGATGTAATCGTCGCCGCCTAGGCTTAACGCCCGCACCTCGTCCAGGCCGGAATCCCGGCTGGTGACAAAGATAATCGGAGCCTGAATGATTTTCCTGAGCTCCGCGCAGAGGGAAAATCCATCCCGCCCGGGCAGATTGATATCCAGCAGGATCAGATCCGGGGCATACTGTGCGGCCTGGGCCGGGATGTTCGTAAAACCGGAGGGGGCGAATGGGGAATAGCCTTCATTTTTTAAAAGAAGAGACAGCTCGTCGCGGATGGCGGGGTCGTCTTCGATAATCAGGATTTTTTGCATAGGGTGTCCTTTTACATAACGATATTATGAACGATTGTATGTCTGCTGTCATTGACTGTTCTATTTTATGCTATTGTACCACAATAGAGATGTTTATGGTGATTTTTTGTTTGTTGTAAGATGAGTGGAAGTAAAGTGAACGGCAGTAAAGTGATGAAATGTTTTGCATATACGGGGAATGTCTGGTACAATATTTAAAGGGAATTCTGATGGCATCCGTCCTGAATCTGACGGGGATTGACCGGCGCAAAGGGTAATCGGTAATAAACCAAAGCAATTTGCATGCCGGCATATAGATAACAGGAGGCTATATTGATGAACCGTCCAATCTGAGAAACAGCTTCATATTAGATAAGGCGGCAGGCACTGTATTTTATCTTTACAGGGTCTGTTTGCTGCATCATGGAAATTTTTCCATATGTTAAGCTTTTTCAGAAAGGACGTATGTATCGGTGAAACGGAATATTTATCTGATGTATGCCATCGCCTTTTTGCAGGGCATGGTATTTTACGGGCCTGTGGCAACCCTTTACCGGCAGGCCTGCGGCGTGTCTGTCTTTCAGATTACGGTGATTGAAAGCATTTCTCTTTTTCTTTGTATCTTATTGGAAGTGGCATGGGGCGTTGCGGCGGACCGGATCGGGTATAAGAAAACCATGGTCTTTTGCTGTGTTCTCTATTTCCTCTCGAAAATCGTATTCTGGCGGGCGTCAGGCTTCGGGGGATTCCTTGCGGAGCGAGTGATGCTAAGCGTCGTGATCGCAGGGCTGTCCGGCGTGGATACGAGCATTCTTTATCTTTCCTGTCAGAGACAAAATAAAAATTATCAGAATAAAGCAGAGAGCAGCAGGGGTGAAGGAGAGAGTGGCAGAAATGAGACAGAAAGCGGTTGGAGTGAAGGCGAAGGCAGCCGGAATGAAAGAGAAAACGGCGGAAATGAAGCAGAAAGCGGTCAGAGTGAAAATGAAAGCAGCGGAAATGGAATAGAAAACAGCCATCAGGTATTCGGGATGTATAACAGCCTGCAGATGGCGGGTCTTTTAGCGGCCTCGGCGGTGTTTTCTCTGTTTGTGGGGGAAAATTACAGGCTGGCGGGGTTTCTTACGGCGCTCAGCTACGGAGGCGCGGCGGTTTTGTCTCTGGGGCTTACGGAGGTGAGCCGGGAAGGGGCGGATCGGATCTGTTTTAGCAGGTTTAAGGAAACGCTGGTTTGTACGCTTAAAGATCGGAGGCTGCTGTTATTTTTGCTGGCCGTGGCTTTGCTTACGGAAACCCATCAAACGGTCACGGTTTTCCTGAACCAGTTACAATATGAAAAATGCGGACTGGGAAATGCGGCAATCGGGTACATTTATATAGCGGCCACGCTGCTTGGCATGTGCGGCGTGTATTCCGCCCGGCTGACCAAAAAAGCAGGGTTCAAGGCAGCAGGGCTGTTGTTTGGCGGGACGGCAGCCTGTTCTTGCGCCATGCTGGCACTGTCGGCAAAGGCGCTGCCTTCGGTGTGCGCGATTCTGGTTCTGCGCATTTCCAACAGTTTGTTCCAGCCTTTTCAGACGGAAATACAGAACCGCCTGGTACATACCGAATACCGGGCTACCGCTTTAAGCATTCACGCGATGCTGCTGGACAGCGTGGGCGTGGGGACAAATCTGGCGTTTGGGGCGCTGGCAAAGAACAGTCTGGCGGCGGCGTTCTGGTTTGGGGCGGGGGTTTGCCTGGCGGGGATGGCACTGATGAGCTGTGCCGGCCATAGAATGTTTCAAAAATTTTAATTATTTTTTAACTTATTTTTAGCCATATATTATGAATTGACAAGAATAGCTGAAGCGGTTAGAATGAAAGTCCAAACGTAAACCGGATAAGGTAATAGAACGGAGTAAAAAATAGTATTTGAAATCTCATATTGGTTGATTTTTGAGATTCCGAGAGTACATATACCCGTGAGCCGAGTACGATAAAATATGCCCTTGGCACATTTTCTTAGATACTTCGTAATGATTTGCCAACAGATTTCCATTACTTCGGCAAGAAAAGCAAATCATTTGGCAGATAAATATGCTCGCAAGTATAATAGACACAGGAGGATGGTATATGAGTATGAGACAGAAGATGGCAGGCCTGCTGGCGGCGCTTATGCTGGCATCTGCGGTTTTCCCCAGCCATGCCGCACAGGATGTGGTTCCGAGTAGTATTTCAGGAGAAAATGCGGAGTCCTCAAAGAGTGAAGACTCATCAAGAAGCGCAGAATCCTCAAAAGATTCGGAATCCCCTGAAAACACGGAATTCGCAGGAAACACGGAAACCGCAGGAACCCCGGAAACCGCAGGGAGCCCGGACAGCCTTTCGGCCAATAACGCCGCCGAAGAGTGGAAGGTGTCAGGCAATCTGGGTCAGGTAGACGTGACGATTGGAGGGGCAGTGATTCTGCGAAAATCCGTGACATTTTCGGTCAGTCTGACCGATGCCCGAACGAGTGCAAGCGTCGGGGAAGGGAAGCTTACCCTGGACGCGGCCGGCGGCCGTGAGGAACGGCTCCGGTTTGAACGGCTCGCCCCGGGCAGATATACCCTGACGGTGAAAGCACCTGGATTTTCTGAATATTCCCAGGATATTTTGGTAGACCAGAAGGCATATACGATCGTGCTGATGACAGGCTTTCTGGGCGGAATGACCTATGAGGAGGACGCGCCGCACCCCGGGGTTCTCCGGATCGGCGACGTGAACGGAGACGGAAAGGCCGACCAGGATGACAGGGACCGGCTGGTGGACGCTATTGACCGGGGAGAGGGCGACGGCATCGCGAACGC
Source organism: uncultured Lachnospiraceae bacterium (assembly GCA_910588405.1). Classification (GTDB taxonomy): domain Bacteria; phylum Bacillota; class Clostridia; order Lachnospirales; family Lachnospiraceae; genus Paralachnospira_A. The sequence goes on along the minus strand of CAJUPT010000001.1, from coordinate 182,710 downwards.
GGACTTAAACGGCGACGGTGTTGTAAACCTGACAGACCTGGAATGCTTTGCCATGGGACAGAGGAAAGCGGAGGATACCCAGGCCAGCTCGGAAATATCGGTGCCAGCGGCGGCTATCCATGCTTCGGGGGTGCAGGGAACTACCGTGACCGGCGAAGGGGCTCTGGTTGGCGAGGAAGCTTTATTAAGCCTGATGAAAAGGGAATCCGGCGTTAAACTGTCTCCCGAAAACGGTGGGGTTATCACACAAGAGAATCCGGTTAGCCTGGAATTTCTCCTGACAGGAGACCAGGTTTCCCAGATGGACGGTATCGTAATCAGAACGGGCCAGGAGCATCTGGTCAGACAGGCGCTGTGCTCCATTACATATATCGATGAGACCGGAACGGAACAGACGGCGGAAATTCCGATGGAAAAAAACGTTCATTATCTGCTGCTTTCCGGCGAGACGCGCGCAGAGCTTGACGACAGGGGGAATATCCGGATTTTTCTGGGCGCACAGGTGGCGGTGAAAAAGATTACTTTTACGATTACAGGGATGGAGGACGCAGGGAACCTGGCGGAGATTTCCAGCGTGGAATTTGTAAACGGCATGGAAAACCGTATCCCGGAGCCGCAGCTTGACAGGCCAAAAGGGCTGGAAGCCACTGCCGGGAATAAAAATTTCCGGCTCTCCTGGGAGCCCTGCGTTAATGTGACGGGCTATGAGGTGCTGATCCGGCATGAGGAATCGAACCTGGAGGAGACTGTGCTGGTGGCCCGCAACAACCTGGCCGTGGTTTCTCTGAATGGGGATAAACTGAAAAACAATACGGAATACACCGTGCAGGTGCAGTCCGTAAACGGTACCTGGCGCAGCGGCTACGGCAGCCCGATTACGGTGACGCCGAAAACCAGCAAAAAGCCGGACAAACCGGACAATGTAAAAGCGGTAGGCAAATACAGAAGCATCGCCGTGTCCTGGAAGAAAATGGAGGATACGGATTCCTACACCCTTTATTATAAAAAGAGCCAGGATGCGGATTACCAGAAGATAGAAGGAATTACAGGAAACAGTTACCTTCTATCCGGCCTGGAGGACCGGGCGGAGTATGTGTTCTATGTGACCGGGGTAAATGAGCTGGGAGAAAGCGGCCCTTCTCTGTCCGTAAAGGCTTCGACGACGGATATCACGCCGGCCTCCATGCCCAAATATAATCTGATTAATGTGGCACAGGAGGGCAAGGCGGGCGCCCATATCGAGAAGGCCTGGTACAACCACGGCAAAATTGTGGACAGCCCTCTTGATACCGGCACAGGCACCGCTTGGGGAACCGTGGACCATACGCCCACATCCTATTACAACCTGGACAGCTGGGACAGCGGCGGCTTCAATCCGGTGGGCGAGAAAAACGGGCTGTTCTATGAGTTCGACCAGGCTTATAAGCTGGATACCATCGCGTTCCAGGAGATCGTGCCCCAGGATGTGGCCTACGGCTATGCCCAGGTACGGTATTGGGATGAAACGGGAAAAGCGGGCTTTTTCGACAGGTCTCAGGTTGCGGTGCTGAAAAAAACAGACGGCAACGGAAGAATCTATTATCAGTTAAAGCTTTCCCAACCGGTTATGGTAAAGAAGCTGCAGATCGGCCTGTCCCGTTATCTGGCGTCGGGCACGGTTACGGTTTCCGAAGTGTATTTTTACTATTATGATACGCTGATGGAAGAGATTATGGCTCTTTACGAGGATGATCTCCACACGATACTGAAAGAGGGCGTTACCCAGGAGACCATCGACAGGCTGCGGGCGAAAATCAATGAGCCGGACCCGGTCAGCGGCGAGCCCCATCCGGACAGAGAGCTGCTTCTTCGGGAGCTGGAAAACGCAGAGAACATTTTGAAGAGCGTGAATCTGAGCGGTTCTGTTCTCGTTTATAACAGCATCAGCACCAGAGATGTGGGCCGGGGCTTCGGGGGCTTAAACGCATGGCAGCCGCTGGGCATTACGGCGGCGGCCGGTGAAGAGATTGTGGTCTATGTGGGACACAACACGAAAAAGACAGGGGAAAATACGAATCTGCAGCTGGTGGCCACCCAGTACCATGCGGAGGCCGGCGCCATGTTCGGCCAGGCGGCGGCGCTGAAAGTGGGCGTAAACCGGGTGACCATTCCCACGATTGTTTCCACGGACACGGAAAAAGGCGGCGCACTCTATGTGCAGTATACCGGCAGCAACGCCAATGACCGGTATGCGGTGCGGGTCAGCGGCGGCGTGGAAGTGCCGAAGCTTGATCTGTATCAGGTGGCGGACGCCGGAGAACGGCTTAACAGGACCAGGGCCTATGTGGAAAAGCTGGAGAGCTATGTGAGCCAGATGGAGGAGAGCCATAACCGGCTTCACAGGGATTCGGGAAATGCCGCGGTGAACTATGGGTATGAGGAACGGAACTGTATTCTGGGCGCTTCCGATATTATGCTGGATACGATGATGCTGTCTCTGCCCGCGAAACAGATTCTTGCCGGAGCCGGAAATGGCAGCCCGGAGGAAAAGGCGCGTAAGATTCTGGCGTCCATGGATGCCATGGAAGGGATGATGCATCTGTTCTATCAGCATAAGGGATTGAATGCCAATGCCGCCGCCGTCGTGGACCGGCTGCCGGGACGGCATCTGAATATCCGTTATCAGCGCATGTTTGCCGGCGCCTTTATGTACGCCTCAGGAAACCATATCGGCATCGAATGGCCGGAATCCGCCGGAATGATGGGCGGAGTTCCCGTAGTGGCCGACAGCGAGGGACGGTATCAGAGCGGCCGATACTTCGGCTGGGGCATCGCCCATGAGATTGGACACTGTATCAATCAGGGCAGCTATGCGGTGGCGGAAATCACCAACAATTATTTCGCCCAGCTGGCCCAGGCAAAGGATACCAACGCGGGAATGCGTTTTGCTTATTCAAATATTTATCAGAAGGTGACGTCGGGAACGAAAGGGGCGTCCTCTAACCTGGCCACCCAGCTGGGAATGTACTGGCAGCTCCATCTGGCTTACGATAAAGGGTACAATTTTAAGACCTATGAAAAGGTGGAGGAGCAGCTGTCCAATCTGTTCTATGCCCGTGTGGATACCTATTCCCGTACACCTTCTAAAGCGCCCGGACAGGTGGCGCTGACGCTTTCGAAGGATACGGATCAGAATCTGATGCGGCTTGCATGCGCGGCGGCACAGAAGGATATTTTGGAATTCTTCGAGCGGTGGGGAAAAACGCCGGACGAAGGTACCAGAGCCTATGCGGCGCAGTTTGAGAAAGAGACGAGAGCGATTTGCTATGCCAGCGACGATGCCAGGGTTTACGCGCTGAAAGGCGGCACAAGTAAGCTGGGAACCGGGGGAGATGTGGAGGCGGTAGGCGATGGGGCAAAGGCGCAGATCAATGGGAATGCCGCCAACCAGGTGGATCTGACACTGGGCACGCCGAAGATTCCGGCTGAGGATGTGCTTGGGTACGAGATTGTCCGCTGTACCATATCCGGCGGCAAAACCGTAAGGGAGCCGGTGGGCTTCGCGACGGAGAATGCCTTCAGCGACGCCGTTTATACGATGAATAACCGAACCGTATTCTATGAAGTGACCCTGATCGACAAATATCTGAACCGTTCGGCGGTGAAGACGCTGAACACAGTGAAAATTCAGCATGACGGCAGTCAGGAGAAAACCTATTGGACCATCCGCACCGAGGATGTGACGGCGGAGGAGATCAAAGGAGAGGGAACGGAGGATATGCCCTGCGCGCCGACGGCGGAGAGTGCTGTGAAAAAGGCGATCGACCAGGATGTGAACAGTTCCTGTTCTTTGACCCTCGGAAAGCAGGCGGCGCTGGTACTGGATTTCCATAAGCCTCTGACGGTGACAGGCTTTAAATATACGATGGCGGAAGGCGGCTCTCTGAAAAACTGTGAATACGAGATTCGGATTCGGGAAGGAGAGGACTGGAGGACAGTGGCTGACGGCGCGTTTGGAGCCGGAAAAACCGATACGATTTATTTTGCAAATGCGGACGACCGTTCACTGGCCACTTATGTAACGTCGGAAATGCAGCTGCTGTTAAAAAATCAGAACGGCAGGACGGTAGAACTGGCGGAGCTGGATGTACTGGGCGTTACCGGGGACAATGTGGATTTCCGCCACGCTTCTGACGGAAGAGTGACCATCGGCAAACTGGCGGAGGATTATCAGTATGGCTCCCGGCCGCAGGATATGGTTCCGAAGGGCTCGGTAATCTTTACCGGTACCTTTAAGGGGAACCCGGCTTATAATGTGGTTGTGCTGTATGACCAGGACGGAAAAATCGTGGGCGGCAAGGATGAGACAGGCAGGCTGAAAGCGCAGCAGATTATTCTGGCGGATATCCCGGATAAAGGGAACCTGCAGGATGTCTCGGAGGGCACTTGGATTTACTGGACCGAGCCAGGGCAGCCTGTGGATCTGAAAGTTCTTCAGAAGGTGCGGGTAGAACTGTACCGGGTAAACAATGCCCAGACCAACGAAGGCCAGCGCATGGTCAGTGATTCGGTGTATGAGGACATGCCGGAGGAGCTGTCCGAAATGGTTTTTAATCAAAAGGATGAACAGTAGGTTTGAAAGTAAACTTTCAAATTAACCTTGATGACGCGGCAAACTGCGTCGGGAAAGAGGAAAACATGAAAAAAAGATTCATAACGGTGCTTTCGCTGGCTCTCCTGCTGTCTGTCTGGCCGGCGTTCCGGGTATCCGCGATCGGGAAGGATACGTTTATTCTGGACAATAAGGGGGGCGTAGCCTTAAACTCTCCCCATGGAGCCCAGGAAGGGATTGCCTCTATGCAGTTTACGCTGGATGTGGACGCGGCAGGAGCCGGGGAGGTGACGTTTAAGTTTGCCGGGCTTTCGGCAGAGGTTCAGGAATATCGTTACCATGGGGACAGCCACAGCTTAAATGTGTATATTGCAGGGAGTCAGCCTCTTTTTAAGGAGGATGAGCCGTTGGCGATCGGACAGGTATCTGTTCTGGATGGAGAAAATAACCCTGTGGAGGCCCGGGTCAGCGTAGTGGAGGATTCACTGGTCTTTGTGTACGGAAAAGCCACAAGGCCGGCAGAGCAGATGGTGTTTCCCGACCCGGTGGTGATCAATGGGCCTGAAAATCCGGATGTGTTAGAGACGCCTCCGGCGGATTCCGGCCAGAATCCGGGTTCCGGCGATTCGGGACAGAACGGCGGTTCCGACGGGCAGCCAGGTACCGGTGATTCAGGACAAACTGGTGGTTCAGGTCAGAATCCAGGTTCCGGAGGATCAGGACAACATGGCGGTTCCGGCCAGGAAAATGGAGATGTGAATTGGAGCGGCGTGGAAAACGGCGGATTGATTGCCGATGATCCGTCCGTGAACCAGGGGCCGGGGCAGACGTCCAATGGATCGTCTGCTTCCGGCGGACTGACCGGCGTTACGGTGAGGCCCGGCACGGGAACAGGTACAACAGGCACGGGTGTGATCGGAACACAGACTACGACAGGGAATGACGGGGCGGCTTTCAGTGAAAACAGCGAAAAACTGCGTCAGCTGCTTCTTCAGATTCAGTCTATGGATGAATCCGATTATACCGACGAAAGCTTTGCGGCTCTTTTGCAGGCAGCGGACGAGGCGCGGCATGCGCTGGAAAATACCTCTTCCACGGATCAGGAGCTGGCAGATGCCCTGATGGCGCTGGAAAACGCAGTGGGCGCCCTGGTGCGCAAAGACGAGATGACGGTGGTGGAGCCGGAAGGTGAAGAGGAAGAAACCTCCGCGGCAGAGGAAATCCCGGAGGACGGGGAGGAGAAAGAGAAGGAAAAAGGCGGTATCCTTCCTGTGGTTCTGACTGTGATAGCCGTGACCGCAGGGGCGGCCGGCGGAATCTTTTTCGTCCTGCTTCGCCGCGGACTGCTTCCCTGGGGGAAAAAGGCCAGGAGAGACGGAAAGTGGAGGGACATTACCGGCAGGAAGTGAGATGGCGGGTCGATGCTGCCCCGCGTTTATATGGGATTCCACTATAAAATATCCGGCAGACGTCGGGCAAAGCAGATATGCTGAGAGTGTGGAAGGTTTGCAGATTTGGGATGGCCTTGGGTGTTATGAACGCTCAGGGCCTTCTAAATTTGGCTTGAAGGGGTGGGGAAAGGATGGTATATTCCGTCAGACCTGCATAAGAGAATTTCGATTATGGCGGCACATCTGTTATTTTATGTGGGAAATTACCGGATTGCCAAAAGAAAAAGACCAACCATATGGCTGGTCTGATTTTTCGATTCACCAATTGCCTAATAGTGACGCCAGTACATGACGCTTACCTCGAAAACGGCACTTGCATAGGACTTACTGTTGATGAATTTATAATAACATATGCAGAACAGCTTGTCAATATGCGAAAAATTTTGCGGTGAAAAAATTTTGTAGGCTATTTCGGAAATTCAAAAGTAAATTTGAGGATGCCGGCATCTTTGAGCTTTTTAAGCTCATCGTCATAACCGCCGGTTTGTAGATGAGAATAAAGCAAATTGGCGAATACATCAGCTATCTGAATGAGCGAATTACTGGACGAATCAAAATATACTACGTCAAATTTACCATTTATCGTTCTGTTCATGAAGAGTTCGGTATTGAGATAGTTTTCAAGAAAGTATTTTGTTTCGGTTCTTTCGTTTCGCTCATCTAGCTGAAGGGAACAGTTTTCGTTTGGAAGGAAAGCTTTACGGATGAAATACTCTATGGCCAGTTTGAGCGTGTAGTTGAAAACCCGGGCAGTATTTTCACAAAACTTATCCGTAAGCAGTTGGTTTGTGATTTTAATGTGATATATTTCAAAAGACGGCTTGCGACAGAAAAAGTCAACAAACTTTTGCTTCGTTTCTCTGTCAAATTGGGAACCTTTAAGTTCGTGAAATTTGCCGTTTTGAAACATTTTTCCGCCCTTTTTAACTATTTCCCCGGTTACTGGATGCAGCTTATCCTGGTCTAAGGCTAAAAGGTCGTTGTGATGGGAGGAAACGAAACGCTTGTATGCTCGTTTAAGCGCATCTTTATTAGTAGGATGTATGAGAGCAATAACGAAATATTTATTGTTAGGGGTATGGTTGTTTATAGAACCCGATTCATCTATGTAAAGATTCATTAAAAAGTACTCCTTGTAGAAGTGTATAGTTTATACTTGAGTATATCAGAAAAAGCGCGAAAGGACAAATATAATATGAAATTTTTGAGTGTACCTGAAATGTATTCTTGCGTGTATCTGAAAAACCGTTGTCAGATTCAAAGAAATGGAGATATTCTTAAATGTTTATATTGGGAGGCCGCAGGATCGCACTACTGTGTATGCTATTACACTAAGCTCGATAGAACCTCGCTAAGTGTAGTATGTGTGCGGCGGAGAGGAATGATGTCGCCAGAGCGACCCGCCGCAGGCGGAGAATCTGCCTGTGGCAGATTCTTATTAATGAAGTGCCCCACAATGATTTTTGAGGTTTGTGGTCATATAAATCAAGCTTACTATTTTTCCCCAATATTCTCCGCCACATCCTCAGGCGGCTCTACCCCTTCTTCCTCCCGTTTCGCCAAAAACGCCTTCAACTCCTGCGCCGGCATATCCAGGCCGGTATACAGCTTGAAAGCCCCCGCTCCCTGCCAGAGCAGCATGCCTTTGCCGCCGATGACGTTTTCCTCTTTACAGCCGTTTGCCAGGGCGTCGCTCATCAGTTTTGTAACCAGGGGGTTATAAATCACGTCATAAACCACCAGATCCTCATGGAAGGCGGTCATGTCTGTTACCAGAGATTTTCCCTCGTGCATCGGGCGCATGCCCACGGAGGTGCCGTTAATCAGCACGTCGGCTTTGCGGATGCAGTCGTGCATCCGTTCTGTCTCCGACAGCGGATGATAGGCCATTTGGCATTTCACGCCGTCGGCCATCATATTTTCGCCGATGGCCCGGGCATTGTCCAGTCCTTCCCGGCTTCGGTTGAACACAGTCACGGATTTTGCCCCGTCCAGGGCGCACTGTACCATAATGGCCGTGGCTGCTCCGCCTGCGCCAAGCAAAACGATGTCTTTGTCTACAATCGACTTGCCATGATCCTGTAAATCCAGCACCACGCCCATGCCGTCGGTGATATGGCCTGTGAGTATGCCGCCGTCATTGACGATGGTGTTTACCGCGCCGATGAATTTAGCCGCCGGGGACAGTCTGTCCATGTTGCGGGCTACCTCCTGCTTGCAGGGCATGGTTACATTGGCCCCCCGCATATTCAGCCGCCGCATGGCGGCCAGGGAATCCTTTACCTGTGATTCGTCGCAGTCGAAGGCCAGATAGGCGCAGTCGATGCCGTAATAATTGAAACAGAAATTATACATAATGGGGGAGCCGGAGTGCTTGATCGGCGTTCCGAATACCCCCAAAAGCCTTGTCTTTCCGGAAATTCTTGTGTCCAAATTAATGTCCTCCGCTTCTTAAAATAAGTGTATGTTTGATAATGCCTGGCGCAAATTGCCTATATGTCCCTGATACTTTACCACTTTAATGTGAGCCTGTCAACGGATAATATCAGCACTGATTCTTTACCTGTTTTTTCCGGTACTGGTTTTTCATATCAGACCTTCGGATTTGGCCTTCTTTCTATTCCCGCCCATCCTGCACTGCCTGGCTTTCTTTTCGGAACGGATGCCAGTTGGATAAAAACAGGTTCAGCGCGAACCCTACGCCCAGCGCCCATGCGGAGGCCCAGGCCGTGCCCTGGGTGGCCAGGATGGCCGCCATCACGCCGGCAATCATTTTATCCCGGTCAGTTTTGCAGTAAGCCATGCCGATCCGGGCGCAGACGAAAGCCTGGAACAGCAGGGTGATGGAGGAGCTGACGCCGAAAATCGGGCGGAAAAATTCCACCACAGGAATCAGCAGGACGCTTGCAAAAGTGGCGATCCTGAAAGAAGCCATGCCGCCGATCAGGGATTTCATCGCCTCTTTCCCCTCTCTGTACCGCTGGGATACGGATACGGTCATCCCCACCCATAAAGGGCCGCACAGGGGCGGGAAGGGGGCGAAGAACCCGAGGAGAAGGTTTCTTAATCCGCATACTAAATTAGAACGGCTGGAGTTGAAATCCAGGTACTCGTCATTCCGAAATTCCTGGGCTTCCCGCAAAAGGGTCTCGGAGGTAATGAAATCTCCGAAAGCGATGATATAGCTGACCAAAGCCAGGGGCAATGCCTGGGTAAAGGTGGAGAAGGGAGGAATCCCTACGCCCAGAATACTGATGCTGTCCAGAATGGCGCCTATTTCAGGAATCTTGACCACGGTACCCAGCACCAGACCCGGTTTATCCAGCTCGCCTAACAGGATGCCTACCACCATAGCCAGCAGGTAGGGAAACAGGTTTCCGTATTTGGCAACGATGTCCAGGAGCCGGTTTTTCGCCCTCCTTTTCTGGTATTCATCGGAAAAACTGATCAAGAGCAGCAGGCCGACGCCGGCTACGATGGCGGCAGGATACAGGCGCAGGTTTCCGCCTTCTCCGATCTGCCCGGCGATAACCGTTACCGGCGCGGCCAGCAGAATGCCGCCTTTGATGGAGGGCGGAACCGCATTAACAAATTTTTCCGCCAGTCTGGTGATGCCCATAAACACGAACACGACGCCCACCATAATCTGCAGGGCGATCATCGCCTGAATCCGATCCGGCCCTTTTTCAAAGCCCTCCAGGAAAACGATGGTAAGCGGGAGAGTAGGTGTGATCCATCCGGGCACCACCGGGTCTCCCAGGAATCCGTGGAGCATGTAGAGCAGGCAGTCCAGGATGACCACGCTCCAGGCCAGCTCATAAGGGATTTCCATATAATTTTCCAGATAGGGAACCGCGCTCAGGGCGGTTACGCCCAGCACAAGGCCCTGGATAAATTCCGTGGTTTCGATCCGGTAGTGGATAAAAGGCAGGCGGAGCTTAAAAATTCCGCATGGTATGTAAGGGACTTCATGGGTATTTTTTTGACTCATTGGTAACATCTCCTTTGTTTATGCGTGCAAATACAGCCATACATTTTAACGGAAATGCATGGCTGTATCGTATCACGAAGCATCCGGCAAAACGCGCCAGTGACGCGTTTTGTCGGATTGACATACTGCTTGACTGATATTTGCGTAAGGAATTTTGTCAGTTATGAATCAGGCAGCTTGCTATGGGGCATTTCACTTTTCCTGTGCCAATGGGTTTGTGCCGAAAATCTTTTTATGCTGTCCGGCCAGGAACAAAGCGCTTAAAATCTCAAGTACGCCAAATACAACCATCAGGATCATCAGGGTATAAACGGCTGTCGCCTCGTCGGACGCCATGGTAAGCCTGGAAGCCACCACGGGGATCAGATAGGAGGCGATGCCCATAAAGGTGTAGTAAATACCCGTGTTTCTTCCTTTCGGCCCTGGGTTGAAAAGCTGTACCACGCCAAGGCCGGTCTGCAAAGCGCCGCCTGCCGCGCCGAAGCCTACGAGGATAACGGCGATATAGATGACAGCCACCTGATGGATGAACAGCACCATCAAAAGGGCGACTACGGTCAGAATGGAATCTACCAGAATAACCTTTATGGGATTCCAGTTCAGCTTTGCCATCATAACCGCCCAGAACAGGACGGCGGCGATGGAGCCTAAGGTGTACATGGTGGACATGCCGGCGGCCTGCAGCTCGCTGACGCCGCAGTTGGTGATGCCGAACCGTTTGATATATTGCTGCGCGCCGTACATAACGCCCATGCAGAGGAATGCGTAGAACATAACCACGAACTTGACAAACATGGAAGAGGGCTGTTTCATACGGGCTTTCGCGGCTGCGATCTCAGCGGCAGCGGCATTGCCGCCGTCCCCTGAACCGGAACCTTCTTTTTTCTGGTCGTCGTAGACAAAAGGCGCAGCCACGGCCAGAACCACGCAGACCACTGACATAACCAGCGGAATCATAATGTTTACGGTCAGGTTATTGGTGGCTACCACCAGCAGCGGGTAGACCATGCCGGACAGGGATACGAAGCATTTGATCAGGATCAGGGACGCGCCCGGAGCCTTCGGATATGCTTCCTGTACGGCGGGATATCCGGCGCCGTCCCAGAAGCCGGAGGTGGCCACGCCGGACAGAAATCCTAACACGCCTGCTGCGGTGCCGCTGGTAGTCATCATCAGGCCGGCAAAGCAGATCACATAGAGGATGGCGCCGCCGATCATTAGTTTTTTACGTCCCACACGGTCAGAGATTTCTCCGCCGATCCAGACGCTTAAAAATTTTCCAAGGCCCACCCAGGCCACGGCGGAGCTTACCGCCGCAGAGCCTGCCGTATAGGCGGCGGAGCCTACGGTTGACATGTCAAAACCCCATTTTGCGGCAAACAGGGTCATGTTCTGGGTGAAGATAATGGCCTGGATGCCGTGGGTCAGATAGCACATATAAACGCAGATCATACCGAGAAGGTATTTTTTCATATTTTTATACATTTTATCAGCTCCCTCATACTCAGTTTTAATCTATTTGGCGGCCTGCTCCGCCTGGTATTTCTGATATTCCTCTACGGGCATTTCTTTGCCTGTGTAAAATTCATAGTTCAGGGCGCCCTGCCATAACAGCATGCCTTTTCCGCCGATGGCGGCTTTGCAGCCTGCGGCTTCTGCTTCCAGGATCATCCTGGTTTTTTCCGGACTGTAAACGGTATCCGCAACAATCAGATCTTTCCGCAGCAGGGACGTATCGATCAGGGACTGGCCATCCAGCGGCTTCATGCCTACGGAGGTGGCGTTTACCAGAATATCGCAGCCTTTTATGGCTTCGGCCAGTTTTTCGCTGTCTTCAAGTTTGGTAACGGTTACGTTCACGGCCGGGCATTCTTTTTGCAGTTTCCTTGCGGTTTCCTCGGCTCTCGGGTAAAATTCGTCCTCCCGGTTGAAAATAGCGATCTCTGCCGCGCCTTCCAGCGCCAGGGAAACCTGTACCGCCGTCGCCGCGCCGCCTGCGCCCAGGACTACCAGTTTTTTCCCCTTAACATCCACGTCGTTTACCTGCAGATTTTTGATAAAGCCCTTGCCGTCGGTGACGTCGCCGCAGATCCTGCCGTCCTTGTTGACAAATACGTTGCAGGCGCCTACCAGCCTGGCGGCCGGGGTGATCTCATCGCAGAGCTGTGAGGCAATGTTTTTCACCGGCATGGTGAAGTTGCCGCCCCGGATATTGAAAAGCTTCACGGCTTTCATTACCTGCTCCATGTCGTCCACGTTGACATCGAAAGCCATGTAGGCGGCGTTGATGCCGTCGTGCTGGAAGCAAAAATTGTACATGGCGGGGGAGCCGGAATGTCCCACCGGGGTTCCGAATAATGCGTAAAGGCCTGTTCTGCCGTCAATTCTTTTTTCCATGATATCCTCTTTTCCGGCGCAGGAACCGTCTTTAAAGAAGTTCTGTCCTGCGCCATTTGGGTAGTTTTTTGGTTTCGGAGTTGTTTTTACGTGCGGCAGGCCGGGCGGATGAACTTGTAACAGATATCTGACGGCTGCCGCAAAT
>CAJUPT010000001.1:146642-170035 GCA_910588405.1 uncultured Lachnospiraceae bacterium | reverse complement strand
GTGCGGCAGGCCGGGCGGATGAACTTGTAACAGATATCTGACGGCTGCCGCAAATAGGCTGATTCTTTATTATTTTTTCCGTATGTCTGGCAATGCTGCCTTTTTTATTATGTATCAGAAGTACCTGTGAGCTTTGGGTTTCTCTTTCATATTTTAAATTTGAATGGCCACCTCATAAGCTTCCTTCGTCGCATCCAGCGCCCTTCTTGCCCGGATGGCATCACCGCATACGTAGGTTTCGGGAATAATCTCTTTGACCGCTTCGCTTAAGGTGTCATGGCTGCGGTAGCCCATGGAGAGCACCACGGTGTCGTAGCCTCTTGTCTCATGGCGCTTGCCGTCCGCCGTCTCGTAGGCCACGCCGTCGGGATAGAACTGGCATACCTTCGCCCCGGTGATCTCTTTCACGCCGTATTTCTCAAAGCTTTCCATCAGGTAAACCCGGTGCTCGTGGATGATATCCGCGCCCACGGTATCCCGGAACTCGATAACGGTCACGTCATGGAGCTTCTCCGCCAGGAATTCAGCAGTCTCGCAGCCTACCATGCCGCCGCCCACTACCAGCACCTTCCGGCCGATAGGGCGTTTGCCATCCAAGCAGTCGGAGCCGTGAACAATGGCCGGGTCGTCGATGCCCGCAATGGGCAGGATCAGGGTCCTGGAGCCGCTGGCTATGATGACCGCATCCGGTTTTTCGGCCTTGATCAGATCCGTGGTGACTTCCGTATTCATATGGATATCTACGCCGTCTCTTTCGCACCGGGCAATATAGGAGCGCACCATGTTGGAGATGTCACCTTTTCCCGGCGGATAGGCTGCCAGCCGCATATTGCCGCCCAGCACATCGCTCTGCTCGTAAAGGCTGACCTGATGCCCTCTCTCGGCACAGATGAAGGCTGCGCACATGCCGCCTACGCCGCCGCCGGCTACCAGTACCTTTTTGGGTGTCTCGGCCTTCTTTAACGGCTGGGACTCATGGCCCAGGAAGGGGTTGGTCAGGCAGCATAAGGGTTCGCCCTTATACATGTTGGGCACACAGCCCTGGAGACAGGCGATACAGGGGTTCAGTGCTTCCATGTCGTCCTTTGCCGCCTTGTTCGGCAGCTCCGGGTCGGCCAGGGACTGACGGCCGAAGGCTACCATGTCGGCCTTGCCTTCTTTTACCATCAGGTCGGCGAACTGAGGCTCCGTATAACGTCCCACGGTAATGACCGGAATGCTTACCGCCCGCTTGATCTGCTCCACCTGTTCCGCGGAAAATCCGGCATGGGTGACGGTGGGCGCCCACATAAATTCATCTCTTAAATGTACGGCACGGGATACGTGCAGGCCGTCTATGCCGCACTGTTCCAGATAGGCCGCCACAACGGCGCTGTCATGGACGTCTAAACCGCCGGGCATTTCATCGGAGCTGTTGATTCTGGCCAGTACGGCCAGCCTTCCCTCAGTGGCTTTCTTCACTTCCTCTACGATCAGGCGGGGGAAGCGCATCCGGTTTTCAAAATAGCCGCCGAATTCGTCTACCCTCTTATTCGTCCGGGGGGAGATAAAGGAGCTTACCAGATATCCGTGTGCCATATGGATTTCTACTGCGTCAAAACCGGCTTCCATCGCCCTCCTAGCGGCTGCGCCGTAGCCCTTTACCAGCTCATATACCTGCTCGGTGGAGACAGGCTCCGGGATATCCGAGCCGCATTTGGAGGTAATGGCAGAGGCTGCCTTAATCGGCGCCCCGGCGTTTTTCGCATTGCCGTCAGGGCCGGCGTTCTGTAACTGCATGGAAATCTTTGCCCCGGCCGCATGGCAGGCGTCCGCTACCCGGCGGAAGCTTTCGATGGTGGAATCGTCATAGAGACAGGGTTTTCTGGGGCCGCCTTTCGCCCCTTTATGTACGACGGTGGACTCGCAGACGATTAAGCCGAAGCCGCCCTTGGCCCGGGCCTCATAGTAAGCCACCGACTGGTCGCTCATGGTTCCGTCCGTATTGGCAAAATTATTACCCATGGGAGGAACTACAAAACGGTTTTTCACTGTCATCGGGCCGATCTGGATCGGCTGAAACATGGATTCGAATTTCATTATTTATACCCTCCTGTAAAGTGATAATTTTTATTCTCGCGAGCAACGAGCCAAGTAGACGTGCTTGCACGGATATTTGGCGACTGCCGCGAGGGTGAAATACTCTGTAGCTTGCTGCGGGGTATTTCACTCTCCCAGAACCTCGGGCCATGCCTCCTCAAGCACCTTCTTCGTATTGTCAAAGGTGTGCTTTGCTGCTTCCTCAATGCCTTTTGCCAGGATAGCGTCGCTGATGACCTCAACGCCTACCGCCAGAGGCTCGATGCCTTTTTCTCTGATCATCTTCACGAATGCTGCCGTGCAGCCGATGCCGGTTCCGGGAGCCAGACGGTCATGCATGGACTCGTCTCTTAAGATGCTCTTTGCGTAAGGGCGGTCCCAGACGTCGTTGATCTGGATGGACACAATCTTATCCGCAGGGATATCGGCCATCACGGACAGGTCTACCGGCTGGTTGGCTCTTACCCAGTGCCAGGTGTCGCAGATCAGCTTGGCGTTCTCACAGCTGGAAGCTTTTACAACCGCCCAGCCTTTTGCCATGTCCGGAATGCCGCTGTAGGGCATGGGCTCCACGCCGATAACCAGCTTGCCGGCCCGGTGGCACAGCTCCTTTAATTTCCGGGCGGTGTGCTCTACGGAGTAATTCTCCATCAGGCCGCAGTTGATATGCTTTACGCCGAACAGCCCGCACATATGGAAGCACATCTGCTCTTTGTATTTCTGCTCATAGGAACGGTTATCCTCCGCCCACTGAACGATATATTCTACTTCTGTCACCTTCATATCATACTTTTTCAGGATGGCCAGAATATCTTCATCGAAAAGCCCTTCGTTCAGAGCGTCCACATAGGTCTCCGCCCGAAGGCCGATGCCGTCATAGCCCGCCTTCTTTGCGGCCGCTACACGATCCTCAAATTTGCACTGATCTCCAAGGGTCCAGGAACTGATGGTAATAGGGTATTTTTGTGACATAATGATCCTCCTTTGATAATTTTTTGATAAAGTTTGTGATAAATGACGTAATTGTTTTTGAATTAACGACAGTATATCATTAAAAATTTTATAATACAAATTGATATTTATATGATAATTAATAAATTATATTTATATATTGGGGGAGGGCGAACGGGGCGGAAAGGTGAAGATAGTAGGATAGAGCCCAATTATACATTCTAATTAATTTCGAACATCTATTCTATCTGCGAAAAATGAGGAAAAAACAGGAAAAGAAATTCAATTTTTTTTCACTCCGCCCTTGTGTTTTCCAAAGTATTATTATAGAATAATTACCAAGTGGGAAAAAAGTACACAAAGTGGTGGCTAGTGGTGGAAGGCTGAGAGGACGGGCTTAAGACGCAGTACAGGCTCCATGGGATGAGGCAGGTGAGAGGCGTGAGTGAGTTTATCAGTCAATATGCACATTCACTGGACGCCAAAGGGCGTCTGATTATCCCTGCCCGCTACAGAGAGGAGCTGGACG
This sequence comes from uncultured Lachnospiraceae bacterium, assembly GCA_910588405.1. Classification (GTDB taxonomy): domain Bacteria; phylum Bacillota; class Clostridia; order Lachnospirales; family Lachnospiraceae; genus Paralachnospira_A. The sequence continues at coordinate 166,476 of CAJUPT010000001.1, read as the reverse complement.
AGGAAGCCAGACTGACCGTGGGCCTGGACCATTGCCTGTTTATTTTTAAAGGTGAGGACTGGCAGGCGCTGGTGGCCAAGCTGAACACCATCCCCATCTCAAACCGCAACGGGCGTAAATTTGCCCGGTTTCTTATGTCGAACGCCTTTCCCTGCGAGATGGACAAGCAGGGGCGTGTGGTGATCCCGCAGGTGCTCAGGGATTATGCGGGCCTGGAAAAAGATGTGGTGCTGGCCGGTGTCGGCAACCGGATTGAGGTCTGGGACAGCAAAACCTGGGCGGAGAGCGTCACCTATGACGACATGGATGAAATCGCCGGGAATATGGAGGATCTGGGAATCTGATGGAGTTTCAGCATAAATCTGTCCTGTTGGATGAATGTATCGAAAACCTGAATATCAAACCGGACGGCATTTATGTAGACGGAACTTTAGGAGGCGCAGGCCATTCTGCGGAGATCGTGAAGCGGCTGACGGCAGGAGGACGGCTGATCGGCATCGACCGGGATCAGGCGGCCATTGAGGCGGCGTCGGAAAAGTTGTTGGCCTATGAGGGGCGGTTCCATATTGTCCGGAATAATTACGTACATATGGCGCAGGTGCTTAAGGGTTTGGGAATCGAGAAAGCAGACGGCATCCTGCTGGATCTGGGCGTATCCTCCTACCAGTTAGATACGCCGGAACGGGGATTTTCCTATATGGAAGATGCCCCGCTGGACATGCGCATGGACCAGCGTCAGGAAAATACGGCAAAGGATATCGTCAACGGATATACGGAACAGGAGTTGTACCGTGTCATCAGAGATTACGGAGAAGATAAATTCGCGAAAAACATCGCAAAGCATATCGTGAAAGCCAGGCAGGACAAGCCGGTGGAGACGACAGGAGAACTGGCAAAGATCGTCAAAGGAGCCATTCCGGCCAGGGTCAGGGCTCAGAGCGGCCATCCGGCAAAGCGGACTTTTCAGGCGATCCGGATTGAGTTAAACCAGGAGCTTTCGGTGCTGTCAGAGGCATTGGGGCAGATGGCGGGCCTGCTGAAACCGGGAGGAAGGCTGTGCATTATCACCTTTCATTCCCTGGAGGACAGGATCGTAAAGACGAAGTTCCGGGAGTGGGAACACCCCTGTACCTGCCCGCCGGACTTTCCGGTGTGCGTCTGCGGAAGAAAAAGCCAGGGACGGGTGGTGTCAAGAAAGCCCATCCTTCCCGGAGAAAAGGAGTTGGAGGAAAATTCCAGATCTAAAAGTGCGAAGTTAAGAGTTTTTGAGAAAGTTTAAGATCGGTTGCCGGGAGAGCGGTGATAAGGGAACGGTTAGGGAGAGAGGGAGTTTATGGCCAGCAGAAGACAGCACGGGACGCGGGGAAGAACAGCGCAGACAGACAGAAGAAACCGTTATTACGCAGAAGGAAACGTGGTACGCAAGGAAAGGTATCAGGAGAGGCATTCCGGGGAATATGTTCGTGTCGGGACAGAGCAGGAGCGGAAAAGATACCATGTGCGCAAAAACTGGAAGAAAGCCAGCTTTATGACCCTGCCCTATGTGTTTGCGCTGACCCTTGCAAGCATTGCCCTGGTGATGGTATCCACCCGGTATCTGGAGGCCAGGAACGCCATTAACGACAGCGCCAGAACGGTCAGGCTTTTAGAAAACCAGCTGGAGAGCCTGCGGGAGTCCAACAGCGGCCTGAGAAAAACCATCAGCAATTACATGGATTTGGAGTATATTTATAAGACGGCCACGGAAGAGATGGGTATGGTGCCGGCGGCGGAGGATCAGGTCATTTATTTTGACAGGACAGAAAGCGAGTACGTAAGACAGAATGAAGACATCCCGAAAGAATAAAGTAAAACCTTTTTACCGGTATATGCAGAGGAAGCTGGTGCTTTTGTTTATGGCAGGCTTTATGGTTCTGTTCGGCTTAAGCATCGTCCTGTTTACAATCGCCGGCAATGATGTGGAATATAAACAGATTGTCCTGAACCAGCAGTCCTATGAGAGCAGGGATATCGCCTTTGAGCGGGGCGAGATCCTGGATCGGAACGGGACGGTGCTGGCAGGAAACGAAAGGGTCTATAATCTGATTTTAGACCCTAAAATTATTTTGTCTGACGACCGGAAATATACGGAAACCACGCTGGCTGCGCTGACCGAATGCTATGGCTATGACAGGGCTGAGCTGCAGAAGATTCTCGACGAACAGCCGGGCAGCAGCTATGTGCGGTTTGAAAAGCAGATGTCGGAGGAACGAAAAGAGCTGTTCGACACCTATGAGACGGAATTTAATGAGAATCAGGCTAAAACCGGCGGCAGGCAGAAAATCGTGGGCGTCTGGTTTGAGGAAGAATACCGCAGAATCTACCCTTATGACAATCTGGCCAGCCAGGTCATCGGTTTTACTTCTTCCGACGGCAAGGACGGCCGTATGGGGCTGGAAGCCTATTATAACGATGTGTTAAACGGCGTCAACGGCAGGGAGTACGGTTATTTTGACGACGATTCCACCAGGCAGAGGGAGATCGAGCCGGCGCAGAACGGCTACACCCTGGTTTCCACCCTGGACGTTTATGTGCAGCAGGTGTGCCAGAAATATGTGGACAAGTATGTGAACGAGGTAGGCTGCAAGGATGTGGGTGTGATCGTGATGAATCCCCAGAATGCGGAGATTCTGGCCATGGCTATGAAAAATTCCTATAACCTGAACGACCCTGCCGATATGACCGGCTACTGTACGCCGGAGGAGCTGGCCGCTTTAGAGGGGGAGGAGCATGAGGAAGAGCGGACGCTGAAAATGAATGAGATGTGGAAAAACCACTGTATCAGCGACACCTTCGAGCCCGGCTCCACCACCAAAACCTTTACGATAGCGGCAGCTTTGGAGGAAGGGAAGATCACCGGAAATGAAGCCTATCCCTGCGGCGGCTCTTTGTGGGTGGGCGGCAATGAGATCCACTGCCATAACGAGCAGGGCCATGGGACGCTGACAGTTACCCAGACATTGATGAGCTCCTGCAACGTGGGCCTGATGTATATCGCGAAGGCCACGACTGCGGAAGTTTTTTCGAAATATCAGGAGATTTTCGGCTTTGGCCAGCTGACCGGCATCGACCTGCCGGGCGAGGCTTCCGCCGCCGGACTGCTCTATACGGCGGAAAATATGGACCCTACCAGTCTGGCCACCAATTCTTTTGGACAGAATTATAATGTGACTATGATCCAGATCGCGGCGGCCTACGCATCCGTCTTAAATGGCGGCAATTATTACGAGCCCCGGCTGGTGCGGCAGATCATCGATGAAAACGGCGCCGTAATTGAAAATACGAGCAAGGTGCTGGTGCGGAAAACCTTAAGCGCTTCCACCTGTGAGTTTCTGAAAAACGCTCTGTTCCAGACCGTGGAGGGGGGAACCGGGAGAAAAGCGGCCATTCCCGGCTACCGGATGGGCGGAAAGACCGGTACGGCCGAGAAGCTGCCCAGAGAGGATGATACTTTTATCGTATCCTTTGTGGCGGATATTCCGGCGGATTATCCGGAAGTGTTCATTTATGTGGCCATCGACGAGCCCCAGGTGGAGAAGCAGTCTGACAGCTCCCAGGCCACGGAGATGTGCCGGAATATTTTAAAGGAAATTCTGCCATATTTGAATATATATCCCACCGAGGATATTCCGGAGGATGAGACGGAGGCGCCGGAGGAAAATCCGGAGAATCAGGCGAATCCGGAAGGCCAGGAAAACCCGGAGGGCGAGGGAGACGGGGAAGAAGAACCGCCCAACCCGATCACCATTATTGATGAGAATGAAGAATATAACAACGGCGGCTTTTCCGGCCAGAAGCCCCGGCATGACGATGAGGAGCCGGGGGATGATCAGAATCCGGAGGGAGACGGTCAGAACACGGGGCAGCAGGGGGGCCAGTCCGGTGAGCAGGGCGGTCAGAATCCGGAGGGTGACAGGCAGAATCCCAGCTGGGATGAAATTCCGGCCAATTCCCAGTCCGGGAGCCCAGTGACCGGGAACCGGACGCTGGGAAGCAGGCCATCCGGCGATGAAAACACGCCGGAATCCGGCGCGGATACTGGTTCTTCGGATGCGGAGCCGGGGCAGAATCCGGAGGGAGGACAGACGCCGGATAGCTGAGACAGAACACTAGTCCGGCCGTACAAAATTTCGTCATAGTCTGGGCTGTGTTCTAATACATTATAGTAATATTTAAAATCGGACACAGTATGAACCGGAGCAAGACCTATCAAAGAAAAAAAATTGTATTTTTCTGCATGGCGTCGGTCCTTCTGATGCTTGGGCTGATCGTCAGGTCCGGCTATCTGATGGTTTACCAGTCGGAATATTATACGGAAATGGCCAGCCAGCTTCATCAGAGAGAGCGCTATATCAAGGCGGCCAGAGGTAATATCTACGATGCCAGCGGTACGCTGGTGGCCGCTAACCGTACCGTGTGTACCATCTCCGTGATCCACAACCAGATCCAAGATGAGGAGAAGGTGGTCAGCACCCTGGCACAGATGCTCGACCTGGAAGAGGCCGAGGTACAAAAAAAGGTGGAAAAGTACAGCGCCAGAGAGATTATCAAAACCAATGTGGATAAAGAGATCGGAGATCAAATCCGTCTCTGCCAGCTGGCGGGCGTTAAGGTGGATGAGGACTACAAACGGTACTATCCTTATGGTTCCTTAGCCTCAAAGGTGCTGGGCTTTACCGGCAGCGATAACCAGGGCATTATCGGCCTGGAAGTAAAATACGAGGAATACCTGAAAGGTACGGACGGGCTGATCCTGACCCTTACGGACGCCAGGGGCGTGGAGATCGACCAGGCCGCAGAGGAACGGATTGAACCCGTGGCCGGCAATGACCTTCATATCAGCCTGGATGTGAATATACAGAAATATGCGGAGCAGGCCGCTTACAAAATCATGGAAGAAAAAGGGGCCAATTCTGTTTCAGTCATTATCATGAACCCCCAGAACGGGGAAATTTACGCGATGGTGAACGTGCCGGAATTTGACCTGAACGAGCCGTTTACGTTATTGGAGGAACCGGAGGAGCCGGTGACGGCAGAGGAAAAACAGAACCTGCTGAACCAGATGTGGCGTAACGGCTGCATCAACGATACTTATGAGCCTGGCTCTACCTTTAAGATAATCACGATGACGGCCGGGTTGGAATCCGGCGTGGTTTCTCCCTCGGATTCCTTTTACTGTCCCGGCTACAAGGTGGTGGAGGACAGACGAATCCGATGTCATAAGGTGGCCGGCCATGGCGCCGAGGATTTTGTGCTGGGCGCCATGAATTCCTGCAATCCGGTTTTTATCGAGGTGGGGCTTCGGCTTGGCGTAAACCGTACCTATGAATATCTGGAACGGCTGGGGCTGCTGGAGAAAACCGGTGTGGATCTGCCGGGAGAGGCGGGAACCATTATGCATAAGAAAGAAAATGTGGGAGAGGTGGAGCTGGCCACAGTTTCCTTTGGTCAGTCTTTTCAGATTACGCCGTTAAGGCTGCTGACCTCCGTCTGTTCCGTAATCAACGGCGGGACGCAGGTGACGCCCCATTTCGGGGTATCCATCCACAATGCCGACGGAGAACAGGTTTACACGCTGGAATATCCGGTAAAAGAGGGGATTATCTCAGAGGAAACCAGCAGTCAGGTGCGGGAGATTCTGGAAAAGGTGGTGGCGGAGGGCACTGGGAAGCGGGCTTACCTGCCGGGCTTTCGGATCGGCGGAAAAACCGCAACCTCGGAGAAGCTGCCCAGGCGCAGCGGAAAATATATCTCCTCCTTCTTAGGCTTCGCCCCGGCGGATAACCCCCAGGTGGCGGCGCTGATTACCATCGACGAGCCGGAAGGGATTTATTATGGCGGTACGGTGGCAGCTCCTGTGATCGCTTCCATATTTGACAATATCCTGCCTTATTTGGGGGTGGAGCCTTCCTATACGGAGGCGGAGCTTAGCGCCTACGAGATCGGCGAGGCCCAGGTGCCGGATTTTATGGGGATGACGGTGGGTGAGGCGAAAGAGGTTTTGCAGGGAACGGATTTTGACGTGCGGTACATAGGGCTTGCGGAAGGAGAAGGCCAGTCCGGGAAAGACGCCGTAGTCACGGATCAGTTTCCGCTGGCCGGAGAGCAGGTGCAGAAGACCGGCGTGATTATTTTGTATTTTCAATAATATAGAAAGCGTTCTTTTATTATGTTTACACAGTAATTTACAGTATATGATCATGCTTTCGGGCAGTGGCCATATGGCTTCCATATTGTGAAAACGGCAGTTTTTACAGTAAACGGTGTCGGAAAGAGGAAAAAGTTTGGAAGTGGGCTTCCAAATCTACCCGTATGACGCAGCCGGCAGCGTCAGGAAAGAGGAAAAGATGAAGTATGATGTGATTTTACCGATATTGATTGCCTTTGGATGCAGTGCGGTGCTTTGTCCGCTGTTGATCCCCTTTTTAAAACGGTTAAAGTTTGGGCAGCAGGTTCGGGATGACGGCCCGAAGGAGCATCTGAAAAAGAAGGGGACGCCCACAATGGGCGGCCTGGCGATTGTTGCCGCTATGGTGATGGCCGCCTGTCTTTATCTGTGGGAGTATCCGAAGATCGTACCGATTCTGTTTACCACGGTTGGATTTGGCGTGGTGGGCTTTCTTGACGACTTTATTAAGGTAGTGATGAAACGCTCCGAGGGACTGAATCCCGGTCAGAAGCTGTTTGGGCAGCTTTTGGTATCAGGGGTATTCCTCTACTATCTGCTTACGTCCCCAAATGCGGGAACCCAGATGCTGATTCCTTTTTCCGGGGGAAAGTATCTCAATCTGCCGCTGATTATCTATATTCCCCTTTATTTTATTATTATGCTGGGAGTGGATAACGGTGTGAACTTTACGGACGGCTTAGATGGGCTGTGCTCCAGCGTTACGATGCTGGTGGCCGTATTTTTCACGGTGATCGCCATCGGGGAGAACAGCGGGCTGGAACCTGTGACCGGGGCGATGGCGGGCAGCCTGATCGGATTTTTGCTGTTTAACGTCTACCCGGCGCAGGTGTTTATGGGGGATACCGGTTCCCTGGCCCTGGGAGGCTTTGTGGCCTCCACCGCATTTATGCTGAAGATGCCGCTGTTTATTCCAATTGTGGGATTTATCTATATGGCCGAAGTGCTGTCTGTGATGCTTCAGGTAACTTATTTTAAGAAAACCGGCGGAAAACGCCTGTTCCGCATGGCGCCGATCCATCACCACTTTGAGCTGGGCGGCTGGTCCGAGACAAGGGTGGTGGCAGTGTTCTCCATTGTGACGGGAATATTGTGCCTGCTGGCATTTTTGGGGCTGTAGTGATACTAAAACAGCGGAAATCCTTCCGGAGCCAGGGGGTCTGGGAGGGCTGTAGCGGGACTAAATTAGGAGGACTGATTTCATGGCATCCAGAAGGAGAAAACGGCCGGAAAAAGTAAGAAGATATTATGATTACAGCCTCTTGGTGACGATTATTTTCTTATGCTGCTTCGGTCTGGTGATGATTTACAGCAGCAGCTCCTATATCGCGTCCCTGGAATATGCCAAGTCCGACGGAGCCGCCCATTTTATGATCCGGCAGGCCCAGGCGCTGGTCATCGGGTTTGTGGGCATGATTATCATCTCCAAAATAGACTATCATTTTTATAAGCATTTTGCCGTGATGGGCTATGTGATGTCGGTGGTGATCATGGTGATGGTCAACTATACCCCCTTCGGAATCGAGCGTAACGGCAAAAAGCGCTGGTTCGGTATTCCGGGGACGAATACCTCCTTGTTCCAGCCGGCCGAGCTGGTAAAAATTGCGCTGATCCTGGCTCTGGCCTGTGCCATCAATTATCTGATCAAGTGGATTGACCGCTGGAAGGTAATCGGCCTGCTGCTTTTGATGGTGGCGCCCCCTACCTATCTGGTTGTCGATAATAACTTAAGTTCCGGTATTATCATTTTCGGAATCGCCTGTGTCATGTACTTTGTAGCCAGCAGGAAAAAGCTGCGGTTTGCAGTGGCGGCGGCGGCGGTGGCGGCGGTGGCCATCCTGTTTGTGGAATTCGGGGATACGCTGGTGTCCATGGGTATCTTGGAGAAATACCAGTTAGAGCGGATCGATGTGTGGAAAGATCCGGCAGCTTACCCGCTGGACGGCGGATTCCAGGTGCTGCAAGGGCTTTATGCCATCGGCTCTGGTGGGATTTTCGGAAAAGGGCTTGGCAATAGCTTACAGAAGCTGGGTTTTGTGCCCGAGGCGCAGAACGACATGATCTTTTCCATTATCTGTGAGGAGCTGGGACTGTTCGGAGCCGGATGCCTGATCCTGTTGTTTATCTTTATGATCTGGCGCTTTATGATTATTGCCCAGAATGCCCCGGATCTGTTCGGCGGCCTTCTGGTGGTGGGCATTATGGCCCATATCGCCATCCAGGTCATTCTGAATATCGCCGTGGTAACGAATACGATTCCCAATACGGGCATCACCCTTCCTTTTATCAGCTATGGTGGCTCCTCCATCGTATTTCTGATGGCGGAGATGGGGCTGGCGCTTAGTGTATCAAACCAAATTACATATGAAAAATAGCCTGCGGGTATATGTACGGCCTGCTTCGGTGGAAGCTGTAACCCTGTGTCGCGTTTTGACATAGGATAATATACCATTATATTTCGGAGGTAAAAGGTTGGATACATTAAATGTCCAGGGCGGATACCCTCTTACGGGCGAATTGAAAATACAGGGTTCCAAAAATACTGTCCTGCCTGTTATGGCTGCGGCGGTTCTCTATAAAGGCGTAACGATACTGACAAACGTTCCGATGATTCAGGACGTGTACTGTATGATACACATTTTAGAGGCGATCGGGGTGAAAATTGCTTTGTCAGGCCACTGTCTGACCATGGATGCCTCTCTGGTGGAAAGCGGCGAGATTCCCATGGAGGACGTGAAACGGATGCGTTCTTCCATCATGCTGCTTGGAGCGCTGCTCGGCAGGGTGGGGGAAGCCGTCACCAGCTATCCCGGCGGCTGCACCATCGGTTTAAGGCCTATAGACTTGCATTTGAAAGCCTTGGAAGCCATGGGCGCGGAAATCTTCGAGGATGGGACAAAGATTCGGGCAAGCGCCCGTAAGCTAAGGGGGGCTCATATCAGGCTGGATTTCCCCAGTGTGGGCGCAACGGAAAATATACTGCTGGCGGCCACGGCTGCAAAGGGCGTTACGGTAATTGACAATGCGGCAAGAGAGCCGGAGATCATCGAATTATGTCTGTTTTTGCAGAAAATGGGCGTGTCCGTCCGGGGCGCGGGAACCAGTCGGATCAGGATTGAGAGGAAAAAAGAGCTGCGGCAGACCAGCTATCAGATTACGGGGGACCGGATTGTGGCAGGAACCTATCTGGCCGCCGCCGCCGTAGCCGGAGGAGAGGTACGCCTGACAGGTATTTACACGCCTTATATGGAGTCGGTGCTTCGGGCATTCCAAAACTGCGGCTGCGACATATCCTGGGGAAAAGAGGAAATAGCTCTTCGGTCTGACAGGCGGATTCGGGCAGTTCCCTGGGTAAAGACCAGCCCTTATCCGGGATTCCCCACGGATATGCAGTCGCCCTTTATGGCGATGTTAGCTTATGGGGATGGGGTCAGCATGATTGAGGAAAGGATTTTTGAGAGCCGGCTGAATCTGGCGGCTCAGCTGGCAAAGATGGGCGCTGACATCCGGGTGGAGGAAAACCGGGCCCGGGTGGCCGGACAGGGCAGGCTGCACGGCGCGTTGGTGCAGGCGGAGGATCTGCGGGCCGGTGCAGCGCTGGCGGTGGCGGCGGCAGGTGCCGAAGGGATGACCCGGATTGCTGATCCCGGCTATATTAAACGAGGTTATGAATCCATTGACCAGGATCTTCGGTCGCTGGGCGGTAGGATATGGTGGTGAAAAGTTGAATCAGAAGAATGAGAAAAAGCACAAAAGAAATTTGAAAAAGATATTGGTCTTTTTTGGCATGGCTGCTGCGGCGCTGGTTTTGGCGCTGCTGGCCGCCACCAACATCACCATCAGGGAGATGTCGGTGAAGGGCAATGAGTTTTATACCAATGAGGAAATCCGGGACATCCTGTTTGACACGCCGCTGAAGCGGAACACGATTTACTGTTATCTGAATAACAGGTTCGGGGAGCATCAGTCTATCCCTTTTGTAGAGCGGTACCAGATAGAATTCCGCAGTTTAAGCTCTGTGGAGGTGATTATCTATGAAAAAAATATCGTAGGCTACATCGAATATCTGGGCAGCAATCTGTTTTTTGACCGGGATGGCGTAATCGTGGAGAGCTCTTCCAGGGTGATCGAGGGCGTTCCCATTGTGTCAGGCTTGAAGCTGGATCATGTGATCCTGTATCAGAAGCTGCCGGTGGAACGGCAGGATGTGTTTGAGGTGCTTTTAAATTTGACCCAGCTTTTCGAGCGGTATGAGATCAAGGCGGATAAAATCTTTTTTGACAAGAATTACAATGCACAGGTTATGATCGGTGATATTACTGTCAGGCTGGGCGACGACGAGAACCTGGATTTAAAGATCGGCGAGCTGAAAAATATCCTGCCCAAACTCACAGGGCTTTCGGGAACGCTTTATCTGGAAGGATATCAGGAAAATTCGATCAATACGGCATATGTGTTTAAAAAGGACGAAGAGGAACAGCCGGAAACGGAGACTGAGACAGAGACAGAGCCGGAGACAGAAACAGGGGCGTCAAGCTGATCTGCGCAGCATAGAGTTTGAGAATATAGAAATAATAAAAACATATGAAAAAGTTATTGATCTATTTGCGGGCTTATAAAAAAGAGACAATATTAGCGCCTTTGTTTAAATTACTGGAGGCGTCTTTTGAGCTGCTTGTGCCGCTGGTAATGGCCTCCGTCATTGACCGGGGGATCGGGCAAAACCAGACAGCGTATATTGTGAAAATGTGCTTTGTGCTGGTTCTTCTGGGCGTGGTGGGCCTGGTCTGTTCGATTACCGCCCAGTATTTTGCTGCAAAGGCTGCAGTGGGGTTTGCCGCTAATCTGCGGCATGCGCTGTTTGGACATATTCAGAGCCTTTCCTTTTCCAGCCTTGATGCCATCGGCACTTCCACCCTGATTACCAGGATGACAAATGATGTGAATCAGGTGCAGTCCGGTATGAATCTGGCCTTACGGCTTTTGCTGCGTTCGCCTTTTGTGGTGTTCGGCTCAGTGGTCATGGCCTTTACCGTCAATTGGAAGGCTGCTTTGATTTTTGCTGTGGCCGTGCCTCTTTTGCTGGTTCTGGTGTTCGGGATTATGCTGGTTAATATTCCGATGTACAAAAAGGTACAGGCAAAGCTGGACGGCGTTTTATCCCTGACCAGGGAAAATCTTACCGGCGTTCGTGTGATTCGGGCATTTCACAGAGAAGAAAAAGAGATTCAGGACTTTACCGGAAGAAATCAGGAGCTGACCGGAATCCAGTTGTTTGCGGGAAGGGTTTCGGCGCTGATGAATCCGCTGACCTATGTGGTGGTGAACGGCGCGGTGGTGGCGCTTTTGTATCAGGGAGGCCGGCAGGTATATGAAGGCGGCCTGACCCAGGGAGAGCTGGTGGCGCTGGTCAACTATATGACGCAGATTCTGGTGGAGCTGATTAAGATGGCCAGTTTGATTATTACGATTACGAAGGCTATTGCGTCAGGAAACCGGATTCAGGGCGTTTTGGAGATGCCGTCCGGTTTCACGTATGACGGAGATTATAACGGGGTAAGAAGCAATATTGAAAATGAAAACGTGAAAAGTGAAAATATGAAAAATGGATATCATGAAAGCTGCAAAACGCCAAAAATCGTTTTTGACCATGTGGGTCTGACTTACCATGAGGGCGGCGAGGAAGCCTTGAGCGATCTGACTTTTTCCATAGAGAAAGGGCAGACAGTCGGCATTATCGGCGGAACCGGTTCCGGAAAGACCAGCCTGGTTCATCTGATTCCCCGGTTTTATGACGTAACCAGGGGACGTGTGCTGGTGGACGGCGTCGATGTGCGGAAGTACCCGCCGGAGGATTTGCGCCGGAAGGTGGGGATCGTCATGCAGAAGGCGGTTTTGTTTCAGGGAACCATCCGAGAGAATCTGTTGTGGGGCGATCCGGAGGCAGAGCCGGAGGTTTTGGAGCAGGCACTAGCATCTTCACAGTCCATGGAATTTGTGGCGGAAAAAGAAGGGGGCATGGACTTTCAGGTGTCCCAGGGAGGAAAAAATTTATCCGGGGGCCAGAAACAGCGTTTATCTATTGCCAGAGCTCTCGCCCGCAGGCCGGAAATCCTGATTCTAGACGACAGTGCTTCGGCACTCGATTACGCTACGGAGGCAAAACTGCGCAAAGCGATCAGGGAACTGGGTAAGGAGACTACCGTGCTGATTGTATCCCAGCGAATTTCCACGATTCAGTATGCAGACAAAATCCTTGTCCTTGATGACGGACAGGCCGTGGGAATCGGAACCCATGAACAGCTGCTGGCGGACTGCCGGGTTTACCGTGAGATTTATGAGACACAGGTTTCTTAGTTTGGGAAACTGCGGAACTAAAAAACAGCAGCGGACCGGACTACAAAACAGTAAGCGGCTAAAAAACAGGCTTTAAGTGCTCATAGCAAATCCCTGGGAGGGAAGCTGCGGAACTAAACATAGAGGTAACAGGATGAAAGGTGACGCAAATCAGATACAAACGCTGAAAAAAGTATTACATTATATAAAGAAATACAGGCTGTATGTAGCAGAATCTTTGATTCTTGCTTTCGCAGCTGTGGCGCTGACCCTCTATGTGCCGGTGCTGACCGGCAGGGCCATCGACCTGGCGCTGGGGAAGGGGCAGGTGGACTTTCAGGGGATCGGCAGGATTCTGCTGCAGATTGCCGTGATGGCGGGGCTGACGGCTCTGGCGCAGTGGTGTATGAATCTCAGTAACAATAAAATCACCTATGGCGTGATACGGGATATCCGTGAACAGGCCTTTCGCCGGATTCAGGTTTTGCCGTTGAAATACATCGACGGTCATGCCCATGGGGAGATCGTCAGCCGTGTGATTGCTGACACAGATCAGTTTGCCGACGGTCTGCTGATGGGCTTTACCCAGCTGTTTACCGGGGTGCTGACGATTTTCGGGACGCTTGGGTTTATGCTGTCGCTTCATGTGACGATTACGCTGGTGGTGGTACTGATCACGCCGGTTTCCTTTTTTGTGGCCGGATTTATTGCCCGGCGCACCTATCATATGTTTCAGCTGCAGTCAAAGGCCAGAGGGGAGCAGACAGCCCTGATCGACGAGATGATCGGAAACCAGAAGGTGGTACAAGCCTATGGCCATGAGAGGGAGGCGCTGGAGGCTTTTGACCGGATCAATGACCGGCTGCAAAGCTATTCGCTTCAGGCCACTTTCTTTTCTTCGATTACCAATCCTTCCACCCGGTTTGTCAACAGCCTGGTGTATACCGGCGTGGCATTTGCCGGGGCATTGACTGCTTTGAGAGGTGGCATTACGGTAGGGCAGCTGTCCTGCTTTCTCAGTTATGCGAATCAATATACGAAGCCTTTTAATGAGATTTCCGGCGTGATTACGGAGCTGCAGAATGCGCTGGCATGCGCAGCCCGGATTTTTGACCTGATTGAGGAGGAGCCACAGGTTCCGGAAAGCCCGGAGGCAAAGGTACTGACGGATACCGACGGCCGTGTGGAGCTGTCCCACGTATGGTTTTCTTATGTGCCGGGGCAGAAGCTGATCCAGGACTTTGATTTACAGGTAAAGCCAGGGCAGCGGGTCGCCATCGTAGGGCCTACCGGCTGCGGAAAATCTACGGTGATCAATCTGCTGATGCGTTTTTATGACGTGGACAGCGGACAGATTCTGGTAAACGGCACGGATATCAGGCAGATCACCAGGGAGAGCCTGCGGGATGCCTACGGCATGGTGCTGCAGGAAACCTGGCTGCGTTCCGGGACGATCCGGGAAAACATCACTATGGGAGATATCCGGGTGACGGAGGAGGAGATTATCGCCGCCGCAAAGGCTACCAAAGCCCACAGCTTTATCCGCCGCCTGCCAAAGGGCTATGACACGGTGATCGGGGAGGACGGAGGAAGTCTCTCCCAGGGGCAGAAGCAGCTTTTATGTATTACCAGGGTTATGCTGCGCCGTCCGCCCATGCTGATTCTTGATGAGGCCACATCCTCCATCGATACCCGGACAGAAATACAGGTGCAGAACGCTTTTGCCCGCCTGATGGAAGGCCGCACCAGCTTTATCGTGGCCCACCGCCTGTCCACAATCCAGGGCGCGGATGTGATCCTGGTCATGAAAGATGGCAATATCATCGAGCAGGGCAGCCACAGCCGGCTGCTTAAGTTGGGCGGATTTTATGCAAAGCTGTATCAAAGCCAGTTTGCGGCAGAGTAAAACAAAGCAGTCATTCCGGTATATCCGCGTTATGATCGGGAAAACTGCAAATTATTCGGTAAATTAGTATGCTTTTCAATATAAATATTTTTGGCGTATCAACATTGTTCAAGTGATAAATAATGTTTAAAGGACAAATATTGTTTCAGTGATAAGTAATTGTTTCAATGATAAAATATTTGTTTCAATGACAGTTGGAAGGGCTCCTGTGAAAGGTAACGGGAAGCTAAGGGCGATTCTTTGCCGGACAACCGAAAATTTCAAGGCAGGGCTTTTTTTATGGCAGCCAGAAATTATACCGGTACCATGTTATGTAATCTGAGAATCTCCACGACCGTGTCGATGCCGTCCTGTAATTTTGCGATTTTTTTGTTCGTATGTACTTCAAAAAGTTTTTGCCTTGCATCGATCTCTTTTAACTGCTCTGACATTTTGTTCTGCTTAAACTCTATAACGTCCAGGCGGTTTTCTATTCTGTCAAAGCGCTTGTCCATGGAATCAAGCCGTTGGTCCATAGCGTCAAACCGCCGGTCCATAGCATCGAGCCGTTGATCTATGGCCTCAAACCGCCGGTCCATGGCATCGAGCCGTTGGTCTATGGCGTCAAATCGCCGGTCCATGGCATCGAGCCGTTGGTTAATCGGAACCAATTTGCGATCCAAGATATTGGAGAACATATCTGATAAGATCATTACATCGTCATTTGTTAATGTCATGTTATCACTTCCTTTCGTTAAAAATGTCTGACATATTACCATATTGCCTTTCAATTATAATAGTATTCATTTTTCAGCGCTGATAAATTATATTTTAACATCCCCTTTACGGAAAGTCAACAAATTCCCTAAAAATGGAAAACAAAATATTACAAGTCTGTCTCATAAAAACCGTCTGTTCTTTTTCGGCCATTTATGCTATGATAGAGACGAAAAAGAGAAAAGAATTCAGGTTTTGGGCATATCCTGTAAAGAAATACAAAATTCAAAGGAAGAAAAGAAATGAGTGAAATTTGTACGGTAAGCCAAACGGCGGCAGCGAGAGAGGGCGGCGTATGGCGGATTGGAAGCCGGGAGAGCAAATTGGCGGTGGTGCAGTCTCAGATGGTGCTGGACCATATCAAGACGCATCATCCGGAGCTTTCGCTGGAGCTTGTGACGATGAAGACCACAGGCGACATCATTCTGGACAGAAGTTTGGACAAGGTAGGCGGAAAAGGGCTGTTTGTCAAGGAGCTGGATAAGGCGCTGACAGACGGACGTAGCGACATGTCGGTACATAGCCTGAAGGACATGCCTATGGAGGTTTCAAAAGAGCTGCCAATCGTGGCTTTTTCCAAAAGAGAAGACCCCAGAGATGTTCTGATTTTGCCTGCGGGAGCAGAAGAACCTGATTTTTCCAAACCGGTGGGCTGTTCCAGCCTGCGGCGGATGCTGCAGTTTGGGAAACTGTATCCCCAGGCCCGGTTTAAGCTGATCCGGGGCAATGTGCAGACCAGACTGAACAAGCTGGATTCGGGAGAGTACGGCGCTACCCTTCTGGCAGCGGCCGGTGTGAAGCGGCTGGGGCTTGAGAGCCGGATCAGCCGATATTTTGAGCCGGAAGAGATGATTCCGGCCGCAGGACAAGGTATTCTGGCAGTACAGGGTCGGGCCGGAGAGGATTACAGTTTTCTGGATTCCTTTAAAGATCAGGAGGGAACGATCTGTGCTTTGTGCGAGAGGGCATTTGTACGGAAGCTGGAGGGAGGCTGCAGTTCCCCTGTGGCGGCTCATGCGAAGATCGAGGACGGTAAGCTGCATTTGAGAGGATTGTATTATGACGAGGCCACAAAGGGCTGGCTGACAGGAGAAAGCTGGGCCGAGGCTGATGAGGAAACGGCAGAAAAGCTGGGAGCGGATTTTGCAGAAAAGCTGAGGATGGATTATCAGACCGGCGCAGGACAGCGATAAGCGGAATAAACTTTCTTTGAAAGTCGGTGATTTTCAAAGTAAATACGAAAAACAGGAGATCAGAATGAGTACAGGAAAAGTATGGCTGGTGGGAGCGGGACCTTCCGATGCCGGCTTATTTACATTGAAAGGGAAACAGGTGCTGGAGCAGGCGGAGGTTGTGGTTTATGACGCCCTGGTGGGCCACGGGGTGCTGTCTATGGTGCCGGCCGGCGTGAAATTAATCGACGTGGGGAAACGGGCAGGAAACCATACGATGCCCCAGTGGCAGATCAATCAGGTGCTCCTTGAAGAAGCCCGGGCCGGAAAAAGGGTGGTGCGTCTGAAAGGGGGAGATCCCTTTATGTTTGGCCGGGGAGGCGAGGAGCTGGAGCTTCTTGCGCAGAATGGGATTCCCTATGAGGTGGTGCCGGGCGTGACGTCACCTCTGTCTGTTCCGGCGTATAACGGCATTCCGGTGACTCACAGGGATTTTACATCTTCGTTACATATTATAACGGGTCATAAGAGGAAAGGGCAGGAGTACGACATCGATTTTGAGGCGCTGGTGCGGACAAAGGGAACGCTGGTGTTTCTGATGGGCATCACGGCTATGGCGGATATCTGTGCCGGACTGCTGAAAGGGGGCATCGATCCGGATACGCCGGCGGCAGTTCTGCAAAAGGGAACGACTGCCCGGCAGAAACGTGTGGTGGCTACGGTCAGCACATTGAAAGCAGCCTCGGATGCGGCGGGAATCGAAACCCCTGCCATCATTGTGGTGGGGAAGGTATGCAGTCTGGCGGATGGTTTTGCCTGGTATGAGAAGCTGCCCCTGTTTGGCTGCCGGGTTCTGGTGACCAGACCCAGGGAGCTGGCTTCCGTGATGTCTAAAAAATTACGGGAAAAAGGCGCTGAGGTAGTGGAGCTGCCGGCGATCCGCACGGAGGCGATTCAGGACAATCAGGCATTGGAGAAATGCTGCAAAAATCTGGACCGGTATCAATGGATTTTGTTTACCAGTCAAATTGGCGTTAAGGTCTTTTTTGACAAGCTGAAAGAATATGGCACGGATATCCGTAAATTATATGGGGCGAAAATCGGTGTGATTGGTCAGGGGACAAAAAAGGCGCTGGAAGAAAGAGGATTGTTTGCCGACTGTATGCCGGATGTTTTCGACGGCCAGGCATTGGGCCGGGCCGTGGCGGAAAAGTGTCAGGATGGCGAGCGGATTTTGATTCCCCGGGCAGCCATGGGCACCCAGGAGCTGCTTGATGCTTTTACAGGCAGGGACATAGAGATTGATGATGTGCCGATCTATGACACTTTATATGAAACCTCTCATCTGATTCAGGAGCGGGCGGAATTCGAAAAGGGAAATATTGATTATGCCGTATTTACCAGCGCTTCCACGGTCAGAGGGTTCGCTGAGGCGACGAAGGGGATGGATTACGGTCTGGTCAATGCCGTCTGCATCGGACGGCAGACAAAAGAGGCGGCAGACGGCTATGGAATGCATACCTGGATGGCTGCGAAGGCCACAATGGACGACGTGATCGGAAAGGTAGAGGAACTGCACTGTGGTCGGCAGTAAAACTGAATATGATGTGCGAAATACGGCAACGGAGCGGATTAAGTTCCGGACAATAGCAAGGACCTAAAAAACAGACCCTAAGTGCTTATAACGGCAGGATTTACAGACCCTTTAGTGGCTGGAAATCTTACCGGCTTAAGGGGGCTTGGGGAGCGTTGAGGATTTATAATCGGAGGATAAAAGCGATGGATATGAAAATCAGGCCCAGAAGGCTGAGAACAAAGGAAACCTTGAGAAAAATGGTTCGGGAAACCAGGGTGGATAAAGCGTCTTTGATTTACCCGATGTTTGTGATAGAGGGGGAGGGCATCCGGCAGGAAATTCCTTCCATGGAGGGACAGTACCGGTACAGTGTGGACAAAATGTCCTACGAGCTGGAGAAGCTGTCTCAGGCAGGCGTTTCCAGTGTGATGCTGTTTGGCATTCCTTCTGAGAAGGATGCCTGCGGCAGCCAGGCTTATGCTCAGGACGGCATTGTCCAGAAGGCGCTGCGGGAGGCAAAGCGGCAGTTTCCCAACCTGTATTATATCACGGATGTGTGTCTGTGCGAATATACCTCTCATGGACACTGCGGTCTGCTAAAGGGCGATTATGTGGACAATGATCCTACGGTGGAGCTGCTGGCGAAGACGGCGGTATCCCACGTGCAGGCCGGCGCGGATATGGTGGCGCCCTCCGATATGATGGATGGCCGGATTATGGGGATGCGCCAGGCGCTGGATGACAATGGTTTTGTGGAAACGCCGATTATGTCCTACGCGGTGAAGTATGCATCGGCCTTTTACGGCCCCTTTCGTGAAGCGGCCGGCTCAGAGCCGTCTTTTGGCGACAGAAAGTCTTACCAGATGGATTTCCACAACCGGAAGGAGGGCTTGAAGGAAGCGGTGCTGGATATCGAGGAGGGTGCCGACATTATTATGGTAAAACCGGCCCTGTCTTATCTGGATATTATCCGGGAGGTGGCAGATCTGGTGGATGTGCCGGTGGCGGCCTACAGTGTCAGCGGAGAGTATGCTATGGTGAAGGCTGCGGCAAAGATGGGCTATATTGACGAGGCCCGGATTATCTGTGAGATGGCGGTCAGTACCTTCCGGGCCGGCTGCGGCATTTATCTCACCTATTTTGCAAAGGAGCTGGCAAACTATATCGATGAGGGCAGAATCGGATAAGCTTTTTTGTTTTCGTCAAAAAAGAGAAATCCAGCGGAAAATAAAAAATGGATTTGGCACATTTGTAAAAATTGGATAAAAATCCCCTTTTTTCGTGAAAAAACCAATTGACAAAAAATATGTCTTATGATATATTTCTTTCCAATAAAAAGTAGCTGGCAGTTATGAATGCTCGCTGACTTATTTTTCATGTATGACACATAAGGACCCGAGATACAGAGGGTTTCGTGCTCATAGCCACAAATGGAATGGCCGGATATTTTAGCGGTTATTCGCTGTATTAATGCCCCGATGGTTGTCAGTGTGAAAGAAATGGCAGGGCTGTATTCCAATCAATGATGAAAGAGGGAGATTATTATGCAGAAAAGACAGATTATGTTGAACGGCATCGAGGATGCCAAATCTTTTGTGACAATGGCAAATAAGTGCGATTTTGAAGTCGACGTGTATTACAACCGGATGATTATCGACGCAAAGTCGATTCTGGGTGTATTGAGCCTGGATCTGAGCCAACCGCTGACTGTGGAGTATGCGGGGCACCTTGCCGAGTGGGAAGCGTTTTTAGATGATCACTCTCATGTAACGGTGGTGGCATAAGGCATTGTTTCCGGAAAAGGCCCCATAGATGGGCTGCGGCGATGAATAGGAAAAAGAAATGAATATGTGCAGGGCAGC
>CAJUPT010000001.1:0-146632 GCA_910588405.1 uncultured Lachnospiraceae bacterium | reverse complement strand
CAGCAATATAGGAAGGAACCGTATTGCTGCCCTGTTGTGTATTGTGGAGAATCCGGAAAATGCGTCAGCGATGCAAGCATTTTTTTGCAGAAGCAGGACTGTCGGACAGGCGTTAAAGGGGCAGGATTGGCGGACAAGTGTCAGACAGGAATAATTTTTGGTGAAGACGGTGTGGGCGCCGTGGAGCGGGAGGATAGAAAAGTGCGTTTTTTCCATATGTCCGATTTACATATCGGATTAAGGCTTTACAATTATGATCTGAAAGCAGAGCAGAGGGATATGCTGGCGCAGGTGATCGCTGCCGCGAGGAAGTATGAGCCGGAGGGCGTGGTGATTGCCGGGGACATCTATGATAAATCAGTACCGTCGGCGGAGGCTGTGGAGCTGTTCAGCGATTTTATGACGGAGCTGTCTCTGGCTGTCCCTGATAGTCAGATTATGGTGATCAGCGGCAACCATGATTCGGGAGAACGGCTGGACTGCTTTCGTCATATCCTGAAGCGGCAGCATGTCCATATGGCCGGGCTGCCTCCGAAAACGCCAGAGGAATATCTGGAAAAGATAACGATGGAGGATGAGTACGGCAGGGTAAATTTTTATCTGCTGCCATTTGTCAGGCCGTCGATGGTCAAGGAGTTGTGGCGTGGTGACTGGAAGCAGGATGCGCGGGCGGTGAGCATAGCCGAAGCTGAGGGCGCCGTTGAAGCAGATTCCCGAAAAGAATTTGGGGCTTTTTCCTACCATGAAACCATCCGCAGGCTGATTGCCCGAGAGTCGATTGACGAAGGGGAGAGAAATGTGCTGGTCAGCCACCAGTTTTACCTGCCTTCCGGCAAAACAGCGGAGGAGATAGATCGGGCAGAATCGGAGATTCGGACTGTGGGAAATATTGACCAGGTGGGCGCAGAGCTGCTGTCGCCCTTTGATTACTGCGCCCTTGGGCATATTCATAAGCCGATGAAGGCAGGCGGCGACAGGTTTCAGTACAGCGGCACGCCTCTGACATATTCGGTCAGTGAAATCGGGCAGGAAAAGGGATTCTTGATGGTGGAGCTGAAGGAAAAGGGCGATGCTCCTATTATAACCGGAATGCCCATTACGCCTCTTCATCAGGTAATAAAAGTCGAGGGCTCACCGGCAAAGGTGCTCGCGCAGGGCTGTGAAGATTATGTCCTGGCCGTACTGACAGAGGTGGAGGAGGGAGACGTGATCGATTTGGCAGATCGGATGAAGCTGGCATTTCCCCGGCTTCTGGAAATCGTCTCCAAGGCCAGATATGAGGCTGATTACGGAGATGAATTGGAGGAGGGCTGGAAGCTGCTGGACCCTGTGGAGATGTTCCAGGAGCTGTTTCCGGATATGGACGAGGAAGAAAAGGAAATTTTGCGGGATGTGGTGAATACGGTGAAGGAGAATGACCAATGAATCCAATTTATCTGAGCATGAAAGCATTTGGCTCTTATAAAAATTTTACGGAGATTGATTTTGAAAGGGCAGGTCAGAATCTGTTTTTGATCACGGGTCCCACCGGTTCCGGAAAATCGACGATTTTTGACGCGATTGTATTTGCACTGTATGGGGAGGTTAGCGCCTCGGAGGGGAAGAAGGACAGCACTTTGCAAAGTGAATTTGCCCCCAAAGGGGAGAAGCCGGAGGTGATTTTTGAATTTTCACCCTCGATTGGGGAGCGAGATCAGGTGTACAGAATCAGAAGAGTGCCTCATTACCGGAAAAGGAAAGGCAGAAAAACTGCCAAGGGCGGAGAATTTACGCCTGGCAGCCCTGAGCTTTCCGTGACCAGGCCGGACGGCACTGAGATTTCTGGGACGATTACCCAGGTACAGCAGGCGCTAAATGAGCTTGTGGGGCTGACAAAGGAACAGTTTATGCAGGTTGTGATGATCGCCCAGGGAGAATTTATCAGGGTGCTTCGGGAGGATACGGTAAAAAAGACGGAGATTTTCCGAAAGCTGTTTCATACGGAGGTGTATGAACAGATTGTTGAGGAGTTGGGGCGCAGAAAAGGGCAGATGCAGAAGACATTGGAGGCGACCAGAGGGGATTGCGACGGGGCCATAGACCGGATTCGATATCCGGAGGTGAGTGATCGGGATAAGAATGGTCCGGAGCTTGCGTCAGAGATCAGACGGCTGGCCAGCGGAGCGGATTACCCGGGCTGCATAGAATTTCTGGAAAATATGTGTGAACGGATGTCCCGGAGGCTGTCGGAGCTTGAGGAAGAATGTCGTAAAAGGACGGAGCAGGCAGGCGAGTCGGCGGAGCGTTTCGCAAAGGCGGAGGGGCTGACGGAAAATTTTAAGGTCTATGAGGCGGCAGAGGAAAAGCTGCGACAGTTTTCCGTACAGGAGGAGGAATATAAAGAAAAAGACAGGCTTTTGAGACGATTGGAGGAAGCCTTTCGTCTGTTGCCCAAAAAACAGGCTTATGAGGAGGAACTGCAGCGGCTTCAGGCAAACCGGTCAGCATGTGAGTCGGCAAAGGAACGGGTAGTCCTGTTGGAGCAGGAAAAGCTTGTAGCAAAGCAGGAGAAGAAGCATAGAGAGCAGGCCAGGCTTCATATGCAAAAGGAATACCAGGAGATGGCAGAGCAGGTTAAACGGTTTCTGGATATATTGGGAGCCATGGAAAAGCATCTGGAAGCCTATGATCAGGCATCCAAAGGGTTTGAGAAGGACCGGAGAAGGTGGGAGCGCTTGGAGGCGGATCTGACAAAGGCGGCGGAGGATCAATGCAGATGGCAGCAGATCCAAAAGGAGAAAAAGGATGCCGGGATTCATATGGAGAAGGCTGAGCAGGCGGTTTTGGAGACGGAGCGGCTGAAAAAACAGCTTGAGGCCGTGGAGAGTGGCAAAACAGTATTGCATCAGGTTTTGAAGAAAAGGGAAAAGGCCTGTCAGGCATATATAGATGCGAGGCAGCTTTATCAGGAGGCTTCCGAAAATGCAGACCGGCTGGATTTGGCATTTCTGGACAATCAGGCAGGGGTATTGGCCCACAGCTTGAAGGATGGGGAAGCCTGTAAGGTGTGCGGTTCTACGGTCCATCCCAAGCTGGCGGTATGGGATGAAAGGACAGATGTATCCCAGCAGGATGTGCGTGCGGCCAAAGAGGAAAAGGAGAAGCTGCATACTGTATTGGAGAAGAAAAAGGAGAGTTTGGTAAAAAGACGGCAGGACTGGGAAAATGAGAAAAAGGGACTGATTCAAAGAATCGGAGAGCTGAGAGGGGAGCTGAAAGCAGGGAAAAGGCCGGAAGAAGTCTGTTTGGAAACTGCTGACGGAACGAGAAATCAGGAGCGGGATTTTTTGGAGGAAGCGGTTTTCATAGAATCCGTGGATCAAGAGATCCGGAATTTAGCCGGTATTTTGTCCGAGAAGGAAGGACAGGCTCTGCAAATGAAACAGGCCGCCGTAACGGAAACAGGAGAATTGGAGGAAGCAGAACAGAGGCTGGCCCAGTTAGAAAAACAGGCGGAGGAAGATGCAAAGAAGAAAACCGAGCTGGAAAGGCGGCTCAATGAATGGAAGGAGATCATAGCGGCTAAGCAGGCTGCTATGGATGAGCTGACGCCCCAATTGCGCTATAATAATAAGGAAGAAGCAGCTACAGTTTTGGAGAAAGCGGAGCGTGCCGCATCCCAGTCTCAGGCGGCTTATGAGCAGGCAGAGGCAAAGCTGATTCGGGCAGAGAAGAATGTGACGGATAATCAGAGCCGGATTCAGTCGCTGGAAATAGAGATTGCCAGAGGAGAGGTAGATGCAAAGCAGAAAGAAGAGGCATATCAGGCGGCTTTGACGAAGCAGAAGCAGGTAGAGGAGGAAGAGATTGTAAATTTAACCGGCGTATATTCTTGGGAGGAGGTGGAGCGCCTGCGAAAGGCGATTCGGCTAAGAAACGAGGAGCGGCAGCGGCAGAAGGGTAGCTTGGAAGCGGCTAAAAAAGCCATAGGCGCCCAGGAAAAGCCGGATATGGAGCAGCTGAAAAATGAGAAGGAGGAGAAGGAGAGACAGGCAGCAGCAGTGCGGAAGCAGCATGACACGCTTTTTCATATATGTGAGCAGGATCTGCGGGAGTTGGAAAAGCTGAAGGCGGCCCACGGACAAAGAGCTGACATGTACCGCAGCTTCCGAAAGGTGGAATGGCTGTACAATGCGGCCAGCGGCGCCCGAAGCCAGGGGCAGAAAAACAGAATCAGCCTTGAGACTTATGTGCAGAGGGTCTATCTGAAACAGGTTCTCACCGCCGCCAACCGCCGATTTGAGAAAATGACGATGGGCGCTTATCGGTTGGAATTGATCGATATCGAAGCTATGGGCGCGCAGTCCCAGCGCGGGCTGGATTTGGCGGTTCGGTCTATGCTGACGGGAAATGTTAGGGATATCAGTACATTGTCGGGGGGAGAGTCCTTTATGGCAGCATTGTCCATGGCGCTGGGACTGGCGGATCAGATCAAGGTCAGCAGCAGCGCGATACGGCTGGACATGATGTTTATCGACGAGGGCTTCGGCTCCCTGGATGACCATACCAGAAATCAGGCCGTGGCGATTTTGAAGGAATTAGCAGGAAAAGACAGGAAGATCGGAATTATTTCCCACGTCAGTGAGCTGAGGCAGTCGATCGAGGATCAGATTGTGGTGAGAAAAGGAGGGGATGGCAGTGAGGCGGAGTGGGGGTAAAGTGTGTTAGAGGGATGGAGAAACCTTAATTGGACAGGAAAGAATTTGGAAACAGTGAAACATAAATGTAAAATATTGTAATACATGTACATATAATTGACAAGCAGTGTTACTGAATAGTATAATAATTCCGATATTATAGTATATATATTTTATTATATAATAAAATTTCATATATTTTGAAGCCAAAGGATGGTTGATATGCCTTTCATTCGTTTCATTCCCGGCTATCGTACTGCTCTGCTGGACGGGGTACTGGTGCCGGATTCGCCAAAGCATATGGCTTCGGAGGAATTTTATCGAGCCGTGCCAGGCAGTGTACTGCATCTATGCGGCAGAGGGTATCTGTTTGCGGTAGCGATCTATTCATTGGAAAGAAAAACAGAATATATGTATTCTTACGCATATCAGTCGGAGGAAAACTGGACGACCTATACCAGGAATCTGAAGCCTGGAAATGATGTGCAGGCCTCTAACGAGGCAGGCGGACTGCGTCCGTCATGGTATGCTCAAGAGCATCCCGTAATGCAGGCCTCTAACGAGGCAGGCGGACTGTGTCCGTCATGGTACGGGGTGGAGGATTATGTTTTTGATGCGGATTGTTGGTTTCGGGTATGTGTGAAGAGAGAGGATGACGAAGACCTGTCGGAGGAGGATTGGGCGCTGGCCGGCAGTCTTGTGGCCTTTTCGGGTGAGAAGCCTTCCTATACGGAGCAAAAGTGGTTTACGGAGGAAATAGAACGGGTGGCGGGGGAGATTTATAAAGCTGCGCCAACAAACCGGTTTATGAAACTGTGCCTTCTGGCAGACACCCACTATACGGTGGGCGGAACCTGGGAGGATACGGCCCACAACATTCGCAGAGTGGCCGGGGAAGTGGGCTATGATGCAATCATTCACCTGGGTGATCTGACAGACGGCATGGTGTCAAAAGAGCGGACAGTCAGGTATGTGAAGCGGATTGCAGAGGACTTGGAAGCCTGTAATGCGCCTGTCTATATAACGCCGGGAAATCATGACAGCAATTATTTTCGGAACAGAAGCAACACATTTACGCCGGGGGAAATGAGACAGTTATACTGTCCCGGCAGCGGGCGGATGGATCAGTATGTGGGCATTGCCGCCAGGCTGGCTGCCTGTGGGAACCAATCGGATGAGTCGCCGGCGGCTGTTTCGAAAGAGCCGGCTGATACTTGCGATCACAGTCCGGATTACTATATCGATATCCCTCAGTATGCTGTGAGAATGATTTTTTTGTCCTCCTTTGAGGACACGGCGGCGATTCGTTATGGGTATAGGGATGAGCAGCTGGATTGGCTGAAAGAGACGCTTCAAACAGCAGCGGCAGGAACCAGGTTTCTGGTCTTTTCCCATGATGCGCCGCTGGCGAAGCTGGATTATTGGAGTTTCCATATTCGTAACGGGGAGCAGCTCCTTGATGTTCTGGAAGAATATAATAGGAAAGAACAGTATCAGGTAGCCGGCTTTTTTTATGGGCATACCCATGCGGATTATGTGTTTGAGGAATGCAGCTTTCCGGTCATCTCAGTGGGCTGCGCAAAGCTGGAATATTTTCAGGAGAAAAAGCCCCAGGGAGCTGTAACCTGGCCCCGGCAGGCAGATACGGTGACACAGGAGCTGTGGGACAGCCTGATCATTGACTTTGAGAAGCAGAAATTAAAGCTGGTTCGGTTTGGCGCAGGGGAGGACAGAGAGGTTTCTTTTGCGAAAAAGCCCAGCCGGTATAGGGATATTATGATTTGGGAGCGGCGGGAGAGAACCGTGAAGGTTTGGGCCCATCGGGGAGCCAGCGGCCACGCGCCGGAAAATACGATGGCAGCCTTTGAGCTGGCCGATGCGCTGGGGGCAGACGGAATCGAGTTGGACGTACAGCTATCGAAAGACGGAGTACCGGTTATTATTCATGATGAGCAGGTTGACCGGATCAGCGACGGAACCGGATTTGTACGAGATTTTACATTGCAGGAATTAAAAAGACTGAATGTAAACCGGAATTTTCCGGCGTACGGACGAAGCGAGATTCCGACGTTGGCGGAGGTATATGATTGGTTGAGAGGAACGGAGCTATCGGTCAATCTGGAGCTGAAAAACGGTGCGGTTGCGTATAAAGGATTGGAAGAAAAGGTGCTGCGGCTGGCAGAGGAGAAAGATGTGGCCGGACGTATTCTCTATTCTTCTTTTAATCATCGTTCCATGTTGCGGCTGAAACGGCTGAAGCCGGAAGCGCGGACCGCATTTCTGTATTCGGACGGTCTTGCGGATGCGGCGGAGTATGGGGCGAGATATGGCATATATGCACTGCATCCGTCTCTTTTTAACGCGATGGAGGCAGGTCTGATTGAATCATGCCATAAAAAGGGTCTGCGGGTTCATGTATGGACCGTGAACGAAGAGAAAGATATGGAACGGCTGTGCAAACTGGGAGCAGACGCAGTGATTACAAATTTTGTAGAAAAGGGTTAGTACCGGATGAAAAAGGTGATTACATATGGGACATTTGATCTGTTCCATGAAGGACATTACAATCTGTTAAAGCGGGCAAAGACGCTGGGGGATTATCTGATCGTCGGCGTTACGACAGAGTACTATGACCTGCAGCGCGGAAAGCTGAATGTGGTGGATTCGATTCTGGAACGGATTGAGAACGTAAAGAGAACCGGCCTGGCCGATGAGATTATCGTGGAGGATCACGAAGGGCAGAAGCAGGAGGATATCCAGAAGCTGGGTGTCGATATCTTTACCGTAGGCTCCGACTGGGTCGGCATATTTGACTATCTGAAGGAATTGTGCCAGGTGGTTTATCTGGAGCGCACACCGGAGATTTCATCGTCGATTCTGCGGGCCAGCAAATATCCCATTGTACAGGTGGGTGTGGTAGGCTCCGGCCGGATTGCACCTCGTTTTCTGGCGGAGGCGAAGTTTGTCAGCGGCGTAAATGTCCGGGCCGTGTACAATCCTCATGAGATGAGCGCCGAAAGGTTTGGAAAGACCTATGAGGTGGAAGCCTACTACGGAGATTTCAAAACATTTCTTGAGGATATGGATGCAATCTATATTGCCTCGCCTCATCAGACCCATTATGAGTATGCGAAGATGGCGATTGAGCAGGGGCGGCATGTGCTGTGTGAAAAGCCGCTGACCTTTACGGTGCGGGAAGCGCAGGAGCTGTATGCGCTGGCAAAGGATAGGGGAGTCGTGCTGATGGAAGGCATTAAGACGGCTTATTGCCCCGGCTTTATACAGATGATGAATGTGGCCCGCAGCGGAATGATCGGGGAGGTGCGGGATGTGGAGGCCTGTTTTTCCCGGATTACGGCAGCACAGATGCGGGAGATGCAGGATGAGAAATTTGGTGGCGCGTTTCTGGAGTTTGGCAGCTATACGCTGCTGCCGATTTTTAAGCTGCTTGGCTGCCAGTATAAAAGCGTGGAATTTGACAGTATCCTGGCCAGGAATGGCATCGATTTATATACGAAGATTCATTTTCGGTATAAAGATGGATTGGCCATGTCCAAGACGGGCATTGGCGTGAAGTCAGAGGGACAGCTGGTGATTGCCGGAACCAAAGGATATATTCTGGCAGAGTCTCCCTGGTGGCTGACGAAATCCTTTGCCGTGCGCTATGAGGACCCCACAAAAATCGAACATTATTCGCCGAAGTTTTTGGGGGACGGCCTGCGGTATGAGATCGCAGATTTTGTCTCGAAGATTAACGGCGGGAACCGGATGGCTTATTGCCTGACCAATGAGGAGTCCATTGCGATGGCAGGGGTGGTGGAGAGGTTTATGAAGGAGAGGGGAAAGGTGAGGGGGATGGTTGGAACAAGAAACGCAAAGGAGTATTGAGAAAATGAAAAGAAAGACAAAAAATGATATCCGGGGAATTCTTAATACTTTGCGGAAAGCACATGAGCAGATTTTGCAGCAGTTTCGTAAAAACCGTCCGGCAGACGCGCAACAACTGTTAGGCGACTGTCAGGAATGTGCGCAGCAGATTGGCGAGGCGATCGAGAGAAGCGAGGGAATGGGAACGCGGGCTGTTTCTTTTTTGGAGGGCTATTGCGAGCAGCTGTACCAGATGAGCCAGTGCCGGAACCGGAAGGAACAGGCAGACTGGAAGCGTAAAATGGACGACAGTCTCGGGCAAGTGGAGTCAGAGGTGGTAAACAGCCTTCGAACCGACCCGTTGAAAGTGG
Source organism: uncultured Lachnospiraceae bacterium (assembly GCA_910588405.1). GTDB lineage: Bacteria > Bacillota > Clostridia > Lachnospirales > Lachnospiraceae > Paralachnospira_A. Next base: position 137,718 of record CAJUPT010000001.1, on the reverse strand, counting down.
TATTTATGCCCTATAAAGCTTCTATGTGGGATTGTTTGGAGAGTATATGGGAGTCAGCCGCAGCAGATGAGGACTGCGAGACCTTTGTGGTGCCGATTCCATATTTTGAGAGGAATGATAAAGGGGGCATGGAAAAGCTTTGTTATGAAGGGCCTCTTTTTCCTGATTATGTGCAGATTGTGCCATATGAGACTTTCTCTTTGGAGACGGAACGGCCGGATGTGATTTATATTCATAATCCCTATGACGACAGAAACTATGTGACTAGCGTGCACCCAGATTATTATTCTGCAAATCTAAAAAAGTATACGGACATGCTGGTGTATGTTCCCTATTTTTTCGGCGGTCAGGGACCGATGCCGGAATCCCATTTGAATCTTCCTGTCTATGCCACTGCAGACCGGATTATTGTGCAGGATGAAGAAAAGGCTGAGTCACTGACAGATTATGTGCCAAGAGAAAAAATTGCAGTGCTGGGTTCGCCAAAAGTAGACCGGCTGTTAAAGCTTGAAAAGAAGCGAGAAGAGATTATTAAAACAGGAATTCCCCAGGAATGGCAGGAAAAAATTGCGGGGAAGAAAGTGATTCTGTTTAATGTCAGTATTACAGGTATACTGCAGAACAGCGAGTACGCCATGGATAAAATTCGGTATGTGCTGTCCTGCTTTGAACAGCGAGAAGATGTTCTTTTGTGGTGGAGACCGCATCCTCTGATTGAGGCTACCCTGAAATCCATGCGGCCGAAAATGTATGGCGAATATATGAAGATTAAAAAAGGGTTTGTGCATAAGGGATATGGCATTCTGGATGAGACCGGAGATGCGGGGATTGCGGCAGTGGTGGCGGATGCGTATTTAGGGGAGAATAGTTCGTCGCTGGTTCATTATTTTGGAGTGTTGGGGAAGGCAATTTATTTCACAAATTGGTCGATTATGAAAGAGATAGCTGAGGAAGAACGGGCTGGGATTTTTTTTACTGATTGTTATTTTGAAAGAAATTATGCTTGGTTTGTGCCGAGGTCAGAATTGGCCTATCAGTATTTATGTAAAATGGATTTGGAATCGGGAGTGATCTCATTGGAATATGAGCTGCCGGGAGAGTTTGACAACCAGAAGAAGGGAAGTTCTTATTTTGGGATTGCCAAAGTAGGGGAGAGTGTTATTCTATCGCCGGTATGGTCAAATGATATTTATGTGTATCGTTTAAATACAAAGCAGGCGATTAAAATTCCGTTGCGGAGATCGGATTGTATTCCTAACTTCTCTCAGGTTGTGGCTTTTCAAGATAAAGTATACTTGACACCCAGGAATTATCCGGCTGTCATAGAGTTGGATATTGAGACAGGAGTTATGACAGAATATGAGGTTCCTGATCCAACTTTCGATATCAAGCGAGATGAGAAAGAATTTTTATTTGGCATTGGATCAGTTGTTCGAGACGATTGTATTTATGTTCCTTGTGCCGATAGGAGAGCCCTTTTGATTTTTGATATGAGAAGTAAAACATATTCCAAGAAAACCTTTGAAAATATTGAAGCAGGTTTTTATTCTTTGACGGCCAGAGAGGGTGAGATATGGGCAATCGGAAATAAAACTTCAGAAGTAATTTGTTGGAAGAAGGTCTCTGATGAAGTGAAAATATATAATGACTTTCCTGAAGGGTATATCGGGGGAATTCAGCCGTTTCGGCAAATTGTTGAGACAGAGAAAGGAATGCTTATTTACCCGGAAAATGCGAATATGACGCTTTTTATTAGTCATGATTTTCAGAAAGTACAGGAATGTGATGCTTTAAAAGACTTTGTTAAACAAGAGGATTTAATACAAAATCCGGTTGGGATGCTGCGATATTGGATGGTTAAAAAAGCGAATAAAGAGATATATTCTCTACGAGCACAGAATGGAGGAGTAGTCCGTTATAATATCGAAGAAAACCGCAGTATTATAATGTCCTGCCAGCTTCAAAAAGAAGACCGAAGAAGATTAGAGGACAGGGAATTTGATAGGTTGTTTCAGAAACAGGGACAACCGGGAATATATTATGAAACGCTACGCTGGTCGATTTCTGTATTTTTGAATTATATGGCAGATCAGGATATCTATTCGGATAAGAAGGAAAAAGAAATACATCGAAACGATATGGGGATCGTAGATGGAGACTGCGGATGGAAAATACATCAATGGATCAGGAATGAAGTATGAAAGAAACAGTAATTAGACAGGGATATCAGATTTCGACGGAAGAATTGCGCCACATTCAACAAATTCAAATGGAATTGATCTGTGAAGTAGATAGGATATGTAAAAAGCATCGGATTCATTATAACATGGTGGGCGGAACGATGTTGGGAGCAGTTCGGCATAAAGGATATATTCCCTGGGATGATGATGCGGATATTGGATTTTTGCGAAAAGAATATGAAAAATTTAGAGAAGTATGTAAAAAAGAATTAGAGCCGGAAAAATTTTATTTTCAGGATTTTCGCGATACCGAAGGATATCGTTGGGGATATGGAAAACTTCGCAGGAAAGGAACAGAATTTGTTCGTTTGAATCAGGAATTTATGCCTTATGAACAAGGTATTGCAATCGATCTCATGCCTTTTGATAATGTTCCGGATTCAGCGATTGGGAAACGAATTCATTTATTCACCTGTTTTATATATCGAAAAATTTTTTGGTCTGCCGTAGGACGAAGGAGTGAACCCTATTTTTGGAAAAGGAAGTTGTATCAAATAGTATATAGAATACCTGAAAAGACATTAACTAAAAGTTATCAAAGATTTATCAATCGATGTGGCAGGAAGAAAACAGCTCAGGTAAGGATTCTTACTTTCCCTACTCCAAAAGGGGTATATGGATATGAGCGCAAATGGTATACGGATCTGAAAAAATATGAGTTTGAGGGGCATATGTTTCCTGGTGCGGCAGATTATGATGGATATCTGCGAGTCAAGTATAAAAATTATATGGAATATCCACCGGTGGAAAAGCGTAAAACGCATCCGGTTTCAAAACTTACATTGTTACCTTAAGGAGTTTGGTTGTGGCAGCAGAAAAGAAATATAGAGTAGGATATACGGACGGAGTCTATGATTTATTTCATATTGGGCACCTGAATATGATTCAGGCGGCAAAAAAGGAATGCGAGTATTTGATTGTGGGCATTCATGGGGATGATGTAGTGGAAGCGTATAAACATCATCGGCCGATTATCAATGAGACAGACAGAAAGCGTATTGTCGAGTCAATTAAAGGGGTTGACCGAGCAGAAGTTAATCGGTTTCGGGACAAGTTGAAGTTGTGGAAATTATACCATTTTGATGTGGTCTTTATTGGGGACGACTGGAAAGGAACTGATCGTTGGATTCGGTTCGAAAAAATATTGAAAGCAGTCAATGTGGATGTGATCTATGTACCTTATACAAAAGGAATTTCAACGACAGATATCAGGAAAAAAATTATTGAAGGGCAGGTTACATAAATGGAAAAGAACCGAATTCGAATTGCCATTACAATGGGAGATCCGGCAGGAATCGGGCCAGAGATTATCGTAAAAGCATTAAGTCATGTGGAAGTATATCAAGAATGTATTCCTATAGTGATAGGGGATTATGAAGCGTTGACTGATGCCGTACATATCTGTTGTTTACCTCTGGAATTGAATGAGATATCAAATATAACGGATGGCAGAGGAGAGTTTGGTAAAATTGATTTTGTAAATAAAGGATATCTAAAAGCCGGAAGTTGGGAGTATAAAAAAAACAGTGCTTTATGTGGAGATGCATCTTTTGAATATGTAGTGGCTGGAATTCAGGAAGCAATGGCCGGAAAAGTTCAGGCGGTAGTCACTGCTCCGATTAATAAGGAATCTCTGAATATGGCGGGGCACGCATATAGTGGTCACACGGAAATTTTTGCAGAGTATACGGAAACAAAAGATTTTGCGATGCTGCTGGCCAGTAAAACTCTGCATGTGATTCATGTATCTACACATTGCTCTTTACGGGAAGCATGCGACAGAGTGAAGAAAGAAAGAGTTTTAAAAGTTATCACTTTGGCACAGGAAGGGATGCGTCAGTTGGGTTATGAGAATCCCAAAATTGTTGTGGCAGGATTGAATCCGCATTGTTCGGAAAACGGGCTTTTTGGAACAGAAGAAAAAAAGGAAATATTGCCGGCGATTGAAGAAGCGCGAAAAATGGGAATGGATGTATATGGACCAGAGCCGCCGGACACGGTTTTTGTAAAATGCCAGGCAGGACAATACGATATTGTGGTTGCGATGTATCATGATCAGGGACATATTCCATTGAAGTTGAGCGGTTTTCAATATGATCTGGTGGAAAATAAATATAAGTCGGTGAGCGGTATTAACTGTACGATCGGGCTGCCGATTGTGAGGACCTCTGTGGATCATGGAACGGCGTTTGGAAAGGCCGGAGAGGGTCGGGCGAATGAGGAAAGTATGTTGGATGCAATTTTTGCTGGGGTAGAGATGGCGAAAAATAGGGGATTGTAAAATGGATTTTTATTGTGTGTATTTGAACGATCAGTTGGAAAATATATCGATTCGGGCAAAAAACGACAGAAGGAATTCAGGAACAGTTTTGTTTTGTAAATCTGGATATGGATTTATATCAGCCTATTAAAGCAGGTTTAATGTATTTTGGGACAAAGTTGTGGGGGGATATGTTTATTCATGACTGTAATATAGGACATCCGAATTACAAGGGAGCAAGGAAAGCTTTGCTTGAGTTTACAGAACGGATAGGAGTAGGGTATGTTGTTTTGCTGGATAATAAGACAGCAGTGATTACAAAAATGAGATAATAAATAGAAATGAATGTAAAATAGCTGAATAATGAAAAAGAATAAAACAGCGAAATGAAATTTTGGAGGGTTCAGGGTGAACGAAATAGAAAAACAGAAATGGATTTATTCTCAATTAGTAGATGAAGAATCTAGATTCATTTATGCAAAGAGGATTCAGTTTAACTTGGATAATGATTATAACCATATTAAGGAAATCCTGGAACGTTATTTACCTGAATTGATAAAAAATCAATGGTATCCGGGAAAAGAAAAGGAATTGGTTAGTCGGATTAAAGAGAGTAAAAGGAAAGTCGTTATTTTTGGTGCTGGATATCTTGGAGAGAAAGTATTGAACTTATGTGTAGAAGAAGGGATTACAGTAGAATGTTTTTGTGATAATGATGAAGAAAAACATAATACGATATTAGCAGGAGTTAAGATTATCAAACCAATAGAGTTAATAAAACAAATGCCTCAAATGGAGTATATAATTATTATCAGTACAAAATATGCTCATGATGAAATTTTTAATGAGTTAATTAATATGGATATTTCTGAAAAAAATATTTATAAATTTGTAGACTATAGTCCGAATTCCTTGAGTTCACAATATTTTGATAGTGATATAATAAAACTTAAAGAAGATGAAGTTTTTGTTGACGCCGGATGCTTCAATTTTGAGACCAGTCGATTATTTTTGACATATATGAGTAAGCTTGGTTTACATTGTAAAAAAATATATGCATTTGAGCCTGACAGTAAAAATATACAAAGGTGTGAAAAAAATATAAAAAGTATAGGATTCAAAAATGTAGAATTAAGAAAAGTTGGAATTTGGAATGAAAATACTGTTCTGCATTTTTTAGAACAAGGAAATGGTACATCTCATGTGTCTATAGAGAATAAGGATTGTATTGGTACAGATTTACAAGTGGTATCATTAGACGAATGCATATTGGAACCCGTGACTTTTATCAAGATGGATATTGAGGGAGCTGAATACGAAGCGTTAGAGGGGGCCAAACATATTTTGAAAAAAGACAAACCAAAGCTGGCAGTTTGTCTTTATCATAAAAAGGACGATATGTGGAGAATCCCATATCTTATCAAATCGTTGGTGCCTGAATATAGATTGTACATACGGCATTACAGCAATTATGAAGGTGAAACTGTTTTATATGCAATATAGACGAAATTAAATTTGGGGAATGATTTATGAAAAAGATTAGAGTATTGCAGTTTACTATTGCTGAAACAAAAGGTGGCAGGACATTATATACATTGAATAACTGGAAATATATCAATAAAGAAAAATTTCAATTTGATTTTATAACTTTTAATAAAGAATTGGATTTTGAACAACAGTTATTAAAGGAAGGTTGCCAAGTATGGCATATATCCTGCTATCCTGAAGATAATCGAGAACAATTTATAAAGGAATTTGACGCTGTTTTGGAACATGGATATGATATCATTCATATAAATACTTCTTATTGGAGAGATACAATTGTAGAAGAAAGGGCCAAAGCAAAAGGAATAAGGAAAATAATTATACATGCACATAATATGGGAACAGGAACGATTCAATCTGAGGACAAGGATAATGAAATGCGTAAAAGGCATTTTGAAGTAAGAGAAAGATTAACCGAGGATTTAGCTACAGATTATTGGGCTTGTTCTTCTGAGGCAGCGGAATGGCTGTATGGCGATAAAATTAGCAAAAATAGAATTGTATTGATGAAAACAGCTATTGATATAAACAATTTTGATTATGATTCTATAGACCGAGATAAAACTCGTAAAGATCTCGGCTTGGAAAAACGATTTGTAATAGGAAATGTTGGAAAAATCGTCTATCAGAAAAACCATGAATTTTTGATACATGTTTTCTATGAAATAAGAAAAACGATTCCAAATGCTTTCTTGCTTATACGGGGGGAAGGAGCATTAAAAGAATGCATTGAAAAACAGATAAAAGAATTACACTTAGAAGACGATGTAAAAATAATGGGTAGAACCAATAGCCTTGGTAAAATTTTTTCAGCAATGGATCTTTTTCTTATGCCATCTCGTTATGAGGGATTTCCGGCAGTGTTAGTTGAGGCACAAGCATCAGGGTTACCATGTATCGTTTCTGACTCTATAAGTAAAGAAACTAGAATTACGTCGTTGGTATCATATAAACCATTAATACTTGACAAGTGGGTGAAAGAAACAGAAGAAATTTATGGACAACGTAGAGAACGAAAAGGTATGAGTTTTGAATTAAAAATAGCAGGATATGATATATGGAATCAGATTCAGAAGATTGAAAATGCATATATGGAAAATGTTAAATGAAAGGATAAGAAACGATATAAATGAAGGTGTTAGTGGCAGGTGGAGCCGGATTTATTGGGAGCCACTTGATAGATCGATTATTGAATCAGGGACATGAAATTGTCTGTATTGACAATTTATCATTAGGGTCAAGGGACAATATTGCGCATTTGTCAGATAGAGATAAATTTCGGTTTTACGATAATGATTTGCTGGATAGCGAGAAAATAGATGAAATCATGCGAAAAGAAAAGATTGAATATGTATTTCATTTGGCTGCAAATTCCGATATCCAGGCCAGTGCAGAAAATCCTTCGATAGAATATCAGAATACTTACAGTACAACTTATAATCTTTTGGAGGGGATGAGGAAGAATCAAATTAAAAAGATGTTTTTTGCATCAACCTCCGCGGTATATGGAAATAAATATGAGAAGTTATTGGATGAAAATACACCTGATTTAAGGCCGATTTCTTATTATGGGGCAGCGAAATTAGGCAGCGAGGCATTGCTGAACGCTTATAGCTATATGAATGATATGTCTATACTGGTGTTTCGTTTTCCGAATGTGATAGGTCCAAGACTGACACATGGAGTGATTTTTGATTTTATTCGAAAATTAAGATGCAATTCAAAAGAGCTTGAGATATTGGGAGATGGTCAGCAGACGAAGCCATATATTTATGTATTGGACTTAATAGACGCAATAATACAGTTTATGGATAATGTAAAAATAGGTGTTGCATTATATAATATAGGTGTAGAAACTGCGACTTCTGTAACTAAGATTGCCGATATTGTATGTGAAGAAATGGCATTAAAGGATGTAGTGTATCATTATACAGGTGGAAGCGGGGGGTGGAAGGGGGATGTTCCAAGATTTCAGTATTGCCTGGATCGGGTACATGCCGCAGGATGGCGCGCAAAATACACATCTGACAAGGCAGTGCGTATGACAGTACGACATAATATTTAACGGTTTGAAATAAGGAGGGTGCGAATGAGGGCGATTATTCAGGCGGGAGGAAAAGGAAGCCGTCTTCGCAGTATTACAAAAGACAAAATTCCGAAACCAATGGTATCCATTTTAGGAAAGCCTTTGCTGCAATGGCAGATCGAATTTTTAAGCAGCAGCGGGATAGATGAAATTTTTCTTATTATAGGGTATTTGGGAGATGTAATCAAGGAGTATTTTAAAGATGGAAAAAGGTTTGGTGTTTCAATTACTTATATAAAAGAAAAGCAACCGCTCGGTACGGCAGGGGGCTTGTACTATTTAAAAGAGTATGTGCAGAAACATGAGACATTACTATTTCTTTATGGAGATATTTTTTTTGATATTGATTTATCAAGAATGGAAAAATTTCATTTAGATAAAAAAAGTATCCTTACTGCTTTTCTGCACCCCAACGGTCATCCGTTTGATTCAGATATTATAGAAGTAGATGAAAAACAAAAGATCATAAATCTGCTTCCCAAAGGAGAAAAACGGAATAAATGGTATGGTAATCTGGTGAATGCGGCTTTATATATGATTCAGTCAGATGTGATTCAACGATTGGATAAAGTACAGAGACTTGATTTTGAAAGAGATATTTTACTTGAAATGATAAAAAAATCGGCACCTGTATTTGGATATCATTCAACGGAATATGTTAAAGATGTTGGAACAGAAGAAAGGCTTTATTCAATAGAGAAGGATATTAGATCCGGACTTATTGAAAAAAGGAATTTGAGGAACAGACAGAAATGTATTTTTTTAGACCGGGATGGTACGCTCACCAAGGCCAGTGGCTTAATCGATTCGGAAGAAAAGCTGGAAGTAATGGCCTGTGCGGTTAATGCGATTCGTAATATTAATGCGTCTGAATATTTGGCGATTCTTGTTACAAATCAGCCGGTGGTAGCAAGAGGAATGTGTACGCTGGCGGATGTGAAATGCATTCATAAAAAGCTGGAAACTCTTCTAGGTGAAAAGGGAGCTTATTTGGATGATATTATATTTTGTCCTCATCATCCAGATAAAGGATTTCCGGAAGAAAACCCTATGTATAAGGTAAAATGTAAATGTAGAAAGCCTGAAACTGGGATGATGGAGGAGATGAAAAACCGATATAATATTTCTTTAGAAGAGTCCTGGATTGTGGGTGACACGACAATAGATATTATGACTGGAAAAAATGCAGGAGTTAGAACAGCATTGGTTTTAACAGGTGAGTCAGGAAAAGATGGCAAATATAATGTACTTCCAGATATTATAGGACAAGATGTTGAGTGTGCTGTCAGGCAAATTATAGGAGCGGGGTAAGGATTGAATTACTTAAAAGATATTCGGAATTATATTGAATTGGAAAAAAAAATTTTAGACAGCCTGGATATCAATTGTATTGATGCGGCTATGCATTTGATCAGGGATACCTATGAAAAGGAGAGCACGATATACATTTTTGGAAATGGCGGAAGTTCAGCAACGGCATCACATTATCAGAATGATTTTAATAAAGGGCTGTCAGAAGGGCTGGAAAAAAAATTTCGCATGGTTTGTTTGAATAATGATTTACCGACAATTATGGCAATTGCAAATGACTTTTCTTTTGATGAGGTGTTTAGCTACCAATTGAAAGGGCGTTTAAAAAAGGATGATCTTGTTATTGCTATTTCAGGAAGTGGTAACTCAAAAAATATAATTCGTGCCGTCTTCTATGCTAAGGAGCAGGGAAGTCGGGTGATCGGCTTGTGTGGGTATAGTGGAGGGCGGCTAAAAGAATTATCAGATGTGGCGATTCATGTAAATATTGATAATATGCAGATATGCGAAGATATCCATATGATCTTAGATCATTTGATGATGACAGTCTTTTATAAATATTTATAAAAGTAAAAAAGGAGCGAATATGATCATTACCAAAACGCCTTTTCGGGTCAGTTTCTGCGGCGGGGGAAGTGATATCGCAGATTTTTACAGAGAATATGGCGGATGTGTTTTGAGCACTACTATTAATCGCTATATGTATTTGATGATACATCCATATTTTGATGAGAAAAAAACAGCATTAAAGTATTCGCAGAATGAGATCGTAGACAGTGTTTATGAGATTAGTCATTCTATTTTCCGCTGTGTCTTAAGTAAAATGCATGTCAGCGGCGTAGAGATAACAAGCACAGCAGATGTGCCCAGTGGAACCGGGTTGGGATCATCCAGTTCGTTTACCGTAGGATTAATGCATACGTTGTATTGCTATAAAGGCAAATATATCAGTAAAGCGAAGCTGGCGGAGGAAGCTTGTCAGGTTGAGATTGAAAAGTTAGGGAATCCAATTGGAAAACAGGATCAGTATGCAGCGGCTTTTGGGGGATTGAATTTTATTTCATTTTATAAAGATGACTCTGTGTCGGTGGAGCCAATTGTAACAAAGGGAGAAACATTAAAGGAATTGCAGGATAATCTGGTTATGTATTATACGGGGATGACACATAATGCGAATGAGATTTTGTCAGAGCAGAAAAAAAACATTTCGCAAAGGGATAAAGTACAAAATCTGATACGTATGTGTGAACTGGCGAGAAATCTGAAGCATGCTTTAGAACATAATGAACTGGATAATTTTGGGAATATTCTTCATGAAAGCTGGATGAGGAAGCGGGAATTGGCCGGAGGGATATCTGATTCCAGGATTGATACATTGTACCAGTACGCAATAGAAAACGGTGCATTAGGTGGCAAATTGCTGGGGGCCGGAGGAGGAGGTTTTTTGTTGTTTTATTGCCCGAAGGAACGACAGGAGCGATTGACTAATCGATTGCGTTTAAAGCCATATGAGTTTAAATTTGAACATGATGGAAGTTCGATTGTTTATATTGGGGATAAATATTGGGAAACCATGTAATTTTAGAATAATTTTAGTGAGTCTGGTTGAGGAGCATTCCTGGTTTAATGGAGGGAGATGTATATGTACAAGGATTTGGTGTCAGTGATTGTTCCGGTATATAACATGGAAAATTACCTTGAAAAATGTGTGGACAGTATCAGAGAGCAGACATACAAAGAATTGGAAATAATTTTAGTAGATGATGGTTCTACGGATGCTTCACCAGGTATTTGCGATAAGTTTGCGCAGATGGATGTACGTATTTCGGTAATCCATAAGAAAAATGGAGGTTTAGTATCGGCTAGAAAAGCTGGAATACGAAAAGCAAGTGGAGAGTATACCATAACGATTGATAGTGACGACTGGATTGAAAAAAATACAATTGAGGAACTGAATAAGAAAGCTATAAAAAGTAATGCGGAAATTGTGACATCGGGTTATGTCAAGGAATATAGAAATACAAATAACAAAGTGACAGATGCCATAAAAGAAGGAGTTTATGGAGGAATAGAAGGGAAAAGATATATACAGTGCCACCTGATATTTGATAAGACTGTTGAAAAGTATGGGATATGGCCGTATTTATGTGGCAAATTGATAAAGACTTCTCTGTTGCAACAAGTTTATTTGAAATTAGATGATAGGATTACCCATGCGGAGGATGCTGCAACAGTGTTTTCCTGTTGTGTGCTGGCAGAGAAAATTGTTGTAACTCACGAAATGTATTATCATTATGTGATGAGAGCTGATTCTATAGTGCACAGCAAAAGTATTTTCTTCTTTCAAAGTATAAACTTGGTTTATATATTTTTAATGGATTTTTTTAAAAACAGCACAAATTCTGTGCAATTGCTGGAGCAATTGGAATTGTATATTATCAAACTTGCTTTTTCAGGAATAAATTACACATTTGGCCGGAAATGCGGAATAAGTATTCCGTATTATGATTTTCCTAAAAATGAAATTCCGATGCATACAAGGCTTGTCCTTTACGGAGCAGGAAGAGTGGGGCAATCTTATTATAAGCAGATTTGTACGGAAAAGCTTTATTCTCTGGTAGGATGGGTGGACATAGAATTTCAGAAATATCAAAACCAGGGGATGGATGTTATGTCGCTGGAAAAGTTGGAGGATTTGAATTTTGATTATATTCTTATTGCTTTGAAGTATGGTGATTTGGTAGAAAAAGTGAAGGCAGATTTGAAAGATGGATTTGGTATTGAAGAATCAAAGCTATTGTGGTTTGAACCAATTAGTATGATTGATAAATATAATGTTTAAATAAACTAAGGGGATATGTCGATGAGTTACAAAATAATAATTTTGAAGAATAGAAAACAAGATTTAATGTAACAAAGATATTTTGAGAAAGTGTATTATTATACAGAAAACATATAATAGTTTACAATGTACAAAGCTATTTGAGATCTGAATTGACATTATGGAACAATACGATGATGAAACAATGTCGAGAAGGGTATAAAAAAATTTTGGAACCGTTAGTTAGTGTAATTATGCCATCGTATAATGCTGAATCATATATAGGACAGGCAATAGAGTCTATTTTATATCAGACATATGAGAACTGGGAATTGATTATTATTGAGGACGCTTCCACTGATAGGAGTATGGATGTGATTCGGTCTTATGAGGATGATCGGATTAAGGTTTATTGTAATGGATACAACAGGGGAATTGCGGCTTCTACAAACAGAGGTATTGATGAATGTCATGGCAAATATGTTGCGTTGCTTGATGATGACGATATTGCAGAAAAGAAGCGATTAGAGTTGCAAGTGAATTATTTGGAACGGCATTTAGAGATTGATATCTTAGGAGGTCGGACAACTTATATTGATTCTCAAGGAGAATTAATAGATTATGCAGCGGTTCCCAGATATAATCCCCGATATATAAAAGCTATGCTTCTTTTTAATTGTATGGATTTTATGAATAGTACAGCAATGATCCGGAAGAATTTTATTGTAAAAAATCGTTTACTGTATCATGATGGATGTTATGGAATGCAGGACTTCCGGTTTTATATGGAAAGTTCTAAAGTGGGAAATTTGTCAACCATAAAGGACTTTGTCTTAAGGCACAGAATGCACGAGAACAATACTACAAAAAAAATGACAGAAAACTTTAAGGAGGAGCGGGCAAAGGTTTATGCACAACTTCAAAGAGATTCTTTGTATGCAAGTGGTTTTCGGTTGAATGAGGCATCTCTGACATTGGTGAACAAAGTATTGGCTGAATTCAATGGAAAATGTGATTCTTTGGATGAATTAGTACAGTTATATGAAATTTTGCAAGAATTGTTGAAGCAGGGGAGAAAAATGGAAATCGATTATTATGATGAAATGAGCCATGTATGCAGGACAAAAATCGCAAAACAAGTTATAGAGTTTAAGAATCTGTTTGATTATAAAAAAAGATAAGGCTGGTGAAGATAATGAAACTTTTAATTTATGGAGCAGGGAATAATGGAAAAATTTTTTTGAAATTGCTAAAAAATGATTATGTAACAGATTATCAAATCACTGGTTTTATTGATCGAGAAAAAAACGAGGAATACTGTGGTTATCCTATATTTAAGCTGAAGGATGTTGGAGATTTTACAGGAAGGATTATCATTGCCATTGCTAATTTAACAATTGCTGTGGAGATATACCAGGAGCTAAAAGAAAAAGGTTTCAAAGATATTGTATGGTTTCATTATAAAAAAGATGCTTTACGCATCGAGGACATTTTTGCGGAGCAGTGTATTTCTTGTGAGAAGTGGGGTGGAAGCGTATTGCCACAGGTCGAAATGCACATCATAGATTCCTGCAATTTGAACTGTAGGGGGTGCGCCCATTTTTCGCCTATATTTCCGGATGATTTACCTGACTTGAATTTAAGGATGTACGATGTGAAAAGGTTAAAGGAAAAGTTCTCTCATATTGTGCGTTTCTATATTTTGGGAGGAGAACCCTTTTTAAACCCTGAAATAGACCGATATATCTGTGGAATTCGGACAATTTTACCAGATACACAACTATATATTGTAACGAATGGACTGTTGATTGAACGTTTGCCTGAAAAAATTTTGCAATGCATCAGGGATAATCAAGTATGGGTCAGCATTTCTGAATACAAACCCACTTGTGCTAAAATTCATGATATTTGCAGGGTTTTAGATCATTATCAAATATTGTATGAAATACGAAAAGGGACATCAAAAGAAAGTTTTAATCTTCCGCTATCTTTAAGCACTCATAGTAAGTTTCCGCAAGCATGTATAAGCAACGGGTGTGTCACTATATGGAATGGGAAAATTGCCAGATGTCCACAATTAATGTATATTTCTTATTTTAATTATTATTACCATACTGACTTGCCAGAGGATGGGATCATTGAATTAAAAGAAAATATAGCAGGAGAAAATTTGCTGAATTTATTGAAAAAAGATGTTCCTTTATGTAAACATTGTGTACGAAATGAAATTAAATGGAGTGTTTGTGGAAAAAAAGCCAAATTGGAGGATTTTGCTGTGTATGATTAAAAGTAGGTGTAAAGAATATCCGAATATTGCAGTGTAAGTCGCAATCTGCTATACTGTAAGAAAATATATATTAGGCGATTCTAATTTGGAGTTAGAAAATATGCTGACTTTATTTTTACAGGAAAGGCAGAGTATATCATTATGGCGCGGACAGTCGGTATTGGCAATCAGAACTTTGAAAATATTATTATTCACAATGATTTCTATGTGGAAAACTATGTTTATCCGGGAATGGTGGGAAAACAGAGACGTAGTGACTCTGATTACCCGTCCCCCTCGTTTTGGGAAGACGCTGCTGATTAGTATGGTTGAGCGCTTTTTTTCGATAGAATATGACGGACAGGGAAGCGTTTTCGAAGGTCTGTCCATATGGCAGGATGAGGAATATCGGCAGCTTCAGGGGGCATATCCCGTGATTAGTCTGAGTTTTGCGGATATTAAAGAGGGTGATTTTAAAGGCGCTCGGAAGAAAATTTGTCAGATCATTACAGATTTATATCATAAATATATGTTTCTTGAGAATGGCCTGGAAGGCTCGGAAAAGGATTTTTTTCAAAAGGTATCGCCGGATATGCCGGATTATGTGGCGACGCTTTCCCTGAAATCTCTGTCCGGCTATTTGTCCCGTTATTACGGAAAAAGGTTATTATTCTTTTGGACGAGTATGATACTCCTATGCAAGAGGCTTATGTAGGGGGCTACTGGAATGAGATAGCTGGTTTTATCCGCAGTCTTTTTAATTCGACCTTCAAGACGAACCCATATCTGGATCGTGCCATTATGACCGTGATCACCAGGGTCAGCAGGGAATCGTTTTCTTCTGATCTGAATAACCTGGTTGTGGTAACGACTACGTCTGATGCATATGCGGATTCTTTTGGGTTTACACAAGGAGAAGTGACGGCGGCGCTGGAGGAATACGGTCTTTCGGAAAATGAGCCGAACGTAAAGGCATGGTATGACGGCTTTGCTTTTGGCAGGTTTAAAGGGATATATAATCCCTGGTTAATCCTGAATTATCTGAAAAGCGAAAAATTTGCGGCATATTGGGCGAACACCAGTAGTAATAGCCTGGTGGGAAAGCTGATTCGGGAGAGTAGTTCGGGGATTAAAATGCGTATGGAAGATTTGCTGAAAGGAAATTCTTTTCATGCCCAAATTGATGAGCAGCTGGTCTATGACCAGTTAGACGGTAATGAAAGTGCGGTTTGGAGCCTTTTACTGGCCAGTGGTTATTTGAAAGTGGTTTGCTATGAGGAGAAAATGACACAGTTCGGCGAATGGGTGCAGGATTATGAGCTGGCCATCACGAATTTTGAGGTGAAGACCATGTTCCAGGGCATGGTTCGGGGTTGGTTTGGCATGTCGAATGCGGACTATAATGATTTTATTAAAACATTGCTGCAAGGGGATATAGATGGATTGAACGTCTACATGAACCGGGTGGCGGAAGAAATCTTCAGCAGCTTTGATACGGGCATGAGAGTTTCGCGACGGTCGGAACCGGAGCGATTCTACCATGGCTTTGTCTTGGGCCTGCTTGTGGAGCTGAATGGCAGATATGTGATCACATCAAACCGAGAGAGCGGCTTTGGGCGTTATGATGTACAGCTGGAGCCGCAGAGTACGGAGGATGATGCGATTCTGATCGAATTTAAGGTGAGGAATCCGAAAAAAGAACAAGATTTGGAGGATACTTTACGAAACGCGCTGGAGCAAATTGAGACAAAAGGGTATGCGGCCGGGCTCAGGCAGAGAGGAATAAAGGACAGGCGGATTCGGAAGTATGGGTTTGCGTTTGAAGGAAAGAAAGTTTTGATTGGGTGAGGGCAAATGGGTTGGATTGAAAAGGTGATCAGTGAATGGAACTTTTGTGATTGAAAGAATGATGGGCGAATGCTATAATTTAGTATAGAAATATATTAAGCTGGTTATGAAAGAATAAGCTTGTGAATTTTTGTATCAGAGGGGATGCGCAGATATGGCAAGGGCAGTCGGCATTGGCAATCAAAACTTTGAAAATATTATTATAAACAATGATTTTTATGTGGACAAAACAATGTTTATTCGAGAGTGGTGGGAAAACAGGGATATAGTAACCCTGATTACCCGTCCCCGTCGTTTCGGGAAAACCTTGCTGATTAGTATGACAGAACGCTTTTTTTCGATAGAATATGACAGACAGGGCAACCTTTTTGAGGGGCTGTCCATATGGCAGGACGAGAAATACCGGAAGCTGCAGAGAACATATCTGGTAATCAGCCTGAGCTTTGCCAATATAAAAACGACATCTTTCCAGAATGCCAGAAAGATGATCTGCCAGACAATAAAAAAACTGTATAATAAATTTGGTTTTCTTTTGGCAGCAGATTGTCTGAATGAGGATGAAAAGAAACAATACAGGGAAGTATCCGCGACCATGGAGGATTATATTGCCGCGGATTCTCTGAATGCCTTGTCGGAGTATCTGTACCGGTATTATCATAAAAAAGTTATTATTCTGCTGGATGAATATGACACTCCCATGCAGGAGGCTTATGTAGGAGGTTATTGGCATGAGATGGTCGGCTTTATCCGCAACCTTTTTAACTCAACATTTAAGACAAATTCATATCTGTATCGCGCGATTATGACCGGGATTACCAGAGTCAGTAGAGAATCGTTCTTTTCTGATCTAAATAACTAGAAGGTAGTGACGACGACAGCGGAAAAATATGAGGACTCCTTTGGCTTTACCGAGGATGAGGTGTGGGATGCGCTGGAGGAATATGGGCTTTCGGATAAGTGTGAGCAGGTGAAAGGCTGGTATGACGGCTTTACGTTTAGCAAACAGAGCGAGATTTTTAATCCTTGGTCGATTCTAAATTATCTGGACAAGAGAAAATTCGCTGCTTACTGGGCAAATACCAGCAGCAACAGCCTGGTGGGGAAGTTGATCCGGGAGGGCAGTCCTGCGATTAAAATGCGTATGGAAGATTTATTAAAAGGAGAATCCTTCCATGTCAGCATTGACAAGCAGTTGGTCTATGATCAGTTAGATGGCAATGAAAGTGCAGTTTGGAGCCTTTTATTGGCTAGCGGTTATTTGAAAGTGGTTCATTATGATGAGAAGATGACACAGTTTGGCGAATGGTGCAGGATTATGAGCTGACCATCACGAATTTTGAGGTGAAAACCATGTTCCAGGGTATGATCCGGGGCTGGTTCGGCATGTTGAATGCAGATTATAATGATTTTATTAAAGCTTTGCTGCAAGGAGACGTAGAGGAAATGAACCTCTACATGAACCGGGTGGCGGAAGAAATCTTCAGCAGCTTTGATACGGGTAAAAGGGTTTCCCGACGGTCGGAGCCGGAGCGTTTCTATCATGGTTTCGTTTTGGGGCTGCTTGTGGAGCTTAATGGGAGATATGTGATTACGTCGAACCGGGAGAGTGGTTTTGGACGGTATGATGTACAATTAGAGCCGTAGAATATGGAGGATGATGCGGTTTTGATAGAGTTTAAGGTGAGGGATCCAAAGAAAGAGCAAAATTTGGAGGATACTTTACGAAATGCACTGGAGCAGATTGAGGTAAAAGGGTATGCGGCTGGTATTAGGCAGAGAGGGATTGAAGATGGAAGGATTCAGAGGTGTGGGGTTGTATTTGAAGGGAAGAAGGTTTTGATTGGGTGAGAAGGGATAGACAGAAGGTGTTTTAGAAATCAGAGATATTGTTTATATATAAGTGTATATATTTTATTATATAAATATAAAAAAGGTGAATTTAAGTTATTAATCTGTTTGGAGAAACAATGATGTTTTTGTAAACGAGATTACGAATAAAAGAAGTTTGAAAAATAATCAATTGATAAATAAAAGTGGTTTTAAGTCAATATTTTTAAAGGAAAGTAGGGCTTATAGATATGGTAAAAATTATATCAATGTATTTACCCCAATTTTATAGAGTTAAAGAAAATGATGAGTGGTGGGGCGAAGGGTTTACAGAGTGGACGGCGGTAAAACAGGCTGTCGCTTTGTTTGATGGACATTATCAGCCGAGAGTTCCTTTAAACAATAATTATTATAATCTTCTTGATAAGAAAACAATGCAATGGCAAGCAAATTTGATGAGGAAATATGGAATAGACGGCCAGTGTATTTATCATTACTGGTTTAAAGAGGGACGTCAAGTCTTAGAAAAACCCGCACAGAATTTATTAAAATGGGCAGATGTAGATATGCTTTTTTGTTTTTGTTGGGCAAATGAGTCATGGGCTCGTACATGGAGCGGATTGAAAAATACGAATGCATGGTCTGTAAAACAGGAACCAGAACAGCAGGATGATAATAATGGATTATTACTTGAACAATATTACGGAACAGAGGAGGACTGGAGAAAGCATTTTGATTATCTGCTGGATTTTTTTAAAGATGAACGATATATAAAAATAGAAAATAAGCCGGTGTTTATGATATATAAGGTTTCGGATATGTACTGCCTGCAGGAAATGATGGATGTCTGGAGGAAACAGGCTGAGGAAGCGGGCTTTTCCGGTATATATCTTATTGGCGCCAATGTTAAGTACAGTTCCGATGCGATAGATATGGTTCTTCTAAGTGAACCGGGTCATGCGCTGAAAATGTTGAAGAAATCAAGTAAAAGCCAGGAGGAGACTTTTCGCTGTGATTATTCCAATGTATGGGACGAGATTTTATGTTATTCGACAGAAGAAAAACGAATAAGTATACAGGGGTTTGTTGACCGAGATGATACTCCAAGAAATGGACAAAAGGGCTGGGTGGTTGAGAATGCAAGGCCTGAGTTGTTTCAAAAATATTTGTCGGAATTAATTGCTAAAAACATGTCGAACGGCTGTGATATTACTTTTATCAATGCATGGAATGAATGGGGAGAGGGGATGTATCTGGAGCCGGATAAAAAAAACGGGTATGCTTTTTTGGAAGGCGTTACGTATGCTAAGAAACATTATGTAGAGTATTTAGAGAAATATAAGCCGCTTTCTTGGATGCAGGCTAGTAAAGATAAGAAGGAGGCGGAAGAGTATAAAGAATTGAGCAGACGATATAGAAGCTATTGGATAATTCTGAACGATTGGCTTACATTAAAAGAGCAGGGTATTGAGTTAAAGGGTTATTTCCAGGAACGGAGGATTCGTTCCATTGCCATATACGGTATTGGACTGTTGGGAAAACACTTATATTTTGAATTGAAAGACAGCGGGATAGAGATTAAGGGTATTATTGATCGGGAAACAGGTTTTAACAGAAAGGGAATTGCTCTGTACCGGCCAGAGGGGGATTTGCCTGAGGTGGATATGATTGTTGTTACCGTAACATATGCGTATCATGAAATATCCGGACAATTAAAAAAAAGAGGAGTGAAGAATGTCATTTCTCTGGAGGAAATAATACAGACCGTTCTCAGCAATAATAAATGCGGCTGGTAGCTGGAGGAGAGAACATATGCGATACAAAATATGCGTATGGGGGTTGGGAAAAATATATAATCGCTTAGTAAACACTCTGAGGTACTTTGAGTCCATAGAAGCGATTGCCATAGAGGCGGTAACAGCGAGTGAAGTGCCGGACTGCCGGTATTTGGACGGATGGAAAATCTTTGATAAGAGGAATCTAAACGAGGTATCGTTTGATTATGTTGTTGTAATGAACCAGACGGACTTTACGGATGTAGTAAACGATGTAATGACATATGCTAATGTCGAACGGGATTGTATTATACCTTTTAGGGTTTTGGAGATACCAAACCTGAATTTCGAAACGTATATACATTTGAAAAAAAGCAGATTAAGCATTATTTCCAACAATTGCTGGGGGGGGGGGATTGTTTATCGGACTTTGGGACTGGAATGCCTGTCTCCGTTTAAAAATCTTGCAGTCTGGGATGAAGACTATATCAAATTATTGAAAAGGCTAGAATACTATATGGGGTGTGAGCCTCATTTTGATACGATGAATGTGGATATTCACAGTAAAAAGGAGTATCCAGTATTACTGCTGGATGATGTGAGAATCCAATGCAATCATGATACAGAGCCGGATACGGCTATATCCAATTGGCTGAGACGGCGTGATAAGATCAATTGGGGAAATTTGCTGGTCGAGATGTATACGGAAGATATTCGGATAGAAGAACAATTTCTGGACTTGAAGCAATATAATAAAAAGATATGTTTTGTTACACATGCATCCCAAAAAAGGGATACGTTTACTTTGAATTTTTCATTGAAGCAAAATGAACTGTGGGAGATTGTTAATAATCATGCTGTGTATGGAAAAAATGCTGTTATCTATAATCTGATTGAATTATTAATGCACGACATAGAGCGCGATGTAATCAAAAGAACAGCGAACACAAAAGGGGTTGTTGTATAAAAGGAGAAAATCTTAATGAACCGATTGAAAGTATTGTATGTGTCTAATGAAGCGGGAGTGGGCGGCGCTATGCAGTCGATGCTGGACATGATCGTTAGTTTGAGAGAGTATGTTTCTCCCGTTGTTATATTACCCAGTGAAGGGGTGGCAGAGGGTTTATTAAAAGAACGAGAAATTGTTTATTATATAGTTCCTTTTGTTTTGGCGTATGGAGCAATAGGAAAATATACGCAGTCAATTGCTGACGATATCTTCGTTAATAATTACCAGGCGGCGATGAAGATTGCAGATATTGCTGAAACAGAGGGAACTCAGCTAATTCATACGAATTCTATTGTAGTGAATGTGGGCGCGATGGCAGCGCTTATAAAAGGAATCCCACATATATGGCATGTGAGAGAATTTTTGGAAGAAGATTTCTCCACAGAGTTATATGACAGGGACTGGACCTGCAAGTTGTTTGAACAATCGGGGGGATTTATCTCTATTTCTGATTGCATAAGGAAATCATTCAGTGAAAAATATGGTTTGCTTTCAACACAGATTTATGACGGATTTGACACGGATCGATATAAAAGAGATCTTACAGAAGTCGCAAATGACATTGATACATTTTTACTGGCAGGATATATGGATTCTGGCAAGGGACAATGGGAGGCGGTTCGAGCTATGGAGATACTGATTCGGTCCGGAGAGAAAAGCCCCCGTTTGATTCTGGCAGGAGGCGGAAAGAAAAAATATGTATGGGGGTTGCAGCACTATATCAGAGAGAAGGGATTGCAGGAATATATTTTTGTACTACCTCCTCAAAAAGATTTGTCGGCATTAAGAGCCTGCTGTGGTTTCTCTTTAACAACTTCTAAAATGGAAGCGTTAGGACGAGTAACCGTTGAAGCAATGCTGGCCGGCCATATTGTCATTGGAGCGAATACGGGAGGAACCATGGAGATAATAGGGGAAAAGGGGGAACGCGGATATCTGTATCAACAGGGGAAACCGTCGGATCTGGCTTCTGTAATGAAAAAAGCCATGAGCGCATCGGCAGAAACAGCATTCGAAATGAGAAAAAAAGCGCAGGAATTTGCGATGTCTTTCTTTGACTTTAAAGGGTATGCAAAAAAAGTTTTGGAACAATATGAAAGAGTTCTGAGTAAAAAGAGATGTGGTTTTAAAGAGTTAATACGGGACATGGATTACCGTTATGAGCGGTTGTCGGGTAATTATGGGAGTAAGGCAGAAATCAAGCTAGGGACAGGCAATGGGTGGCGAAAACAGGCACTGCTGTTTGAACGGTGGCTGCGGTTAAAGCAGCAGGGATATTCTTTAGATGCTTACTGTAAAAAAAATTATTTGATGCAGGTTGCTATTTATGGCATGGGATATTTAGGCTGTTGTGTATATGATGAGTTGGAAAACGGAGGAATAGTAGTTTCTTATGCCATAGATAAGGATAGCGGTTCTCTGGAAGATTCGATTAAAATGGTGAGGCCGGAGGATGATTTGGAAAGCGTAGATGCTGTTATTATTACAGTTGCAAAAGAAGAATACGAATTAAAGGCATATTTGGAAAAACGATGTCCATACAAGATTGTGCAGCTGTCAGAAATTATTGGGTGGATGGAAAAGAAAGTAGCATTAATCCAGTGGTGGGAAAATAGGTCCATCATGGGAGCGGTTAAAGAATGAGACAGGACATTAAGACATCTATAATTATACCAGTATACAATACAAAAAATTATCTGGAAGAATGCATAAAAAGTGTTTTGGCACAAACGCAGGAAGAAATTGAAATTATTTTGGTAGATGATGGCTCTACAGACGGAAGTACTGAGATTATTAAATATTATGAGAGAAACTATTCTTGCGTAAGAGCTGTTTATCAGAAAAATCAGAAGCTTGGTGCGGCCAGAAACAATGGTGTAAAAGTAGCGTCAGGAAAATATATTTATTTTTTGGATTCGGACGATTATATTTCAATGGATTTGTTGGAGAAGTGTTATGTAGTATCCGAAGCAGAGAAACTGGATTTTCTTATGATTGATTCTGAAACAGTAATAGAAGGGGATTTGAAGGAATTTAGAGAAGGATCTGCGAATGAAAATTATGACAGAAGCAATCTGGGAATTGAAAAGAGGGTATATTCAGGAACGGAATATTGGGATCGCTTTTTTGTCAGAGGTGGGGTATTTTCCAATGCATATTTAGTGTATATTAACACAAGTTTTTTGAGAAATTATGCTTTATATTTTGAAACGGGAATCTTTTATGAAGATATGGATTGGATTGTCAGATTGTATTCCTGTGCGAAACGAACTGCCTATCTTCCGAAAAAGCTATATTTCAGAAGAATGCATCCAGGTTCTATTGTGACAGTCCACTATAACGTTATCCATCTGAAAAGTGCTATGATGGTCTGTAAAAAATTGATACAGATGTTATTTGAAGAGAAAAAACTGTATGACCAAAACAGGATTATGCCGATATTGGAAAGTATGTGGGCCAGAGCCAAGGATATCCTCAAATTTTATAGCCAGGAGCGATGCTTGCCAGATATTTGGTTGGAAGTAGCTGCGTTTTATCGATATTTGATCCATATATATAAAAATACGGTGATTGATAATACATGGTTTCGGGTGAGGCTTCTAATAATGGCGGAAACAATTGAACAACTATTTGACACATTATATATTTTTCCGTGGGAAACCGAAAAATGCAAGAAACAATTTGTGACCGACCAAATGAAAGCATTTGATTTAGACAATCCCGAAAAGTCGGTGGGAATTTATGGGTTAGGCATGCGATGCGAAAGATTTTTCAAGACATATCAGAAATATTTGGGAGCGTTTTCTGCAAAACTTTTTTTTCTGGATACATATCAGGAAAGCGGCCATATGTATCAGGGATATCCGGTATATAACATCAAGGATGCAGGGAAGCCCCATCTGGATACGGTTATTGTGACCAGCAGTCGCTATCGCGATGAAATGATGGAAAATATTTACTTATATGGCCTGTCTGATGCAAAAATATTGTTTATTGAGCCGTTCACGAACGCTTTATTCTAAGAAAAATGCTGGAGGAAAGGAACGATTATGGCGAAAGTATCGATAATTATTCCTGTATATAATGTGGAGAGATATCTGCGGGAATGTTTAGATAGCGTATGTAGGCAGACGTTGCAGGATCTGGAGGTTATCTGTCTGGATGACGGTTCAACAGATTCTTGTGGAAGGATTCTGGACGAATATGCCAGAATGGATGGGAGATTCCGTATTATACATAAGCCCAACGAAGGATATGGCAAAACTATGAATGCGGGGATTAAGCTGGCGACTGCGCCTTATATAGGAATCGTGGAAAGCGACGACAGAATCGCCCCTGATATGTATGAAAACCTTGTCCAACTGATGGAAGAAAAACAGGCAGATATCCTCAAGGCAGATTTTTATGAATTTTACGAGAGAGACGCTGGAAACTATATAGAAGAATACGTGTACCTGCTCCCAGATGAAAGTTTGCATAACCTGTATGGGAAGATATTTAATATTCATAAAAATAAGATGGCATTCCACTCATATTTAGGCACATGGAGCGGGCTGTATAGCAGACGCTTTTTGTTGAAAGAACATATCTTATACAATGAAACGCCAGGAGCCTCCTATCAAGATCAAGGCTTTTGGCTCCAAACAATGATCAAGGCGAAGCGTATCTACTTGGTAAAAGAAGCGTATTATCATTATCGCATCGATAATTATGGTTCCTCTATGTATGACAAGGGAAAAGTATTTGCCGTTCGGGGTGAATATCATTACATGCGTGGGATATTAGACAGCATGAGAGAGGCGGGGAAGGAATATTATCCATGGTTAAATCAGCTGCAGATTGCCAGCTGTTTTAACAGTATGAGCCGTATAGCGGATTCACAGAAAGAATTGTTGGCGGGATGTATCCGGAAAGACGTATTGGAGGCATCGGAGGCAGGAGAGTTGGACGCGTCTCTGTTTGATCAGGGACAGAAAGCAGAACTGTTTTCACTGATCGTCAATCCCAAAGCTTATTCCAAAAAACTTATAAAAAGGCGAGAGCAGATAGAACGGTTGTTGGAGGGTTATTCCCATGTTATTTTATATGGTGCCGGTAAAATAGGACGCAGGGTACAAAGACTTTTGAAAGATGGTCGGTTGAATACCAAAATTAAAAGCTTTGCCGTGACACAGAAGGAACAAAATCCGGCTGTGTTAGCAGGGATACCAGTAGAGCAGATCGATCAATTGTTAGAGTACAGAGAGACTGCATTGGTGATTATGTGCGTGGGGGAACGATATATTGCGGAAGTAGACACTGTGTTGAGGAAAAAGGGATTTGAGAACCGTATGGTTTACAAACAATTATTTGATGAAAGGGACAAGGCATAGAACTTCTGGCACTTTTAACCTGAGGTCAGATGCGATTGGAACTGCATAGGAGGAGGTATGAGAAACAATATAAAAATATCTGTCATTATTCCTGTATACAATGAAGAGTCTTATTTAAACCAATGTTTGGATAGTATATTGGCACAGACGTTGCAAGAGATAGAAATTCTTTGTATTGACGATGGTTCAACGGACCGTTCCCTTGAAATTCTGCGTGATTATGCTGCAAAAGATTCTCGGTTCCGGGTGTTTACCCAAGAGAACAGATATGCGGGAACGGCGCGTAATGTAGGGATAAAATATGCGGAAGGGAAATATTTTTCGTTTTTAGATGCGGACGACTTCTTTTCGCCAGTTTTGTTAGAACGTTTATATCAGGCAGCAGAACAACAAGGGGCGGACATTGTCATATGCAATTCCTTTCATTATGACTGCCTGACGGGACATACATTCAAAAGGAACGAAAGGATAGAAGAAGAATTCCTTCCTGAGAACCGACAGGCATTTAACAGGGATGATGTGCCGGACAAATTGTTTCAGCTTACACATGGATGGACATGGGATAAACTGTTCCTTGCATCCTTTATTCAAAAGAAAGGGCTCGTTTTTTCAGAAAGCCGAGTGTCGAATGACGGATATTTTGTATATATGGCGTTAGCATGGGCAGAACGCATTACGAAAATAGAAGACTATCTGATTACACAGCGCATAAATAATAAGAATTCGTTGTCGAACACCAGAAATCATTCATGGTATTGTGGGATTCAAATGATTTGTGACATAAAGAATGCGCTGGAACGAGTAGGGATGTATTATGAGCTTAAAATCACTTTCCTGAATTTTGCGCTGGGATATCTTGTGTGGAGCTTGGAGAACTTGAAAGATGGAAAAGCAAAAAAGGAATTTTATCGTTGTGTACAATGTGAATGTGAAGAAAAATTCGGAATATTGCGGCTTAACAGGGAAAGCTATTATGATAAAAATCAATATGAATTATACGCATATATAGAGACACATTGTTTTGAAGAATATTTGGTGGAAGCTCTGAAGAGAAAAGACCAGGAATGTGAGGAAGTTCAGGGAATGGTTCGGCAACTCACAAAAAAGCTCAGACTGAAAATATGGCCGTTTCCATATCGCTTCGTTGAAAAGGGTTCGAGTATCATTTTATACGGTGCGGGAAATGTGGGAAAGGACTATTACCAACAGGTTATTTCTTCTGAGTATTGCCGAGTCGTTCTGTGGATGGATCAGCGTTTTCGAATAAAAGATAAGACAGATTCGATTCAAGGATGGTTAGAAGATATACATAAGCAGAAATTTGACAAAGCCGTCATAGCACTTTCTTGCCAAGAAGATGCAGAGAAGGCAATTGCATTATTGAAAAAATATGGTGTTGCAGAACAGAAAATAGTCTGGGTCATGCAACTGGAAGAGGATGTATACCTGTGATGAAAGTGGGAAAAAAGATGATTCATTTTTCTGAATTAGTGATATCGTTTTTGGCAGGGAAACTGATCTGCCAATACCAATTGGATAAGAAAATATTTTATATTGAAGAAAGAGCAGATAGGAATGCTAGACTTATAAATGTTTTTTATTTATGGATGAAACAGAAACAGAATGAAAAGCATATAAGCTTGTTTTTAAAAGATAAAGGTTTTTATAAAGTGGCAATATATGGAATGCATTTTTTGGGTGAATGTCTATATGATGAATTAAAAGAGACAGATATCACTGTTCTGTATGGAATTGATAAAAATGTAACTAAGATTACATCCGATCTTAGGATAATGTTGCCAACGGACAAATTGGAGGAAGCGGATGCAGTGATTGTTACTCCTGTATTCTATTTTAACGAGATTGAAAGGCAGATGTCTCAAAAAATAAGCTGTCCTATTATTTCGTTAGAAGATATTCTGGAGAATCTATAGACTTTAATGATATGGATGGTAAAATGGATAGCAAAGCATATATGATATTTGTACCGTTTTATGGAGATAATGCATATATCGCGAACATGAAAAAATGTTGGGAGCATTTTTATACAGTAATTTCTCTTGAACGGGCTGAAAATAATCTTTACTTGTTGTTGAATACAAAGACAGTTGTTTTAAATTGGATAGAAAGCTGGTTAACGCAAGAGCATAAAAAGTGTTTGATTAGATATAAGTTATTGGGCATTAAAATTATCTGGGTGTATCACAATCGAATGCCCCATAGTACGGTGGCAGAACCTGAACAGATAGAAAACGCCAGAAAAAATATGGATTTTATAGCGAGAATAAGCGATGTGATCATTATTCATTCTCAAAATAGCCGAAAGTATTTGATGGAGCTTATTCATCAAAGGAAAAAGATATTTTATATACCGCATATTGATTATGAGAATCAATATAGATGGCTCACAGAGAAAACGAGAGATTCTGACGGCATATTTCGTTTCGTATTTCAGGGACGGATTGCACCTTACAAAAATATAGAACTATTGATTCAGGCATTTGAAACACTGAAACTTCCAAACAGTCAGCTTCATATTGCAGGAAAACCGATTAGTGAGGAATATGGAAATAAAATAGCGAAATTATGTAAAAACAACCATGTTTTTCTTAGACTAGGATTTTTATCCGATTGTGAAGTGGGAGAAGAAATTCAAAAAGGCGATGTCGTGGTGCTTCCGTATGATTTGAAAAGCAGTATGAATTCGGGTGCAATGATAGCAGCTTTTTCTAACAGAAGAACGGTAATCATTTCAAATAACGCAATGGCTCAGGATTATAGAGAAAAAGATTTTTTGTATGTATATGAATATCTGGATGAGGAGGATCATTGTGAACAGTTAAAAAAAATAATGCAGTGTGCTTATTATAACGGTATAATACAAAACAAGGAAAAAGGCCGGAAAGCTTATAAGTTTACTCGAATCAACAATAGTGAAGCAGCAGTAGTGGAACATTTGAAAGAAGTTGTGATGTCTCTGTAATTTTTGAGAAAGGATTGTAAAATGGCAAAGGTCTCTGTGATAGTTCCGGTATATAATGTTGAAAAGTATCTGAGAGACTGTTTGGACAGTATTCAGGCCCAAACATTAAAAGATATAGAAATTATTTGTGTAGATGACGGTTCTTCTGATTGTTCGGGTGAAATATTGGATGAGTATGCTCAAAAAGATGCACGTTTTTGCATTATCCATAAACAAAACGAAGGATATGGAAAAGCCATGAATGTTGGCATAAGAAAAGCAACGGCACCTTATATCGGTATTGTTGAAAGTGATGATATGATTTTGCCTCATATGTATGCAAGTTTGCTGACCCTTATAGTAGAGACAAGGGCAGAGGTATTGAAGGCGGATTTTTATGAATTTTATAAGTTGGAAGATGGAAAGCAGATTGAAAAATATGTTCCGCTGACAGAAGATCAAGTGTTAGGGAATTTGTATGGAACCTGTTTTAATATAAATGAACATAAAGAGGCTTTTTTGTTTGATAAACATACATGGACTGGCTTATACAGCAGAGCGTTTTTAGAACGAGAACATATTAGACATAATGAAACGCCAGGGGCATCTCACCAGGATACGGGGTTTTGGTTTCAAACCATGATAAAAGCAAAAAGCATATATTTTGTGAAGAATGCATTTTACCGTTATCGTATCGATAACCCGAATTGTTCTATGTACAACAGTTCGAAACCATTTGCAATATGTGATGAATATAATTTTGTAAGTCAGGTTTTAAAGAAAATGGGTGATGAAGGAGGACGATTTTATAAATGGTTGGCCTATATGAGGACAATAGAATGTATAAATAGTATTACTCGTATGAAAGATGAATATCAGGAAATGCTAGTAGAGCGTATAAAAGAGGATTTTTTAGGAGCTTTACGGAAAGGGCATATTGACGCGGATTTATATAGTCCGGTTTGGAAAACAAAGATTTTTGATTTAATCTCAAGTCCGAAAAGTTACATAGAAAAGGAAAGAGCGAGACGAGAACGAATTGAAAATGTAATAAGGAATTATGAGATGATTATTTTATATGGAGCTGGTAAAATTGCTTGTAGGGTACTGCAACTGTTACGAGAGGGGCGTTTGAATACAAAAGTTAAATTTATTGCAGTATCAGAAATTGAAGGAAATCCTGAGATGGTAGAAGGAATACCTGTAAAAGCAATAGAAGAATTGAGACAGTATAAAGAACGAGCATTAGTGATCATTTCAGTCGGAAATAAATATGTACAAGAGGTAGAGAAGAATTTGTGTTTACAAGGATTTCAATACTATAAAAAAATAAATGATTTAGTAGAGGGATAGATATGGAAAAGGTTTTGGTGTGGGGGACAGGAAATATATTTAGAAAATATTATGATATTTTATTGAATTATGTAAAAAATAACGAAGTAGAAATTATTGCTTTGATAAATCAAACTAAATCATGTGAGATGATCAATGGGTATAAAGTTATTTGTAAAGAAGAAGTAATCAATTATGAGTATGATAAAATTATAATAATGGCTGAAGGTATAGCAAAAGAAAATATTTGGAATGATATAAATCAATTGATGATTGATAATAAAAAGATTGTTAGTATTGCATATCTACTGCGTAATTATAGTGGGGATGATTATCATCAAAATAATATACCTTGTTTAGAAATATTGGAATTAATAAGAAAGACAAAGAAAGAAAAGGAATCTATTGCTGTTGCCGAGATAGGGATAGATATTGGTGCTACTTCTATTGAAGTATGTAAATTACTTGAATCTACAGATACTTTTTATTGTTTTGATTTTGAAGATAAAATTCGAGAATTGCTTTTATATTTGAAAGGTTTAGATGAAGTGACATGTGATTTGGTTGGAAAAGGGAATTCTCATAAACTTTATGATTCTTATTGCTGGTCTTTGTGTGAACTTTTATTTGAAATGAGAAATCATAAGAAACTGGGAATATTTGACGTTGTATATCTTGATGGAGCACACGATTTTTTTCGTGATGGATTGGCATGTTGCATATTAAAAGAGTTGATAAAACCTAATGGTTTTATTATTTTTGATGATATATGTTGGAATTATGGAAACAGTTCTACATGTAATCCGAAGGTATTTCCACAGGTAAAAGAATTATTTACCGATGAGCAGATATATGATTGCCAAATTCAGCGTGTAGTAGACGCGTTTATGTTGAGTGATGAGCGTTTCAAACAGTTTTATATTGAAAATATATCTTATTTATCCAGAGCAATTTTTATAAAAGAATCCTGATATAAACACTGTTTTCTTGGCTTAATAATTATTGGAATAGTACATTTGCGCTATCTGTGAATTTCGAAAAAGTTTTGGACAAAAGGGAGATAATTTTTAATATGGATTACGAAAAACAAATTCAATATTTAACCAACCAAAATAATCGCAACATAACTTATTATCATACGGCATATAACTGGCTGTATCTACTGGAAAGCGGCATAGACCTATCTTCTTTTTTTGAATTTCATCAATGTAAAAAAATTGCTATATATGGAATTGCTGATTTTGGAAAGATGTTGCAAAAGGAGATGGAGCAAACTGGAAATGTGGATATTGTATACTTTATGGATCGAAACGCAGAACAATGTCGGATGATAGGGAATATACCGGTATATCTGCCTGAGGAGCTGCCCGATCTTCCGGAAGTGGATATGATGGTTGTCACGGCGATTGCAGCCTTTCCAAATGTCAATAAACTGCTGTTAGAGATCAAACCGGAATTGCCGGTTGTGTCATTGAATATGATTATTGATAATTGTCTGAATGATGTATGGTTTAGGGAAATGCAGGTGAAATGAAAATGGATATGACGCTAAATAAAGAAAAATTGAACGATAAAGAGTTATTTGAAAGAAAAAAACTACCGGAGACATCCATACATCTGGATGAATGGCTTAGAGAGAATGCATTGGAATTTTATGAAGCCAGAGCAAAACAGGATTTTCAGGAAAGCTTCCGCTATTTATGCGAGAATATGGAAATCGAATTAGATGATCATCGTTTTGTCTATTTTCTGGATTTTCACTATCGTTTTTATACACAGATATCAAATCTGACACCTGCATATAAATTGATTTTGCAGGAGGGTTTGGCTTGTAGAAAATATCCAAAAGACGGTTGCTCTAATGATTTTTGCAGAGAATATAATGCGGTGCTTGATGGACTAATATTGTTATCAGACAGAATTATTCACTGTTTAGAAATAGAAAAGCCAAAATACTTTCAGCAGAAGCTCCAGTGGTTTCGTCGTATGAAAGAAAGTGGGGCAGAGTCTTTCGAAGAAGCGATTCAACGGATTCTGTTTCTGAATCAGATGCTGTGGCAGACAGGAAGCAGGCTGGTAGGGCTTGGACGGCTGGATATGCTGCTGTATCCCTATTATATCCGAGATATAAAAAATGGCAATTTAACAAAAGAACAGGCGGAACAGATTTTAAAAGATTTTATCGGCAGACTGCATGAGCATTATTGGTTTAAAAGTAATGTATTGCTTGGAGATACCGGACAGGTCATGATTCTGGGAGGTTCGGATCAGGAAGGAAATTATATTCGCAATGATTTGACAGATATGATATTAAAGGCTGTAAGGGAACTTCAACTGTCTGATCCTAAAATTGTACTCAGAGCAAATAAAAAAATTCCTGGCGACTTGTTAGAATCGGCGCTTCTTTGTATGGCCACGGGCATTGGAAGTCCATTATTGGCAAATGATGATGTTATCATTCCCAGGCTGCTGGATTTTGGTGTGGAGAAGGGAGATGCTTACGAATATACAACCTCTGCTTGTTGGGAACCCTTGATTGGAGGCAAAAGCAGTTCTATGAACAATGAAGAACGTTTGGTTTATGTAAAGCCGTTATATGATTTGTTTATGGAAGAACGTTTAAATCGATTCCAAACATTTGAGCAGTTAAAACAATGTTATTTGAGATATTTGAAACGAGAAATTATGCGTGTAAAGAGACGGCTTTATGAGCGGAGTTATCAAAAGAACACTCTTTATTCCGTATTTATAGAGGGTTGCAGGGAGAGTAAAAAAGATATTGTTTCAGGAGGAGCAAAATATCATAATATTGGAATGACAACCGTAGCATTGGGAAATGTAGTAAATGCTCTCTTAAATATAAAAAAATATGTATTTGAAGAACACAGATATCATCTGGTTGATGCAAAGAAAATCTGTTTTTATGATTATCAGGGATATCCGGAGACAGAATATATTTTAAAAGTAAATGAGGATCAATATGGATGCGATACGGATAAAGTAATCGAGCTTTCTAATGAAATTCTGCGTTTTGTGACAGAAAATACGAAGGAGTTTCGGACTCGCGATAACGGAAAACTAAAGTTTGGAGTCAGTAATCCTTCATATATTAATGAGGCAGATAATGTACCTGCATCTTTTGACGGAAGAAGGGCGGGAGCGCCTTTTATTGTCCATATTTCCAATGAAAATGTTTCTTCATATACGGAGCTTATTCATTTTGCGTCCAGTCTGGATTATAAAGAAAATCGGTTTAATGGAAATGTAGTAGACCTTATGGTTAATCCTGTATTCATGGAGCAGAATCTCAGAAAATTTCAGGAGATGATTCTTCGCGGGATTGAGATGGGATTTTTCCAGCTCCAGATGAATGTAATCAGCAGCTCTGTTTTGATAGAGGCAAAGCAAAATCCGGAGAATTTCCAAAACTTGATTGTGCGTGTATGGGGGTTCAGTGCATATTTTGTTGAGTTACCTGAAAATTATCAGGATGTTTTAATTCAGCGTGCATTACAAAATGAGGGAAAGAGCTAATATGAGTGTGTTGGTATCTAATATACAAAGAATGTGTTTTCATGACGGACCAGGAATTCGAACCACAGTTTTTTTAAAGGGGTGTGGAATTCGCTGTCCATGGTGTGCGAATCCGGAGAATTTGCGTTTTGAGAAACAGTATTATTATGATGTGGAGAAATGTAAAAAGTCAGGGGAGACATGTATTTATAATAAAAATTGTGCTGTTTTAAAACAGGAAAAGGAACTTGGGATATCAGACGTTTCATCTAGTGGCAGACAGTGTCCTCTTCAGGTGCTTCGTCAGTGTGGGAGAGAATATGGAACTGACGAATTGGTACATATTCTTGAAAAGGATGCTGGTTTCTGGGGAGATGACGGCGGAGTGACCTTTTCAGGAGGAGAACCGTTGCTACAGGCATCAGAGCTTGTTCCTGTATGGGAAAGTCTGAAAGAAAAAAAGGTTCATATGGCTATTGAAACATCTTTGTTTGTTCCGGAAATAAATGTTAAAAAAGCGTTGGATTATATTGATTTCTATTATGTTGACATAAAACTTTTGGATAAAGAAATGTGTAAACAGATTTTAGGTGGAGATGTGGAAACATATTTTCATAATGTACAGTTTTTGGCCGAACAGGAGAAAAAAATACATTTCCGAATTCCCTGTTCCGAAGAATACGTATTAGAATCAAGAAATTGGGACGCTATATGCCAGTTTTTGATGGAATACGCGATCTATCCGGTACAGATTTTTGGTGTTCATAATTTGGGAGAAAGTAAATACAGGCATTTGGGAATGAAAGCGGAAAAGCTACAGGCTGTTTCAGATGAGCGGATGAATGAGGTAAAATGCGAACTAGAAAAAATAGGAATAGAAGTAGAGATTATAAACATATAAGGAATTGTTTGAATGGGATATTAAGCTGGGAAATGGAAAGAGTGTAGGAAAATGGAAACAGAAAAAGATTTGATGGAGTATTTGAAAAAAAAAGACCACATATTTATATACGGTGCGGGAATTAATGCCAAGAGGTTGTCTAAAAGAATGGTGAAATATAAAATATATCCGGAAGGATATATTGTGACGAAAAAAAAGGATAACCCATCTTATATAAATGAAAGAAAAGTATGGGAGGCGAAGGAGCTTTCTGAATATAAAACATCCATTAACCAAATGTCAATTGTTATTGCAATTGCTGGTAATAATCAGGAGTTGCTGGAAGAACTTATAGATTTGGGATATAAAAATATTCTTTTGCTTTTACCGGATATACTTTTGGAAATGCGTGACCGCGAATGGGTGGAAGCGTATAATCAGCAGCAGAGTGCGTTTAAGCTTGATTATGATTACCCTTATATGGAAAAGGGACATATTGCAATTATAGAAGAGAAAACAGGGCGTGCGTTATTCAGAACTCGATGGAGCAGTATTGCTGAGGTAATGCTAAAAGAAAAATGTAGTCTTAAAGCATTTGAGCAGTCGTATGGTTCCTATTGTAAATTACCAGGCTTAAAGGATGATACTGCTAAAATATCTATAAAGGGTATGGAAATATATAATGTAACAAGTCATTTGAATAAGAAAAAGGAAACGACGCTGGGAAAGAAGGAATGGGAAATTTCGATACAGGCAGGAGCTGCCCTTACAACCGAACGAATGGGTTATCTGACAGATGATACGGGCGACCATATTTCTGAGGAGAACCGAAATTATTGTGAATGTACGGCATTATATTGGATATGGAAAAATACCTTCGGTCAGGATTATGTAGGACTGTGTCAATACCGTAGAAGATTTAGAATGGAAAAGAGTGATATCCAGTTTATGAAGAAACAAAATATTGATGTGGTGGCTGTTATACCTCAGTTTAATCATTGTACAAACAAGGAATTTTTTTCAAAATATGGTTTCAGACATGATTGGCGGTACTGGAAAGATGCGGTGATCAATTACGATATATCTTATGAGGATGTGATAGATCAGTATGAGCAGATGCATTTCTTTATTCCCTGTAATATGGCAATTTTTAAAAGAGTATGGTTCGATAAATACTGCGAATTTGCATTTTCGGTAGCTTCTATGATAGACCGAAAATATAAAGAAGCTTTGGTGATGCCGAGAGAGGACAGATATATGGGGTATTTGTTTGAAAATCTGCTCTCTATTTTTTTGATTTATCATCATGACCATATGAGGATTGCGTATACGGATATGGTATTTATCTAAATTATTAAAATATATTGCATTGGTGAGGGCATGTATTTTATGGGAGAGGTATAGGAAGATGTTGTATAGTTTTGATGTTTTTGATACATTGATTGCCAGGACAACAGCTACGCCGTATGGAATTTTTGCTGTTATGCATCAGCGCTTGATGGCAGAAGAAAAGTATCAAAATCTGCCATATCATATACGTTATAATTTTTATACTTTACGGATTCAGGCAGAAAAGGTTGCACGGTTTCATAGTGAGACAGATGGAATTGAAGAAATCACATTGAGTGATATTTATATGGCAATGAGTATGGCAGGTGAACTGGATGCTGTAATGCAGGAACAGCTATGCCGATTGGAGCAGGAAATAGAATTGGATAATGTACTGCCTATTATTCAAAATATTAAAAAGTTAAAACAACAAATAAAAAGCGGCAACCGTGTGATACTTGTTTCGGACATGTATTTATCACAGGATATGATTAGAAAAATACTTATTAAAACTGATGAAATTTTCAGAGGAATTCCGTTGTATGTTTCCTCAGAGTTAAAAGTGAAAAAGACGACAGGAAATTTGTATCAAAAAGTAAGAGACATAGAAAACATACAATATCGGGACTGGACTCATTATGGGGATAATCAACATCAGGATATTGAGATGGCCAAACGTTTAGGTATCCATGCAGTTCATCTAAAGCCAAAAATTTTTATGAGACATGAGAAAAGATTCTTAAAATATCAGTCGGACAATGCTGTTTTACAGCTTTTGATAGGACAGGCAAGTTATACTAGATATGCTGATGGTTTAAAAACAACGGCAGAAAGGATGGGCAGTTCTATATGTGGGCCTTTGATTTATTGTTATGCGAATTGGATTCTGCGGGAATGTGAGTGCTTGGGGATAAAAAGACTGTACTTTATTGCAAGAGACGGTTATTTGGCTAAAGTGGCTGCAGACAGTATCATAAAAAACAAAGGCTTACAGATAGAGACACATTATATTTATGGTTCCAGAAAAGCCTGGAAGATGTGTTCTCTAAGAAAAGAATATTTTAATTTGTTAAAATTGATTGCCTGGTCTTATCCTGAAAAAATACGGACGACGCAGGATTTGGCGGATACATTAGAACTCACAGTAACGGAGCTGGCAGATTTTCTGCCGTATGGATGTAGAAAGGCCGACACGGAATTATCTCGGCAGTCCTTGGTGATTCTTGTAAAAAGACTGGAATGTAGTGGTTCGTTTCAAACCTTCTATTTAAATAAGCAGAAAGAAAAAAGAAATTTGGCAGTACAATATCTCCAACAGCAGGTGGATGTCACAGACAATGATTTTGCATTTGTGGATGCATCTGGAACAGGATTGAACCAGGGATGCCTGCATCAATTGATGATGGATTTTTATGTCGATCCAATTCATTCCTTTTTCTTTAGACTGGATAAGGTAAATATGTCAGAAGGATGTGTTTACCATGTTTTCTTTCCGAATGGGCCTGAGAATCGTTTACTGGCAGAGATGCTGTTTCGGGCCCCTCATGGGCAAACGGTGGCCTATGAGCGTGAAGATAAAAAAATAATACCTGTATTTGATGATTTTGAGGGAGAATATCTCCTTCAGCATGGTTTCAAAGATCAGCAAAGAGCAATGGAGCTTTTTGTAAGTCGAATGGTAGAAGCGGAAAATAGGAACAGTATTGTCTTTGATTCGCTGGCGGCAATAGAATTGTATTTTCAATATATGTCCGTTTCACCAGATAAGGAGACTTTGGAGTATTTTGCTACATTTCCGGACGATGAAACCGGACAGCGGGGAAATCTTCTTGAGTATGCCCCCAAGTTGTCAAAAGAAGATATACTGAATATATTTGTGCGTAAAATGTATTGGGAGAATATCAGAGACTACTATAAGGGAAGTTGTCTGGCATATTCTTTGCTGCGCTGCAGTAAAGAAGAACGAGAACTGGTTAGAAAATGTAAGCAGGAGTATGACGCGGAGTGGGGAATACGTGAACGGTCTGAAAAAATAGTATTGGAGCAGGAATATGTGGAGCGATACGGACGGGCAGCTTATTATCCCTGCGAGCTTTTGGAAAAGAATATTGTTTTGTATGGAGCCGGAAAATTCGGCAGAGAACTGTATCATAGACTTCAGGATCAAAGCCAGGAGCGAAGAATCAGGTGGGTAGATAAAAAAATAGCAAAAAATAAAAATACGTTGGAAACATATCCGGATAACATAGAATCTGTTGAAGGAATAGAAGAATGGGAATTTGATCAGGTAATTATTGCAGTGTTGAATGAAGGTTTAGCGGAAGAAATACGATTTGAGTTAAAGCAAAAAGGAATACCAGAAGAAAAAATATTCTGGGTACCGGTTTACTTTTATAGAAATGTGTCGGTGAGTTGGAGAGAGGGATAAGTTAGAGAGGAGGAACTAAGACTATGGTTAATATGGACACAGTCAAAGCAGACGACGTATATGTTGCCATTACGACTTCCGGCTTCTACGAAGAAATTGTAAGCTTTCTCCTGGGACAAGGTTTTAAGCAAGAGCAGATTATAAATTTGAGTCTGGCTACGGATGTAAAGAATCAGTACTTTGATCCGGATATTATGACACCGCAGCCCGGAGAGGTATTTATTGACGGAGGTTGTTTTAACTGTAGTACGGATAAAGCATTTATAAACTGGTGTTCCGGAAATTATAAAAAAATCATTGCTTTTGAACCGGACAGAAAGAACTACCTGCATTGTCTAGAGGTTTCTCAAAGGGAGGCGATCAGGGATATTGAAATATATAATAAAGGCCTTTGGGACTGTGCGACAGAACTGTTTTTTGAAGAAACCGGAGGGCAGGGGTCCAGAATTGGAAGTGATACGGGAGGAAACCGAATTAGTACGGCTTCTATCGATGAAGTAGCAGGCGATGAAAAAGTGACATTTATTAAATTTAGATGTCGAGGGAGCAGAATTGAAGGCATTACAGGGAGCGGTGAAAACAATTCGGCGAAATCGTCCTCGTTTGGCTGTCAGTATTTATCATAAGCCGGAGGATATTATAGAATTGCCGGAATATATTTTATCGCTGCATAATGATTACAAACTGTATATCAGACATTATCAAATGAGTTCGTGTGAAACGATTCTCTATGCATTGTAACTGATTTGGGAGCCAATGGGATTTTGGGTGTTATAGGAGTATTGGAATGAACGAGAATTATTATATACAGATTTGATGTAATTTGCACGTTGACAATTTCATACTTTACATTAGATTACCGTATGGCACTAATTGGCACGCTTTTGACGTTAACTGGCACGGTAATTCACTGTACAGCGCTATCAAGCATATGGTATAGTTTTCCAATAAGCGCGGAGAAATGAGGAGAGGATTATGTCATATGGGTGATATCGATATCAGTGTGAAAAATTTTATCAAAATAAATTCTGTGTTTGCGCAGCTGTTCAGTCAGGGTGTTTATAACGGGATGGTCAGGATAGATCCGGATAAACTGGAAGAACTGGATACGGCGGCGCAGGAGGTTGTTCAATCAGGAGATGATGGAAGGCTTAGAGGGCTGGAACGCTTGAGAGACGTAGAGAAAATCAGTAAGATTTTTGATGGGAAAGCGGCGTTTCAGGTGATTATGGGCGTGGAAGGCCAGACGGGAGTGCATTATTATATGCCTGTGCGCTGTATGGAATTGGATGCATTTTCCTATTCCTACCAGTGCAGGAAAATTTCAGAGAGAGCGAAAGAAAAGAAAGAATTGAGAAAGTATGCCGACGGAGTGCCGAAGGGGACAAAAATAGTGCCTGTGGTGACACTGGTATTTTATGTTGGAAAAGAACCATGGGACGGGCCGATGAGTGTATATGATATGCTGGATATTCCTGATGGGATGAAAGCGTGGATGAAATATGTGGCGCCGAATTACCGGATGAATCTGATCGATGTGAGACATTTGAAGGATGAGGAGATCGATCGGTTTGAGGGGGATTTGAAAGCGTTTTTGCTGTTGCTGAAGGATCGTTTTGACAGAGAAAAAATGAAGTCGGTTGTTGCCATGCACAAGGAAACGTGGTATGCTGTAAGTAAGATTAAGAATAATAAAAAATATATGGAGTATATAGATAGTGTTTCAGATGAAGATTTGGCGGGAGGCGTGAGTATGGATGCGGCATGGGACTATATTGAAGAAATAGGAAAAGTGAAGGGTGAAGCAAAGGTGAATAAGCTAGGCCTTTTGCTGGAAGAGGCTGGCAGGACCAATGATTTTATGAGGTCTTTGTCGGATATGAAACTTCAAAAACAATTGTTTGTTGAATTTGGTATTGAACAGGAAAACTGATTGGCTATAGTGGTCATATAAAAAATAATCTGATGTAAAGTATGAAATAGTCATACGGCACATCAGATTTTTTGTTACGTATTTTTTATTACAAAGGATCTGATAGAATACGCAACATCAAAACCGCAAAGGAGAAAATTGAAAATGGACAAATATAAAACAGGCTACTGTCCCGGGGCCTTTGATATGTTTCATATGGGACATCTGAATCTGCTTCGCAATGCGAAATCCCGTTGTGAATATCTGATTGCGGGTGTAGTGACCGACGAGGTATACACCAGCTATAAGCTGCGTCCGCCGGTCATTCCTTTTGAGGAGCGGTTGGAGATGGTGGCACAGTGCCGGTATGTGGACAGGGTGATCGGCGTGACGATGGATCTGCAGGATAAATGGCGGGCATGGGAAGTGCTGCGTTATGACTGCCATTTTGCAGGGTCGGACCATGAGGGCGCCTGGCCGCAGCTGGAGAAGCGGCTGAATGGGGCGGGGGCGAAGCTGGAATTTTTCCCGTATACAAGGAGTGTTAGCTCCACGCAAATCAGAAAGACGTTGGAGCGGGATTTTATATTTCGCAAATATATGGGAGAGTACCAGGAACCTGTTCTGGTATTGTTTGGCGCCGGTGCTATGGCCGACCAATATCTGGAACGTTATGGGGGCGAGGAAAAGCCTGCATTTTTTGTGGACAATAATCCCGAAAAATGGGGAACATACCGTCAGGGAATCCGGATTGAAGCGCCAGAAGTTTTGAAGCAGGTTTCGGCGGAGAAGCTCTATGTGGTGGTCTGCAGTAGATCAGCCGGGGAGATTGCGAAACAGCTGACAGAGATGGGGGTATTGGATTTCCGGATTTTCCAGAAGTAGAGTCGGAATAAAGATTGTCTAATCAGATTTCGAAGAATGACTTTTGAGCGATATTGATTGATTTGTAAGTATAATAATGGAAGAATAATGACAGGAGAGTGTTGACCTATGGCCATATTGCACGCTGCTTCCGATGCCCCGGTGAAGCCGCCCTCTGAGGCTGATCTGGTTGTTTTGGAGTATTTGAATTCCCTGCGAAAGGATTATTATGATGAGGAGATTGCCGATGATCCTCGTTTTTCCATATGGTATCAGCTTTCGAGCCTGCGGACAGGCTTGTTTAGCTGGTATCCTTTTTGCGGCCATGCCAGACTGCTGGAAATTGGCGCCGGATTTGGAGCATTGACGGGGCTTTTTTGTGACCGTTGCGAAAGGGTGGTTGCTACGGAGCGCTCTCCTCACCGGGCTGAGGCAATTGTGAAGCGCTGGGCGGAGAAGGAGAATCTGGAGGTTTACACTGGGGAGTGGAGTGAGCTTTCTTTTGAAGATAAATTTGATTATATTATTTTGACTGGAATTTTGGAGCGGGCCGGCGGCGGTACGCGTGACAGGAAAAAATATGCACAATATCTGCAAAAGGCAGCTACGTTTTTAAAGGAAGATGGTATTTTGCTGTTGGCAGCGGATAATCGGATGGGGCTTCGCTATTTCTGCGGTGATAAAGAGTCTCATGGAGGCCAGGTTTTTGAAGGGATTCGACAGTATCCCCGGGGGATTCACGGCTATTCCTTCAGCCGGGAGGAATTAAAGGATATCGTGGAAGTGGCTGGCTTTCATCAGAATCAGTTTTATTACCCGCTTCCGGATTATAAGCTGCCCCAGTTAATCTATTCGGATCGGTATCTTCCGGGGGCGAATCTGAGGGAGAGGCTGATTCCCTATTATTTGCAGCATAATTCTCTGTTGGCGTCGGAGCAAGAGCTGTATCAGGATATAATTGAAAATGGGGTGTTTCCATTTTTTTCAAATTCATTTCTGGTGGAGTGCGGCAGGGGATCTTGTGAAAGCGGAACGGAAGATGAATGCTGTCTAAAACCTATGGAAACGAATGTGGATTTCAAGGAGATGAAGGTTGCCCAGACAACTGGGAGGCGGTTACAGCCAGGTCGGGTTATTTATGCGGCAGTCTCCACAGACAGAGGTCGAAAGGGGAGCTATGCTACGACAATATACGATGACGGGACAGTGATAAAGCGCCCCCTATATGAGGATGGAAAAGCGGGCGCGA
This sequence comes from uncultured Lachnospiraceae bacterium, assembly GCA_910588405.1. Lineage (GTDB taxonomy): Bacteria > Bacillota > Clostridia > Lachnospirales > Lachnospiraceae > Paralachnospira_A. The sequence continues at coordinate 95,888 of CAJUPT010000001.1, read as the reverse complement.
AAGCGCTGCTTGACCATATGGAGGATCTGAGGCTTCATGGGATTCCGGTGGTCAGGCACAGGCTGCTGCCGGATGGGAGTCTTGCGCTTCCCTATGTTTCCTGGCCGACACTTTCCAATTATTTGAAGGAAGTAATGGGGAAGGATACGGAGGAATTCCTGCGTTTGCTGGAACAGATTTATACATTTATCCTTCAGTCGTCGGAACAGGCCGCAGCCGGAGAAAATGGGCTGCTTTCGATCTGCATCCAAGCGGCGCAGGACGAAGAGGAAAAAGCCAGGCTGTCCGCGCTGGACTTTGGCCCGATCCTGAAAAAAGCCTATATGGAGCTGATTCCCCTGAATTGTTTTTATGAGCCGGCTACGGGAGCATTCCAATATTTTGACCAGGAGTTTGCGCGGGAGAATTACCCGGCAGGCTATGTGATGTTCCGGGCGATTCATTATATATATTGTTTTACACCGGGGGCGGAGCAGATGTATCCAAAACAGAAGTTGGTGGAGAAATATGGGCTGGCGGATACCTGGGCGGTGTATGAAGCGGAAGAACGCCGCTTTTTGGACGATGTGCGCAATCATGAAATGTACCGGCAGTTTTACCGTTGGGCTACCGTAGACCGGAAACGGATCGATGAGAATATCAGGCGTCTGGAATCTGAGGAGGAGATGGTCGCTGATTATAAAATATCGGATAAAATGAAAAAAATCTGGCGGACGGAGCTGACGATGCTGGATGAGGTGGAGCGGATCTGCAAAAAGCATCGAATTACCTGGTTTCTTGTTCATGGAAGTCTTTTGGGAGCGGTTCGACATAAAGGGTTTATTCCCTGGGATGACGATTTGGATATCGCCATGCCAAGAGCGGATTATGACCGGTTTTTGCAGGCCGCGGCTGAGGAATTAAAGGAGCCTCTTTCTTTGCATACGCCGGAGACGGAAACGGAGATTTTCTGGGGTGGATTTGCCCGGGTGCGGAATGCCCAGACGACGGCTATTGAAGCCAGAGAGCTGGGACACAAGGGGAATCTGGGAATCTGGATTGATATTCTTCCGCTTGATATATGCACGATGGATGAGCGAAAATTCGAGAAAAAGGAGAAACAGATCCGGCATATTCATCGTTTGCTGCTGGCGAAAATATATGGACGGGATTACACGGCTTATGGTGATATGAAGTGGCTGTTATGGCGGTTTTATAAGGGATTGTCCCGGTTTTATAGCCACAGGGAGCTGTGCAGAAGGCTGGATAGGGCGATGCGGCTGTATACTGACGAGGCTTCTGAGGATGTGGCCATATTTAGCGGCTACTATAAGCACCGGCGGCTGTCGGCGGCTGATTTTAAGGACACAGTGAAGCTGGAATTTGAACACCGCCGTCTTCCGGCGCCAGTTGGCTATGAAAATTATATGTTTATGTCTATGGGGAAGGATTATTTGAAGTACCCGCCGAAGGAGGAGCGGAAGCCGAAGCACAGAGGGATTTTTGACCCGGAAAATCCGTATGAGGTTTATACGAAGCTTCTGTGCGATACCTTTGCGGATGTGAAAGGGAAGAAAATCATTCTGTTTGGGGCCGGGATGATGTTTGAGGACTATATGAAAAAATATGGCGGCAGGTATCGCCCGGCCTTCTTGGTGGACAATGACGAAAATAAATGGGGGCGCTTCCGGCAAGGAATTGAGATCTGCCGGCCGGAAACGATTTTGGAGATACCGCCGTCAAAGCGCAGGCTAATTATATGCAGCTTTTATTATCGGGAAATTATCAGGCAGCTGGAACAGATGGGAATCAATGATTACAAGGTTTATGTCCAGAAGACGGAGTGGATTTTGCGGACGGAGGAGCAGCGGAAGTAATTGTGTCTTTTTGTTTTTTATGATAGCGGATCGGATAAAACTATAAATGGCGGCGATTTCGCGTTTTTGGGCGGATTTATAATATGAAACATGGCCGTTTGGCTGGGTGTTTGCTCAGCACGAACGGCCATGTTTTGCGCAATATCCTGAATGCCGACTGTTTCTGGCTTGTGTTATAAATTCAAGAAAATTGTTATGGGCGGATTCGTTTGGATACTTTATAATAGAAACAGATTTTTGCAATGAGCTTTCAGCAAATGTACTGTATCTGTTTCAGTAAAACGTGAATAACAAACTGCTTGTCGGATACGGTACGCTTTATCCCAGAATCTTCTTCAGATCTTCCTCCGGCGTGCTGACCGGATGGATATCATAATTCTTTACCAGGAAGTCCAGTACATTCGGCGATACGAAGGCCGGAAGCGTAGGCCCCAGGTAAATATTTTTAATGCCCAGATGCAGCAGGGTCAGCAGGATGCCGACGGCTTTCTGTTCATACCAGGAGAGCACCAGGGTCAGCGGCAGGTCGTTGACGCCGCAGTTAAAGGCTTTGGCTAGGGCTACGGCTACCATGATGGCACTGTAAGCGTCGTTGCACTGTCCCATATCCATAATCCGGGGCAGGCCGCCGATGGTGCCCAGGTCAAGGTCGTTGAAGCGGTATTTGCCGCAGGCCAGGGTCAGGACAGTGGTGTTGGCAGGGGTCTGTTTTACAAAGTCGGTGTAGTAGCTGCGGCTCTGGCGCGCGCCGTCGCAGCCTGCTACGAGGAAAATGTGCTTTAAAGCCCCTTCCTTTACGGCGGAGATTACGGTGTCAGCCACGGACATAACCGCATTCCGGCCAAAGCCGGTGGTGACGGTTGCGCCGCCGTTGATGCCGGTAAATTCCTGGTCTTCTTTGTATCCGCCCAGTTCCAGAGCCTTACTGATCACAGGAGTAAAGTCTTTATTCTCGCCGATATGGGCCGCACCCGGCCATGAAACGGCTTCCATCGTAAATACCCGGTCCGCATAGCTGTCCTTTAAGGGCATCAGGCAGTTGGTGGTGTAGACGATGGGCGCGGGGATGTCGGCCAGTTCTTTCTGCTGTCTGAACCATGCGGTTCCGAAGTTGCCCTTCAGATGGGGATATTCCTTGAACTTAGGGTAAGCATGGGCGGGCAGCATCTCGCCGTTGGTGTAGATGTTGATGCCTTTGTCCTTGGTCTGTTCTAAAAGCAGCTCCAGGTCTTTCAGGTCATGGCCGGTGATCACGATAAAGGGCCCTTTTTCCACTTTGAGCGGTACGGTGGTGGGAGTGGGATGGCCGTAGGTTTCGGTGTTGGCCTGATCCAGAAGAGCCATGCATTTCAGGTTTACTTCGCCTGCCTTTAAGACAACGGGAAGCAGCTGGTCCATGCCCCAGTCCTCGCCTACGGCGGCTAAACCTTCATATAAGAATGCGTTGACTTTGTCGTCGGCGTAGCCCAGAATCATGGCGTGATAGGCATAGGCGGCCATGCCCCGCAGGCCGAACAGAATCAGGGATTTCAGGGAGCGGATGTCCTCGTCGGCATTCCACAGCTGTTCCATATCGTATGCGCCGGTGGCATCGCCGCCCTGGGCCACCAGAGCTTCTCTGGCCGCTTTTACCAGATCGATCTGCTCTTTGATGGTTACATCGTTAAAGTTTACGTTGGTGACGGTGGCGAACATGCCGGCCATCATGATACGGTGGGTGTTGGCGGTGGGAGCGGCTCCTTTTGCGGCTCTGGCCAGGCCGATCAGTTCACCGGTCAGCTGATCCTGCAATTTTGCCGTGCCTGCACTTTTTCCGCATACGCCCGCCTTGCCGGTGCAGCCGGTGCATCCGGCGGTCTGCTCACACTGGAAGCAAAACATTTCCTTTGACATTGATACAAATCCTCCTACTTTAATTGCTGCATCTGCATTTTCGGTGCCGTAAACTGGCGGAGAGACTTCAGGGTCTTTTAATGCCAGTAAATTGTTTGGACACTGTAAGCGCAAATGCAAATGAAATGTTGCATCCGCCTTGGGATTGACGGATATAGTTTGAAATTTTATTTTACGTTCCGTAATCGGAATGAAAAATACTGGATTAAATCACCCGTCCGTCTGTCGAAATCACAACTGTCCGGAAAGGGATGTCTTTTCCGCTGGTCTGGACAGCTGCCTGCGCGGCCCGCTCCAGCCCGCCGCAGCAGGGAACTTCCATGCGGGCAAGGGTGACGCTTTTGATATCGTTTGCCTGCAGGATAGCGGTCAGCTTTTCCGTATAGTCCACGCTGTCAAGTTTCGGGCATCCGATGACGGTGATACGGTTTTTCATAAATTCGTTGTGGAAATTTCCGTAGGCATAGGCCGTGCAGTCTGCGGCGATCAGCAGGTTGGCGCCGTTGTAGTAGGGGGCGGTGACAGGCATCAGCTTGATCTGGGCCGGCCATTGGGTGAGCTGGCTGGCCGCCGCCGGAGCAGCTGTTTCGGAAGCATGGCCGGTGTAAGAGGTATGTTCGCTTTCCCCATTAGGCCGGAGCAGTTCTGCTCTGCTGCCGGGGCAGCCTGTAGTTTCCGTTGCTGCAGCTGTTGCGGTATTGTTTTTCGGCTTTTCTGTTGTTGCGGCCGTCATGGCATTGTTTTTTATTTTTTTCGCTGCCAGCACTGCAGCCTCATCGTAGGCAGCGGCTTCCCGCTCTACAAAAGAGATGGCATCTGTGGGACAGGCCGGCAGACAATCGCCTAACCCGTCGCAGTAGTCGTCGCGGAGCAGCTTTGCTTTTCCGTTTACCATGCCGATGGCCCCTTCGTGGCAGGCTTCGGCGCAGGCGCCGCAGCCGTTGCATTTCGATTCGTCTATCCGGATGATTTTTCTGATCATAATGATTCCCCCTTTGGAAAACGGTTTGCGAATGTTTTGGGCAGCTTATTATATTTCATGCATGTCCTTTCGTTGTTTTTGGAGTTCCGTTATTGATTTGGGAAGCGTGGTTGCCGCCTTGACTTCATGGACCCATTATAATATAATAAATCGAACAAGTCTGTTGTATTTCCAACAAAGGAGATTGTTTTGGAAAAATATTTGAAAGTGGTGGAGCAATCAAAGCTGTTTAAAGGGATCGGAGAGCAGGAAGCTGTCTCCATGCTGTCCTGTCTGGGCGCGTACCAGCGGAGTTACCAGAAAGGGGACTGTGTGTTCCGGAAAGGGGAGCGGATTACCGCCGTGGCTTTGCTGCTGGATGGGGCCGTCCATATCCGGAAGGAGGATTACTGGGGGAATCTCAGTATATTAAATGAGATTTCGGCGGGAGAGGTATTCGGAGAAACCTATGCCTGCCTGGAGGTCGGCGAAATGCTGAACAATGCGGTGGCGGTAAAAAACAGCCAGGTGCTGTTTCTCGACGTAAAACGGGTGCTGACCACCTGTTCCTCCGCTTGTCAGTTTCACGGAAAGCTGATTCAGAACCTGCTTTCGGTGCTGGCGCTGAAGAACAAGATGCTGACCCAGAAGCTGGAGCATATGTCCCAGCGGACGACCAGGGAAAAGCTGCTGTCCTACTTATCGGAACAGTCTCTCAGGGAAGGGCGTCCCTCCTTTGATATTCCGTTTAACCGGCAGCAGCTGGCGGATTTCCTCTCCGTAGACCGGAGTGCCATGTCCAACGAGCTGTGCAGGATGCGGGATGAGGGGATACTGGAATTTGAACGGAATCATTTTGTGTTGCTGTGAAAGTATTATAAAACTAAGGAAAATGTCATGCGGTTTAAGAAAATATGCATGGCATATTTTTTGCGCTTCTAATAAAGTAATTTTACTGCGATATTTCAGAATTATAATCTGCTAAACGGTATTTTTGCTTGTTTAAGGTGTAATCCTGTGATATGATTATTAAAATTGTAGATACAGATTTTTACTTTGAAAGTTCAGTGCTCCGCTCCAGCGCTGAACTGCGCGAAAATGGGATCACAAAATGGCACTATCCATGCCCATTCTTTGCGCGTCCGCCGGAGGCACAAAGGAAACGCCCTTTCGTTCATGGCGGAGCCGGTAAAGACCGACGTGGGTGTTCACTTGGAAATTTGCATTGAACTGAGACTATGGCAGTAAGTTATAAAAGGCTGTGGAAATTGCTAATTAAGAAAGGTATGAAGGAGGAGAGGAGGAGGAAAACGATGGAAGCAAAAAAATTGAATGAATTGTTGAATTCGTTTAATGCTTAAATATTTTAATGCTGATATGAATACTCTTGTGTTTGAATATGGTCGATTGAAAAATGAGGCTCAAACTGTACTAAGTATAGAAGAAATGCCGGAGGAAGGCAGTAAAGCGTCAGCATACGTTGATGTTATAAATAATAGTAAGAGTCGATTGATAAAACTTCAGCTTAATAAGGCCGAGGCGATTTTAAAGAGATTTTTGAAAGTCAGGTCTTTTATAGCTGAATATGAAGCTGCTTTTTCCCCTTTTAAATCAAAGGCAGCCGATGTGTTACATGAGATTTCAGAAGAAAATATCGATGATATGTTTTCTGAAGCCGAGGCGCCTGAACTGTTTTTAGAAGCTTTGGATACAGAGAACATTAATGGGCCAGAAGGCTTTCGAATATTGGGAGAAATTAATAAGTATTATCCCATGCAGGTTCAGTGGGGGCTTGCAGGGGGACAATACTTTACTGATAAATCTGCATATATAGAGATAGCGGTTACTTCGGCAGAAGAAGCATCAGAAGAGGTAATCGTAGAAGATGTGAGAATTAAGGAATTTTCTGAGAATGAAAGTGACTCTGGCAATAAGATTTCAGAAGGTGTGACTGAGGATATTTGCATTGCGGGAGAAATGAAAAAAAGTTGAAGCGGTTGACGTGATTGATGATAATCCTGATGATTTGGAACCTAGTCGTTTCCTGCTTCAAAAATATGCTCCTTCATTTGTAGCTCGGGGATATAGAGATGTAGATCTACTGGTTGTTTGACTGTAGCAAGAAAAATAACTTTAAGGCGTTGATCTATATGCACCGTTATTAGCCGGATATCGTCGCACGTATCCGTACCGACTATGCGCATAAGCAGCAGTCTCGTTACTGTACCGCCATCGTCGGTCTGGAACAGCGGATTGCTAACGTTTCTATTGGTGAGCGTGTGAAGCTGAATAAGAAGCTGACTGCTTTGCAGGCGCAGGATACGGAAATGCGAACTTATGAGAAAAAGCTCTGCCACCTTGTTGATCAGATGATCTCTATCGACCTGGATGATGATATGAAGAAGGATTAGTAATTATTCAGGATGCTTTGGCTAAAATAAAGTAAAGGAGGAACTGTTTCATGATGACGGATGAGAAAATTAAAAATTCCGGGGAATTGGAATTTGCCATATTTTGTATTGAAAATGTTGCTGCAAAGCTTGGCGTGAATGCGGAACGGGTATACCGGGCATTTGCCGAGAAAAGCGATATTCTGAACGGTTACATTGTACCGGAATATGAAGTCCTTCACACGCAAAGCCGGGAATATATTATCGACGATCTTTTTGATGTGATGAAGGAAAGGGGTGTGGAAGTATGATTCTCTATCATGGCTCCTATTTGGAAATCGCAAAACCAGACTTGTTTCATTCCCGATCTAATGTGGATTTTGGGCGCGGTTTTTATGTCACGCCTTTGCATGAGCAGGCGGCAAAGTGGTGCGGCAAGTTCAAACGGCGTGGAAAGGACGGAATCATATCTCGGTATGCGTTTGATGAAAGCCGGGAAGCTGAACTGAAAACGCTGAAATTTGATTCCTATTCTGAGGATTGGCTGGATTTTATTTTGAATTGCCGCAGCGGAAAAGATGCGACAGATTATGACCTTGTGGCTGGCGGCGTTGCCAACGATAAGGTGTTTAATACGGTGGAACTGTTCTTGGACGGACTGATCGACAAGACAGAAGCCATTAATCGTTTGCGTTATGATAAACCGAACCTGCAAATCTGCTTTCGCACGAAGACAGCATTGAAGCTTCTGCGTTTTGAAGGGAGTGAAATGGTATGAACGCAAATCCGGTTTTACTTCAAAAGAAATACAGCCGTGTTATTGAACTCTTTGCCAGGCAGCAGGGTATTTCACTGGATGCGGCATTGGATTTTTTCTACCATTCCGAGGTTTATCAGCTGATTCGGGATGGTGTTTCCGATATGCACTGTATGAGTGATGCATACCTGGCAGAAGATCTGAAACAGGAATACCAGGGAAAATACTAAGAACCGTTGTGCAATGATTTACAGAGAAAGGAAATAAATGCGGATGGGATTTTCGTTAGAGGTAAGCGTGCCGGTGCTGACAGTGTTTTTACAGGGCTTTCTAAGCTTTTTCTCGCCCTGTGTGCTGCCGCTTTTGCCATTGTATATCGGTTATCTTTCCGGTGGGACCGGAAAATGGGAGGACGGAAAGTTTTATTATAAGCGGAGCAAAGTGATGCTGCACACCCTGTTTTTTGTGCTGGGAATCAGCACGGCTTTTGTGACGCTGGGGCTGGGCGTGTCGGCGGCCGGTGTTTTTTTGAAATCAAATCAGATGTTGTTTGCCAGGGTGGGAGGAATCCTGATTATCCTATTTGGCTTCTATCAGATGGGCGTATTCGGAAGCTCTGCCCTGCTGGAAAGGGAGAGGCGGCTTCCGTTCCGGCTGGACAGATTGGCCATGTCTCCTCCGGCCGCTTTTCTGATGGGCTTTACCTTCAGCTTCGCCTGGACGCCCTGTGTGGGGCCGGCGCTGGCCTCCGTTCTTCTTATGGCGGCTTCCGCCGGAACCAGGCTTGCGGGAATGGGGCTGATTGGCGTCTATACGTTGGGGTTTGTCCTGCCTTTTCTGGCGACGGGGATGTTTGCCACCGGACTTCTGGGCTTTATGAAGAAGCACGGGAGTGTGGCCCGGTATACGGTAAAAATCGGCGGGCTTCTGATGATTTTTATGGGGCTGTTGATGTTTACCGGAAAAATGAACGCAGTCACGGGGTATTTGTCCCAGGCGTCTCTGCCCCGGCAGACGGATGCCGGGCAGAGGACAGATGCTGTGGCCGGTAACGGACAGGGAACGGAGACTGTGGCAGGTGGAGGAGCCGGACAGGGAACAGATGCTGTGTCAGGCGCCGGGAAGCAGGAGAATGGCACGGACAGTATGGTGAAAAATGACAACCAGGAGACCTCATCCGTTCCGGAATCAGAAACGGATGAGGAGACGTCTCATGAGGAATACGCTTCCGTGGCGGCGCCGGATTTTACGTTAAAGGATCAGTATGGAACTACCCACAGCCTGTCAGAGTATGAAGGAAAAACAATCTTTCTGAATTTCTGGGCGACCTGGTGCCCGCCCTGCAAGGCGGAGCTGCCGGATATACAGAGGCTGTATGAAGCTTACCAGGGCGAAACGGAGGAAGAACTGGTGGTGCTGGGCGTGGCGGCGCCGCTGATGGGGCAGGAAAAAACGGAGGAGGAAATTATAGCGTTTCTGGAGGAAAACGGGTACACGTATCCGGTTTTGATGGATACGGAATGGGAGCTGTTTGAAAGCTATGGTATTTATTCTTTTCCGACCACTTTTATGATTGACAGAGAGGGAAATGTGTTCGGCTATGTCAGCGGGCAGATCACTTATGAGATTATGGAGGATATCGTCCGTCAGACGATGGAAGGAAGAAGAGACCGGCAGAATTCCTGAGCAGATCGATGAAGATGCAGTCCTGTAGGGTGTTTGATTGACAGTAACAGCGCCGCTGATCAAACCGCAGCGGCGCTGTGTGATAAAGGTTTTATGTAAATGACAGTTTACCGGTCGAAATGAATCCCGCTCCAGTAGACGCATTCTTTTACTTTGGTCTCTGGCAGCAGATCTACGCCTTCCAGCGCCCATTTCTTATACTCTTCAAACCCCACCCGGTCGATAATATAGCCGATATGCTCTTTGCCGCCGGGCGCGCTGGTGTCAATGTATTCTTTTACGAACCGATAGGTGTTCAGGATGATCTTTACGATGCTGTCCTCATCCGCCCAGATCAGGAAATCCTCGCCCAGCCTGGGATTTTTCTTTCCGGTACGGCCCATCAGCGTCAGTCTGTAATATTTCCGTTTGCTTCTGGTAAATGCTCGGGTGGGACATTTGGTAATGCAGACGCCGCAGCCCACGCATTTTTCCTCGTCCCGGATAATTTTATAATTTTCCATTCGCAGCGCGTCCACGGACAAGCCCTTGCAGCCCTTGATGCAGGCCTGGCAGCTGACGCAGCGGCTGGGATCGTACCGGGGCATGGTCATGCCTACGATGCCGAAGTCATGGAGACGCACCTTGCCGCAGTCGTTGGGGCAGCCGGTGAAAGCTACCTTGAAATGCAGGTCGTTGGGGAAAATCTCTTTTTCCACCCGTTTCGCAAAGTCTGCCGTATTGTAGTTGGCAAAAGGGCAGACATTGTTGCCGATGCAGGCGGTAATGTTTCTTGTGCCGGAAGAGGAATATCCCATGCCTTTTTCCGGCTGGTTGATGTCTAAAAGCTCGATGATCGGCTGGAGCATCTCGTTGATGGCGTCCATATCCTCCAGGCGGATGCCCTCTACCTCGAAGCCTTGGCGGGTGGTCAGATGGACGATGCCGTTTCCGTATTTTTCCGCGATCTCCTGTACCATTCCCAAAATCTCAGCCTTCAGATATCCGCCGGGAACGCGGATACGGGAAGCGCCGATGCCTCTTTCCTTGCTGATTCTGAATGCGTTTTTCTTCGCTTTTTTTGTATTGATATCCAATCCCATATTTCCACCTCCAATTTAGTTCCGCAACTCCCCTTCCAAACCCCCTGGATCCGGAAGAATTTCCAGCCACTAAAGTGTCTGTAAATCCTTCCGGGGCTTGTACGGTTCGTTGCTGTTTAATCAATTAAATTCTTACCTTCCGCATAGTTGAACACCGGCCCGTCCAGGCAGATATATGTGGAATCCATTTTGCAGTGGCCGCATTTGCCCAGGCCGCAGCACATTTTCCGCTCGTAGGAGATCCAGATATTCTGATCCCGGATGCCCCGTTTCCGTACCTCGATGACGGTAAATTTCATCATAACAGGCGGGCCGACAATAATGAATACGGCGTTGTCCGGATCTTTTACCGGCAGCTCGGGGATATATTTAGTCACCATGCCGGTCAGTCCCTGGTAGCCCTCCGGGGCGGTGTCCACGGTTTTGATTACCTTTATGGTTTTCTCCCATTGTTCAAAATCCTGTTTGAATAAAATATCGTCGGGGGATTTGAAGCCGGCGATCAGCGTGGTGTCTTTCGCCTCGCCGGGATGATTGGAAAAATAGTCCACGATGCCCTTCACCGGAGAAAGACCGGTGCCGCCTGCGATAATAAAAAGCTCTTTGCCCTTATAATGTTCAATATCAAAGCCATTGCCGTAAGGCCCCCGTAACGGAAGGGTATTTCCCTCGAAATTTTCAAAAATCTGGTTGGTTACTTTCCCCACCTTCCGGATGGTCAGGTCAACGGTGTCCGGGCCGATTCCGCTGACGGAGATGGGCGCCTCGCCGTATTTGGGAATGGAAACCTCAAAAAACTGGCCGGGCTTTACGTCGCCGGTAAATCCCATGCGGAAGGTGTATTCAATCTCCGTATGGCGGATGATTTCTTTTACCTGGGAAGGGAAAGGAATATATTCGTTCTTCATCATTTCTCGTCCTCCTCTGCTAATTTGTTGACCAGGTTGGCATAGGATATGTATTCCGGGCAGACGGCGTCACAGCGGCCGCAGCCTACGCACATGGGATAGCCGAACCGTTTTTCGAAGTCATAGATTTTGTGCATGACCTTAAACCGCAGCCGTTCGCCCTGGGTTTTGCGGAAGGAGCCGCCGCCCGCGATATCGGTATAGCCGTCCACCTGGCAGGAGGCCCAGACTCTGCGGCGCTCGCCCACGTTTTCATTATCCCGGTAGTGGATGTCCTGCATGGTGAAGCAGGTGCAGGTGGGACAGACGAAGTTGCACCGCCCGCAGCCGATGCAGCGGCTGCCGTAGGCTTCCCATAAGGGGTTGTCAAAGCTTTCCACGGAAAGGTTTTTGGGCAGCGTCACCGATTCTTTGTTTTCCGTTACGTATTCCGGCGTTACCTCGCAGGCGGAAGCGCCGCCTTCGTCCAGACCGGCTTTTTTCAGAGTCAGGAGAAGCGCTTCCGAAGGACAGTCAATCCATACGTTCTCCCCGTCGCATTTCAGATATAAATCATAATTGTCGGAACGGCTGGTTCCCATGCTGGCGCAGAAGCCGGTATCGCAGGTTTCACCGCAGCCCATCAGCACGAAGCTGGCTTTTTCCCGCAGCCGCTTGTAATAGAAATCCTCCGGGCCGTTTTCCAGGTAGATGGCGTCCAGCCGTTTCAGGGCGTGGAGGTCGCAGCTTTTCAGAAAAATCAGCAGTTTCTTGTCCGTGCAGGAGGGGACGGCCGTTTCGTTTTCGGTGAAATAGAACAGAGTTTCATTGATGGCAAACAGGGATTCTTTAAAAGAGTAGTCTGACCGGCGGTCAAATTCGATTTCGTCCAGTGAACTGACCTTGTCATACCGGATGATATCCGTATCGGAAAAGCATCCGTCGCCGGCAAACAGCCTGGGGGCAAAAATCTCATAGTCTGCCTGGAGCTGGCTGAAAATGGTGTCAGCCGTTTTTTTTGGTATTTGGTATCCCATAGGTCTTCTCCTTTCATGGTCTCTCATGTTATTTTATTAACAAAAAGGATAACAAAAGGGAAAAAAAGATTCCGTGACGATTATCACGGAACCAGAAATATTTATGTATTTTTTGTGTATTACCGCGAAAGGATTCAAAAGCCTTCGGCAGGACCCGGCCATTTACTGTGGGGGGAGATAACTGATCTTATAGGTTACAGCGTTTCCAGAACGCCGTCCTTATAGAAAACAGCCATCCTTTCGGCATCCAGGATATAAATCTTTTTCTTTTCGATTGTGATCAGCCGGTAGTCCGTCAGCTTTTTGCAGGCTCTTGAGGCATTTTCCCTGGGGACGCCCAAAAGGTCGGCCAGAAAGGTGATGCTTAAGTCGATGTCGATCAGGATGCCCTTCTCTGTCCGGATGCCGAAATCCCTGGCCAGCTTCCACAGCTTGGCGGCCAGCTTCCGTTCCAGGTAAATGCTGCCAACCGTGTTTTTCAGCTGGTGCTCCAGCCGCCACAGCTTCCTCTCCTGATAGTGGAGCAGCGCCTTGGTCAGCCGGAAATCCTGTTCCATCAGCGACAGCAGATGCTCTCGGCGGATCACATACATCTGGCATGGCTCCATCGTCTCGCAGAAGGTGGTGTTATAGTGGTCGGTGAGGTTCCCGTTGGCGATATGGTTTTTTCCCAGGATGAACAGCACCTTTTTGCTGCCGTTTTTGGTCAGGGTGTAGATATGTACCTTGCCGCTTAATATAAAGAAGATATTGGCATTTTTTTCCCTGGCCCGGAGGCAGTGGTGGTTTTTGGGGTAGGCGGTGATCCTGCCCAGCTTCGCGAATTGCTGCCTGGTGTGGGAAGAACAGTGTTCCAGTATCCATAGTTGTTCGATGCTTTTGTGGTTTTGCATGGGAATCCTCCTTGCTTTCTGTTGGAGTGATACTCATGAGTATACCGATTTGCCGGATGATTTGTCAAGATGGTGTTGAGGAACAGGTTTTAAGCAGAAACTCAAAGCAGAAACTCACAAGAAAAAACGATTGACAAACAGGCGTATGGTGAGTATAATAAAACAGGTGCCCATTAGGAGAATGCTGTGAAAGTCTTCGACTTTCATAGTATGGATGGCCATGCGGCCGCTGCCCATAGGGATGGCTGCATGATGAAGGTTCACTATGTTGATTCACTTATCGGAAGTTTTATCGGCTGCGGGAAAGCGCTGTGTTTATGAGGTGCGGCCTGAGATGGAGCAGTTTCAGGCAGGCGGCCGGAAGTATGAGATCGTTTCCCGGGAGCCTATGCGGCTTGCGCTGGTTCACACGGAGCATCAGAAGATCACTGTAAGCGGCAGGATCAGGCTGACGGTTCGTTTTTTGTGTGATCGGTGTCTGGAGCCGGTCTTATATCCCTTTGATATCTCCTTTGAGAAGGAAGTGGATATGAGGCAAAGCGACGAGGAGCGTAAGGCAGAGCTGGACGAGCAGGCTTATATTCAGGGCTTTGAGCTGGATACGGAGCAGCTTTTGTCGGAAGAACTTCTTATACACATGCCTATGAAGATCCTTTGCAGAGAAGACTGTAAGGGGATTTGTAATAGATGTGGAGCCAATCTGAATCAGGGACCGTGCCATTGCAAGGAAGAACCAAAAGACCCGAGGATGGCGGCGATTCTGGATATTTTCAAGGCGGCCCAGGAGTAAGCATTTCATTTTAAAAGCAAACAGCAGCAGCCGGTTTTTTTGAACCGAGAAGAAAGCTGCGGAACTAAAATAAGGAGGTGTAACGAGATGTCTATTTGCCCCAAAAATAAATCCTCAAAAGCGAGAAGGGACAGCCGGAGAGCAAACTGGAAGATGAAGGTTCCGAATCTGGTAAAGTGCAGCAAGTGCGGAGAGTTAATGATGCCTCACAGAGTCTGCAAAGCCTGCGGCTCATATAACAAGAAAGAAATTGTAACGGCAGAATAAATGAAAAACGGACATGCAGGAATTTACTTGTATGTCCGTTTTTCTTATATTATAATGGTAGAAGTACATGATCGGCAGATGGTGTCAAGTGATTTACGAAAAAACAGCAGCTTCCCTCCCGGAGTCTGGGAGGGAAGCTGCATAACTGAACTGATGGAGGGATGCGCGATGATTGTTTCCACGAAGGGCCGGTATGCGCTGCGCATTATGCTGGAGCTGGCCATGCATGAGGGAGAGGGGTATCTTTCCCTGAAAGAAATCTCTACAAGGCAAAACGTATCCATGAAATATTTGGAGCAGATCACCACCCTTTTAAACAAGGCGGATCTGCTGAAAAGCCAGCGGGGCCCCCAGGGCGGCTACCGCCTGTCGAAAGCGCCCCGGGATTATACGATCGGGGAGATTCTCAGGGCCGTGGAAGGGCGGCTGGCGCCTATCTCCTGTCTGGAGTCAGAGCATAATCTTTGCCCCCGCCAGGAGGATTGTCTGACGATCGGGTTCTGGGAAGGGCTGTACCGGGTGATCGACGAGTATACGGACAGCGTGACGCTGGCAGATTTGCTGGGCGGGAGATAAGGGTTGCATTTCTTTGCTTTCCGTGTTACTATGGATATCACGAAAGGGCACAGGATATTGTTGTTTTGAAAGAAATACACACAATATATAGAAAACTGCCCGATATCAGGAAAGAAGGGCGGCTGTGAATGCGGCCCGGCCCGGAAACGTATCTTTGCCAGTGAACCGGTTTGGGAGGACTTAAATGAATTTTGAAAAGGTCTGTATCATCAAAAAAGATAATACCAGAGAAAAGTTTAACGTGCAGAAAGTTGTGGTGGCGGTAAACAAGTCCGCTAACCGGGTGCTCTATACCTTCAGTCAGGAGGAGCTGGACTATATCTGCCGTTTTGTGGAGGAACAGGTGGAGCAGCGGGGGCTTACTGAGATCCCCATCGCCCAGATGCACAATATTGTGGAGGGGGCTCTCGACAAGGTCAGTCCCATGGTGGCGAAGAGCTATCGGGATTACCGGAATTACAAACAAGATTTTGTTCGGATGCTGGACGAGGTGTACAAAAAAAGTCAGTCCATTATGTACATCGGCGATAAAGAGAACAGCAATACCGACAGCGCGCTGGTGTCCACCAAGCGGAGCCTGATCTTTAATGAGCTGAACAAGTCCCTCTACCAGAAGTTTTTTATGAATACGGAGGAGCTGCAGGCCTGCCGGGACGGCTATATCTATGTCCATGACATGGCGGCCCGCCGGGATACGATGAACTGCTGCCTGTTCGACGTGAAAAGCGTGCTGGAGGGCGGCTTTGAGATGGGAAATCTCTGGTACAACGAGCCCAAAACGCTGGACGTCTGCTTCGACGTGATCGGCGATATTGTGCTGAGCGCCGCCAGCCAGCAGTACGGCGGCTTCACGGTGCCGAATGTGGAGAAGATTCTGGAGCCCTACGCGGAAAAATCCTTTATCAAGCACACCGATAAATATGTGACGATGGGTCTTGCGCGGGAGGCCGCGGAGAAATTTGCCGAGAACGACGTACAGGTGGAATTTCAGCAGGGCTTCCAGGGCTGGGAGTATAAATTTAACACGGTGGCATCCTGCCGGGGAGATTATCCATTTATTACAATGACTCTGGGAACGGGCCGGGGCAAGTGGGCGAAAATGGCTTCGATTACCATGTTTGACGTGAGAAGAAAGGGACAGGGGAAAAAGACCTGTAAAAAACCGGTGCTGTTCCCCAAGCTGGTATTTTTATATGACGAGAACCTGCACGGGCCGGGATGCGAGCTGGAGGACGTATTTGAGGCGGGCATCCGGTGTTCGGCCAAGACCATGTATCCGGACTGGCTGTCCCTGACCGGGAAAGGCTATATTGCCGGTATGTACAAGCAGTACGGAAAAATCATCAGTCCTATGGGCTGCCGGGCATTTTTGTCTCCCTGGTATGAGCGGGGCGGCATGAATCCGGCGGATGAGAAGGACGAGCCTGTTTTTGTGGGCCGTTTTAATATCGGCGTGGTCAGCCTGCACCTGCCCATGATTCTGGCGAAAGCCCGCCAGGAGGGCCGGAATTTTTACGAGGTGCTGGACTATTATCTGGAACTGATCCGCAAAATCCATATCAGGACCTATGCTTATCTGGGAGAAATGCGGGCGTCCACGAATCCGCTGGCCTACTGCGAGGGCGGTTTTTACGGCGGCCATCTGGGCATTCACGATAAGATCAAGCCGCTGCTGAAATCGGCGACGGCCTCTTTCGGCATCACGGCTTTCAATGAGCTGCAGCAGCTGTACAATGGAAAGTCGCTGGTGGAGGACGGACAGTTTGCCCTGGACGTGCTGACTTATATTAATAAAAAGATAGACGAGTTTAAAAAAGAGGACGGCAACCTGTATGCCATCTATGCGACGCCGGCGGAGAATCTGTGCGGCCTTCAGGTGAAGCAGTTCCGTCAGAAATACGGCATTGTGGAGAATGTGTCAGACCGGGAGTATGTCAGCAACGGCTTCCATTGCCATGTGACCGAGGATATCACGCCGATCGAGAAACAGGATCTGGAATACCGGTTCTGGGAGCTGTCAAATGGCGGCAAGATTCAGTATGTCAGATATCCTATTGATTATAATATTGACGCGATCAAAACGCTGGTGCGGCGGGCCATGAAGATGGGCTTTTATGAAGGGGTGAACCTGTCATTGTCCTACTGTGACGACTGCGGCTATCAGCAGCTGGAGATGGATGTGTGCCCGAAATGCGGCAGCACCAATCTGACAAAAATCGACAGGATGAACGGCTATCTGTCCTATTCCAGAGTAAAAGGAGATACCAGGCTGAACGACGCGAAGATGGCGGAGATCAAAGAGAGGAAAAGTATGTAGATGCGTTATCATAATATCACGAAGGATGATATGTTAAACGGAGACGGCCTGCGGGTGGTGCTTTGGGTGGCGGGATGCACCCATTGCTGTCAGGGCTGCCAGAATCCGGTGACTTGGGATATCCGGGGCGGCATCCCTTTCGATCAGGCGGCGAAGGAGGAGATTTTCACTGAGCTTGAGAAGGATTATATTTCCGGTCTTACGCTAAGCGGCGGCGACCCGCTCCATCCGGCCAACCGGCAGGATGTGGCGGAGCTTGTAGGGGAGATCCGGGCAAAGTATCCGGAGAAAACCATCTGGCTGTACACTGGTTTTGTGTGGGAGGTTATTGGTGCTCTGCCCCTTATGGAACAGATAGACGTGGTGGTGGACGGCGAGTTTGACCGAACGCTGCTGGATGTGCAGTTAAAGTGGAAGGGCAGCTCCAACCAGAGGGTGATCGACGTGAAAAGGACGCTGGCAGAGGGAAAGGTGGTGCTTCACTCATGAACAGAATCGGACAGTTTTACAAGGTGAGTTTTCAGCAGTTTGAGGAAGGCTGGACGGACTGCTTTGGCAAGGAGGTACGGGAAGCCTGCCAGGCCGTCTATGAGAAAATTTCCCTGCCCAGGCGGGCTACGAAAGGGTCGGCGGGATATGACTTCGCGCTGCCCTGTCCTGTGGCGCTGGCGCCGGGGGAGACGATTAAAATTCCCACCGGCATTCGGGTACGGATGGAGGAAGGATGGCTTCTGGCTCTTTTTCCCAGAAGCGGTCTGGGTTTTAAATACCGGATGCAGATGAACAATACGGTGGGAATCGTGGATTCGGACTACTATGGCTCTGACAATGAGGGCCATATTTTCGCAAAGATTACCAATGACAGCAACGAGGGGCTTACGATGAAGCTCCCGGCCGGGACGGCCTTTATGCAGGGGATATTTCTTCCGTTTGGGATTACGGAGGACGATCAGGCGGAAGCGGAGCGAAACGGCGGATTTGGAAGCACCGACCGGGGGTAGAAAGAGGCAGATATGAAAAAAAGACAGGGAATCATCGGAATCGCGGTTTTATGTCTGTGCGTGTTGGTGCTGGCGGGCTGCGGAAAAAAGAACGGGGCCTATGAGAAGGGTCTGCAGGAATATGAGGCCGGGCAGTATGAGCAGGCGGTGGCTTCCTTTCAGGAGGCGATTGCCCAGAGCAATACGGAGCCTTTGTATTACATCAGTCAGGGGATGGCCCATATTGAACTGAGAAATTATGAGGAGGCTCAGAAAAGTTTTGACTATGCTTTGGGCGTGGATGAAAAAAGCGGGCTGGCTTACCGGGGAAAGGGCATTGCTTATCTGAAGGCAGGGGATTATACCGCTGCCATCGAGGCGCTAAACAGTGCCCTGAAATGCGCCGACGGCCATGTGTCCCAGACAGAGTTTGACGTGCTGAAATACCGGGGCGAGGCGGAGACGGCGGCAGGGGATTACGACGCGGCCATTGAAACCTATTCGATTTTGCTGGATGTGGAGAAAAAGCCGGAGGATAACTACTATCTCCGGGGCAATGTGTATGCCCTGAAGGGGGAGATTGATCTGGCAGCCGCGGATTTTGACAAGCTGGTAGAAGCGAAACCCAATGACTACGCGGCTTATTGCTGTGCTTATCAGAGTCTGGCGGCCGCGGGCGCTTCGGACAGGGGAAAGACTTACCTGGATGCGGCGCTGCTAATCAAAGACGATCGAGCCGTGGCCAATAAGTACCGGGGTATGGTTCAGTATCTTCTGGGAGAATATGGAAATGCCGTGGCGGAGATCACGGCTATCACCGGGGAAAAGGATGCGGAAACGCTGATCTGCCTGGGGATGTCCTATGAGAAGCTGGGGCAGCAGGAGAGCGCTTACAATGCCTACACCCAGGCGCTGAATCTGGAAAATGAAAACGCCGGCGTATACAATCAGGTGGGTCTGTATAAAATGAGAACAGGCAGCTACGGGGAAGCGCTGGACTTTTTCAAAAAAGGGCTGGAATTCAGCGATGCTTCTACGGCGGAGCGGCTGATGCTGAACGAAGCGCTGGCCTGCGAGTATAACGGGGATTTTGCCCAGGCACTGACAGTGCTGCAGGAGTATGCGGATACTTATGGGACCAACGGTGAGATCGATCATGAGCTGGCGTTTTTGAAAACCAGATAGTTTGCCCGTTTTCGGCCATAGTATTTACATCAGAGGTATGCTTGTCTGTTCTGCAGCTTTGGAAACGATATGCAGGGAATGAGAATAAACATTGACGGGAGAAAGTGATCGATGATAGAATTGAAGGAAATCGAGGAACCGGTGCTGTTAGCTGGCGTGGCTTTGTCGGATTATGACGACACGGACCAGTCTTTAGACGAGCTGGAAGAACTGGCGTCCACGGCAGGAGCCGTCGTGGCGGGCCGGGTGATTCAGAACCGGGAGCGGGTCCATCCGGGCACTTATTTGGGAAAGGGAAAGCTGGAAGAGATCAAAGCGCTGGCGGCGGAGGTTGGAGCTGTGGGTGTGATCTGCGATGATGAGCTTTCCCCGGCCCAGCTTCGGAATATGGAGGATGCGCTGGAACTGAAAGTAATGGACCGGACGCTGGTTATTCTGGATATCTTTGCCTCCCGGGCCAGGACCAGAGAGGGAAAGCTGCAGGTGGAGCTGGCCCAGCTGAAATACCGGGCCACCAGGCTGGTAGGGCTTCGAAGCTCCCTGTCCCGTCTGGGCGGCGGCATCGGAACCAGAGGGCCGGGAGAGACAAAGCTGGAAGTGGACAGGCGGCTGATTCATGAGCGGATCGGTCATTTAAAAGGGGAATTGAAGGACGTAGAACGGCACAGGGAAATAACGAGGCAGCAGCGGGAAAAGAATCATGTTCCTGTGGCTGCCATTGTCGGTTATACCAATGCGGGGAAATCCACGCTGTTAAACCGTCTGACAGGGGCGGACGTGCCGGAAGAAGACAAGCTGTTTGCGACGCTGGACCCTACCACCAGAAGCCTTGCGCTGTCAGGGAAGGAGGAAGTGCTGCTGACGGATACGGTGGGTTTTATCCGCAAGCTGCCCCATCATCTGATTGAGGCTTTTCGCAGTACGCTGGAGGAGGCCAGATACGCCGATCTGATTATCCATGTGGTGGATTGCTCCAATCCTCAGATGGAGCTTCAGATGCATGTGGTATATGAGACTTTGGCCCGGTTGGGGGTGACGGATCAGCCGGTGATTACGGTGTTTAACAAGGCGGATTTGCTGCGGGGCCGTGCAGAGGCGGAATGTATGGAAAGCAGCGGCAGTTACCAGAACGAATCAGGGACAAATCCCGGCGGATTCGGACAGACAGGCGTTTTTAAGGATTTTAAGGCAGAGCGGACGCTGATCCTCTCGGCCAAAACCGGCGAGGGGCTGGAAGAACTGAAAGAAGCCATTGCCCAGGTGCTGCGGGCGGGGAGGGTTTATCTGGAAAAGCTGTTTCCCTATGACCAGGCGGGGAAATTGCAGACGATTCGTAAGTATGGCACGCTGCTGTCCGAGGAGTATACCGAGGACGGCATCGCAGTGGAGGCATATGTGCCGGCAGAGGTGTATGGAGGACTGCTGTAAAGTAGAATTTTTCCATGTTTGTTTTCACATATTTTGGTTGTTGTATCAGCGGTTATTTTCTTGTATAATGAACTCTCAGTCGGCAGACGGCATTCGATCTGTCAGGCAGACTGCAAAAAATACGGACAACGATAGGAGAAAAGAAACATGGTCAAATGGAAGAACAGCGGTAAGAAGATGATGGTATTTCTTCTTATTCTGGGGCTGATCGGCGGGATGATAAATCCCTTGCAGTTTACCGTAGCCGCATCGGAAAAGGAAGCGGGAGAAATCCCAAAGACTGAGGGCGGCATGACAGAAGAAGCGGAATGTGTCTGCGAGATTCTGTGTACGGCGGAGCAGAAAGAGGCGGACCTGTCAGCCTGCGTCGGCGAGCCTTTGGAGCGGCAACAGGATGAGAGCGGAGCGGCAGAGGCCGGGCAGGAGCCGGCGGAAGGGGAAGCGCCGACTTCAGAAGCGGCCGCCGATCAGGAAACAGACGAAAAGGAGTCGGAGGCAGAAACAGTCCCTGGGAAAGAACCGGCGGAAGAACAGCCGTCAGAAGCGGAAACAATTACCGGCAAAGAGCAGCCGTCGGATTCGGAAACGGTTTCTGACGGAGAGCAGCCCTATGATTCGGAGACAATTACTGACGGAGAACAGCCGTCGGAAGCGGAAACGGCTTCTGAGGACGAATCCGGACGGAAACCGGAGGTTTCCGCCGATTTGGAGACGGCCGCCGTGGAAAAGCTGATTGAAAGCCTTCCGACCCTGGAAGAACTGAAAACCTTTGATCAGGCGTCTCAGGATGCGGTACGGACACAGTTTCAGGAAGTGTTCGAGGCCTATGAGAATCTGACGGAGGAACAGAAGGCATTGCTTGCCGGAGCGGAAGAACGGCTGCGGGAACTGCTGGAGTATTTTACGGAACCGGTTAAGGTGATGGCAACAGACCAGGAGATCGAAGCCGCAAAGAACGTGATGACTCAGGCGATGACCAACTGGGATGCTGCGGTGGACTTATCTTCTTATCATCTGACTGCGGAGGATTGGGGGAAAATCTGGCCTGATTTGGCTCAGGACAATCCGGATCTGTTTTATGTGATGGGCGGAACCTACTATACGGATGCCAGCGGTACGATTAAAGGATGTGATTTTACATATAATCCGACGTATAGCAAGGCCAGTGTCGCTACATATCGGGCTGCGATTGACAATGTTTTCGCGGAAGTTATTACGGCGAATATGACTGACGAGCAGAAAGCGACGGCGCTCCATGACTATCTGGTACAGCATATGGTATATGACCAGAACGCGAACAATAATCTTGGGATTGAAAAGCGGAATGCCTATGAAGCGCTGGTGAACGGAATTGGCGTCTGCCAGGGATATACGCTGGCTTACGCAGCCCTGCTGGAGAAAGCGGGTATAGAGGTTGATTATTGTAAAAGCAAGTCCATGACCCATATATGGAATTATGTGAAACTGGATGGCAACTGGTATCACGCGGATCTTACCTATGACGACGCGACGGCTGCCAGTCAGGTGGGAGAAACCGGTTATGTCAAACATACTTATTTTCTGCTCAGTGATGCTGCCATGAGAAATGCCCAGCATAATTGGGAGGACAATGGGATCGTATGCGATGATGCGACATATGATAGTTCCTGGCATAAAACCGCTCCATTGACAGAGTCCGCCATCTATTCGGCGGAAGGAAACTGGTATTATCTCAAAGAAGAAACGGTTGTGAATAACCAGAATATATGCCGCGGCGCCGCGCTGATGAAAAGGGATGTCAACGGAACCGAGAGCAAGGTGGCAAGTTTTGAGATAGAGGATCTGGGAAGTGTATGGCCCATGTTTTCAATGAGCTTTTCCAGACTTTCCTGCTCCAAGGGGACCCTGTATTTTAATGTGGGAAATTCAGTGTATTCATTTAATCCGACAGTAAATGCCGCGCCGGTACAGATTTATCGGTACGAAGACGCGAATAAGCGGATTGTGACCGGACTGCTGGTGAACGGGGATGAGATGACTCTCGAAATTTATAACCCTTCGACCGGCAAAATGGAAGAAAAAATACAGGTTCCGCTTTTTACGTTAAGCGCAAGCGAGACAAAAGTGGAAATTGGTTATACAACGGCTCCGGTTCTGACAGCGAATCCTCTGGCCACCGGATTTACCTGGTCGGTGAAGCGTCCGGATGGCAGCTGGGAGACAATCAGCGGAGCAAATGGTTCCAGCTACACCGTGGAGACCGGATTGCCGGAGGGCAGTTATCACTATCGGGTGGAGGCTTCGCTGAACGGAAAAAGCGTGTCGGCTGAAATCATCATAATGGTGACAAATAAAAAGGATCAGATCAATTTTGCTTTCCTGGAAAGTTCGAAAACGGTGTGCTACGGAGATCCGGATTTTACCATTTCGGCTCAGGGAGCGGAAGCGGGATCATCTGTCAGCTACGGCAGCTCAGACCCCTCGGTAGCGTCGGTGGATTCGGCGACGGGTCTTGTTAAGATTCTGAAAGCGGGCAGCGCCGTAATTACGGCCACAGCTTCTGAAACCGGGGATTATCTGGAAGCGGCGTGTACTTACCGCCTGACGGTTTCCCCTAAGGCGCTGTCATGGGACACAAGCGGGCTGAGCGCGGCGGATCGGCTGGATCTGATTACGAACCAAGGAGCGACCCTTTACGGAGAACTGAGACTTGCGGGAATACTTGACAGGGATCATGCCAGCGTTCGGTTTAGCTGTCCGTCAGATAAATTGTCCGGCGTTTATAAGACGGTGGCAGAAGGTAGCCAGACCGTGAAGCTGTCCTGGAAAAACGGGCAGGATCAGGGGGTGTTTGAGGGAACCGGAACAGGAAATTATTCCATGCCTTCGGCTTTGCCGGAGATTACGGGCAGGATCAGTGTGGTAAGGGAAGAAGCTGTGGAGGGAACCGACTACAAACTGCAGATAGAAAGCGGTATTTCCAAAGTGCCGAATTCGTTTGCGGCTTTGGAGGAACTGAATACGCCCGGCAAGATGGAGAAGCAGATGAAGCTGAAAATACAGCAGAAGTTCGGCGGTATCGCCGAGGCCGACATGGCTGTTTATGATGTGGAGCTTCTGATCAATATTGCGGGAACCGGATGGATTCCGGTGACCAAGGACAATTTCCCCTCGGACGGATTGACCATAACCCTCCCTTATCCTTCCGGTACCGGAAAAGATACCCATGATTTTGTGGTATCTCATATGTTTACGGCACAGATGAATGGATTTTATGTGGGGGATGTGGAATATCCGGCAGTGACCAAGACGGAGAAAGGCATTACGTTTAAAGTACATGGACTGTCTCCGGTCGCCGTAGGCTGGACCAGGGCGCAGGACAACTCTGTCGGAAACGATAATAGCAGCGGCAGCAATAATAATAACAATACCAATAATAACAACAATAACAATAGCGGTAATGGCGGCGGTAACAATAACAGCGGCGCTAACGATAACGGCAGCAGTAATAATAACGGCGGAAATAATGGCGGCAGCGACGCGGTTGATCCGCCCCGGGCAGTTTCTGCTGTTATGGCGAACACGCCTTCCACAGGCGACCGATCTTTGGCGATCTGGTATATGCTGCTGGCGGGAGCCGCATTGGCCGGCATGCTCGGGCTTTATGTGAACATAAAGAAAAACAGATATTAATATTGTCACAAATGAGAAACGTCCGGAGGAATGATATCTGTCCGGACGTTTCATGTATAACCTGATGTAACAGGATAAAAACAGAAAATACGGAGAATATGACGATGAATCAACCAAAGATAAAAATCGGTTCCCACGTCAGCATGAGCGGGAAGGATATGTTTTTAAATTCGGCGAAGGAGGCGGCTTCCTACGGTTCGGATGTGTTTATGGCTTACACCGGAGCGCCTCAGAACAGCAAAAGAAAGCCGCTGGAAGAGTTGAAAATCGAGGAGGGCCGGGCATATATGAGGGCCCATGGATTGTCGGAGGTGATTATCCATGCTCCTTATCTGATTAACCTGGCCAATACGGTGAAAGAGGATACCTTTCGTTCCTCCGTGGAATTTCTGACATCGGAGATCAGTCGTTCCGAGGCCCTTCACAGCAAGGTGCTGGTGCTGCATCCGGGGGCCCATGTGGGAGCGGGCGAAGAAGCCGGCATTGCCCAGGTGGTCGAGGGGCTGAACCAGGTGCTGCGGCCGGATCTGAAGCTGACGGTGGCTCTGGAAACCATGGCGGGAAAGGGCAGCGAGCTGGGGCGAAACTTTGAGCAGCTGGCCCGGATCATCGGCGGCGTGAGATACCCGGAGAAGCTAAAGGTTTGTTTTGACACCTGCCATGTCCATGACAGCGGCTATGACCTGATTCACCATCCGGAGGAGGTGTTCGGGGCGTTTGAACGCATCGTGGGCCGGGATATGATTGCCGTATTCCATATGAACGACAGCAAAAATATCTGCGGGGCGGCGAAGGACCGGCATGAGAATTACGGGTTCGGGCAGATTGGGTTTGAGGCGCTTCAGCGTATCATGTATCATCCGGATTATCTGGATATTCCGAAGATTCTGGAATCTCCCTGGGTGAAGGACGGACATAATGAGAAAAAATCTTATGCGCCGTATAAACAGGAAATATGCAGTATACGGGAAAACCGGTTTGACCCGGAGATGGTGGAAAAGCTGAGAGCGGGAAATGGGGAATAGTCCTATGCATACAGCAGTTTTCCTCATAACAGCGCATTTGCCGATTTGCATAAATATACACAACATATAGTTGCCAAATTAAAAAAATACATATATCTGGTATTTCCTGTTGACGCCGTCTCTCCGCTTTGCTATAATAGGGATACTTCGCTTATGGACATAAATTACCCGGGCCTGCGGGGCCGGGGGCAGACAGAAAGGGGCAAGGATTATGTTTGACGTACAGAAACGGGACGGAGAGATCGCTGAATTTCAGCTTCATAAGATTTCCGATGCCATGGAGAAGGCCTTTGTGGCCACGAAGAAAAATTTTAGCGGCGAGATTTTGGAGCTGTTGGCGCTCCGGGTGACGGCCGATTTTCAGGATAAGATTAAAGACGGCGTGATCACTGTCGAGGATGTTCAGGACAGTGTGGAACATGTTTTGGAGCAGACCGGGTATACCGATGTGGCCAAAGCCTATATTCTGTACAGAAAGCAGCGGGAAAAAATCCGGAATATGAAATCCACGATCCTGGATTACAAGGAAGTGGTCAATAAATATGTAAATGTGGAAGACTGGCGGGTCAAGGAAAATTCCACGGTTACTTATTCGGTAGGCGGCCTGATTTTAAGCAATTCCGGCACGATCACGGCCAATTACTGGCTGTCCGAGATTTATGACGAGGAGATTGCAGGGGCCCACCGGGACGCGGATATCCATATCCACGACCTTTCCATGCTGACCGGCTACTGCGCCGGATGGTCCTTAAAGCAGCTGATTCAGGAGGGCCTCGGCGGCATCACCGGAAAGATCACCTCCGGTCCGGCCAAGCATCTGTCGGTGCTGTGCAACCAGATGGTGAATTTCCTGGGGATTATGCAGAACGAGTGGGCGGGCGCTCAGGCTTTCTCCTCCTTTGACACCTATCTGGCTCCCTTTGTAAAAGCGGATCACCTGTCCTATAAGGAAGTGCTCCAGTGTATTCAGTCCTTTATCTATGGCGTGAATACGCCCAGCCGCTGGGGGACCCAGTCGCCCTTTACGAATATCACGCTGGACTGGACGGTTCCCGCCGATATGGCGGAGCTGCCGGCTATCGTGGGCGGTGTGGAGATGGATTTTAAATATAAAGACTGCAAGGTGGAGATGGATTTGATCAATAAGGCCTTTATCGAGACCATGATCGAGGGTGATGCCAACGGACGGGGCTTCCAGTATCCGATTCCCACCTATTCCATCACCAGCGATTTTGACTGGTCCGACACGGAGAATAACCGTCTGCTGTTTGAGATGACGGCCAAGTACGGAACGCCTTATTTCTCCAATTATATCAACAGCGATATGGAGCCCAGCGACGTGCGCAGCATGTGCTGCCGGCTGCGGCTGGATCTCAGGGAGCTGCGCAAAAAGAGCGGCGGTTTCTTCGGCTCCGGCGAGAGCACCGGCTCCGTGGGCGTGGTCACGATTAATATGCCCCGGATCGCCTATCTGGCGGCGGATAAAGCGGATTTCTATAAGCGGCTGGACTATCTGATGGATCTGTCCGCCCGTTCCCTGCGGATGAAGCGGGAGATTATCACGAAGCTTTTAAACGAGGGGCTGTACCCTTACACGAAACGGTATCTGGGTACCTTTGACAATCATTTTTCCACCATCGGCCTGATCGGCATGAACGAGGTGGGCCTGAACGCGAAATGGATTCGTCAGGATATGACCGGCGAGGTCTGCCAGGAATTTACCAAGGAAGTGCTGAACCATATGCGCGAGCGGCTGTCGGATTATCAGGAGAAGTACGGCGACCTGTATAATCTGGAGGCGACGCCGGCGGAGTCTACTACCTATCGTCTGGCCAAGCACGACAAGGAGCGGTACCCGGACATTATCACGGCGGGAGCGGAAGGCGACGTGCCTTACTATACGAACAGCTCTCATTTGCCGGTGGATTATACGGCGGATATTTTCGATGCCCTTGATATCCAGGACGAGCTGCAGACGCTGTACACCTCCGGCACCGTATTCCATGCGTTCCTGGGGGAAAAGCTGCCTGACTGGAAGGCGGCGGCCAAGCTGGTGAAAACCATCGCGGAAAATTATAAGCTGCCTTATTATACGATGTCTCCCACCTATTCCATCTGTGCGGAGCACGGTTATCTGTCCGGCGAGCAGTTTACCTGTCCGGTCTGCGGCAAAGCGGCCGAGGTTTACAGCCGGATCACAGGGTATTACCGTCCGGTACAGAACTGGAATGAAGGGAAGGTACAGGAATATAAAAACCGGAAAGAATACGATATGGCGGCATCCCGGATGAAACAGCGGGGAATCGCCGGAACCAACGTGACGGTGAATATGGAGGAAACCCATCAGGTTACGCCGGCGGGCGTTGGGAAAACCTATCTGTTTGTCACCAGCACCTGTCCCAACTGCCGTATGGCCAAAGAGTTTTTAAAAGATGAGAGCTATGAGCTGGTTAACGCTGAGGAGCAGCCGGAGCTGGCGGCCCACTACGGTGTGATGCAGGCGCCGACGCTGGTGGTAGAGCAGGGAGGCGGATATCGGACCTATGCCAATGCTTCTAATATCAGGAGGTATGTGGAGGAGAAGAGGGCTGCGGTGTAAAGGACCAAGTGTACTGTCTGGTTCTGGGTTGGCGAGAGAAACGGAATAAGTTGAAGAAGGTTAAGACCTGATTTCTGGATCTGTCGTATATGAACGGCGTAAGAAAGTGATTTCTTACGCCGTTCATATATTAATGCACGGAGAGATTTTGAGAGTACATATTATTCAGGACCGCATCTATCTGAAATATTGCACGAAGGCTTTCAGTCAGCAGTATCGCAGCGTGAATCGCTGCGAAAAATAAATTGTATAATTTTCCTCCCTGTGTTATAGTATTAATGATTCCCGCGGGAAGCGGGATGATTGAGGATCGGAAAAACGTTGGAGGTTGACCAGGCTTATGAAGGTATTGGTAACAGGAGCGAAGGGACAGCTGGGGAATGACCTGCTGAACGAGATGGCAAAGCGGGGGATCGAATCCATTGGTGTGGATGTAGATGAGATGGACATTACGGACGCCGGGGCGGTAGAGCGGGTGCTTCGCGGCTCCGGGGCCGATGCGGTGATTCACTGCGCGGCTTATACGGCTGTTGACGCCGCAGAAGACAATGCAGAGCTTTGCGCCAGAATCAACGGCGCTGGCACCGAGCATGTGGCGACAGTCTGTCGCAGCCTGGATATTCCCATGATGTATATCAGCACGGATTACGTGTTTAACGGCCAGGGAGAGCGCCCCTGGGAGCCAGATGACAAAAGAGAGCCGCTGAATGTATATGGAGAGACGAAGTACCAGGGCGAGCTGGCGGTAGAAAAGCTGCTGGAAAAGTATTTCATTGTCCGGATTGCCTGGGTGTTCGGGTCAAACGGCAAAAATTTTATTAATACGATGCTGCGGATTGGTAAAGAAAAAGGAAAAGCGTCAGTGGTAAATGACCAGGTGGGCTCGCCCACATATACCTATGATTTGGCAAGGCTTTTGGTAGATATGATTCAGACCGACCGTTACGGCACATACCATGCCACTAATGAAGGGCTGTGCAGCTGGTATGAATTTGCCGTGGAAATTTTCAGGCAGGCGAAGCTTTCCGTGGAGGTAACGCCGGTGACGTCTGCGGAATACGGCGCAAAGGCGAAACGACCTGCCAACAGCCGGATGAACAGGGACAAACTGGATGAGAACGGATTCAGGCGGCTGCCGCCCTGGCAGGATGCGCTGGCCCGGTATTTAAAAGAATTGGGATATTAGGTGTGGAGGATAGGCAGTATGGGAAAATATTTTGGCACAGACGGCTTTCGCGGGGAGGCCAATGTAAATCTGACGGTGGAGCACGCCTATAAAGTGGGGCGCTTCCTGGGCTGGTATTACGGTCAGGAGCATAAATGTAAAGTAGCCATCGGCAAGGATACAAGACGGAGCAGCTATATGTTCGAGTATGCCCTGGCATCAGGGCTGACGGCTTCCGGCGCGGACGCCTATCTGCTCCATGTAACCACGACACCCAGCGTGTCCTATGTGGTGCGCACCGAGGATTTTGACTGTGGAATTATGATTTCCGCCAGTCACAATCCCTTCTATGACAATGGAATCAAGATTATCAACGACAGAGGAGAAAAGCTGTCAGAGGATGTGATCGAGAAGATCGAGGCGTATCTGGACGGGGAGATAGGGGAGCTACCCTTTGCCGTCAGGGAAAAAATCGGCCGTACCACCGACTATGTGATGGGGCGGAATCGTTATATTGGCTACCTGATTTCTTTGGCAACCCGGTCCTTTAAAAATGTAAAGGTAGGACTGGACTGCGCCAACGGCAGCTCCTGGATGATGGCAAAGAGTATTTTTGATGCATTGGGAGCCAAAACCTATGTGATTAACAATGATCCGGACGGCACAAATATCAATGAGAACAGCGGCTCCACTCATATCGAGGTGCTGCAGCAGTTTGTGAAGGAGAACCAGCTAGATGTGGGTTTTGCCTACGACGGGGACGCGGACCGCTGCCTTGCGGTGGATGAGAACGGAAAGGTAGTGGACGGCGATCTGATTCTCTATGTATGTGGTTTATATATGAAGGAACGGGGTATGCTGGACACCAACACGGTAGTCACCACGGTAATGTCAAACCTGGGGCTTTATAAGGCGCTGGATATCGCGGGAATCCGCTATGTGAAAACCCAGGTAGGAGATAAATATGTCTATGAAAATATGGCGGAAAATGGCCATTGTCTGGGCGGCGAGCAGTCTGGTCATATTATTTTCAGCAAGTTTGCCTCCACGGGAGACGGTATTCTTACTTCCTTAAAGCTGATGGAAGTAATGCTGGAGAAAAAACAGTCATTAGGAAAACTGATCGAGCCGGTAGATATCTATCCCCAGGTGCTGAAAAATATCAGGGTGAAGAGTAAGCCGGAGGCCAGGCAGGATGCGGATGTGATCGCGGCAATGGAGAAGGTGGAGAAGGAGCTGGGCAGTGATGGCCGGATTCTGGTCAGGGAAAGTGGAACCGAGCCGGTGATTCGGGTGATGGTGGAAGCCAAAACCAATGAGCTGTGCACCCGCTATGTAGACGAGGTCATCGAAACAATCAAGAGAAAAGGGCACGAAGCATAAATCAGCGGAAATCCATCCGGGGCAAAGGGCTTGGGAGAACTGCAATGAAACTGAATTAGGAGAAATAGTGAAATGATTTCTAAAAGAATGCGCCCTCTTGTGGAAAACAATTCGGCGATCAGAGTGATGTTTGAGGAGGGGAAGCGGCTGGCCAGCCTTTACGGAGTTGAAAATGTCTTTGATTTCAGCCTTGGGAATCCCAATGTGCCGGCGCCGGCTTCTGTCAACCAGGCTATTGCGGATGTGCTGCGGGAGGAGGACTCCGTGACGGTACACGGTTACATGAGCAACGCTGGGTTTTCCGATACGAGAAAGGCTGTGGCCGATTCACTGAACAGAAGATTCGGGACGGATTTTGGCGAGGAGAATATTGTCATGATTTCCGGCGCCGCAGGGGGTCTGAACGCTGTGCTGAAGGCGATTCTGGACCCAGGAGATGAAGTGGCGACCTTTGCGCCCTATTTCATGGAATATAAAAATTATGTGGCGAATTATGATGCCCGTCTGGTGGAGGTACCGTCAAATTCGGAAACCTTTCTGCCGGATCTCACTGCGTTGGGGAATGCGATCACGGAAAAGACCAGGGCAGTTCTGATCAACAATCCCAATAATCCCACAGGTGTCATTTATCCGGAGGAGAGCATTATCCGGCTGGCAGAGCTGCTTTCGGCGAAGGAAAAGGTCTATGGCCATGCCATTTATCTGATTTCCGATGAGCCTTATCGTGAGCTGGCCTATGACGGGGCGAAAGTGCCTTTTGTGACCAGATATTATTCCGATGCCATCGTGGTATATTCCTTCAGCAAGTCGCTGTCGCTGCCCGGAGAACGGATCGGCTATGTGGCGGTTCCGGATAAGGCGGAGGATGCGAAGGATTTAACCCAGGCGATTGTGATTGCAAACCGGGTGCTGGGCCATGTGAATGCGCCCTCCTTGATGCAGAGGATGCTGGTTCGCTGTATCGACGAGGAGACAGATCTTAACGCCTACGACCGGAACAGGAAGCTTCTGTATGAGGGATTGACGGAATGCGGTTTTCAGTGCGTGAAGCCGGAAGGCGCTTTTTATCTGTTTGTGAAATCTCCGACAACTGATGAAATTCAGTTCTGTGAGTCGGCAAAGAAGTATAACATTCTGTTTGTGCCGGGTGGTTCTTTTGCCTGCCCAGGCTATGTGCGGATCGCCTATTGCGTGTCCTATGACACCATTAAAAATTCATTGCCTGCTTTTAGGAAGCTGGCGGAGGAATATCATTTAAAATAAGCAGTGTGATTGTCAAAGGGGACATTTTCAGAAGATATGGGTGAAATGTCTCCTTTTTTAAAAGATGTATGCTTGGAATCCGGAAGAAAATCAGGTGCTGAAGCAGATACCCGATATCGAAGGATGATGGGAGTATATTGGAAATTACAACAGAGTGGGTTTTCGGAATGTCTGCAGATGGCACCGGATTCATTTGCCGATGTTCCGGAAGCGTATAAGGAGTGTGGTAAAATGAACACAGAGCAGAATCAGGCGGGTGACTGGCGGAGTTATCTGCGTCAGGTGACTCCCTATGTGCCGGGCGAGCAGCCAACGGAGCAAAATATAATCAAGCTGAATACCAATGAGAATCCTTATCCGCCGTCGCCGGCAGTGGAAAAGGCGTTGAAGGCCATGGACCCGGCCAAGCTGCGCCTGTATCCTGATCCGACCTGCGGCATCCTGACAAAAGGGCTGGCGGAGTATCATGGGGTAGGGACGGATCAGGTTTTTGTGGGCGTTGGCTCAGATGATGTGCTGGCTATGGCTTTTATGACCTTTTTTCATTCTGACAGGCCGATCTTTTTTCCGGATATTACCTATTCCTTTTATCCGGTCTGGGCCGAGCTGTTTCGGGTTCCTTATGAGACGCAGGCAGTTGACGAAAATTTCCGTCTACAGAGCGAGGATTATCATAAGGAAAACGGCGGCGTGATTTTTCCGAATCCCAATGCGCCCACCGGACTTGTGGAGCCCTTGTCTTTTATAGAGGATATCCTTACGCATAACCGGGATGTTATCGTAGTGGTGGACGAGGCATATATTGATTTCGGGGGCGTGTCAGCGCTGGCTTTGCTTGAGCGATATGAGAACCTGCTGGTGGTGCGGACCTACTCGAAATCCCGGTCTATGGCAGGAATCCGGATTGGATATGCCGTCGGCAATGCTGAATTGATCCGGGCGATGCAGGATGTGAAATATTCCTTTAATTCTTATACAATGAACCAGGCAGCTTTGGAGCTGGGAGCCGCGGCGCTGTCGGACGAGGCTTATTTCAGGGCGGTGACGGACAAGATTGCTGTGACAAGGGATGCAGCCGTAAAGCGTCTGACAGAACAGGGCTTTTACTGCCTGGACTCCGCCGCAAATTTCATCTTTGCGAAACATCCCAAATATGAGGGGGAGAAGCTGTTCACATATCTGCGGCAGCATGGAATTTATGTGAGACATTTTAATGGCTCCAGAATCAGTCAGTATCTGAGGATTACTGTGGGATTGGATGAGGAGATGGAGCGTCTGTATGAGACGCTGGAGAGGGCCTATGGAAGCCTTTAAAAAGTATCTGCGGATCTTCATGAAAATATTGTTCCCGGCCGTTGGCTTTTTGCTGACGGTCTGGATTCTCTGGAAGGGCGCGTTGTTTTTTATGCCCTTTGTAATCGGCTGGATTATTGCCATGATCGGCAATCCCATCGTCCGATATCTGGAACGTAAGCTGAAAATTGTGCGTAAGGCCGGTTCTTTTCTGCTGGTGGCTGGGGTGCTGGCGCTGATTATTCTGGGAGGCTATGCGCTGATGGCCAGGATCGTATCTGGCTGTATCAGCTTTGTTCAGGATGCGCCGGAGATTTTGGAGGCGGCTCAGCGGCAGGTGGAATTCTTTATCGCCTCCTTTTCCGGCCTTCGTCGGTTTTTTCCGGAGGCTGTGTGGGAGGAACTGGTGATGATGGTAGGGAGCCTGGAGGGCTCCGTGGACCAGATTATCGCCGGAATCGGGGAGCCTACCGTTCATGCGGCGGGAAATTTCGCAAAAGGGATTCCCAATGCCTTTGTGTATGCCATAATCACCGTGCTGTCCTCTTACTTTTTTATTGCGGACAGCGATATGATTATGGAATCCTTAAAAGAGATGGTGCCTCAACCCATTGTCCACTACGCGACAATTGTGAAAAAGAATCTGATGCGGGCTGTCGGCGGATATTTTGCCGCCCAATTTAAGATTATGATTGTGGTGGCGATTATTCTGACTGTGGGATTTCTGCTGCTTGGCATCCATTACAGCCTGCTCTGGGCGATTTTGATCGCTTTGCTTGATTTTCTGCCCGTGTTTGGTACTGGGACGGTGCTGATTCCCTGGGCTGTCATTGAATTTTTTAACCGTCAGTTCTATATGGGAGTGGCCCTTTTGGTGCTCTATTTTGTCAGTCAGCTGGTTAGACAGCTGATTCAGCCTAAAATTGTGGGCGACAGCATGGGGCTTCCGCCGCTTCTGACCTTGATTCTTTTGTATATCGGTTTTCGGACCGGCGGCGTGTCAGGCATGATTCTGGCAGTTCCTCTGGGGTTAATTCTGATTGAAATTTATAAAGCCGGTGTTTTTGACACGATCATCGAGGGTGTTCAGGAGCTGATCAGTGAAGTCAGGCAGTTTATGCATTGATGGACAGCAGCGGAACTCAATTAAAAGGGGAACTCAGAACAGCGGAAGTCCGTACCACAAAATAGTAAGCGGCTGAAGAACACCCGCTAACTATTTTGTATGCATCGCACGTAAGGGTCTAAAGAACAGACCCTAAGTGCTCATAGCGAGGCCCCGGAAGGGTTTACGGACACGCATGTGGCCGGAAAATCTTCCAGGTTAAGGGGGCCTGGTAGGACAGCAGCGGAACTCAATTAGGAGGAATATTATGGTGAATCATTACACGAAGGAGGATGTTCTGCGTCTGGCAGAAGAGGAGGATGTGGAATTTATCCGGCTTCAATTTACAGATCTTCAAGGAATGCTGAAAAATATTGCGATTACATCCAGCCAGCTGGAAAAGGCGCTGGATAACAATTGTATGTTTGACGGTTCCAGCATCGAGGGGTTTGTTCGGATCGAGGAATCTGATATGTATCTGTATCCCCAGCCGGATACCTTTCAGATTTTTCCGTGGCGACCGCAGCAGGGTAAGGTAGCCCGGATGATCTGCGATGTCTACTGGCCTGACCGGAAGCCCTTTGAAGGGGCGCCCCGGTACATTTTAAAGAAAGTGGTGGAGGGAGCAAAGGAGAAAGGGTTTATCCTGAATGTGGGGATGGAATGCGAATTTTTTCTATTTCATCTGGACGACCATGGCAATCCTACCACAGTAACCCATGAGCAGGCAGGCTTTTTTGACGTGAGTCCTTTGGACCAGGCAGAAAACGTGCGCCGGGACATTATGCTGAACTTGGAAGAAATGGGCTATGAGATCGAGACATCTCATCATGAGATTGCGCCGGGGCAGCATGAGATCGATTTTCGCTATAATGACGCTTTGTCCATGGCGGACGATATCATGACTTTTAAGATGGCGGTGAAGACCATTGCCCAGGGTCATGGCCTTCATGCAACCTTTATGCCCAAGCCTTTGGAGGGAGTCAACGGCTCTGGTATGCATATCAACATGTCTCTCACTGATCTGGACGGAAAAAATTTATTTGCCAGCGACAGCGATCCGGAAGGGCTAAGCCCCCAGGCTTATCATTTTATGGCAGGGATATTGGAGCATATCGACGGTATTACGGCTATCGCCAATCCATTGGTAAATTCCTACAAAAGACTGGTGTCAGGCTTCGACGCACCTGCGTACCGTTCCTGGTCCTCCAGTAACCGAAGCCCTCTGATTAGGATTCCGGCTACCAGAGGAGAACAGACCCGGTTGGAGCTTCGGTCGCCCGACCCTTCGGCCAATCCCTATCTGGCGCTGGCGGTCTGCCTGGCGGCCGGACTGGACGGTATGAGACGGCAGCTTGTTCCGCCTGCCAGCATTAACAAAAACATCTATCATATGACAGATACGGAGCGGGATGAGCTGGGCATTCAAAGGCTGCCTTCTAACCTGGGCGCCGCTCTGGATGCGCTGGAACAAGATGAGCTGCTTCGCCAGGTGCTGGGCAGTCATGTTATGAAAAAATATGTGGCGGCGAAACGGCAGGAGTGGAATGCGTATTGCGCACAGGTGGATGCATGGGAAATCAGCCGTTACCTGAGACGGTATTAGGCGTTCCTTGGGCAAGGCGTATGAAATGCTATGACAAAGGTGAGGGAGCGCATATGACAGTTCGGGGAGGTGAGCGGCCATAATTAATATAATCGTGGCCTTTCCCAGGGCGGAGGACGGAAGAAATATTAAAAATATACTGATGCGAAATGGCTGGCAGGTGGCGGCGGTCTGTACGACGGGAGCTCAGGCGCTGAACCATGCTGACAGCCTGAATGCCGGTATCGTCATAAGCGGCTACCGGCTGCCGGATATGATTTATTCGGAGCTGTATTCCAATCTGCCGAAGCATTTTCAGCTTTTATTGTTGGCTTCTCGTACCAGATGGGAGGCAGGACAGCAGGAAGGGATGGTCTGCGTGGCCATGCCGCTGAAAGTGCATGAGCTGCTGTCTACCGTAGAGATGATGGCAGAGGCGATTGAGAAAAGGCGCAGGCAGAGAAGAAGCGCCCCGGCTAAGCGGAGCCCGGAGGAACAGGCAGCCATCCTGGAGGCGAAGCGTATCCTGATGGAGCGCGACCATATGTCGGAAAAGGAGGCATACCGCTATATCCAGAAATACAGCATGGACAGCGGAAACGATATGGCCGAAACCGCCAGGATGATTATCAGTATAAAAAATATGGGGTGAAGAGCGGCACTAAGTTAGGAGGTGTGCAAAAGTGAAGTTTACAAAAATGCATGGGATCGGCAACGATTATGTCTATGTAAATTGTTTTGAGGAGACAGTAGAGGAACCCTCCCGGGTGGCGGAGCTGGTGAGCAGCCGTCATTTCGGCATTGGTTCCGACGGGCTGATTTTAATAAAGCCTTCCGAGGCAGCGGATTTTTGTATGGAAATGTATAATGCGGATGGTTCCCTGGGAAGCATGTGCGGAAACGGGATTCGCTGTGTGGCGAAATATGTGTATGACCACGGCTTGACCAATATGACCACGATCACGGTGGAGACCGGGGCGGGCATCAAAACGCTGGACTTGTCGGTACAGGAGGGAAAAGTGACCATGGTAACGGTGGATATGGGCGCGCCGGTTCTGACCTCCAACGGTGCGGCCATCGATCTGTCTGCCTGTGATCGGAAGGCGCTGACCAGAGAGCAGATCTGGGAGCGTATTATGGTGGGAGGAAAGGAATACGAGATGATTTGTATCTCCACTGGCAATCCCCACGCGGTGGTATTTGCGGCGGATACGGACAGCTTTCCGGTGGAGCAGATTGGCCCACTGTTTGAAAACCATCCCCGCTTTCCCGATCGCACCAACACGGAATTTATCCAGGTGACGGAGCAAGGACAACTGAAAATGCGGGTCTGGGAGCGTGGCTCCGGAGAGACAATGGCCTGCGGTACCGGCGCTACGGCAAGCGCAGCGGCGGCGATGCTGGCCGGATATGTAAAGCCAGAGGTTCAGGTGAAGCTGCTGGGCGGCAGTCTGCATATTTCGTGGAACCAGGAAACCGGACATATGATGATGACTGGGCCGGCCACAGAAGTGTTTACAGGGGAAATTGTACTGTAA
Organism: uncultured Lachnospiraceae bacterium; assembly: GCA_910588405.1. Taxonomy (GTDB): domain Bacteria; phylum Bacillota; class Clostridia; order Lachnospirales; family Lachnospiraceae; genus Paralachnospira_A. The sequence goes on along the minus strand of CAJUPT010000001.1, from coordinate 58,275 downwards.
ACAGATTTATGAAAAAACAGCGGCTCCCCTCCCGGATCCATGGGGCTTGAAAAATGGTAGGCGGCCCGAGAACGTCCGCTAACTATTACGAAGTATCCGGCAAAATGTGCCAGTACCTAAAGGTATGCTTTGCGATGACACATATTATCGGATTTTCCATGCATTGCACGTAAGGGTTTAAAGAACAGATGCTAAGTGCTCATAGCGATGGGAGAGGAGCTGTGGAACTATAATTTAGGAGGATAAAGAAAAATGTTTAAGATCAACACAAATTATCAGAAGCTTCCGGGAAGCTACCTGTTTTCCACAATCGGGAAAAAGGTGCGCAGCTTTCAGGCAGAGCATCCTGAAAAGAAGGTAATCAGCTTAGGGATCGGCGATGTCACTCAGCCCCTTGCCCCTGCCATTATCGAAGAGCTGCATAAGGCAGTGGACGAGATGGCGGCGGCCGAGACCTTCAAAGGCTATGCGCCGGATCTGGGCTACGAATTTCTGCGGACAGCCATCGCCGAAAATGATTTTGCCGCCAGAGGCTGTGAAATCCGGCCAGATGAGATTTTTGTCAGCGACGGTGCAAAATGCGACTGCGGAAATATTCAGGAGCTGTTTGATCAGGATAACAGGATTGCTGTCTGTGATCCCGTTTATCCGGTATATGTGGATTCCAATGTGATGGCAGGACGGACCGGCACCTATGACGAGGGAAGGGGCATTTGGAGCAATGTGATTTATATGCCCTGTGTTGCGGAGAATAATTTTGTACCGGAGCTTCCGAAGGAGACGCCGGATTTGATCTATCTCTGTTTTCCCAATAATCCCACAGGCTCGGTGATCACCAAGGCGCAGCTGCAGGAATGGGTGGATTATGCGAACCGGATAGGGGCTGTAATTCTGTATGATGCTGCTTATGAAGCTTATATTTCCGAGGAAGATGTGCCGCATTCTATCTATGAGTGTCAGGGAGCCGGAAGCTGTGCCATTGAGTTCCGAAGCTTTTCCAAAAACGCCGGGTTTACGGGCGTCCGACTGGGATATACTGTGATCCCCAAGGATTTGAAATGTGGGGACGTAAGCCTTCATTCTATGTGGGCCAGACGGCATGGAACCAAGTATAATGGCGCGCCCTATATCATTCAGAAAGCAGGCGCCGCGGTTTATACTGATGAGGGAAAGGCGCAGCTAAAGCAGCAGATCGCTTATTATAAGGAAAATGCCAGAATTATTTATGACGGCCTGCAAGCCCTTGGTTACACAGTGTCTGGAGGTGTGAATTCGCCCTATGTATGGATGCAAATTCCGGGAACCATGACCTCTTGGGAATTTTTTGATCATCTGTTGACAAAGGCCAATGTGGTGGGAACACCTGGTTCCGGCTTCGGTCCCAGCGGCGAAGGCTATTTCAGGCTGACCGGTTTTGGGACAAGGGAAAATACAAAAGAAGCGGTAGAGCGGATGAAGGGGCTTTAGGAAGAGGAGCGGTGGAACTAATATTAGAAAGGGGAAGATTAATTATGACAAAGGTAGAAATTATGCCAGGCGTATGCGGTCTGACGGCTCTGGTGACAGCGGAATCAGAGGATGGCATGGATGTGACAGTTAAGGTGGAGTCCAAATGCGGCGGTGTTCAGAAAATGATGGAAGAGGCAGGAGAAGATCTGGATGCCATGGAGCTTTGTTTCCAGAAGCCGGGTGCAGGGCCTCTCTATGAGGCGGCAGCAAAATATTGTCCTCACGCAGCCTGTCCGGTAACAGCAGGCATTCTCAAATGTATTGAGGCAGAGTGCAAGATGGCGCTGCCAAAGGACGTGTCGATCCGGTTTGTGTAGATAGACTGCGTAAATGGTGTAAATAAACGGCGCAGATTGTATAAACAAGCCGTGTGAATTGCATTCATAAGCTAATAAAATTGGCTCATGGCCGCGGGAATAAAATATGCCCGGCACTCCTCATTGTCTGATGTTCGGCCTGCGAAAAATCGGACAATGAGAGGTTCCGGGCGTATTTCATGCCATATGGTATCTGACAAAACGAGTTATCGCAAAGCATATCCGCAATCCACCGAAAGCGTCTTCTGCATCATGATATAGTGTGTCAGATTTACGATTTTTCTGAAAGATTAATGGCAGTAAGTCAGCTTCCTGGCATAAGACCGGTGACATCCATATCTTCTGCCATAATAGTAGCCGTCGGCAGTAGTCGGACTGTCGGCCGCAGGCGAACCGCCGTCTGCAGGCGCATTGCTGATTGTGGCAGAGCTGACGATGCAAGAGCCATCGCAATAGCCGCCTGCATGATGATATCCGCAGTAATAATTATCGTCATGAATATGTCGTCCGCTTTCGGTACAGCCCTCAAACGTACAGATCGGATATGCGCCGGAAGGTGTGGCGGAATAAGCACAGGAGCCGTCGCAGTAACCGCTCGCATGGTGATATCCGCAGTAATAGCTGCCGTCATGGATATGATGGCCGGTTTCGGTGCAGCCCTCAAATAGGCAGACAGGATATGCACTGGAAGCTGCGGCTGTGTCAGTGTTGGGAGCGGCAGGGACGTTCGTATCGGCAGAAAGATCAGCGCCGGCATTTATGTCAGTGTTACCGACGGCGCCGGTATTGTAATTATTGTTGGGAACGGTCTGTGTCATCCCGTTTACATGATGACCGCCATGGTGTCCTCCGTGCCCATGGGCAGAAGCCGGCAATACGGACAGCGAAACAGTCAGCACAGCCGCCATTCCGGCAAGAATCATTTTTTTCCCGAACATATCAAATCCTCCTGTTCCTGGAAATGTGGTAGTCTTAAGGTTACTCTGTGACTTTTTTCAGATTTTTTAAATCTAACATGTTCTCATCAGTATTTTAACATAAAAAAGAATATTGTGCAATAACGTCGGAAATCAGAAGTATAGAATTGCCTGAACAGTAACTTGTTATATGCCATATATAACAATATCTTTCCGCCACTATTGACTTTTTCCTCTTCCTATAGTACAATGCAATGCAAGCGGAACTGTGATAAAAGCCGTTTTTGCCACAGGTTCTGACGGGAAATTCACAAAAAAGGAGTTGGACTTTACATTGGACTCGAGTGACGCCATACAGTTGCTTATTTTATTTGTTTTGTTAATCTTTTCTGCTATTTTTTCATCGGCGGAGACATCTTTGACCATGGCGAACCGGATACGGATGCGCAGTCTGGCAGAGGACGGTAACAAAAAGGCCGCGTCCTTCCTGTCAGTCACGGAAAACCAGGGCAAGATGCTAAGCGCCATCTTGATTGGCAACAATGTTGTGAATCTGTCTCTGTCCTCTATGGCCACGATTTTGGCCACACGGCTTTTGGGGGACGCGGGGGCAGGAATCGCCACAGGTGTTGTTACACTTTTTGTTCTGGTCTTTGGTGAGATTTCTCCAAAAACAATCGCCACGATATATTCCGAGAAAATGGCTCTGTTTTACGCCGGGCCGGTGAAAGCCATGATGGCGGTGCTGACCCCTGTGATTTATGCAATTAATCAGTTGTCCGGAGGTTTTTTATTTCTGTTGCGGATCGATCCCGACGCAAAGGCCGAGTCCATTACGGAAAGCGAACTGCGCACCATGGTGGATGTCAGTCATGAGGAGGGCGTAATCGAGAGCGAAGAGCGGAAGATGATCAATAATGTTTTTGATTTTGGGGATTCCTGCACAAAGGATATCATGATTCCTCGGATTGATATGACGTTTATTGATGTGAACGCAACCTATGAGGAGATTATTGAGACTTTTCGGGAGGATATGTTCACCAGAATGCCGGTTTACGAGGACACCACAGATAATGTGATCGGCATGATTAATATGAAGGATCTGCTCCTCTATCGTTCGGACGGACCGTTTTCCGTAAAAGATGTGATGCGGGAAGCTTTTTATACTTATGAGCATAAGAAAACCTCGGAGTTATTTATAGAGATGCGGAGCAACTCCTTTAGTATGGCCATCGTTCTGGATGAGTACGGCGCTACGGCCGGCCTGGTTACATTAGAGGATCTGTTAGAGGAAATCGTGGGAGAAATCCGTGACGAGTACGATGAGGATGAGCTGGACAGCGTTCAGAAGATCAATGACCTGGAATACCGGGTGGAGGGCGCCGTGAAGCTGGATGATCTGAATGATCTTTTGGATTTGGATTTGGAGTCTGAGGATTATGACTCTCTGGGCGGTCTGGTGATCGGCCTTCTGGATCATTTACCAGTAGTGGGAGAGCGGGTCAGTGAAAATGGTTTTACGTTTGTAGCAGAGGCCGTGGATAAAAATAGGATCGAGTGGGTACATCTGTTTCTTCCTGAACCGGAAGAGGAATCGGAGGAGATATGAAACGGCTGATTATTTTCGATTTGGACGGAACCGTGGGAGATACGGTGGAGTCTCTGGCTTATACGGTCAATCGATGTTTAAGACAGTTTGCTTTTCCTCCCCTTCCGGAAAAAAGCTTTTATTATTATGCGGGAGACGGAGCCAGGAAGATGCTGGAGCGAAGCCTGTGGGATGCCGGCGATAAAAAAGGCGAGTACTTAGATCAGATATATACATTATACTGTGAGGAGTTTAAGACAGGCTGTACGGTAGGCGTAAAGTCCTTCCCTGGTCTTCCCCATGTACTGGAACAATTAAAGGAATACGGAATTATGCTGGCTGTGTGCTCCAATAAAGCTCAGCAGTTTGCCGAGGCAGTGGTTACAAGGATTTATGGGGAAGGATTGTTTGACTATATTCTGGGAGAGCGATCTGATATCCCGCGAAAGCCTGATCCGGCGGGGCCTCTGTATATCGCTGAGGAGCTTGGGGTTACTCCTGATGAATGTATTTATGTGGGAGATACGAACACAGATATGCGGACTGGGCTTGCGGCAGAAATGTTTACGGTCGGCGTTACATGGGGGTTTCGCCCCAGAGCGGAATTGGAAGAATTTCACCCGGACCGGATTATTGACCGGCCGGAGGAGCTGTTGGAGCTGAACATATAGCAGTTGACCGGCCGGTCAGCTGCAAAGCCGGTCAGTATTATGAATCCGGATGTCTGATCGGGCATATTTAGCCGGATCGGCACGGCTAAATGGATGAATAAGAGAATAAGCCTTCACATGCTTTTTTGGCGCTGTGTGAAGGCTTATTTATATGCTTTTGTGACAGGTTAGCTTTGCGTCTTTTTGCTGTTTTGTGTTTAGCCTTTGTCTCTCACTCAGCACAGCTCTGCGCTGGCAGGCCAGACGCCGGTTTCCATGTGTTCGATAATGACCTTTCCGGCCAGCTTCATCTCGTCGATCCGCTCCTTGGTGTAGGACGGTAGCTCTACGGTAGACACGCTGAACATCTCCTGGGTGTCGATCCGGAAGCTGCCTTCCGTCGCCCCCTGCCGCTCCAAATCGGTGTAGCGGTAAAATACGTACCGTTCATCCTCTGACTGTTTTTCACATCTCAGCCATTTCATCATCAATCATCCTCCGTTGTGATTCTATGTACGCTCGTAATCTTACAAAATCAAGCACTGCAAGACTTCAAGAGTACATTTTTGCCCGCCCGGCTTCAACGCATACATCGTCAAGGCGGTGGCAGTTTCTTTCTGATTGGCAATTATTTTGTGATACTCACAAGCATAATAACTCCGTCAGAATCTTGTTGACCATCTGCGGATTCGCTTTACCGCCCATGGCCTTCATGGTCTGTCCAACCAGGAATCCCATAGCTTTTTTCTTGCCGTTATGGAAGTCCTCCACAGACTGGGGATTTTCCGCGATGACCTGCTCTACGGTGGCTCGCAGTGCCCCCTCATCATTGACGGCTTTCAGCCCTTTTTCTTCCACATAGCGGTCGGGGTCGATGTTATTCCGGAAAATTTCCTCGAACACTTCCTTGCCCACGGTTCCGTTAATGGCGCCCGCATCGATCAGCTCGATCAGCTTTGCCAGGTTTTCCGGCGCAAAGGAAAGAGCCTCCGGCTCCATGTCGGATTCCTTTAACAAACGCATGGTTTCTCCCATCAGCCAGTTGGACACCTTTTTTGGCTTTTTGCAGATGGCCGTCGTGGCCTCAAAAAGATCGGCCAGCTTTTTCGATTCTGTTATTATTTTAGCATCATATTCCGGAATATCATAGTCTTTTTTATAACGAGCCAGCTTTTCCGTGCGAAGCTCCGGCTGACGGTCTCTGATTTCGGCAAGCCAGGCGTCGCTGATATGGATGGGAACCAGGTCTGGTTCCGGGAAATAGCGGTAGTCCTTTGCATCCTCCTTGGAACGCATGGCGTAGGAGTGCTCCTTGTTGTCGTCCCATCGGCGGGTTTCCTGGATGACTTCCTTGCCGTCCTCGATCAATTCGATCTGCCGTTTCCGCTCTCCGTCGATAGCCCGGGCAATGGCCTTGAAGGAATTTAGATTTTTCATTTCCGTACGGGTGCCGAAATCTGGCGCGCCCATCTCCCGAACCGATAAGTTGACGTCCGCCCGCATAGAGCCCTCCTGCAGCTTGCAGTCGGAGGCGCCCAGATATTGAATAATCAATCGCAGCTTTTCCAGATAGGCGATGACCTCCTCGGCGGTGCGCATATCCGGCTCGGAGACGATTTCGATCAGCGGCACGCCGGACCGGTTATAGTCCACTAAAGAGCAGTCCTCCCACTCATCATGAATTAATTTTCCTGCATCCTCCTCCATATGGATCTCATGGATACCGATGGATTTTACGCCAGCTTCTGTCTCGATATCCACATGACCGTTTACACAGACAGGCTGATAGAGCTGGGAAATCTGATAGTTTTGGGGGTTGTCCGGGTAAAAATAGTTTTTCCTGTCAAATTTGCAGTGCTGGTTGACCGTGCAGTTTGTGGCCAGTCCTACGGCCACAGCGTATTCCACCGCCTGTTTGTTCAGCACTGGCAGGGAGCCAGGCATGCCTGTACACACCGGGCAGGTATGGGTGTTGGGAGCGCCGCCAAATTCCGTGCTGCAGGAACAGAAGATTTTGGTTTTGGTGGCCAGCTCCACATGGACTTCCAGACCGATCACGGTTTCATACTGTTTGCTCATTGTGCCAAGCCTCCTTCCTCTGCCATAGGGCAGGTAAACAATGGGCGGGACTGTTCATAGGCGTAAGCCGCCTGCAGTATTTTGTGCTCCTCAAAGCAGTTGCCGATCATCTGCAGGCCTACAGGCAGTCCTTTTTTGTCCAGGCCACAGGGGATGCAGATGCCGGGTAGCCCGGCCAGGTTGACTGAGATTGTGTAAATATCTCCCAGGTACATTTTCAAAGGATCGCTTAAGCTGTCGCCCAGCTTTGGCGCCGTGGAAGGAGCCGCAGGGGCTAGGATCAGGTCGAATCGGGCGAAAGCCTTGTCAAAGGCCTGTTTGATCAGGGCCTTGGTGCGCAGGGCCTTCAGATAGTAGGCGTCATAGTAGCCGGAGCTTAGCACAAAGGAGCCCAGCATAATTCGCCGTTTCACTTCCGGGCCAAAGCCTTCGGAGCGGGTCTTTTTGTACATGTTGTGAAGGTCTGTGTAGTCTGAGGTCCGGTAGCCGTATTTTACGCCGTCAAATCTGGCCAGGTTGGAGCTGGCCTCCGCCGAGGCGATGACGTAATAAGCGGGAATGGCATACTGGACCAGGCTTAAATCAAATTCCTCCAAGATTGCGCCTTTGTCTTTCAGTGTCTGCGCAGCCTGCAAAATGCAGTCTCTCACATCCGCGTCCAGCCCTTCGCCGAAATAGTCTTTGGGGATGCCAATGCGCATACCTTTTACGTCGTCTGTTAAGGCGGCAGTGAAGTCATAGCTGTCCCGTCTGACGGAGGTGCTGTCTTTGGGATCGTAGGAGGCGATCGCTTCCAGTACTGCAGCACAGTCAGACACATCTTTTGCGACAGGTCCGATCTGGTCTAAAGAAGAACCGTAGGCGATCAGTCCGTAGCGGGAGACGGTGCCGTAGGTGGGCTTGATGCCAGTGACGCCGCAGAAGGAGCTGGGCTGGCGGATGGAGCCGCCGGTGTCGGAGCCTAAGGAAAAGCTGACTTCACTGGCTGCCACTGCAGCGCAGGAGCCGCCGGAAGAGCCGCCGGGGACATGGTCTAAGTTCCAGGGGTTTTTGGTAACGCCGAAAGCCGAGGTTTCCGTGGTGCTGCCCATGGCAAATTCGTCCATGTTTGTCTTGCCGATGATAATGGCGCCGGCCCGTTCCAGATTCAGGACGGCCTGGGCTGTGTAGGCGGGATAAAAGTTTTCCAGTATTTTAGAGCTGCAAGTGGTTTTCAGGCCATTTGTACACATGTTGTCCTTGATGGCGACAGGCACGCCGGCTAAGGGCCCTGTCAATGTGCCGTCATCGATGGATTTTTGTACCTGCGCGGCTCGTTTTTTTGCGTATTCCGGTGTTAGGGACACGAAGGCGTGGACGGAAGGCTCTTTGGATGCGGACTGCACCAAAGCCTCTTCCACAGCCTCCATTACGGAAACCTCCCGGGACTTGATTTTCTTTCCAAGCTCCAGGGCGGTCAGATTCATTAAGCTCATATATCTTACCTCTCGTTTTAGTTCGCAGCTCCTGTTTCCTCGCTATGTGTACGGAAGATCTATTTTTTAGACGCTTACATGCGATGTATGGAAAATTTGGTTCGCTGCTGTTTTTATAGAGTATTTGCCACCATTATTGTTCTACGGTTTTGGGCACCTTGAATGCGCCATCTTTTTGTTCCGGTGCGTTTGAAAGGATGGCCTCTCGACTGTCGCCGTTTGTTACCACATCCTCCCGGAATACATTCTGTACCGGGAAAATATGGGACATCGGCTCCACACCAGAGGTATCCAGCTCGTTTAGCTGGTCGATATAGTCCAGCATTCTGCTCATGTCTTTTTTTGCCTGTTCCTTTTCATCGGCGGACAATTCCAGCTTTGCCAGAATGCCCACGTAGTCGATCATTTCGTCAGTGATGATATTTGCCATTGATTGATTCTCCTGATTTAGTTCCGCTTCGGTTCTTCCAAGCCCCCTGGATCTGGAAGGACTTCCGGCCGCTTTTGCGTCCGTAAAGCCTTCCGGGGCTTTTCAGAACCTCCGCTGATTTTAGTTCCGCTTCGGCGATATATTTTTATGGTTCCAGTCTGTTTATGTCTCTTGGATATAGCGTGGTTTCCCGAACGTTCTGTTCGTCGAGAAGGCGCATGGTAAGGCGTTCAAGCCCGATCCCTAAGCCGCCGTGGGGCGGCATTCCATATTTGAAGATGGACAAGTAGGATTGAATGGCCTCCGGTTCCATGCCTCGGGCTTCCATTTTGGCAAGAAGCATCTGATAGTCATGGATTCTCTGGCCGCCGGTGGTGATTTCCAGCCCCCGAAACAGTAGATCAAAACTTAGCGTTACCTTGGGGTCTGCCGGGTCATCCATCGCGTAAAAGGGGCGTTTTTTGGAAGGATAATGGGTGACGAATACGAAATCCGCGTCATATTCTTCCTTAAAATAGCGACCGATCAGCTGTTCCTCCTCCGGCTCTAAGTCGTTGGGGTTTTTGATCCGGCGGCTATATTTTTCCGAGACCAGCTGCTTGGCCTGGTCAAAGCGGACAGCGGGAATCCGGGCGACGTTAGGCAGGGCCACATGCAGAAGCTCCAGCTCTTTTGCGTACTCGGTTTCCAGCAACTTCATCACAGATTGCAGCATGGCTGTCTCCATGGCCATGATGTCCTCGAAACTGTCGATGTATCCCATCTCGAAATCCATGCTGGTGTATTCATTTAAGTGGCGGGTGGTGTTGTGCTTCTCCGCCCGGAATACAGGGGCTACCTCAAATACCCGGTCATAGACGCCGACCAGCGCCTGCTTGTAAAACTGTGGGCTTTGGGCCAGCTCCGCTTTTTTCCCAAAGTATTCCAGTCTGAAAATATTGGCGCCGCCCTCCGCGCCTTTTGCAACGATTTTTGGCGTTCTTACTTCCGTGAACCCCTGGCTGTGAAGAAAATCACGGAAGCCTCTGGCGATGCCCTCCTGAATTTTAAAGATTGCCCGTTCGCGCAGGTTGCGCAGCGTGATATTCCGCATGCTCAGCTTGGCTTCTAAGGAGGTGTTTAGCTTCCATTTTGAGACGGCGATGGGCAGGGGCGCTGCGGGACGGGATAAAATTTTCAGGGAGAGAAGACGGATCTCAAAGCCGTGAGGCGCCCGGTCTTCGGCCTTTACGATGCCTTCAGCTTCCACCGCGGATTCTTCTTTCAGGCCGTCCAGGTCAAAATCTGCATTTCCCGTCTCATAGACGCACTGGATCAGTCCTTCGGATTTCCGCAGCAGAATGAACACCACTTCTCCCATATCCCGGATGGTGTGGACGGCGCCATTTATTTTGATTGTTTTTCCTTCATAGTCTCCGTTTAAAAGCTGTGTAAGCTCTAATGTCTCTTTCTCCCTTATACCTGTCATGAATTCCATTGTTTCCACCCTGCCTTTCTGAAGTTTAATAGGAAAGTTCAAAGGACCTCCTTGTGATATAAAAAACCCCGGAACACAGTTTTTCTGTATTCCGGGGCGAATCTCTTATCATAAAATCCGCGGTACCACCCGCTTCAAGGCCGCCTTTGGCCTCCTCCTGTACTTAACGCGTACAACGTGTATTCCTACTTTCTCATCGGAATTTCGAAAGGACTGTTCTCCAACCATCCCGGAATAATTACTCCGTGATGCGGAACATGTCTTTGCGAAAGGCCGCCGTTCAGAATACCGGCTCCCAAGTGTTCCCAACCCTTTTCCACCATAAAACCGCTCTCAGTCAGTGACGGTCTTTTCCTGTCGGCTTTTAAAAGAGACGAGTCTTGTTCTCTGCATTTTTATGATTCATATTCAAGTTGGTTATCATGTTATCACAATTGTAGAAGGATTGCAAGGTAAAATTTTAAAAATTCAGGGCGGCAGGGGAAACAGGGTTACTGTTCAGGTGCCGCTGTTTTGCGAAGCGTGCTGCCAGTCACAAAGGGAATAGCAGCAAAGCAGGTTCTAAAGGTCTGGCGTTTCGCATAAAGTATCATCAAGACGCATTGAATTATGGTGATGGTTTATGAATCTGAATCGGTCTAAGATAGCAGCGGTGGGAAGCGCCCTTTTAGTCAGCTACGGGATTACGGTGGCTCTTTTGCTGGCTCTTGCATTTCTTCTGTATAAGATGAAGCTGCAGCCAACCCAGGTGGGCGTGGGTGTAGTGGCGATCTACATATTGGCTTCCATGGCCGGGGGATTTCTGACGGTAAAGGCATTGAAGCGGAGACGGCTTTTGTGCGGCTTGGGCTTCGGGGCGCTGTATCTGGCGGTGCTTCTGGTGCTGTCGGTGGCTTCGCAGATGGGTTTTTCCGCGGAGCTTTCGGATGTGATCAAAGCGGCGTTGTGCTGCCTGATCGGCGGTGCGCTGGGAGGTGTGCTGGGGTAAGGAACTCTTTTCTTAACCATTTTCCAGCGCATGAATGGACAGCATCAGGATCAGACGGGTGTCCCAGTCGTCCAGATCCAGCTGGGTCAGATGATAAATGCGGTCCATCCGGGATAAAAAAGTGGTGCGATGGATAAACAATGCCTCGGCGGAGCGGGTGACGTTATATTTGCATTTGATATAGGTTTTCAGTGTTTCAAAAAGCCGGGAGTCGTTTTTTCGGTCATATTCCTTCAGAAAAAGCAGCCGGTCGTCGATCAGCTCCGCAAAAGGTATTTCCCTGGAACTGGCCTGAATGATGTAGTTAATAAGGTATCTGCCAAAGTGATAGCACCAAAGGGAAGGGTCCTTTGCGTTGCCCAGTTCCAGGGCGGCCATGGCTTCTCGGTATCCTACACTCAGCTGGGAAAAATCTCGGATTGGGTTGCTGATACCTGCTTTAAACAGATTTTCCCGGAGAAAAACAGTCAAACGACTGTCAAAATCATCTCTGTCAGGGACTTTGTCACGGCTGATATTAGTTACCAAGACGATGCAGTCGCCGTAGACAACGGCACAGGTTTCTTTCAGAATGATTTCCAGCTGGCTGCAGAAGGAACGGTCCTGTACGACCGTATGGCGTTCGAAGGGATTGGACAGCGCAGTCACGACATAGCTGTCATGGATATCCCAGCCGGCGCCCTGGAGGGCAGACAAAGCTTCGGAGACGTGTCTGGGCGGTTCCTTCAGAATCCGGCAGATCAGGTCGATTAAATTCTGATAGACAAAATTGACCATGGAGATCAGAGAAACCCGCGACAGAGTCCGGTGAATCATATCGCCGAGGAACATAAGCAGGAAAGTATGCTCTACCGAGTACTGACCGGAAGCATTCATCAGGATCAGTCGGGCGTAATAGACATCCTCTCCGTCCCGGAACAGATTGCGGCACAGCGCATTGGAGCCGCAGCTGTATTTCGGATACAGAAACACTTCACGTTTGCGGGTGCTGCTGCGGTAATCGGGATCTGCCAGAGCAGCCTCGATCAGATGGCCCGGCGTCCGGTTTGGCGAATTGCTGTCAAAGTATTCCGGATATTGGGAAAGATCACTGGTGTAGGCCAGCAGGTTAAAGCTGTCGTCCACCAGAGTCAGGGCGCCTCCGAGAATATCATGGCTGCAGGCGAGCATTTGCCGGATGCTCCCATAATCGCCTTCGTATTGTAAAAGCTCCTGCTCCCAGGCGTTCAGCCTGTCAAAAATGGCTGTGACCTGGTTAAAAATAAGCCGGAATGGTATGTTTTCCCGGATAAACAGAATATCGCAGAGCCGGCTGTCTGACCGGAATGGAGATACGCCGATTACGATCAGAGCGATATCAGCGGGAGATTCTTCGAGCAATGCGAGATCGGCAGCCTCTATAATATAAACATGTTTTTTTCGAAAAGCCGTTCCGTCATAGAGCATGGGGCTGGAAAGCGGGGTTTTGCCCGATTTTAAGGAACAGCTGACAGTATAGTTTTTTTGCAGTTCATGACTGATCACTTCTATATTCAGATTCATCGTTTTTAAGTCCTCCGGATTTGGGAGATTTTCCTTGGTGTATTACTTTCATTATAATGGCTAAATGAACAAAATGGAATCTTAAAAATAGGTTTTTGTCAGTATGTCTCACTATAAAATGTAGGGTGATTCGAAAAAAAAACATCATTTCATAGAATTTACGAAAATACCGGTCCAATATATAATAAAAATATCCATAAAAAAGGAAAATGCGCATAATCCTTTTGACAATTTAACGAAATCTCTTTTCGGGGAGATTTTTAATGAGGTGAAAGAGTATGAGCAAAAATTCAAACAAAGCTTTGATCGGTATTTTTGCGTTCTGTGCCACTTGTATGGCGAATAATATGACGTTGTCGATCATTGCTTACATTATGCAGAGTTATCCCAATGAATCCTCCACAACGGTGCTGACGATCGCTACGACGCCGGCTCTGGTGGCTATGGTGTTTGCCTTCTTCGTAGGTTCCCTGATTACCCGTTTTTCTACGAAGTCGGTGCTTCTGTTTACCCAGTTTGCCCTGTTCTGTGAGGGTATGCTGTTTATGTTCCTGGGTCATACCTCCATCTATCTGCTCTGGTTTGCGGCAGGTCTGGTAGGCTTCAGCCAGGGTTCTACAAATACCTTTGTGGGCACCCTTCTGGCTGCAAATGTGAAGGACGACGGCAAACGTGCTACTCTGACCGGTATCTGCACCGCCGTGATGAACGTAGGCGGCGTGGCCTTTACGATGGTAGGCGGCGTGATTGCGGTAAATGGCTGGCAGAAGGCTTATGGCCTGTGGTTTATTATCCTGATCGCAATTGTTCTGGAGTTTTTGTTTATTCCTGCGGACAAGCCTGCCACAGCGGCTCCCGGCGCAGGCGCACAGAAGGCGGAAAAGCAGAAGATGCCGGCGCTTGTATGGCTGATTTCCTTCCATTACCTGTTCTACTTTATGTTCCTGTATGCTTTCGGATCAAATATTTCCGAGTATATTATCAACGTCTATAAGTTGGGCACCTCTGTGGAGGCCGGTATCGCCACCAGTGCCGTTACGGCAGGCGGCGTTGTGGCGGGCGCAATCTTCGGCGCATATTCGAAGGTGCTGAAAAAATGGACGGTGCCAGTTATGGTGGGCTTTGCGGCCGTTGGTTTGGCGCTGTGCCTGTTCCTGACCAATAATATTTTCGGCGCTTACATCGGCGGTTTGCTCTGCGGTTTTTCCATGTCTGGGGCGGCTCCTTATGTAATCATGTTTATGCAGCAGATCACGGACAGCCCCGCACAGTACGGCAAGGCGATGTCTATCTGGTCCGGATTTATGAATATCGGTATGTTTATCGCCGTATACTTCCTGGCCTTCTGTGCCCAGCTGTTCACCGGCAGCAGCACGGATATTCATTCCAAGTTTGTGGTGGCGACCATCGGCGCGGTTCTCTGCATGGTGACGTCGGTTCCGCTGTATGTGCGTAAGACAAAAGCTGATGAAGCCAGTGCGGCAGAGTAAAGCAAAACAATTGTAAGGATTACATAGCCTGTAAAATATCAGGCAGCATCGGGAAGCCATACCCGTGAGCGAAATGATTTGCTGGCATATTTATACTGTTTGAAAAAATATGGCAAATGTATTCTTGTGTATATGGATTCTGGTGTCAAAAGGTCCATTTTCATTGCAGAGCAAATTTTTTCAAGATATTGAGGTGCAAGAGTGGAGAAATTGGCCTGTAAGGGAAATTCAGACTTTTTGACACCCGAATCGTATATGAGAAACAGGTTTATATGGTTTGAATTGAGGAGGATAAGGTAAAATGCTGACAATCAGAGAGAATTTACTGGAAACCATTCATGGAGGAAATCCGGACCGTTTTGTAAATCAGTACGAATATCTGGGCCTGGTGTTTGACCCCACAGTGCTGGCGGCGCTGGGCAATTGCCCCAAAGGCAGCACCTCTAAAAATGGATGGGGCGTCACCATCGAGTTCCCTGAGAATGTACCGGGGCCCTTCCCCAACACAAGCCCGGAGCTGGTGGTAATCAAGGACATTACAAAGTGGAAAGACTATGTAAAGGCTCCCGAAGTGAAGTTCCCCGAGGAGGCATGGGCGCCTTTTGTAGAAGCGGCCAATAAAATTAACCGTAAAGAGCAATTCGTAGCTCCTTTTGCCGCGCCTGGTATTTTTGAGAAAATCCATTATCTGATGGGAATGGAAGAGGCCATGATTGCTTTTTATGAAGAGCCTGAAGCGATGCATGAGCTGGTGGATTTTCTGGCCGACTATGAGATTTCCGCTGCAAAGGAAGTCATCGATCATCTGCATCCCGACGCACTATTCCATCATGACGACTGGGGCAGCCAGATTTCTTCCTTCCTGTCTCCGGATATGTTCGGCGAATTTATCGCGCCGGCCTATAAGAAAATTTATGGCTTCTGGAAAGCCAACGGCGTAGAGCTGATCGTACATCACAGCGACTCCTATGCGGCGAATCTGGTGCCTCATATGATCGACTGCGGCATTGATATCTGGCAGGGCGTAATGTCAACCAATGATGTGCCGGCTTTGATTAAGAAGTATGGCGGTAAGATTTCCTTCCACGGCGGTATCGATAACGGCAGGGTAGACCGGGTAGACTGGACGAAGGAGAAGGTAGAAGCAGAGGTTCGCCAGGTAGTGGATGCCTGCGGAAAGCTGTACTACATACCCGGAACCACCATGGGCGGCGCAGAGAGCACCTATCCGGGCGTGTATGATACGGTGACGGAAGTAATTAATCAGCTGAGCAAAGAGAAATTTTAATTGTTTACGGAACTGCATAAACAGCAACGGACCGTACAAGCCCCGGGAGGATTTACGGACACTTCAGTGGCTGGAAATCCTCCCGGATTCAGGGGGCTTGGAAGGGGAGTTGCGGGACTGTAAATATGAAAGGAAACGTAATGAGCAAAGTACCTTTTAAAGAAGAGGAATTGCAGGCAGCTGGCGAGCATATTCATCCCACATTTATTTTCGGCGGGCCGCCGGTAAAATATAATACGCCGATCACTGTTCGAGAAAATGTGAATGCATGCCTGCGCCGGGACGGCAGCGCCATGTGGATTCCCAGCTGCTTCGGGGATTTCCTGTCGGTGGAATCCAGGGTGAACAAGGACCATATCGCCCGCGCGGAGGTAATGGATCTGGGTCCTTTATACAGCGACGAGGAAAAGGGCGGCCCTGACCTGTTCGGCATCGAGTGGGTGTATGTGCCCGTTGTGGGCGGCTCCATGGTAAAGCCCGGCAGTCCGGCCTTGGAGAATGCGAACGACTGGCCGAAGGTGATTCAGTTTCCCGACGTGGAGGCCATGGACTGGGAAGCCTGCGCAAAGCTGAACGCGCCGTTAAATGACACGGAGCGGGCTTATCATATCACGTTTCAGAACGGATTGTTTGAACGTCTGATCTCCTTTATGGATTTTGAGGGAGCGGCCATGGCGATTATTGACGACGAGCAGAAGGATGCGGTGCATGCTCTGTTCTCACGCCTCTGCGATATGTACGAGGCCATGATCGGCAAATATATGGAAGGGCTGACCATCGACGGCGTGATGTTCCATGACGACTGGGGTTCCCAGCGGGCGCCTTTCTTTTCTCTGGCTACCTGCCGTGAGATGCTGGTGCCCTATCTGAAACGGCTGGCAGATTTCTGTCATTCTAAGGGGCTGTGGTTCGAGCAGCACAGCTGCGGCAAGAATGAGCTGCTGGTTCCTGCCATGGTGGAAGCCGGAGTGGATCTTTGGTTTGGACAGCCAATGAACGACATGGATCTGCTGCGGGCCGAATATGGAGATAAGATTATGTTTGGCGTATATCCGCCAGAGACCACACCGGAGACCTCTGATGAGGAAATTGACAGGCTGGCAAAGGAATTTGCGGATAAATATGCTCCCGATATGGGAACCCGCCCGGTTGCCATGATCGATTTCGTGTGCGACGAGCGGTTTAAAAAGGCCGTGTATAAATACAGCCGGATGATTCTGGCGGAAGAATAAGTGTTCTGGTTGCACAGGTATTTCACCATGTATGTCAGAGATGACATGATACGTCAGATATGACATAACGGGATACGGACAATTTTGCCGGAGACACGCCCATTCAGTATGGAGCATGTCTCCGGTTTTTTTGATTTGATGCGAAAAATGCCTTGAATTGTAAAATAAATTACATATTAAGCTATAAAACCCAGCGAACGTACTGTTTATCGTGTCATGGAGGATATCGGCATCAGCCATCATCCCAGGCGCAAACCAAACGGAATCACGAAAGCGGGAAAACCGCAGTTCTTTAACAAAAACGGAGTCCAAAAGGGCTCTATTTTTGCTTTACAAGTGGCAAACTCCGGAGGGGAAAAAGGCGGGCGCAAACCACCTGCCATATTGAAAAAGCCTGAAAAGCCGCAAAAAGCCCGCCGATAACCGCAAAAAACACTTTGAAATTCCCCGCAGTTGTGATATACTGTCTAATGATTCTCCGGCCAGTCAGGCCGGCAAATGTGGAATATTCAATATTTTAAATAGCAAGAGGAGGATTCAATCGATGAAACATATTAAAACTTTAACCGACGCTACATTAAAAAATACGGTGAAAAAAGGCGGCTGCGGCGAGTGCCAGACGTCCTGCCAGTCCGCATGCAAGACTTCCTGCACAGTGGGAAATCAGAGCTGCGAGAATCAGAAATAAGATTCGAAAACTGTTTTTGAAAATGAGAAGGGGACACTCCGCGGCGCGGGGTGTCCCCCATTACGATAAGGAGACATTTTTGTGATCCATCAATATAAAAACAACGGTTATAATATCGTACTGGACGTGTGCAGCGGTTCCGTCCATGTGACGGACGACGTGACCTATGACGTGATCGCCCTCTATGAAACCTGCCCGAAAGAGGAGATTCTCTCAAAGCTCTCTCCCGTCTACGGCAGAGAAGAAACCGAAGAAGCCCTCTCGGAAATCGAGGCGCTTAAAAGTGCGGGCCAGCTGTTTACCGAAGACGAATACGAGTCTTATATCACAGATTTTAAGCAGAGAAAAACGGTGGTGAAAGCCCTCTGCCTCCATATCGCCCACGACTGCAACCTGGCCTGCCGCTACTGCTTCGCCGAGGAAGGGGAATACCACGGCCGCCGGGCGCTGATGAGCTTTGAGGTGGGAAAGAAAGCGCTGGATTTCCTGATCGAAAATTCCGGTAACAGAAGAAACCTGGAGGTAGACTTTTTCGGCGGCGAGCCGCTGATGAACTGGGAAGTGGTGAAACAGCTGGTGATATACGGCAGAAGCCGGGAAAAGGAATGCAACAAAAATTTCCGTTTCACCCTGACCACCAACGGCATGCTGTTAAATGACGAGGTCATGGAGTTCTGCAACAAAGAAATGGGCAACGTGGTGCTGAGTCTGGACGGCCGCCGGGAGGTCAACGACCGGATGCGCCCCACCAGAAACGGCAAAGGCAGCAGCTATGATATCATTGTCCCCAAGTTCCGGAAGTTTGCCGAGAGCCGTAACCAGGATAGGTATTATGTGCGGGGAACCTTCACCCGCCACAACCTGGATTTTTCAAAGGACGTGCTCCACTTCGCCGACCTGGGCTTTAAACAGATGTCTATCGAGCCGGTGGTGGCGTCGCCTGACGAGCCTTATGCCATTCGGGAAGAGGACCTGCCTCAGATTCTGGAAGAATATGATAAGCTGGCAGTGGAATTTATCAGACGGAAAAAAGGAGGAAGGGGTTTTAATTTTTTCCACTTTATGATAGATTTGGAGCAGGGCCCCTGCGTGGCCAAGCGGCTGTCCGGCTGCGGCTCCGGCACCGAGTACCTGGCGGTGACGCCCTGGGGGGATTTCTATCCCTGTCATCAGTTTGTAGGCGAGGAAGGCTTTCTGCTGGGAAATGTGGACGAGGGTATCACCAATACGGCGCTGCGGGACGAGTTTAAGCTGTGCAACGTTTACGCCAAGGAAAAGTGCAGAAGCTGCTTTGCCAGATTTTACTGCAGCGGCGGCTGCTCGGCAAATTCCTATAAGTTTCATGGGAAAATTACGGACGCTTATGATATCGGATGCGAGATGCAGAAGAAACGGATCGAGTGCGCGATTATGATTAAGGCGGCGCTGGCAGAGGAGTAAAACAAAACAGCAATGAACCGTACAAGCCCCTGGAAAATAGTAAGCGGCTAAAAGACACCCGCTAACTATTTTCCATGCATCGCACGTAAGGGTCTAAAAAACAGACCCTAAGTGCTCATAGCGAGGGAGGATTTACTGACACTTTAGTGGCAGGAAATTCTCCCAGATCCAGGGGGCTTGGAAAGGTAGTTGCGGAACTGCAAATAGGAAGGATGTAACAATGAGTACGAAAAGCAATAAAAATACCACGGGAAAAGGCGCGGCCAAGCTGCTGGCCGTTTTGCTGGTGATTGGTTTTCTGATCTATGTGGCTGCGGCGGGGCTGGGCAAGAACCGGTCCGGCAGCGTAAACGACATTAAGCTGGGGCTTGACCTGGCAGGCGGCGTCAGCATCACCTATCAGGCGGTGGGAGAAGAACCGACTTCCACGGACATGGCCGATACCGTATACAAGCTGCAGTTGAGAGCCCAGAATTACAGCAATGAGGCCGAGGTGTACCAGGAAGGCTCCAACCGGATCAATGTGGATATCCCCGGCGTGTCCGACGCCAATGAGATTTTGCAGGAGTTAGGCAAGCCCGGCTCCCTGACCTTCCAGGACCAGAGCGGAAACGTGCTGCTGACCGGTATGGACGTCCAGTCTGCCGAGGCCGGCATTATGGGCGAGAGCAATAACAGAGAGTATGTGGTTTCCCTGACCTTTACCGAGGAAGGGGCGGCGAAATTTGCGGAAGCGACCACCGAGCGGGTGGGTCAGATCATCTATATTATCTATGATAATGAGGTGGTAAGCAATCCTGTGGTGCGGACAGCCATTACCGGCGGCCAGTGTTCCATCGAAGGAATGGCTTCCTATGAGGAAGCGGATATTCTGGCCTCCACAATCAGAATCGGCGCGCTGCCCGTGGAGCTGGAGGAGATCCGTTCCAACGTAGTGGGAGCGAAGCTGGGACAGGAGGCTATCTCCACCAGCCTGATGGCAGGCGCCATCGGCTTGGGGCTGGTTATGCTGTTTATGATTATCACCTACGGCGTGCCTGGTGTCGCTGCATCCCTGGCGCTGGCGCTGTACACTAGCCTGATTATTTTCCTGCTGAGCGTGTACAAGATTACGCTGACGCTGCCCGGCATCGCGGGTATTATCCTGTCCATCGGTATGGCCGTGGATGCCAACGTCATTATTTTCGCCCGGATCAGGGAGGAAATGGCGGCAGGAAAAAGTGTGCGTTCTTCCATGAAGGACGGCTTTAAAAAAGCGCTGTCCGCCATCGTGGACGGCAATATCACCACGCTGTTTGCCGCCTTCGTGCTCTGGTGGAGAGGCTCTGGCACGGTGAGGGGCTTTGCCCAGACGCTGGCTTTGGGCGTGGTTCTGTCCATGTTTACGGCGCTGGTGATCACGAGGCTGATTTTGGGCGCGCTTTATGAAGTGGGCCTGACGGATTCCAGGCTTTACGGCTACAATCCCGCCAAGCCGAAAAAAGAGCAGAAAACCATCGATTTTCTCGGGAAAAAGCATATCTGCTTTATCCTTTCCCTGGCTGTAATCGCAGTGGGCCTGGTGTTCATGGGGATAAACAGCGGGAACGGAAAAGGCATTTTAAACTACAGCTTAGAGTTTAAGGGCGGTACTTCTACCAGCGTAACCTTCAATGAGGATATGACGCTGGAACAGATTCAGTCTGAGGTGGTTCCGGTGGTGGCCCAAGTGACCGGCGACCAGGATATCCAGACCCAGAAGGTCAGCGGGGGCAATGAGGTGCTGATTAAAACCAGAACTCTGTCCGTGGAGGAACGGCAGCAGCTGGATCAGCTGCTGGCTGACAATTTCGGCGTGGATCAGGAGCTGATCACGGCGGAGAGCATCAGCGCCACAGTCAGCAGCGAGATGAAGCAGGACGCGGTGATCGCGGTGATCATTGCCACCATTGCCATGCTGCTCTATATCTGGCTGCGGTTTAAGGACATCCGGTTTGCTTCCGGCGCAGTGCTGGCGCTGCTCCATGACGTGCTGGTGGTGCTGACCTGCTATGCGGCCCTGCGCTGGACGGTGGGCAATACCTTTATCGCCTGTATGCTGACCATCGTTGGTTATTCCATCAACGCCACCATCGTCATTTTCGACCGGATCAGAGAAAACCTGAAGACGCCCAAACTGTATGGAGATCTGAAAGAACTGGTAAATGGCAGCATCACCCAGACGCTGACCAGGACGATTTATACGTCATTTACCACCTTTATCACCATATTTGTCCTCTGGCTTGTGGGTGTGACCGCAATCAAGGAGTTTGCATTGCCGCTGATCGTAGGTATCGTATGCGGCGGATATTCCTCCGTATGTATTACGGGTGCGCTGTGGTATCTGATGAAGAAGAAGTCTTATGAGGGTGAAAAATGATGTGTGAATCCGGAACATACCATATTCTGAAAAAATGCGGCAGGGCAAAACGGGCTGAATTTCACACGGTTCACGGCGTAATCCAGACGCCTGTGTTTATGAATGTGGGGACGGCGGCCGCCATCAAAGGGGCGGTTTCTACCCAGGATCTTAAGGCCATCGGTACTCAGGTGGAGCTGTCCAATACCTATCATCTCCATGTGCGGCCAGGAGATGAGGTGGTGAAAAGATTAGGCGGTCTGCACCGGTTTATGGTGTGGGACAAGCCGATTTTGACGGATTCCGGCGGTTTCCAGGTATTTTCCCTGGCAGGGCTGCGCAGGATTAAAGAAGAAGGCGTGTATTTTAATTCCCATATAGACGGCCGTCACATATTTATGGGGCCGGAGGAGAGCATGCGGATTCAGTCCAATCTGGCTTCGACGATTGCCATGGCTTTCGACGAATGCGCCCCTCATCCGTGTACCAGGGAATATATGCAGAATTCCGTTGACCGTACCACCCGGTGGCTGGTACGCTGTAAAGAGGAGATGAAACGGCTGAACAGTCTGCCCGATACGATCAATCCGAATCAGCTTTTATTCGGGATTAACCAGGGCGGCACCTTTGAGGATATCCGTATCGACCATGCGAAAAGAATCGCGGAGCTAAATCTTAACGGCTATGCGGTGGGCGGCCTGGCGGTGGGCGAGTCCCATGAGGAAATGTACCATATCCTGGATGTGACGGTGCCCTTTCTGCCGGAGGATAAGCCCACCTACCTGATGGGTGTGGGTACGCCTGCGAATATCATTGAGGGCGTGGACAGAGGCGTGGATTTCTTTGACTGTGTGTATCCGTCCAGAAACGGCCGGCACGGGCATGTGTATACCAGATACGGGAAGCTGAATCTGTTTAACGCGAAATTTGAGCCGGATGAAAAGCCCATAGAGGAAGGCTGCGGCTGCCCGGCCTGTACCCATTACGGCAGGGCTTATATCAGGCATCTGCTGAAGGCGAAGGAAATGCTGGGCATGCGGCTGTGCGTGCTGCACAATCTGTATTTTTATAACCATCTGATGGAACAGATCCGGGCCGCCATCGAGGAAGACCGGTATCCGGCGTTTAAAAAGCAGGCTCTGGAGGATTTAAAGGCCGGAGCGCAGTAAATTTTATATCCGGAAGCAATTAGAAAGAGAACCCCAAAACAGCAGAATCCTGAGCAGCCCGCGGATTTATTGGAGGATACGGAATCCATTTCTTTAAGAATGATGCGGTTGAAAAGATACAGGGAAAAATATCTGCGTGATCATATGAAGGAGAGTAACTATGGATAATGCGTTATTTTGGATTATTTATGTAGTGGTGATCGTGGGCGCGATGTATTTTATCGCGATCAGACCTCAGAGAAAGCAGCAGAAGGAGCTGCAGGCCATGATTGCAAGCCTTGAGATCGGCGACAGCGTGCTGACCTCCGGCGGGTTTTACGGCGTGATTATCGACATCACCGAGGATACGGTGATCGTGGAGTTTGGCAGCAACAAAAACTGCCGGATTCCCATGCAGAAGCAGGCGATTGCCCAGGTGGAGAAGGCGAACGGGTGAGGAAAAAGATCGTCAAATATGAGAAGTAAGATGGGAAGTGCCATGCGGAAGAATTTTGCCCACATGGCATTTTCTGTTTGTTATGATGAAAAAAGCAAAAAAGCGAGCCGGAGGCAATTTGATTTTTTAGAGGCTTTCTGTTATAGTCTATAGAAAAATACTTTATTTTTCATATATGAAAGTGTCTGCAATGAAGCGGTGTTTGGCAGGGCGGAGGAATCACTGATGAAAACCATGATCAACATAACAACCAGCATTTACGATATCGAGCGCTACCGTAACCTGTCTCATCTGCGGGAATTTTATCGCAGGTTTGGCTGCGACGGCTATGAGCTGATGCGGTGTCCGCCGCCTTCCTCGGATATTTTGGGGAAGGAGGATGTGGTGGGGGTGCATCTGGCCTATTTTACCAGCTGGATTGATTTCTGGCTGGGGGATGAGGAAGCTCTGCTTGAAGAGTATGGTTCCCGAGAACGGTATGAGGCTTTCTATGGCGGCACATCCCGGGAGCGGATCGTGGAATTTGTCAGGAGCGAACTGGAATTTGCCGCCGGGAAAGAGGCGGAGTATGTGGTATTCCATGCCGGGGACAGCGTGTCCCGGGAGGTGTTTACCTATCGGTTCCGCCATAGGGACGAGGAGATTGTGGACGCCGTGGCAGAGATTGTAAACCTGGCTCTTGAGGGGACGGACTATTCCTTCTGGTTTCTCGTGGAAAACCTGCCCTGGCCAGGCATGCGGTTTACCCGGCCGGAGATTACGGAGCGGCTGCTTGGCCAGATTCGGTATGAGAAAAAGGGAATTATGCTGGATACGGGGCATCTGATGTGTACGAATCCGGATATTGTGTCCGAGGAAGAGGGAATCGCTTATATCCGGCGGTGTTTGGATGCCCACGGCCCGCTGTGCCGGTATATCAAAGGGGTGCATCTTCACAGGTCGTTAAGCGGTTCCTATGTGAAAAGCGTTCTCGCCGATCCGCCTGTGCTGCCGGATGATTATGACGAGCGGATCGGCATGGCTTATATGCATGTGTTCCGGATCGACCAGCACCAGCCTTTTTCCTGTAAAGAAGTGAAGGAGCTGATCCGGCAGATCAATCCGGAATACTTGACCCATGAATTTGTCACCAATGACTTGGCACAGCATGAGGAATATCTGCGGGTGCAGGTGGAGGCGTTGGCAGCTTCTCTCAACCAGCCCAACAGCGAAACTGTTGCAGCTATGCTGGAGGCAGAAAGGATTGCGAAAGATCCGTCAGTAAAAGGGTATACCGACCTGGATGAACTGTTCGCGGATCTGAAAGTATGAGGAACGCAAAATATACGGTCAAGCCCACCACGCAATTTAAGAAAGATTACAAGTTGGCGATAAAGCGCGGATTGGATATCAGCTTATTGGAGAACGTGATTGCCGACCTTGCTATGGGGATGCCTCTTCCGGAGAAACACAGGGATCATGCCCTGTCCGGGAAATGGATCGGACATCGTGAGTGCCATGTACAGCCGGATTGGTTATTGGTTTACCGCATTGACGATGAAGTTTTGGTATTGACACTACCCGTACCGGGTCACACAGCGAGTTGTTTGGAAAATGAGTCCAAACACAATCAATTTCAGCAGTTCACCGTAACATAACTGTTTGTTATGCCATTGTCATATCCGCTCCATCAGCAAACTCAGATAATACCGCCGTTTCTTTTCCGGATTCTCCAGATCGATCTGATACCGTTCCTTCAGCCGTTCCAGCCGGTAGCTTAATGTATTTCTGTGAATATGGAGCTCGTCGGCGGTTTTTTGCAGGCTGCAGTCATTTTTCAGGTAAGTAGAGAGCGTTTCGCCGTAAATGCCGGAACCGGAGGCTTCCTCCCAGAGTAATCGGCGGATCTCAGAAGCGCAGACTTTTCAGTTTGTTTTTTATCTGGACGGAAATGTCTACGAATATGGTTTTTCCCTGGATCGCCGTCAGATTCATGAAGAATGGCTGATACAATTAACAGAGGCGGGATTCGCGCCCTTATTTACCCGTGTTACAGATGAATTAGCAAAAACGGAAATAGACATAGAGTCAAAATTTGCCCATAAAAAATCCAAAGAAAGAGTATTAGCCGAGGTTTTAAAAGAAAGCATCAGAGAAAATCAGAAAAATCAGCTTTTTCTTTATAAGTTACATGATAATGGAATGAAAAAGGCAGAGAGGATTGTGGAATGGTTTAAAAATTTACAGATTATTTTTCCGGAAACGAAGGTCAGAGCGTTGCCTATTCGTATGAAAGATGATACTGCGTTGCAGGATTACATCGGTGAGATGCTTCGAAAATGGATACGGGTGTTTTTGATGTTTCTGTCGCAAGTGAGGAAATTGATTTTCATGATTTTGCGGAAAAACTGCAAATGCCGCAGGAAATGATAGAAGACATTGAAGAAATACAAAATGGTATTGTAAGTTTCGCCGGGAAGTATTTTATTTTTGCCGAAAGTAAGAAAAAGCGGACGACGCTTGTCCAGCTTAAATTCTCGCATAAACTGAATGGAAAAACAGTTCGGTTCAATATAGATGAAGAGTCTGACGGAACACAGCGTTTGCTGGATTTGCTTCCGATGTTGTTTGCGATGAGAGAAAATAACCATGCAATTTATTTTGTAGACGAAATTGACCGCAGTCTTCATACAAAACTTTCTCAGTATTTGTTAAACGAATTCATTCATTGCTGTGAAAACACTTATAATCAGATTATTTTTACCGCGCATGATGTAAATCTGATTAATACAAATGATTTCAGACAGGAGGAAATCTGGTTTATTGAAAAAAACAGCCTGGGGGAGTCGCATCTGCATCCTCTGTCAGACTTTAATCTGCAAAAAGGACAGGACACCGGATCAGGTAAAATTACTTATTAAAAAGGAAAGCTTATGAAGAAAAGAACAATTTTCCTGCTGCCGGTTCTGACCTGCATCGTTCTGGCCTATTGCGGGATGCCGCAGAACAGCGGACTGTCTACGGAAGTCAGTGATACTGCGAAAAGTAGTGATATGGCAGAGGATGGCGAAACAGAGAAAGACGGTGGAAGGGCGGAAAGTGGTGAAACAGAGAAAGACGGTGAAATACAGAAAGACAGTGAAATAGAGAAAAATAGAGATATGTCAGAGTCATACAATGGCATGTCAGAAACCGGGAGCAATCCCGACGGGGAATCGGATTTGCCGAACGGGGCTGAGGCATCGTCCGAAGAACTGTCGAAAGAAGTGGTTTCGGTCCCTGTCCTTCCTGAAACAGGAGGCTCCCTGGAAGCCTTTATTCCTCAGGGCTGGGAGCTGAAGGATTCGGTTTCATTTGATTATAACAGCGATGGAATCATGGATTTTGTGTCAGTGCTGGAATATGTCGAAGAACCGGAGGACGGGGTGTTTTACCGGCTGTCGCCCCGGATTTTATTTGCCGTATATGGCGGGAAGGATGGGGAGTTTCGGCTGGATTTCCAGGATATCAACCTGATCCGGGCGAGAAGCGAAGGAGGTGTGTTCGGAGACCCTTATGAGCCTCTGACGGCGGAGGGCAGTTCTTTCACGATTCACAGCTATGGCGGCAGCGCCTGGAGGTGGTCGGAAGCCCGTACTTTTACCTGGCGGGACGGCGTCTGGTATCTGACATTGGATGAGAGCAGTTACGGATATGGCTGGTATGTGACCCATGCGTCCAGGTATGATTACGACAGGGGAATCGGGCTTCAGCAAAGGCGAAGCGATGAATTTTCGGATATGGAGAAGGTATGGGAGCGGATGGAAACGGAGGATATGGACAGTGAGGAGCAGCCCTTTGATTTGACTTATGAGATTGCTCTGGAAGCGCCTCCCACGTTAAAGCAGGCCGGCATGCGGTGGTGGCTGGCGCCGGACCGGATGGAGGAGAAGCCGGTGGATGTGATCGAACTGGCGGAGGATGTGGAACTGTCTGATGATCAGGTAGAAATGCCGGAGGAGTGTTCTCTGTTTGACGACCAGGATGAAAATAATCTGTTATATCATTTTTTCGATGAGGACAGCGGACAGTACTATATTGCATTGTATCAGATGGATGAAAAAAAGCTGTCGGTGCTGACTGGGGCAGATCAGGAGCATTTTGGGGACGTGGCAGGGCTGTATCAGGGAAAAATCTATTATGTTGCGGAGGTCAGAGAGTCGGATATCGCAGAGAAGGGATGGACGGAAAACGATCAGGTAATCGGCCTGGATCTGTACCGTATGGATTTGGACGGAAAAAACCGTCAGATGGTATTTGGCTGGATGCTGAATGAGGAAGAACGGGAGAATCCGCCTTATCTTTCCATGTCCTGTGAATTTGGCAGGGATGAAATGGTGATTGAGATATACCGGGGAGACAGCGCCCATCCCTTTTACCGTATGTCGCCGGACGGGAAGGATGTCCGGTTTTTGGGGCAGGTGCCGGAAGGATAAAAATCTGACAGAAATTTAAAATGGGTATTTAAAAAATACGGTAAATCCATTACAATAGAAGAAGTGGGATTTGTGATACTTACTGATGCAGGATAAACAGCAGGAGCCTTTCCTGTTGTAATAGAATGGAGGATAAAGGATGGAACGAATGGTGGGAACTGTTTCCAGAGGTGTGCGGGCGCCGATTATCAGGCAGGGGGACGATCTGGCTCAGATTGTGGTGGATTCCGTGCTGGCGGCGGCAGAAGGCGAGGGGTTTTCCCTGCATGACAGAGATGTGGTGGCCGTGACGGAGGCCGTGGTGGCCAGGGCACAGGGGAATTATGCCACGGTGGAGCAGATCGCGAAGGATGTAAAGGGCAAGTTCGGCGATGATACGGTGGGCGTAATCTTCCCGATTTTGAGCCGGAACCGGTTTGCCATCTGCCTGCGGGGCATTGCCATGGGCTGTAAAAAGATTGTGCTGATGTTAAGCTACCCTTCCGACGAGGTAGGAAACCATCTGATCGACCTGGATAAAATGGATGAGAAAAACGTGAATCCATGGAGCGACGTGCTGACCGAGGAGCAGTACCGGGAACTGTTCGGCTATGAAAAGCATGTGTTTACCGGCGTGGACTATGTGGCCTATTATAAACAGCTGATCCAGGACGCGGGCGCAGAGGTGGAGATTATTTTCGCCAATGACCCGAGAACGATCCTGAATTATACTGCCAGTGTGCTCCATTGCGACATCCATACCCGCCAGAGAACCAAACGGCTTCTGAAAGCAAAGGGCGCAAAAAAGGTTTACGGGCTGGACGAGATTATGACGGAGAGTATCGACGGCGGCGGCTACAATGACCGCTATGGTCTGCTGGGGTCCAATAAGGCCACGGAAAACAGCGTTAAGCTGTTCCCGATCCACTGCCAGGAGATGGTGGACCGGATTCAGTCCATGTTGAAGGAGAAAACCGGGAAGCAGATTGAGGTGATGATCTACGGCGACGGCGCGTTTAAGGACCCCGTGGGGAAAATCTGGGAGCTGGCGGACCCTGTCGTATCTCCCGCCTATACGGCAGGCCTGGAGGGAACGCCCAATGAGGTGAAGCTGAAATATCTGGCGGACAATGATTTTGCAAGCCTGTCGGGGGACCAGCTGAAGGAGGCCATCAAAGGGTATATCAAGGACAAGGACGAGAAAGCGGCCAGTCTGGTAGGAACCATGGTGGCTCAGGGAACGACCCCCAGAAGGCTGACGGACCTGATCGGTTCACTGGCAGACCTGACATCGGGAAGCGGCGATAAGGGAACGCCGATTATTCTGGTGCAGGGGTATTTTGATAATTATACGAAGTAGTAAGCATCGTGCGTAAGTCCCTAAAGGACGGGGGCTAAGTACTCATAGTGATACTAAATAGTAAGCAGATAAAAGAAAAGCGGCCCGGGCTGAACCCCCAGGGCCGCTTTAAAGTTCAGAGTCACGATTTTCCTTTCTGCCGGCGTGTCCTTCGGCTCTTAGGATTACATTGGCGCGGAATACGCCGTCTTCGTAATAAAACCGGCAGTATCCGCCGGTTTTCTCCGCGATATGCCGGACGGACTGAAGGCCTGTGCCGTCTCCGCGGCGTTTGGAAGATTGCAGGATACCGTTGCTCTCCCGAATCTCTCCGTCAAAGGTATTTTCCACGGACAACAGCAGCATATGGCCGGAATGGGGATGAGCCCGCATGCCGATCCGACGTTTGGAGGGATTGGTTCTCTGGCTTGCTTCCAGCGCGTTTTCCAGCAGATTGGACATGACGAGACAGAGGTCCATCTCCGGTACGGGAAGGGCGGCGGGCAGGTCAAGTTCAAAGGTAAAAGGAATGTTCTGTCTCTTAAAAAGCAGTCCGTAATGGCTGGCCACACTGTCGGCGGCCGGATTGTCGCACAGGTCAAGCTCCGTGTCCGGCAGACTGTTTTGCGCATCGGCGAGGTATTGTTCAAGGTGTTCCCATTCTTTGTGTCTGGCAAGATTTTGCAGAGTGGTGAAATGGTGACGCATATCGTGGCGTGCCTGCCGGGTCTGCGCGATGGCGGCCCGCAGGCTGTCATACCGCGCCTGCTGTATGGAGAGAAACTGGTTTTCCTGACGAAGCCGGTCATTGCGGTTCAGGGCGGATGCGATCAGGTAAAAAAGTCCGTAAAACAAAAGAAGCAGAAACAGCAGGCAAAAACTGATCAGGATATACAGCATTCTGATCCGGCCCTGATTTAAAATATCCGGATCGATGGGAATCAGGAAAAGGTTCAGCCCGATAAACAAAATCGGCAGGACCCAGAATACATACCATGTCTGCGCAAAGGCTTCTTCCTCCAGAAGCCGCCTTGCGGCATGGGTGGAGGGATGCCAGACGGCCGCGACGACCACGCAGCACATCAGAAACCAGATTGTGGCGGCGGCGGGCGACAGGGGAGAGGCGGACGTTCCGGGACTGACGATGTCATTGAGTGCTACAGCCACATTGCCCATACAGGAAAAGAAAGCACATACGGCCAGGAAAACGCTGACGGATTTCCAGCGTGAGACGGTCAGGGCATGGACATAGGCAGTTCCGGCTATGGCCGCAGCGAGAAAGAACAGCCACGGCATTCCGACGGAGAAAATACAGTGCAGCGCGGCGCCGGCAAGGGACAGAAAGATAAGCAGCGGAATCATCAGCGCCGTCAGCCGGGCAGGGCGTATCCGCAGGTACTGTTTTACCGGCAGAAATGCGCACAGCATGCCGGGCAGAAGGATCATCAGTTCCGTTGCAGCGGAGTAGAAAGTTTTCATGGCAGTAGTCCTCGATTATCGTTCCGCAGATCTTTTTCCGGAGTGCGGGGGAGGGGTACAGAACTCTGTTGTTTCAAACAGAAAGTCGCAGAAGGTCTGTCTGGCTGTTTTGGCAAGATCACGGCTTACCGGAATTCTCTGTCCGCTTTTCAGAATAAAAACCGTGCCGTCAAAATCCTTTGCATATTCCAGGTTGACGATGACACCCCGGCTGCAGAGGAAAAAACGTCTGTCTGTCAGGTCTGCGGTAAATTCACGGAAGGTCTGGCGCGTTACGGTTTTCTGTCCGTCGGTTCTGTAAATATAAATCTGATGCCGGTAGTGTTCCGCGTACAAAATCTCCCGGAACCGCAGTCGGACGGGGCCGCCCACCGTGTTTACTTCGATGTATCTGTCGGGGACGGGAAATCGCTTTATGATTTCGTCAAACAGCGCAGTCAGTTCTCCGTCCGCGCAGGGTTTTACCAGATAGTGAAAAGCGCGGACACGGAAACCGTCCAGGGCATGATCCGTGGATGTGGTCAGGAAGACAAGAATACAGTCCGGATCAAACAGGCGCAGTTCTTTTGCCGTATCCACTCCATTCTCCTGCTCCAGATAAATATCCAAAAATACCAGACCAAACCGTTCCTCCCGGGCGGCCAGAAGAAAGGCCATGCCGGAGTCGAACGCCGAAATTTCAGCCTCCAGCGCAAGGCGGGCAAGCTGACCATTCAGTCTGTCTTTTAATTGCTCCCGTTCTGTGGCAATGTCTTCTACGATGGCAATCCGCATGGAAATCTCCCCTTGTGATTTTCCTTTTGATCGATTGATCAAGCTCTGTAAATTATAATATAAAATCACCAAAAACGCCATAACGTAATTTGTGACGGATTTTTACGATTCGTGCCGCGTGTGTGGATTGAAAGCTTAAAATGCCGTATATTTTTAGGTATATCCTCTCTGGTAGCCTCTCTGACGGCCGAGCCGTAAAGATGGGAGTGGGGAGGGGAACAGGAATAATCCTGAATTCATACAGGGAGGAAATGAAGATGTATATTAAAAAGAAGCATCACGGAAAAAGGATTCGTGGAATATTTGCCGGGATGGCTGTCATTATGGCGCTGATATTGGTGTTGAGCAGCGTGCCAGTAGCTGCCCTTTATGCGGAACAGACAGGCGGAGACCTGCAGGCAGGGGAATCAGCTGGAACGGAGGAAAGAGAAAAAAGCGTTACTTCCCCGAATTCGGAAAAACCGCAGGAGGAATCAGAGGAGTTAGAGGAATCGGAGGAATCCGCAGGGGAGAAAGAAACAGGATCAGAGGCGGAAACGGTTTCCGCGAATGTCCTGACAGCGGCATATGGATTGCGGGCCGCCGCGGCGGACAAAAGCGGCGGCCTGGAATTCCGGTGGCAGACTGACCTGCCCAAAGTCGAAACGGAATATAGCGCCGGGGAGGGCACGATTCTCTGGACACCGGAGCTGGAAGGAAACAATGTGGTAAGCGGAACCCTGACTTTGCAAAATGCCATGATCGATGCGAACGAAATGGGCATCTGGGTGTGCGTGCCGGTGACGGTGGTACTGGAAGGGGAAAATCGAATCCTTGCGGGCAAAACAAACACGAATGCGTCAGGAATCTATCTGAGCGGCTCGGGCGGTTCTGTGATTACGGGTTCCGGTTCCCTGGAGATTCAGTCCGGGGGAGGCGGGATTAAATCCGCAGGCGGCATTACAATTGACGGCGCGGAAATTTCCATTGCCTATGGCAGTGGGGACAATGGAATATGGACCAGCTATGCGGATATGGTCATCCGAAACGGCAGTCAGGTAAAGGTCACAGGTTCCGGAAACAGCGGGGCGATGCAAATACAGAATATATGCGACATTGTCATCGAAAACAGTAAGGTGATTGTTATAAACAACGCCGGAGAAGCGATCAATACGTCAGGAAATATACGGCTGACTTCCAGTGACGCGCGGGCGGTGGGGAATACAAGTAAAAATTATGTGTCAGGTACGCTGGCTGTCGGCTATGACAAACACATTATTATGGACGGTGGCACGCTGTATGTGGAAAATACGGGAAATGATATTGAATTTCCTTATGTAAAAGACAATGCGGAGATGAAAAACGGCGCGGTTCTGTATACAAATCAGACTTATATTCTGTATTTGCAGGGCAGCGGTGTCTGCTATTCCGGCTGTACCTACGATCAGAGTACGGACGAGATTACTGTCATAGGAACAGGTAACGCGGTCGGCAATGTAATATGGAATGAAAATATGTGTATCCCGGAAGGAAAGACGTTGCGTGTCGGCCGCTATTATGACGCGGTGCTTACCGTTCCGGAAGGAACCGTTGTGGATATTCCGGAGAAAAGTACCCTGGATATTTACTCATATGGAGGGAAACAGGGAGCATTGATCAATAATGGAACAATCAATATTCCGGACGGCGCTTCCCTGTACAATATGTATGACAAAACGACGCAAACAGGCGGAACCATTGAAAATAACGGAATGATTCAGGTATCTGACGCGGGAATTCTGCAAAACCGGAGTAATTTGACAAATAGCGGAAGTATTCAATCTACAGGCAATTTTTCCAATGTCCGTCTGACAGATTATTATGGCAGTATTAACAACACAGGAACCATCGACGGATTTGTGATTGAGATGCTGGATGACGCCTACATCAATAAGGCAAATGGAGATACGGTTATTAAAAACGGACAGACACTGACTCTGGGAGCCGGTGCTGACAGTACGGGGACGAAAGACCGGACCTTGCGGATATTGGAGGGAGCGACGCTGACCGTGGAGGAAGGCGCCGTGATTGACGCGAAAACAAAGGTGAAAAAGGATACACTGTCTCAATATTTGGATATTGGGGATGCGTTGGTGTTAAACGGTGTTCTGCTGCTTCCTGCGGATACCGATCCGGATATCGTTCAGGGACTGGCGGAGTATATTGAAGGAACCGGCAGTATTCGTCTGGGAGATGGAGCAGATCAATCAGATTATTATATTGCGCAGGTAACAGGAAGCGCTGCGGGAAGCACCGGAAAAGGATTGTATAAAAAAGGAACTGCGGTAGTCATCGATGCCGGCAGCAGGGATGACTACCGGTTTACTGGCTGGACGGCGGCTCCTGACAGCGTGGTAATCGCGGATGCCTCGGCGGTCCAAACCACCTTTACCATGCCGGCAGGGAGCGTGACGCTGACTGCGAACTGGGAACAGATTACTTACGGAGTGACCGTAAACAGCAGCAAAGCCGCAGTCACCGGTGCGGGTGTTTATGCTGCCGGCGCGGTGGTCTCTGTTGATGCGGGAACCTGGGAGGGTTATGTCTTTAAAGGATGGAGTTCCGAAAACGGAGTGGCATTTAAAGATCCGGCGCAGGCGGCCACTACATTTGTTATGCCGAGGCATCCGGTGACGGTGACGGCCTCTTGGGAGGAAAAACCGGAGGAAACGACACCTTCACCGGAGGAAACGACACCTTCACCGGAGGAAACAACACCTTCACCGGAGGAAACGACGTCTTCATCCGGAGGAGCAGGCTCATCATCGGGCAATCAATCGTCGTCTTCCGGAACCCATGGAAAGCAGAAAAACCCACAGCCGGCAGCAAAGCCGGAAGAAACGCTGCCGATTGCGGAAACAAATGAAACACAGAATCAAGGTGTGTCGGTTTTGACATCGGGTGCGGACACCGGTGACGCATCCGGTATAGGATGGTATCTGCTGCTTGGAATTTTGTCATTGTCCGGTTGTTTGGCAGTGATATGCCATTCAGCAAAAAAACCTGCGGCTGATTCGAAAAGTTTATAAAGTATTTCGGGTGTCAAAAGGTCTGAATTTCCCTTGCAGGCCAATTTCTCCAATCTTGCACCACAATATCTATCAACGATGCGCCGCATCGCCTCAAGATATTGTTGCACAATCTTGAAAAAATTTGCTCTGCAGTGAAAATTGACCTTTTGACACCCGAATCCATAATCAAAAACGCTCCGCAAAGGATGCACAGGGTCTGCCCCAGCGAAGCGAGGGCACGCAAACGCAAAGAAAGAATGTCGTTGAAAGCGACGCGTTCACAGTGTGCGCTATTGCACTTAGCTCGAAAAAACCTCGCCAAGTGCAATATGTGTGCGGCGCAGAATCCTGCTTTGCAGGATTCTGATTCACAGGTGGTGTCCGCCGGATTTGGCGCCGGATACCCTGTCCCGCAGAAACCGGTCGGCGGCGTCCCATCCGTTCCGGAACAGGGACTGGCTGTCCTCTCTGCTGATATTGAAATCGACGGCGCTGATTTTACGGCGGTCCTCCCCTGTCCCCGCCATGGCGGATATGCGGATGGTCCGCTCGTAATCTCCGGCGGAAAGGCTGTGGCGGTCGATGGCGTCCAGGCTGGTGGATATGATCGCTTTCAGGTAGTCCACAAGATTGGGCCGGGCTTTGCAGACCGGACAGTGGCAGGGGCCGTCTTCATCGATAAACTGAAATCCGAAGGCCGGGTATGTTTTCCGGCCGTCGTCGAACAGCCAGAGGGGGTAATTGCTCAGAAGCCCGCCGTCCACGATCAGATGCTTCCGGCCGGAATTGTTCTTTAAGCGGACCGGCTCAAAAAAGATGGGGATGCTGACGCTCATCCGGACGGCCAGCGAGATGGGAAATTCTTTCGGCTCGTCAGTAAAATACTTAAGATCCTCCGGAAAGACGAGCAGGCGCTTTTCTGTCAGGTCGCTGGCGGTAATGTACAGCTTTCTTCCGAACCGCTCCACATCGCTGAAGCTGCGTATCCCCTTGCGGCCAAGCAGGCTGCTCAGCCAGCTTTCCAGATAATCGGTGTTATAGATGCCGAGGCTGAACAGAAGGGAAACAGACTTCCCGACGATGCCCAGACGGTCCGGCAGATCCCGCCCTTTAAAACGCATATAGTCCAGTGTTTCCAATTCTTTCTTCAGTTCGCTGCCCGTATAGCCCGCGGCAAGCAGCGAGGCTACGATGGCCCCGGCCGACGAACCGGCCAGGTCCCCAAACTGCCAGCCGCCCTGCTCCATTCTGCACACCGCGCCTACGTGCCCGATTCCCCTGACACCTCCGCCCTCAAAAACTGCGTTACATGTTCTCAATGTGAAATCCCCCCTTGCGAAACTGTTTTTGATGTCTGTTTCCTGTGAAACAGTTTTGTCTGTCCGCTGCGAAATAAGATAGACATATACTTTTTATTAATATATGCTTTTGGAAATGTGGATGTTCAGTTTGCGTCAAGTTTGCGCTCATACCAGCCATAATTAACAGGCATAAAGGAAATATGGAATTTATAGTTGAAATCTGCGGTAAAATGGATTACTATATAGAAATCATGGGGCAGAGCAGGTTTGCCCCGATGGCATTATGGATGCGTGCCGGAAAAGGTATGCCCGCCTGCGTTTGCGGACAGCTTCAGACAGGAAGGCAGATATGGTGGATTTTCGGGCGCATCAGGACAAGACGGAGGATGTTATGGAATTTCATGTGGCGGTGATTCCCGGCGACGGGATTGGACCGGAGATTGTGGCCGAGGCCAGAAAGGTGCTTGACAAGGCCGGGGAAAAGTTTGGATGTCAGTTTACATACAGGGAACTGTTGATGGGAGGGGCTTCCATCGACGCTTACGGCGTGCCGTTAACGGAGGAGACGCTTGCGGCGGCGAAGGCCAGCGACTCGGTGCTTCTGGGCGCCGTGGGCGGCGACGTGGGGAATTCAAGATGGTACGACGTGGCTCCGAATTTAAGGCCGGAGGCCGGGCTTTTGGCGATCCGCAAGGGTTTGGAGCTGTTCGCCAATATCCGCCCTGCCTATCTGTACCAGGAATTAAACAAAGCCTGCCCGTTAAAGGAAGAAATCATCGGGGATGGCTTTGATATGGTGATCGTCCGGGAGCTGACCGGCGGCCTTTATTTCGGGAAACGGTACACGGAAGAGGTGGACGGCGTAAAGCGGGCGGTGGATACCTTGGTATATGATGAAAATGAAATCAGAAGAATCGCCGTTAAGGCTTTCGATATCGCGATGAAGCGGAAAAAGAATGTGATCAGCGTGGATAAGGCCAATGTCCTGGACTCCTCCCGGCTCTGGCGCAGCGTGGTGGAGGAAGTGGCGAAGGGCTATCCGGAGGTCACTTTGTCCCATATGCTGGTGGACAACTGCGCGATGCAGCTGGTGATGAATCCCGGCCAGTTTGACGTGATTCTGACGGAAAATATGTTCGGCGACATTCTTTCCGACGAGGCCAGCATGATTACCGGTTCCATCGGCATGCTGTCTTCCGCAAGCCTGGGCGCGGGAAAGCTTGGGCTGTATGAGCCTTCCCACGGCTCCGCCCCTGACATTGCCGGAAAGGATCTGGCGAACCCGATCGCTACGATTCTGTCGGCGGCCATGATGCTGCGGTATTCCTTTGATTTGGATGATGCCGCGGATGCCATTGAAACCGCTGTGCGGAAGGTGATTTCCGAAGGGTACCGGACCGTGGACATTATGTCGGAAGGGTGTACCAGAGTAGGGACAAAGGAGATGGGAGATCTGATTGCGGCGAGAGTATAGGCAACGCAGGCGTGGCGGACACGCCGGAAAGAGGATTATATGAAAAGTGATGCAGTGACAAAGGGGATGCAGCAGGCGCCCCACCGTTCCTTATTTAATGCCCTTGGCATGACGGAGGAGGAACTGAACCGTCCGCTGGTGGGGATCGTCAGTTCTTATAATGAAATCGTTCCGGGCCATATGAACCTGGATAAAATCGTAGAAGCAGTTAAGCTGGGCGTGGCCATGGCAGGGGGAACCCCGATTGTGTTTCCGGCCATCGCGGTCTGCGACGGCATCGCCATGGGCCATATCGGCATGAAATATTCCCTGGTAACACGCGACCTGATTGCGGATTCCACCGAGTGTATGGCTCAGGCCCATGCTTTCGACGCTCTGGTTATGGTGCCCAACTGTGACAAAAACGTGCCAGGGCTTTTGATGGCGGCGGCCAGGATCAATGTGCCTACCATCTTTGTCAGCGGCGGCCCCATGCTGGCCGGACGGGTGAAGGGGCAGAAGCGGAGCTTGTCCAGCATGTTTGAGGCAGTGGGTTCTTATGCCGCCGGAACCATGTCAGAAGAAGATGTTAAAGAATTTGAAAATAAAGTGTGCCCCACCTGCGGCTCCTGTTCCGGTATGTACACGGCCAACAGCATGAACTGTCTGACGGAAGCCTTGGGCATGGGGCTTGGCGGCAATGGCACGGTTCCCGCCGTTTACTCCCGGCGGATTCAGCTGGCGAAAAAGGCGGGCATGCAGGTGATGGAGCTGTTAAAGAAAGATATCCGTCCCAGGGATATTATGACGGAGAAGGCTTTTATGAACGCCCTGGCCGTTGATATGGCTCTGGGCTGTTCTACCAACAGTATGCTGCATCTGCCGGCCATCGCCCATGAGGCAGGCGTGGAGCTGAACGTGGATATCGCAAATGCCATCAGCGCCAAAACCCCGAACCTGTGCCATCTGGCTCCGGCAGGCCCTACCTATATGGAGGATCTGAACGAAGCGGGCGGCGTCTATGCGGTGATGAAGGAGCTGACGAAAAAGGATCTGCTTAACACGGATCTGATCACCGTGACCGGAAAGACCGTGGGTGAGAATATAAAGGACAGCGTAAACCGGAATCCGGAGGTGATCCGGCCGGTGGAAAATCCTTACAGCCAGACCGGCGGCATCGCCGTCCTGAAAGGAAACCTTGCGCCTGACTCCGGCGTGGTGAAGCGTTCCGCCGTGGTGCCGGAGATGATGAAGCATGAGGGCCCGGCCCGGGTATTTGACTGTGAGGAAGATGCGATCGCGGCGATTACAGGCGGCAAAATTGTGGCCGGCGACGTGGTGGTGATCCGCTATGAGGGTCCCAAAGGCGGCCCCGGCATGCGGGAGATGCTGAACCCCACCTCTGCCATCGCAGGCATGGGACTGGGTTCTTCCGTGGCTCTGATTACCGACGGCAGGTTCTCCGGTGCGTCGAGAGGCGCTTCCATCGGCCATGTCTCCCCGGAGGCGGCGGTGGGCGGCCCGATTGCCCTGGTGGAGGAAGGGGATATCATTCAGATCGATATCGATGCCAACACGCTGAATGTGAAGATTTCCGACGAGGAAATGGCTGCGAGAAAAGCGAAATGGCAGCCCAGGGCGCCCAAGGTGACTACCGGCTATCTGGCCCGGTATGAAAAGATGGTAACTTCCGGGAACAGAGGAGCGGTTTTGGAGATTAAATAATCGGTGTAACTATAAAACAACGCACACAACAGGAGAAGCAGACAAATGCAGTTGACAGGCTCGGAAATTGTGATCAAATGCCTGGAGGAACAGCACGTGGATACGGTGTTCGGCTATCCGGGCGGAGCGATTTTAAATATTTACGACGCTTTATATAAAAATGCTGATAAAATCCGGCATATCCTGACCTCCCATGAGCAGGGAGCCGCCCATGCGGCGGACGGTTATGCCAGGGCTACGGGAAAGGTGGGCGTATGCTTTGCCACCTCCGGCCCCGGCGCCACCAACCTGGTTACCGGCATTGCCACGGCCTATATGGATTCTATCCCCATCGTGGCGATTACGGCGAACGTAACCACGGATTTGCTGGGAAAAGACAGCTTTCAGGAGATTGACATAGCGGGCATTACGATGCCTATCACCAAACATAACTTTATCGTAAAAGATGTGACGAAGC
Organism: uncultured Lachnospiraceae bacterium; assembly: GCA_910588405.1. GTDB lineage: Bacteria > Bacillota > Clostridia > Lachnospirales > Lachnospiraceae > Paralachnospira_A. The sequence goes on along the minus strand of CAJUPT010000001.1, from coordinate 19,193 downwards.
TGGCGGAGACTTTGCGGCGGGCTTTCCGTATCGCCAGAAGCGGCCGTCCCGGCCCGGTGCTGGTGGATATCACCAAGGATGTGACGGCAAACAAGACGGAATATGAATTTGACGCCGGTCAGGCAGAGCGCAGGTTCCCGGAAAAGCCGGTGGACGAGGAAGAAATCCGTACTGCCCTGTCCATGCTGGAAGAAAGCAAGCGCCCCTGCGTGCTGGCAGGCGGCGGCGCCGTCATTTCCAATGCCCATAAGGAGCTGGCGGAGTTTGTGGAGAAGCTTGACGCCCCGGTCTGCGATACGCTGATGGGAAAAGGCGCTTTTAACGGCGAAAAGCCTAATTATACCGGTATGCTGGGCATGCACGGGACCAAGTCCTCGAACCTGGCGGTGACAAAATGCGACCTGCTGGTGGTCGTGGGCGCCCGGTTCAGCGACCGTGTTACGGGAAATACGAAGCGGTTCGCGAAGGATGCGAAGATTCTTCAGATTGACATCGACCCGGCGGAGATCGATAAAAATGTAAAGACCACGGCTTCCGTAATCGGCGAGATTAAAACCGTGCTGGGCATCCTGAATGAACGGCTGTCCGGCCAGAGCCATCCCGAGTGGATGGAAACCGTGAAGGAACTGAAAGAAAAGTATCCCCTTTCCTATCAGCAGGACGTACTGACAGGTCCTTATGTAATCGAGAAGATTTATGAGATGACAAAAGGAGACGCCATTATCACGACGGAGGTGGGTCAGAACCAGATGTGGGCGGCCCAGTTCTATAAGTACCAGAATCCCCGGACTTTCCTTACCTCCGGCGGCCTGGGCACCATGGGCTACGGCCTGGGCGCTTCGATTGGAGCAAAAGTGGGAATGCCGGAGAAGCTGGTGTTTAATATCGCCGGCGACGGCTGTTTCCGGATGAATATGAACGAGATCGCCACGGCGGTCCGTTCCGATGTGCCGATTATCCAGGTGGTGCTGAACAATCATGTGCTGGGCATGGTTCGCCAGTGGCAGAACCTGTTTTACGGGAAGCGTTATTCCGCTACCGTTTTGGAGGATGCGGTGGACTTTGTGAAGCTGGCCGAGGCCATGGGCGCCAGAGGCAGCCGCGTGACGAAGCGGGAAGAGGTGGAACCGGCGATCAGGGAGGCCATCGAGTCCGGCCGTCCTACGGTCATCGAGTGCATGATCGGCTGCGACGACATGGTATTCCCCATGGTATCCCCGGGCGGTGCGATTGAGGAAGCGTTCAGCCAGGAGGATCTGGAAAAGAAAAATAGATAAATATCAGACAGCAGATATTCCCGGGCTGAAAACAGCGAGGCAGGATTTGCGTGCGCGTGAAGCGGCTTCAAATTCTGCTGGCCTGCTGCGGGACATTCGGAAAATGCGCCGGCGGCATGGATTGCCGGTTGAAGACAGGATGAATGAATCCCGGGGGATATCGTGAGTGATACATAAAATCAAGAGGAGAATGAAAAACTATGGCAAGAGTTTATAATTTCGCGGCAGGACCGGCGGTGCTGCCTGAGGAGGTACTGAAAGAAGCGGCGGAGGAGATGCTGGATTACCGCGGCTGCGGCATGTCGGTGATGGAGATGAGCCACCGCTCGAAGATGTTTGAGGAGATTCTGAATAATGCGGAGGCAGACATCAGGGAATTGATGAATATTCCGGATAATTACAAGGTATTGTTCTTACAGGGCGGCGCATCCACTCAGTTTGCCATGATTCCGATGAATCTGATGAAAAACAGAGTGGCGGACTATATCCTGACGGGGCAGTGGTCCAAAAAGGCTTACCAGGAGGCCCAGAAGTTTGGTAAGGTAAACGCAGTGGCTTCCAGCGCAGATAAAACCTTTTCTTATATTCCCGACTGTTCCGATCTGCCCATCAGTCCCGATGCGGATTATGTATATATTTGTCAGAACAACACGATCTATGGGACCAAATATAACAAGCTGCCGAATACCAAAGGCAAGACGCTGGTGGCCGACGTTTCGTCCTGTTTTCTGTCTGAGCCTGTGGACGTAACCAAATATGGCATTATCTACGGCGGCGCGCAGAAAAATATCGGCCCGGCCGGCGTGGTCGTGGTCATTATCAGAGAAGATTTGATCACCGAGGACGTGCTGCCCGGCACCCCGGCCATGCTGACCTATAAAACCCATGCGGACGCCAAGTCTCTGTACAATACCCCGCCCTGCTACGGCATCTACATCTGCGGCAAAGTATTTAACTGGCTGAAGAAAATGGGCGGCCTGGAAGTGATGAAGGAGCGGAACGAGAAGAAAGCGGCGCTGCTCTATGATTTCCTGGACCACAGCCATCTGTTTAAAGGTACGGTGGTGCCTGAGGACCGCTCTCTGATGAATGTGCCTTTTGTGACGGGCAGCGAGGAGATGGACGCGGCATTTGTGAAAGCGGCCAAGGAAGCCGGCCTGGAAAATCTGAAAGGCCACAGGACCGTAGGCGGCATGCGGGCCAGCATTTACAATGCGATGCCTTATGAGGGCGTTGAAAAGCTGGTGGCGTTTATGAAGGAGTTCGAGGCGAAGCACGCGTAAAACCACAGTATGCGAAATGGAAATGTACGACAGTAATCAGGGAGGCATCATATCAATGTATAAAGTTAATTGTTTAAACCCCATCGCCAAATGCGGCCTGGAGCGGCTGCCGGAAGGATATCAGATCGTGGAGGATTTCGGGGAGGCACAGGCGGTTCTGGTGAGAAGCGCGTCCATGCATGAGCTGGAATTGCCGGGGGGCCTGCTGGCCGTAGCCAGGGCCGGCGCCGGCGTCAACAATATCCCGCTGGACAAATGCGCGGACCGGGGTATCGTGGTATTCAACACCCCCGGGGCCAATGCCAACGGCGTAAAGGAGCTGACCCTTGCGGGCCTGTTCCTGGCGGCCAGAGATATCGTCGGCGGCGCGGAATGGGTCAAAGCCAATAAGGCCGACGAGAATATCGGAAAGACCGTGGAAAAAGCGAAGAAAGCATTTGCGGGAGGCGAGATCGCCGGGAAGAAGCTGGGCGTGATCGGCCTGGGCGCCATCGGTGTCAAGGTGGCAAACGCCGCCGTCAGCTTAGGCATGGAGGTATACGGATACGATCCCTATCTCTCCGCCAATGCGGCCTGGAACTTAAGAAGCGTGGTAAAGCATGCCCAGACGCCGGAGGAAATTTATGAGATCTGCGATTACATCACGGTTCATGTGCCGCTTCTGGACGCCACCAGGGGGATGCTGAATAAAGAAGCCTTCGGTCAGATGAAGGACGGCGTGGTAATCCTGAACTTTGCCAGGGACCTGCTGGTAAATGACGACGATATGGAGCAGGCGTTAAAGTCCGGCAAGGTGAGAAAATATGTGACGGACTTCCCTAACGCCAAGACAGCCAATATGGAAGGTGTCCTGGCCATTCCCCATCTGGGCGCGTCCACGGAGGAATCCGAGGATAACTGCGCGGTGATGGCCTGCGATGAGTTAACTGATTATCTGGAAAACGGAAATATCCGCAATTCCGTCAATTACCCGGCCTGTGATCTGGGCGTGAAAAAGAGCGTGTGCCGTGTGGCCGTGTTTGGTAAAGGCGGAGAAAATGTGCTGGGGCAGGTGTCTGCCGCGTTGAGTGAGTTGGGCGTGTCGATTCAGGCGATTGCGGGCAACAGCAAAGGCGGGCTGTCCTATACACTGGCGGATGTGGACAAAACGCTGTGTGACGGCTGTGTGGAGAAGCTTCGTCAGGTTGACGGCGTGTTTCAGGTAAGGGTAATGTAAGTTTTCATGGTGCAGAGGGTATGAGAAGGTCTAAAGGATAGAACTTAAGTGCCCGCGGCGGTAATAGGAGAGTGTTTTCATGAAAGCAGTGATACAGAGAGTATCCCATGCCAGCGTAACGGTGGAGGGCAGCAGGATCGCGGAGATTGAAAAAGGCTACCTGGTTTTGCTGGGCGTAGGCCAGGAGGACGACCGGGCCACGGCGGAGCGGATCGCGAAAAAGCTGGCGGCTTTGCGGATTTTTGAGGATGAAAACGGAAAGACGAATCTGTCGATTCAGGATGTGGGAGGCTCGGTGCTGGTGGTATCTCAGTTTACCCTCTACGCGGACACCTCTCACGGCAATCGTCCCGGCTTCACTCTGGCCGCGAAACCGGAGCAGGCCAATGAGCTGTATGAATATTTTGTGGAGCAGTGTGAGAAGAACGGTCTCCCCACAGAGCACGGCCAGTTCGGGGCGGACATGAAGGTGGAGCTGGTAAATGACGGGCCGTTTACGATTATTTTAACGTAACAGAAAGAGGAACGGATGACAAAACAGGAATTTTTATCAGGTCTGGAAACGGCGCTGTCCGGTGAGGTGAGTCAGCAGGTGTTTCTGGAAAACATGCGGTACTATCAGGGGTATATTGAGGATGAGCTTCAAAAAGGCAGATCTGAGGCGGAAGTGCTTGAGGAGCTGGGCAGTCCCAGGCTGATTGCCCGCACGATCATAGACGCGGCGGAGGCGGAAGAAGAAGCTGAAACCGGCCGCTTTGGCTTTTCCGGCGGATTCGGACGGGAAACGCAAACCGGCGGACAATATGGCCCGGAGTCCGGGAGCCGGGGCGGTTATGGAGACGAGCCGGGCGTGCCGGGAGGCCTCCGGGGATTCCGCATGGGCACTTCCGGCTGCCTGATTTTGGCGCTGATTCTGATGGTCGCCCTGTTTTTCGGCATCCATTTTGTGATTGCCTCCGTGTTCCGGCTGGTCTATGCGTTTCCGGGACTGGTGATTCTGGGAATCCTGTTTTATATCTTCAGTTCAAGGAGAAACGGGCGCCGCTGAGGACGTCTGATTTTGGCGGAAAAATGTTTCTCGGACTGCCGGACTCTTTTCAGAGCGGAAAAAGAAAAAGTCATGGGACTGACCCATGACTTTTTCTATGAGGGGAGTATAAATAATTAATAAGGGGTAATAACGAAAAAGATTTCCAAAGAAAACTTTTTACGGATGTCATTATAGTATAAGGATTGATAAAAATCAAGAGAAATCCGCAGATTTTATACTTTTTATACTTTTTTAATAAATAGTTTGACGTGCAATTATGTGTGGCGCGCTTTCCGTGTATCACGGGTATGCTTTGCAACGACGCGTTTTGCCAGATACTTCGTGATAAAAAACAAAAAGAATGTATATTCTGCTGCGGATTCAGCCATAATACTCCTGTAACAAAAAACAATACGAATTTCAGGAGGTATTACCAATGGCAAACTATAATAGCGATAATTGCAAGGATTCTCAGAATACCAGCAAGAACAGCCAGAACAACGGCAAGAACCATTCTCAGAATTCCCAGAACAACTCTCAGAATTCTCAGAATGATTCTCAGAACAGCAACAGAAGATAATCTTCTGTCAACGGAAAGACAAAAGCTGTCGGGAAGCCGATGGCCTTTAAGCAGACCCGCCGCGAAAACGGCGGGTTTCTGCGCTTTCACGGTGTTTGCGGGCGAAGGTTCTTAAAGGCTTGCCCGCCGGGAGTTTGATTTCCCCATGAATTAGTTGACAAAGTGGGTCTGTGGGCATTAATATAAGGAGTAGATTACATAAGGGACGGAAAAAATAGATGGAATATATGGAATTGATCGCGCCGTGTCACTTTGGATTAGAATCCGTGCTGAAACGGGAGATTTATGACTTGGGATATGAGATTAGCTGCGTGGAGGACGGAAGGGTAACTTTTCTTGGCGACTGGGAGGCGATTGCCCGGGCGAATATTTTTCTGCGGTCGGCTGAGCGGATCTTGCTAAAGGCGGGGACCTTTCAGGCGAAGACTTTTGAGGAGCTATTTCAGGAGACGAAAGCGATTCCCTGGGAGCGGCATATCCCGAAGGACGGAAGGTTTTGGGTGACGAAAGCGACTTCCGTAAAGAGTACTTTATTCAGCACTTCGGACATACAATCAATCATAAAGAAAGCTATGGTATCCCGCCTCGGCGAGGTTTATCACCAGGAATGGTTCACAGAGGAGGGGGCGGCGTTTCCCGTTCGCGCCTTTTTGCTAAAGGACCAGGTGACGCTGACCTTAGATACCACCGGGGAGTCCCTGCACAAACGGGGCTACCGGATTTATAAAAGTAAGGCTCCGCTGACAGAAACGCTGGCCTCCGCACTTTTGATGCTGACGCCCTGGCGAGGGGACCGGATTCTAGTGGACCCCTTTTGCGGCAGCGGTACCTTTCCGATTGAGGCAGCTATGATGGCGGCCCATATGGCGCCTGGAATGAACCGCAGCTTTTTGGCGGAAAGCTGGTCGGGTCTGATGGATAGACGGTTATGGACAGATGCGGTGGACGAGGCACATGACCAGATGAATTTACAGGTGGAGACGGATATTCAGGGCTATGACTTGGATGCAGAGGTGGTAAAGTCGGCCAGGGAAAATGCGAAGCTGGCAGGGGTGGACCATCTGATTCATTTTCAGCAGCGGCCGGTCAGCGCCTTAAGCCATCCCAAAAAATATGGATTCCTCATCACGAATCCTCCTTATGGGGAGCGGATCGAGGAAAAAGAAAATCTTCCGGCTCTGTACAGAGAGCTGGGGGAACGCTTTGCGTCTCTGGACGCATGGTCTGCCTATATTATTACGGCTTATGAGGATGCACCCAAATATATTGGCCGTAAGGCGGACAAAAACCGGAAGATTTATAATGGCATGATGAAAACCTACTTCTATCAATTCCTGGGACCGAAGCCACCCCGTCGCAAAGACGGATGAGACAGGCGTGTCGGCTCCGAAAAGCCGATATGTGGGGCATAATAAGGGGATAGGCTGTTGAGATTTCGCAAATTATGTATTGTTTTATGCCTGTCGCTTCTGTTTCTGGCGGCCGTCGAGGTCAGCCTGACAAGATCAGAGGACACAGTGACAAAAGGAAAAAATGAGATGGCGGTGGCTGACCAGTGGACGGAGCTGATCGTCGCTGCCATCAATGCAGAGCAGATTCACCTGCAGGTGGACGGCAGGGAGATTGTATTGGGGGTGGAGCAGGCCTTTATGGACCGCAATCAAAACCTGATGATTTCCTCCCGCATTCTGACTGACGCCTTTTCCTGCAGTACCAGACTGTTTTCCGGTCGAAAGCTGGTGATCGAGAAAAATGATGTGGAGCTGGTGTTAAACGAAGGTCTTACGCAAATGCTGGTCAATGGGGAACCCCTGGTGCTTGAATCGCCTCCGGTGATTCAGGACGAAAATTTTTATCTTCCCGTGGAGGCATTGGAAAAGGGATTTGGCTATACATATGAGTGGAGAAGTCAGGAGTATCTGGCCGTGTTTCAAGCAAAAAGTCAGGCATTGCCAGAATTGCCGCCTGCTTATGATTACCGGGAAAAGGGACGGATGCCAAGTGTCAGGGATCAGGGAACTCTTGGGACCTGTTGGGCCTTTGCCAGTCTGTCCGCTATGGAGTCGGCGCTGATTCCGGAGGAACGGCTGGATTTTTCGGAGGATCATATGACGCTGCACCATTCCTTTTCCACAGGACGGGATGACGGCGGTGATTATACGATGTCCATGGCTTATCTGGCGGCCTGGCAGGGACCTGTGCTGGAAAAGGACGATCCCTACAATGACGGTCGTTCGCCGGGCGGCCTCGCGGCGGTAAAACATGTGCAGGAAATCCGGATGATCGAGAGCAAGGATTTTAAGGCGATTAAGCGGGCCGTCTATTTTTACGGCGGCGTCCAGTCTTCCCTTTATCTGTCGCTGCAGGACTACCGGAGCAAATCTATTTATTATAACAGCGAAAACAGCGCTTATTGTTATATCGGAAATGAGAAGATCAACCACGAGGTGGTGATCGTGGGGTGGGACGATTATTATCCGAAGGAAAATTTTAATAACGAGGTGCCGGGAGACGGCGCGTTTATCTGTCTGAACAGCTGGGGCACTTATTTTGGGGACGGCGGTGTTTTTTACGTTTCCTATTATGATACGAATATCGGCATCCATAACCTGGTTTATACCGGGGTGGAAGAGAGCGATAATTATGACCATATTTACCAGAGCGATCTGTGCGGCTGGACCGGGCAGATGGGCTACGGCATCGATACCGCCTGGTTTGCCAATATTTATGAGGCCGGCGGAGATGAGATTCTAGAGGCGGCGGGCTTTTATGCCACGGGTTCCGATTCCAGATATATGGTCTATGTGGCGGAAGATGTGGATAATGATCTGGACTTTTTAAAGCGGCATCTGGTGGCCCAGGGAGAGCTGGAGGACGCGGGGTATTATACGATAAAATTTGATGAGCCGGTGGATTTAAAAAAAGGGGAGCGGTTTGCGGTGATTGTTAAGCTGACGACGCCTGGCTCGGTTCATCCCATTGCCATTGAATATGAGGTGGCGAAGAATGCGGACACTGTGGTTTTAGACGATGGGGAGGGCTATATCAGCGCTCGTGGAAGCATATGGACCAGCGCGGAGAAAAGCCAGGAATGCAATATATGTTTGAAAGCATTTACCAGTGACAGAAGAGACTTTATATTTACAGGGGTGAAAAAAGAGTCTCGGGGGCAGGAAGGGGAGTTGCGGAACTGAAAACAGCAACGGACCGTACTGCCCCCGGAAGGATTTACTGACGCGGCATGCGGCCGGAAATTCTTCCAGGTTCAGGGGGGCAGGAAGGGGAGTTGCGGAACTGATATGGAGGAAAAGAGAATGGAGAACGGATTGCCGGGGCGTATTGTGTTTGCCACGGGAAATAAAGGAAAATTGAAGGAAGTTGAGATGATTTTGAAGGATCTGGGACGGCAGGTTGTGTCCATGAAGGAGGCAGGCGTGGAGACGGAGATCGTCGAGGACGGAACGACATTCGCGGAAAATGCCATGATTAAAGCCAGAGCTGTTCATGCTGTCTGCGGCGGTTTGGTGCTGGCCGATGATTCCGGTCTGGAAATTGATTGCCTGAATAAAGAGCCGGGCGTTTACTCGGCTCGTTATCTGGGGGAGGACACGCCCTATGAGATTAAAAACGGAATTATTTTGCAAAGACTTGAGGGCGTGGCGAAAGAGGAGAGGAGTGCCCGGTTTGTCTGCGTGATCGGAGCAGTGCTGCCCGACGGCAGGGAGCTTTTAGCCAGCGCCAGCGTGGAGGGCAGCGTTGCCTTTCACGCTGCCGGAGAAGGGGGATTTGGCTATGATCCTATCTTTTTTGTGGACGAGTTTGGAAAAACGATGGCAGAGCTTACGCCGGAGGAGAAAAACCAGATCAGCCATCGGGGAAAAGCGCTGCGAGAGATGAAGGAACTGCTTAGAAAGCAGGCATTGTAAAGGGACAGATGAAGGCAGCAACTGATCGGACGACAAAATAGTAAGCAGCTAATAAAAGACATTCGCCGGCTATTTTGTATGCGTCGCACATAAAGGTCTAAAGGGTAGATTCTAAGTACTCATTGTGAAGACTTGGGATGGGAGCTGCAAAACTGTATATAGAGGTGAAGAATTTATGAAGATTTTAATTGTCAGCGATACCCACAGACAGAACGGAAATCTGTGCCAGGCATTGCTGGATGAGCAGCCGGTGGATATGCTGATCCATTTAGGAGACGTGGAGGGGAGCGAGGATTATATTCATCATATTGCAAGCTGTCCCGTGGAGATCGTTGCGGGCAATAATGATTTCTTTTCCCGGCTGCCCAGGGAGAAGGAGATTATGCTGGGCCCTTATCGGGTGCTGCTGACCCACGGGCACTATTACCAGGTGTCTCTGTCTTTGAATTATCTGAGGGAAGAAGCTTTGCAGCGGGGCGTGGATATCGTGATGTTTGGCCATACCCACCGGCCTTTGCTGGAACAGGAGAAGGGCCTGACGCTGTTAAATCCTGGGAGCATTTCTTATCCCCGACAGGAGGGACGGGAGCCCTCCTATATGGTGATCGAGATTTCCGAGAACGGAGAGGTTTGTTATACCACCCGCTATCTCCACGGACAGCGGCGCAGGTAGAGAACTTCTATTTGTGGGAAAATATAGCAAAAAATTTATTATTATTCAAAAAAACTCTGACCGAATGAATATTGCAATTCCATAGTCTCTGTATTATAATGCAGATGACTGCAAAAAATATGAAAGTCTGATGAATATGAGGAGACATGACGATGAAAAAACTGGATTTGATGTACGAGGGCAAGGCCAAAAAAGTGTTCAAAACAGATGAGGAAGGCATCTTGATTGTGGATTATAAGGATGATGCCACCGCCTTTAATGGCCAGAAAAAAGGCACGATCGTAGGAAAGGGTGCGATCAATAACCGGATGACCAACCATATTTTACGTCTGTTGGAGAAGGAAGGCGTGCCTACCCATCTGGTGGAGGAGCTAAGCGACAGGGAAACCGCCGTGAAAGCGGTCAAGATCGTTCCCCTGGAAGTAATCATAAGAAATGTGGCTGCCGGCAGCTTTTCCAAAAAGCTGGGCGTCGAGGAAGGCAGAAAGCTGCTTTGCCCTACGTTAGAGTTCAGTTATAAGGATGACGAGCTGGGAGATCCTTTTATCAATAAATATTATGCGCTGGCCCTGGGGCTGGCCACCGAGGAAGAGATCGATACGATTACCAGATATGCTTTCAAGGTAAATGAGGTAATGATCAAATATTTTGACAGCATTGGCATCGAGCTGATCGACTTTAAGATTGAGTTTGGCAGGCTGGCAGATGGGACGATTATCTTGGCCGACGAGATTTCTCCCGACACCTGCCGCCTGTGGGACAAGGAGACCAGGGAGAAGCTGGACAAGGACCGTTTCCGCAGGGATCTGGGCAATGTGGAGGACGCTTACGCAGAGGTATTCAAGCGTCTCGGGATCGAGTAATACGGACAATTAAACGGACATGTCTGCTGACGCAGACATCATCAAATATGAAAGTAGATTGCTCCGTGCTATCGCACTCCCGCAATCTCCCCAGGTATAGCTGTGCATAAGTTCCACTAACGAAATCAAAGATTTCGAGTGTCACTTATCGCAATCCGTGCTACCGCACTACTTGCTCATACCCGGGGTGCGCCAAATGTCCATAGATGCTCTCATGCATACCCGCAGGGCACTTAGCATGTCGCATCTATGCCCACTTGGCTTACTTTCACAGTACGGACACAGCTATGGGAAAGAGGGGCCGGGACAGGATGAATGAGGCATTAGAGCAGGAGCAGCAGGAGGAAATGGCAGGCCAGGAGTGTGAGAAGCTCCGTGAGGAGTGCGGTGTATTCGGGATCTATGACCCGGAAGGGAGCGACGTGGCGCAGTCGATTTATTACGGACTGCTGGCGCTGCAGCACCGGGGACAGGAAAGCTGCGGCATCGCGGTCAGCGATACCAGGGGGCCTAAAAGACGTGTGCTTTCTCATAAAGGTATGGGCCTTGTCAATGAGGTTTTTGATAAGGACAACCTGCAAAAGCTGGCAGGGGGCAATCTAGGCGTTGGTCATGTGCGCTATTCCACGGCGGGAAGCAGCACGATTGAAAATGCCCAACCGCTGGTGCTGAACTATATTAAGGGTGTGCTAGGGCTGGCCCACAATGGAAATCTGGTCAATACGCCCAGACTTCGGCAGGAGCTGGCCCGCACGGGGGCCATCTTTCAGACCACGATTGATTCCGAGGTGATTGCTTATCATATCGCCAGAGAACGGGTCAATACAAGCTGTGTGGAGGACGCCGTGGCAAGGGCCATGAAAAAACTGAAAGGCGCTTATTCCCTTGTGATTATGAGCCCCAGAAAGCTGATCGGCGTCAGAGATCCCCAGGGGTTCCGGCCGTTATGCCTGGGCAGAAGGGGCAGCGCTTGGCTATTTGCCTCGGAAAGCTGTGCGCTGGACACGGTCGGGGCAGAATTTGTCCGGGACGTGGAGCCGGGAGAGATCGTGACCATCACGAAGGAGGGAGAGGTACTCTCCGACAGAAGGCTTTGCCGGCCCGCAGAAAAACAGTCCCGCTGTATTTTTGAATATATTTATTTTTCCAGGCCCGACAGCATCAGCGACGGCGTCAGTATGTATAAGTCCCGGCTGACGGCGGGAGCCTGTCTGGCCAAGGATTCGCCGGTGGAAGCAGACCTGGTGGTCAGCATCCCCGATTCGGGAAATTCCGCCGCCATGGGATACAGCCGGGAGTCCGGCATTCCTTATGGGACGGCGCTGATCAAAAATGGCTATGTGGGACGTACCTTTATTAAACCCGGACAAAAAAGCCGGGAGTCCGGCGTTCGGGTTAAACTGAATGTGCTCAGGGAGGCTGTGGCCGGAAAGCGGATTATCATGATCGACGATTCCATCGTCAGAGGAACCACCAGCAACCGGATTGTTACCATGCTGCGGGAGGCCGGGGCGAAGGAAGTACATATGCGGGTGGCTGCCCCGCCTTTTCTGCATCCCTGTTATTTCGGGACCGATATTCCGTCGGAGGACCAGCTGATCGCTCATAACCGGACGGTGGAGGAAATTCGTCAGATCATCGGGGCCGACAGTCTGGCTTTTCTGCGCGTAGAACGTCTGCCGGAGCTGGCGGAGGGACTGCCCTGCTGTGATGCCTGCTTTACAGGTAATTACCCGGTCGCCCCGCCCGCAGAAGACATCCGAGGAGAATATGATAGGTAGAAGGGATGTAGCGGGACTAAATTAGGAGGGATATTATTAATGAATACTGACAGGTATCAGAGTCCCTTGTCTGAGCGGTATGCCAGCGAGGAGATGCAGTATATTTTTTCCCAGGACAAGAAATTTAAGACCTGGCGGCGGCTGTGGATTGCTCTGGCGGAAGCGGAGCATGAACTGGGTCTGCCTGTGACCGAAGAGCAGATTCAGGAGCTGAAGGAACACCAGGATGAGATCAATTATGACGTGGCGAAAGAGCGGGAGGCGCTGGTGCGCCATGACGTGATGGCCCACGTATATGCCTATGGTACCCAGTGTCCGAAAGCCAAGGGCATTATCCATCTGGGCGCCACCTCCTGTTATGTGGGGGACAATACCGATATTATCGTGATGACGGAGGCGCTGAAGCTAGTGAAGAAAAAGCTGGTGAACGTGCTGAACGAGCTGGCGAAATTCGCAGACAGCTATAAGGCGCAGCCGACGCTGGCCTTTACCCATTTCCAGCCGGCTCAGCCTACTACTGTGGGCAAGCGGGCGTCTCTGTGGATGATGGAGCTTTTGCTGGACCTTCAGGATCTGGACTACCTGATCGGCAGTATGCGGCTTTTGGGCTCGAAGGGAACGACGGGAACCCAGGCCAGCTTTATGGAGCTCTTTGACGGCGACCACGAGAAGGCGAAGGCGGTAGACCGGAAGATCGCAGAAAAGATGGGATTTCCCGGTTGTTATCCCGTGTCCGGCCAGACATATTCCAGAAAGGTGGACAGCCGGGTACTGAATGTGCTTTCCGGCATTGCCCAGAGCGCCCATAAATTTTCCAATGATATCCGTCTTCTGCAGCATCTGAAAGAGGTGGAGGAGCCTTTTGAGAAAAATCAGATTGGTTCTTCCGCCATGGCTTATAAGAGAAATCCCATGCGCAGCGAGCGTATGGCGTCCCTGGCTAATTATGTGATGGCGGATGCCATGAATCCTATGATGACGGCCTCTACCCAGTGGTTTGAGCGGACGCTGGACGATTCCGCCAATAAGCGGATCAGCATTCCGGAGGCTTTTCTGGCCGTGGACGGGATTCTGAACCTGTATCTGAACGTGGTGGACGGCCTGGTGGTATATCCGAAGGTGATTGAAAAGCGGCTGATGGCGGAGCTGCCCTTTATGGCTACGGAAAACATTATGATGGATGCGGTGAAGGCCGGCGGAGACCGGCAGGAGCTTCACGAGCGGATTCGAGTGCTTTCCATGGAAGCGGGGCGGAATGTGAAGGAAAAGGGGATGGAGAATAATCTCCTGGAGCTGATCGCCGCTGATCCGGCCTTTAATCTGAACCTGGAAGACCTTAAGAAGCTGATGGAGCCCTCCCGCTATACCGGGCGCGCGAAAGAGCAGGTGGAGGAATTCCTGGCCGACGTAATCCGGCCCATGCTGGAAGAAAATAAGGAGCTGTTGGGCGTAAAGGCAGAGATTCATGTGTAGCGACTGTTTTTTCATATCGTATTCAAAACCAGATTGATTTTCTTTGGGAACCGGCAAAGTGCACTGTCACTGCATTTTGCCGGTTCCTTCGTAATATTTTCATCAACCCTCTCATATGATAGGAGAGAGGAGAGATGAGAATATGTCTGATTATAAACGTTTGTTTTCTTATCTGTATTTTTATCAACATAAGATCAAAGAAAAAAACTCCGGATTTGTAAAAGTTGAGATCAGAAATAATCAGTGCAGGCTGCAGCTGTCTGTGAAAGGCGGATTTCTGAATCAGGCGCCTCAGTGGAATGTTTACGGCTTTATGCGGGAGGACTATAAGCTGCGGCTGTGGCGGCTGGGCCGGATAAATGCCGGGAATGGTCAGGGGGAATGGGGGGTTCAGATGCCTCTTGCCCGTTTTCTTGGGGAGGCGGCGGATTTGAATCATGTGGCCGGCTTGCTGCTATATGGCGGCCAGGACAAAGAGGGTCAGGAACCGCTTCCGGACATGGAAGATGGCGGGAAGGGCTTGATCTGCGCAACGGTATGGGATGATCTTCCGCTGTTTATGCCTGGGGAAGCATCAATGGAGGTGCTTCATGCAGCCCAGGTGGATGAGCCAGAGGAGCAGGGATGGGCGAAGCAGCCGCAGCCAGAGAGGGCAGAGGACGTATTGACGGGAGAGGGATCATTGCCGTCGACAGATCGTGAATGGGTGCGGAAGAAAAAAGAAGGACAGCAGGAGGAAAAAAGAGAGGAACAGTCAGAAGCTGGAGAACTGCTGCAGGCGGAAGGCACCGAAGCCATGGACAGTACTGTAGAGGAATGGGATACGCTGCGGGAGCTTTTGGAGGAGAAAGAGGTGGAACGGATTATGGCTGACAGAGCCGTTTTGCAGGAATCTTCCGAGCATGCAAAGCGGGAGCCGGAGTCAGAGCAGCAAATGCCGAAGTTAGAACCATCCTTTTTCGGCCCTCCAAGACCTTCTTTTATACAGACAGAACCATGTCAGGAGGAAGAAAAAAATCTGCGGCAGGAGCAGCCTGAAACGAAACAGGAGCAGTCAGGCTGTCCCTGTCCGGAGCAGTGTATCTGGAGCGATATGTATCAGGAACCGCCGAAAAGCCTGTGGGAGAAACTGGCATCTTTCTATCCGAAGCTGATTTTAAATGGCATGGGAAGCGATTGGGAGATTTTAAAGATTATGCCCAGAGACATCGGAAGGCTCCCCAGGGAAAATTGGGTGTATGGCAATAACAGTTTCCTGCTTCACGGCTATTACCGCCATCATCACCTGATTTTGGCTTGCTATAAAGGGACGACGCCCTGCCAGTATTACCTGGGTGTGCCTGGCGCATGCAGCGAAAGGGAACGAGTGATGGCCTCCATGTTCGGCTTTACCAATTACCTGCCGGGAGGAAAAAGGGGTTACTGGTATACACCTGTTAATTTGGGGAATAATTAATGGCAGAATGAGAGTTGTATTGCAAGCACAGGAACCCGCTTTCATTCATATTTGAGTTAGTAAGCAGTTGGATATGCGGGTTCCTGGGGCCTGTGATACAGGAAAGAGACAGGTGAGTTCTTTGAAACAGAATGCGATTATGTATTATCGGGCCGACGAAGCTTTTTCACCGGAAGCCTTTGGCAGTCAGCTGGCCCGGCTGGTTTCGGAGATCCGAGAGGAAAAACGAAAGAACAGGGTTTTATATCTGTGTATCGGCAGTGACCGTTCAACGGGGGATAGTCTGGGGCCTTTGATCGGTCATATGCTGACCACCAGAGAGCCAGGGTATCTGTTCGGAAAATATGGAGGGCCGGATACGCCGGTCAGACAGAGGGCAGTCTGCGGTTATGACCGTCCGGATGTGCTGGGAACCCTCCGCCAGCCGGTACATGCGGTAAATCTGGAAGAAATGATCGAGCTGATCGAGCAGGAATATCAGGATGCTGTGGTGGTAGCCATCGACGCTTCCATAGGGTCCAGAGAGCATGTGGGCTGTATCACGCTGTCAAAGGGGGCAATGAAGCCGGGGCTCGGCGTCAGCAAAGATTTGTCCGCAGTCGGCCATATTTCCATCACCGGTATCGTGGGGAGTCAGGGGCGGTTCGAGCCGCTGATTCTGCAAAATACCCGCCTTTCTATGGTAATGGAGCTGGCCGACTGCATCTGCCGGGGAATCGAAACAGTGGGATTCCTGTCAAAAACTTTTTTGTCACCGCAGACAGAAAATGACAGCTTACGCATCCGCCCTGTCGTATAATATCATGAACGTTAGCGAGGGGAGCATGCTTGCATGTTCACCGAGCGGTGAATGAAGTTCATGAATCGCGGATTCATGATGGGAATGGCATGGACAGGATGGAGGATAATCAGAATGGAGGTTCAGAAAATACCGAAAAATATCCGTCAGATCGGCGGAATAGAAGACTGGATCAAGGTTTATGTGGAAGACTATGTGGTGACATATATCCATCGTCTGAAAGCCCAGGGAAGCGCTGAGGGAAAGTACGGCATACTGCTTGGAAAAAAGGAGCGGGCGGACCATTCCGTTTATCTGTTTTTAAGCGGCGCGATGGAAGTCACCGAGGAAGAATTGTCCGGCGAGAGCGGACAGGCCAGGATAGAGGAGACCATCAGCCAGAGATTTCCCGGAACCCAGGTATGGGGCTGGTTTTTGTGTGACAGCGACGGGCAGGAAACGTCAGAGGAAAAGGCAGAGCTGATGTTCCGACGATATTTTCAAAAGGAATATCAGGTACTGTTCTGGCAGCGGGAGCAGGAGGCGGATTTTTATGTCTGCCCGATCAGGGGACTGGAACGGCTTAAGGGCTATCATATTTATTATGAGCGGAATGAGGAAATGCAGGAATATATGATCCTTTCCTCCCCTCATTTTAAGACGGAGCCTGAGGAGCCGAAAGAGGAACTGGTGGATCATTACCGGAAAATCATGCAGGAGAAAAAACCACCGGTGGGTTCCAGGCCGGGATCGGCGTCAAAGAAAAATTATAGTTTTGTCCATGCCGCTTCGCTGGTCTGCGTATTTCTGATGGGTGTTATGGCGTTTTATGGAAGACAGGATATGCAGACCTCGGCGCTGGTAAAAGGGCAGCCGGATACGCAGATTGCAACGAGCAGGGAAACCAGTCCGCCACCGGCATCCGTGATTGTACGGGAGCATCCGGCGAACCTGAGTCCTACCCAGGACACGGAGGCTGATGGACAGGCAGTCGGGCAGCAAGGGGAAAACGGCCAGGCCGGGTTAAGCAGCCAACAGGGAGAGAGTGACCAGGCGGATGAAAACAGCCAGTCAGGAGACGAACAGTCGGGACAAGATGGGAACGGCGGGTCTGCCGGACAAGCTGATCAAAACCCGGATGCAGCTGCAGGAACCGAAACCGAAGCTCTCCCGACCGAAACCCAGCCGGAGGAGACAAATCCCCCCGAGACGCCAGCGCAGGCTTCGGTTCCTGAAACCTATCAGGTGGAACAGGGAGACACGCTGCAGAAAATCAGCATGCGCATTTACGGAAATGAAGATATGATCCATGAAATCTGCGAAAAAAACGATATCAGCAATCCTGATTTTCTGTTTGCGGGACAAATCCTGGTTTTGCCGTAAAACCGGGTAGCATTATTCGCTAAAATAATATATACTAGTGTAGTGCGGATGAAAATTTTATTGTCCGGTTTGAAAAAGGAAATGACCCGCAGACGCAGAAGGGCGCGATTCATGGCTGATACAAATGATTATTTACGAGAAAAAAGAAAATCGGTTTTAAGAAGAAGGATGATCCGGGGCGCTTCCTGGGAAGATGAGGAAATCGGAGGGGAATTCGGGGCAGCGCCGGTTACGGACACAGATACCGAAGCGCTTGATCAAAGTCTGTTTTGGCATCATCGAAAAAAAATTGTCGGCATATTGCTGCTGGCGGTTAGTCTGGCAGCTTGCGGTCTGGTGTTCTGGCTCTATCAGAGCAGTAAGACATTTGGCGGCTATACCGTGCTCTGGCAGAAATCTTTGGAGGGCGGCGGGCTGTCGGACTATGTCGGGTTTGGAAATTATATTCTGAGATATGGCCGGGACGGGGCAATCTGCTATGACCGGACCGGAGAAGTGGTCTGGAACCAGTCGTTTGAGATGAAAAAGCCCATTGTGGATATCAGCGGCGGCTACGCAGTGTTTGCCGACCAGCAGGGTTATACAATGTACATATGCGATGCCTCTGGCTGCGTGGGAAATGTGACCACAAACTGGCCGATCACCCGAGTGCAGGTGGCTTCCCAGGGTGTGGCAGTCGCGATTTTGGAAAATACCCGCTCGAACCAGATCGTATTTTATGACAAGAACGGGACCGAGCTGGACATCAAGCTGAAAACGCTGATCGACGAGTATGGCTATCCCATGGATATCGGTATTTCTCCTGACGGTCAGCAGTTGGTGGTGGCTTATATTTACATGGATGCCGGCTCTATGATGAACAAAGTGGTTTTTTACAATTTTGAGGTGGGAAAAAACCGCCAGGACCGGGTGGTGGGCATTTTCATGGAATACCAGAATGCCCTGGTAGGAGAAGTCACTTTTCTGGGAAATGAGCAAGCCTGCGCCTTTGCCGATGACCGGGTGGATTTTTATTCTCTGAAAAATGCCCTTTCCCCGGAGCTGGCCCAGAGCATCACCTACGATGGAAGAAATATCTTAAGCGTATTTCACAGTGATTCCCATGTGGGTGTGGTAGTGGAAGGAGACGCTTCCGACAGCACGAGGCAGCTGCATGTATACAATGGGGCAGGGCAGGAGCTGTTCGTGAAGCCGGTGGCCATGGCCTACAACCATGCGGAATTCTCCGGCGATTACCTGCTGATTTACAATGATACCAATTGTCTGATCTATGATATGGGAGGCGCTCAGATTTATCAGGGTAGCCTGGAAGGAACAATTTCAAAATGTATCACGATCAGCAGAAGCCGTCTGTTCCAGGTGGGCGGACAGGTGCTGAGCGAGCTTGAATTAAAATAACGGTTGACAGAAGGCGGAGCATTCGTATGAATGAGTTTTAATAGGAACACTGTAATATCAAGGCTTTTCGGAGCCT